>NZ_BAAARA010000001.1:0-613951 GCF_039531955.1 Saccharopolyspora halophila
CTTTCGCGATTCGTCCGAGCGCTGCTTCGAACGCCTCGTCTACGGCCGGGTCGTTCGCCGATTCGCCGCCGACCGCGAGTCGCAGGTCGGCGGGGCCGACGTAGACGCCGTCGAGTCCGGGGGTCGCGCAGATGGCTTCGACGTTCTCCAGTCCTGCCGGGGTCTCGATCATCGCGAGCACGGTCACGGCCTCGTTCGCTTCTGCGGGAGCGGGGCCGATCCGCAGTGCTGAGCGCATCGGGCCGAACGAACGCCCGCCCTCGGGCGGGTAGCGGGCCGCCCGTACCGCCGCGGCCGCGTCCTCGGCCGTGTCGATCAGCGGGACGATGACCCCGACCGCTCCGGCGTCGAGCACCCGGCCGATGGCGAACGGGTCGTTCTGCTCCACGCGCACGAGGGGCGCGGAGGTCGCGCCGGCGTCGATCGCCAGCAGCGCGTTGCTGATCCCGGTGTAACCGAGCAGGCCGTGCTGGGCGTCCACGACCACGTACTCGTAGCCGACGCGGGCGATCCGCTCGGTCGCCATCGGGGCGTCGAGCATGATCCAGTACCCGATCGACCGCTGCCTGTTGCGGATCCGGCTGGTGAACTCCGGTGCGCTCACGGAAACCACGCTCCCTCTCACGGCCTCGAACTGGCCTGTTCGGCGAGCTCAGCATCGCAGTCCGAACGGTCTCGAAGTGGTTTCTCCAACTTCCGCTCGTTCGCGGTCGCGGATACAGTCCAGCCCGCTGCTGGAGGAGAGGGGCGCAGTCGTGGACGCGGACGTCATCGTCGTTGGTGGTGGGCTCGCCGGGCTGGTTGCCGCGAAGGAGCTGACCGATCGGGGCAAGACGGTCTTGCTGGTCGATCAGGAGAACGAGAACGACCTCGGTGGCCAGGCCTGGTGGTCCCTCGGAGGACTGTTCCTCGTCGGATCGCCCGAGCAGAAGCGCATGGGCGTGCACGACTCCAGGGAACTGGCCTGGTCCGACTGGCAGGGCAGCGCGCAGTTCGACCGGCTCGACGACGAGGACTCCTGGGCGGCGCGATGGGCGCGCGCCTACGTGGACTTCGCGGCTGGCGAGAAGCGCTCCTGGGTCGAGCAGCAGGGGATCAAGCTGACACCCGTGGTGGGCTGGGCCGAGCGCGGGGATCTGCGCGCCGACGGGCACGGCAACTCGGTGCCGCGCTTCCACATCGCCTGGGGAACCGGAACCGGCGTGGTCGGGCCGTTCATCCGCAGCGCGCGGGCCGCCGCCGAGGCCGGGCTGCTGAAGTTCCGCCACCGGCACCGCGTCGACGAGCTGATCGTGTCCGGCGGGACGGTCACCGGGGTTCGCGGGACGCTGCTGGCGGCCGACGCCTCGGCGCGCGGCGTGGCGTCGAATCGCGACGAGACCGGGGAGTTCGAGCTCTCCGCGCAGGCCGTGATCGTCGCCAGCGGAGGCATCGGGGCCGATCACGACCTGGTGCGCCGGTACTGGCCGGAGCGGATGGGGACCCCGCCGAAGTCCATGGTCACCGGGGTGCCCGCCTACGTGGACGGCCGGATGATCGACATCAGCGACCGGGCCGGTGCGCGGCTGGTCAATCGGGACCGTATGTGGCACTACACCGAAGGCGTGCGCAACTGGGATCCGGTCTGGCCGGGGCACGGCATCCGGATCCTGCCGGGGCCGTCGTCGATGTGGTTCGACGCGCTGGGGCGCAGGCTGCCGAACCCGTACCTCCCCGGCTACGACACGCTCGGCACGTTGCGCCACCTGCGGACCTCGCCGGAGATCGCGGAACACGACCACTCCTGGTTCGTGCTCACCCAGAAGATGATCGAGAAGGAGTTCGCCCTCTCCGGCTCCGAGCAGAACCCGGACATCACCAGCGGTGAGCGCAAGCGGCTGCTCAAGGAGCGCGTTCTCAACAAGGGCGCTCCCGCCCCGGTCGAGGCCTTCAAACGGCACGGGGCGGACTTCGTCGTCGCCGACGACCTGGACTCGCTGGTGGCCGAGATGAACGGGCTGACCGACGAGCCGCTGCTCGACGCCGCCGAGCTGCGCGGGCAGATCGAGACCCGCGACCTGCAGATCGCCAACTCCTACGGCAAGGACGCGCAGGTCCAGGGCATCCACAACTCCCGCCGCTACCTCGGCGACCGGCTCAGCCGCACCGCTGCCCCGCACCGGCTGCTCGATCCCGCCGCCGGGCCGCTGATCGGGGTCAAGCTGCACGTGCTGACCCGCAAGACGCTCGGCGGGATCCAAACCGATCTGGACTCGCGGGCCATCGGCAAGGACGGCGAGCCGGTGGACGGTCTCTACGCGGCCGGCGAGGTCGCGGGCTTCGGCGGTGGAGGCGTGCACGGCTACAACGCGCTGGAGGGCACCTTCCTGGGCGGTTGCCTGTTCTCCGGTCGCCAAGCGGGCCGCGCGGCCGCCGCAGCGGTGCGCTGACTTCGCCGGACGGCCTCCCACGCCGTGTGGCTCTGGGCTGCCCGTGCACGGCGCTGCGGGTGTCTTCGCCCGACGACATGTCAGAACTCGCGACTCCGCCGCGCACCGCGCTCACGGCACGAGCGCCGTGTCCAGCACCGAGCGGTCGCCGTTCCAGGTCAGGCTCGGGTGGTCCTCGGGGATGCGCTTCCAGAGCAGGAGCAGCAGGTCCCGCACCGGCCCGGTGATCTCCGCGACGGGCTCTCCCCGCCCGTACGACCAGGTGTGACCGGTGTCCGAGGAGCTGATCCGGAAGGCGGTCGGCGCGGTGATGCGGCCGAGTTCGATCTGGCGCGGGACGAAGGTGTCGAAGACCTCGCTCACGCCGTCGACGGCCAGGTCGGTGTCGAACGCGGTGGGCTCGCCGAGGGCCTCTTCGGCGTCCCAGAGGTGCATCATCGTTTCCTGGGTTCGGCGGCGCAGCCAGAAACCGACCGTGCTCGGCGGGTAGAAGGTCCACGCGGGAGCGTCCGGATCGGCCGCCAGCGCATCGAGGATGCTTTCGCAGGTGCCTTCGAACCACTCGATCAGCCCGTCTCGCGGCGCCGCGCGGCGCTGGTGGTCCGGGTGGCCTTCGCGCACTGCGGTGGTGACCCACATGTTCTCGTTGCCCAGGTGATCGGCCAGGTCGTGCAGCGTCCAGCCGGGACAGGCCCGGATCGGTGCGGTCAGGTCGCCGCGCAGCTGGTGCCGGAAGGCATCGAGGCGGTGGCCGAGTTCGGCGTGAAGATCCATGGCGCAGAAGTTAAACCGCGTCCCCGACAGGACACGTGGGACTGGTGGAGCCGCAATTAGAGCGCCCCCGCGCTCGACCGGCCTGGGGGTTACCGGGAGTGCGGGGGCGTCGAGGTCCACCCCTGGGGGTCAGGTGGACATCTTCCATACTACTTCGTGGTAACTGAGATGTCTCTAGGGGAAGAGATCTTTTTTCACTCGGACGGCGGTGAACTTCAGGCAGGTCTGTGTGATCGGCCCGATCGCCGCAGCGTAGAGCACTGTGCCCAGTCCGACGGTGCCGCCGAGCAGCCAGCCGAGGGCCAACACGCCGATCTCGAGCGTGGTCCTGCACGCGCGCACCGATCTGCCCGTGCGCGCGTGCAATCCGGTCATCAGACCATCCCGCGGACCCGGCCCCAGGCGCGCGCCGACGTAACTCGCAGTGGCCAGCCCGTTGAGCACGACGCCGGCCACGCAGAACAGCACCCGCATCGGTAGTCCGTGCGCGGCCGGGAGCACCGCGAGAACGACGTCCAGCGAGATCGCGATGATCACGACGTTGGCCACCGTGCCGATGCCCGGGCGCTGCCGCAGCGGGAACCACGCCAGCAGCACGGCGACACCGGTGACCGCGCTCGCGGTGCCCAGGCTCCAGTTCGCCCGCAGGGCGATGCCCTGGTCCAGCACTGACCACGGCGACAGGCCGAGTTCGGCGCGGACCATCAGGGCCAGGCTCGCTCCGTAGAGCAGCAGGCCGGCGACGAGCTGGGTGAAGCGGGGCAGCGGGCGATCCCGCATCGGCAACGGCGAGAGGTCCACAGGAGCGGCGATGGATGCCATGCGCCCTTTCTACGGAAAAATTGGACTTCAAGTCGATATCCAATCCAATTACATTGGACCCATGTCTCCTGCTGCCGCTGTCCACATCCACGGTCACAAGCTCGATGAGCTGCTCGGCGAGTGGCACGGTGGGCGGCCGTCCTCGCAGCTGCTGGCCGAGTCGGTGCGCCAGCTCGTGCTGGACGGCCGGTTGCCGCCCGGCACTCGGCTGCCCGCCGAGCGCGAGCTGGCGGGAACCCTCGGTGTCAGCCGCACCCTCGTGGCGAGGACCTTGGACCGGCTCCGCGAGGCCGGCTTCGCCGCGAGCAGGCGCGGCGCGGGTTCCTGGGTGAAGCTGCCCGACTCGCAACGACGCGCCGGGGTGAGCGGCGGCTGGTTCCCGACCAGCGATCCCGAGGTGCTCAACCTCGCCCAGGCCACCCCCGCGGCTCCGCCGGAGCTCAGCGCGGCGGCCGATCGTGCCAGGCTGCGTCTCACCGAGCACTTGGGCGATCACGGTTACCAGCCGCACGGTCTACCGGTGCTGCGGGCGCGGATCGCCGAGCGGTTCACCGCGCGCGGGCTGCCCACGGGTCCGGAGCAGATCCTGGTCACCAACGGGGCACAGCACGCGTTCGCACTGGTCCTGCGGATGCTGGTGGCTCCGGGTGAGCGCGTGCTGATGGAGCACCCCACCTACCCGAACGCGATCGAAGCGGTCCGCGGGCTCGGCGCCACGCCGGTGGCCGTGCCGATGGTCGACGACGGCTGGGACCTGGACCTGCTCGCCGCGAACCTGCGGCAGACCGCGCCCCGGCTCGCCTACCTGATCCCGGATTTCCACAACCCGACCGGCGTGCTGCTGGACGGCGACGGCCGCGCCAAGCTGGCCACGGCGTTGGCTCGGACCTGCACCAACGCCGTCATCGACGAAACCATGGTCGATCTCGGGCTCACCGATGACCCGCCGCCACCTCCGATGGCGGCGCTGACCGAGCGGGCCATCACCATCGGCTCCGCGAGCAAGTCCTTCTGGGGCGGGCTGCGGGTGGGGTGGATCCGCGCTGGCGCGGAGTTCGTGCAACGCGCGGTGCTGAGCAGGGCCGCGGTGGATCTGGGCACGCCGGTGTTCGAACAGCTGCTGCTGACCGAACTCCTCGACGACGCCGATGCGGTCCTGCGACGGCGGCGGGACGAACTGCTCGAACGCCGCGAGGTGCTGATCGAGGCGCTGCGCGAGCACCTGCCGGAATGGCGCTTCCGGGTGCCCGACGGTGGCCTGGCTCTGTGGTGCGACATCGGATCGCAGGTCAGCAGCAGGTCGTCGGTGGTGGCCGAGCAGAGCGGAGTGCGGTTGGCCCCGGGAGCGCGGTTCTCGGTCAACGGTTCGCTGGAGCGGTGGATCCGGATCCCCTACACGCTGCCGGGCGACCGGTTGCGGGAGGCGATCCGGCGACTGGCCGGTGCGGTGGAAGGGGCCCGGCCGGGGCAAGCGCCGAGCGCGTTGACCGGGCCGGTCGCCTGAAGGTCGGCCGCTCAGCTCGCGAGCGGCGGAGCGGTGCGCCCGCGCCGCGGAATCCGATGAGGACGGTCGTGGTGCGGTCGCCGGTGGACGGTCACCGGAGCGAAAAAGAGGCGGTTTCGGGGTGGAGTCCGTGCTTGCTCCACCCCGAAACCGCCGTTCCTCTCAGCCGTTCCCAGCCCTTCGGCACGGCCCCTCGACGTGCCGATGAGCGCGGGTTCGACTGGGGCGCCACCCCGATGCCGCAGGGGCATGTGCGGCGCCGGGGGCTGGGCCGGCCCGGGCTGTCCGGCGTTCGGTGTTGTTGCCGGGCGGGCTGTGGCGCCCCGGTCCGATCCGGCCGGGCGCAGTCGGTCCGGATCGGGGTCCTCGGTGCTGGCACCAGGTTCACTGCCGCAGCGGGAAGCTGCAGGCCGACGCGGCGAGCGTTAGTCGGGCGAGGGCACAGGTTCGGTCGATCGAGTGTCGACGTGCGGGTCGATGTTGCGCTGTGCGACCAGGACACCCGCCGTGAGCGCGTGCGGGTTCGGCGCGGTGGGCAGGGTGTAGTGCACGTAGCGCAGCCCGTTGATCGACCCGCCGGAGGTGGAGTTGAACGTGGGCGCCGGCTGGGCCGGTGGTGTCGGAGCCTTTCCCCGCCGGTCTTGCGGCAGGAGCGGTGTCTGCCGGGGCTCCGGGTCCGGAGCGCGCGGCTTGGCCTCGGTGTCCTGCGGTCGGGTGTCCGGATCGGCGCGCCCCGGCGGGTCGACCGCGTTGGCGACCGGGTCCTGCGGAGATGCCTGCGCAGTGGTCCGCACGATCTCGTGCGGCGGGTTCTTCGTGCTCTCGGGTCCGTGTTCGGCGTGTTCGGACGGCTTGTTCGTCGAGTTCGAGGCCTCGGGATCGTCCGGGCGCTGGAGCTGGGCCGCGTCCGGGGCGGACGGCTCGGCAACCGATGCTCGGGCGGGCTCGGCCGGATCGGCGGGCGCCGGCTCGTTCGGCTTGACCTGCGTCGGCTTGGCCGGGTCGGCGGGCGTGACCGGTTCGGGACCGGACTGAGGACGTTCCGGAGCGTGCTCGCGCGTGCTGGACCGCGCGGGCTCGACCGGGCGCGGCCGAGCGGGCCGGTCCGGTTCGGCCGCGGCCGACTTCCCAGCGCTCTGGCCGGCCGCACCGTTCGAAGCCGATGCCCCGGCGTCCGGTTCCGCCCGATGCCGCTGCGCGACGGCGACCGAGGTCTTCCCCGCGTGGCCGGTGTCCGGCTGGCCCGCGGAAGCCGCAGCGGCTCCGCCGATCAACGTGCCCGCGCACAGACCACCGATCAGCGAGGCCCGCAGCAGGAGCGGCACGAACCGCGAACGGGGAACGCGCGGCGCGCGGATTCCCTGCACGGTGATCACCGCCTGTTGATCGGGTCCGCAGCGTCGGCGCGGGACCGGTTCCGGGGACGACGTTCGCCGCGGTCGGCGTCGCCGGGCACATTCAACCACCCGGAGCGGCGTTTTCGGGCCCCTGCGCCGACGAACACAACGGTCGGGCCAGCATTCTCCATGCATTCGGCCTAACCGGGAAGGGACCAAATAGGTCTGGAACGGGTGAGGCCGAGCTTCCGGGGCGTTTCGCGGCCGGGAGGGGAAGTCGAAACTGGGCACAGTGTCCGTTGTGGATCAACGCGACATTTCGCTCGGTATCGACGAGCTCCGGCAGGTTTGGGAGAACTACGGCCACGACCTGGTGCTGCACGATCCCGGCGGCAGCTCGGAGTGCCTGGTGCGCGGCGGTGAACTGATCACCCCGATCGGCGATCTCGACCCGGTGCTGGACCGCTGTCGCAGCTGGATCGACCACGTGCACCGCGACGAGGGTCTGCTGATGGCGCGGATCCGGCTGCGCGAGTCCGAACGCGGCAACTGCGTCGACCTCGCGCGCGAGACCGGTGCGCGGCTCAACCACGTTCACCTGGGCAGCCCGGTCATGTTCGGCACCCCGGTGATGTTCGGTACGGGGGCGGAGGCGGACCCGACGCCGCCGATGCCGGAGCCACCGGACGCGCGGTGGGACCCGCCGGTGGTGATCGGCGTGCTCGACACCGGCTGCGATCCGCACCCGTGGTTCCGCGGCCGCGCGTGGTTCGAACCGGTGCCCGAGGTCCTGGACGCCGACGACGACAGCGGGCAGGACCGGCAGGCCGGGCACGGCACCTTCGTCAACGGCGTGCTGCTGCAGCGCGCGCCCGGCGCGGTGATCCGGACCCGCCGGGCGCTGTCCTCGCTGGGATTCACCGATGACTTCACGGTGGCCGCCGAGCTGCGCGCGTTGCGCCGGTCCGCCGCGCTCGCCGGGGAGAACATCGACGTGCTGGTGCTGACGTCCGGATGCCTGACTCCGGACGACGAGTGCCCACCCGTCCTGGCCGCCGAGTTGGAGCGGTGGCCGGACACGGTCGTGGTGGCCGCGGCCGGCAACCACGGCAGCGGACGGCCGTTCTGGCCCGCGGCCCTGCCCGAGGTCCTCGCGGTGGCCGCGACCGGGTCCGACGGGCAGGTCGCGGAGTTCTCCGCGGCCGGTGACTGGGTCGATGTCGCGGCGCCCGGTGTGGACGTGCGCAGCAGCTACGTCCGGCTCGCCCCGGGCGGTGACCGGCGGTTCGGATACGCGCGGTGGAGCGGGACCTCGTTCGCCGCACCGCGGATCGCGGCGGCCGTGGCGACCTCGCTGCAGGCCGATCGGGACCCGGACGAGGCGCGCGACTGCGTGCGGCACTGTTACACGTTCGAGCGGTAATCGGCGCGAACTGAATCTCACGGCGTTCCCGATTCCTCTTATGTCGCGGGGGGCGACAAGGAAGTGGACGTCGGAGGGATCGGTCGTGATCGAACTGGGGGAAGCCGCTCTGCACCTGCGCCGGGCAGCGGAGGGGGATCAACAGGCGTGGCGGGTCGTGGTGGACACCTACACGCCGGTCGTGTGGGGAGTGTCGCGGGCGTTCACCAGAACGCCGGCCGACGCGGAGGACGTCTGCCAGCTGACCTGGCTGTCGCTGGCCGAGAACCTGCACGAGCTGCGGGACCCGAACCGCCTGTCGGGGTGGTTGGTGACCACCGCGCGCCGGGAGGCGATCCGGTTGTCCCGGGCGCGGCAGCGCGAGTCGCCGATCGGCCTGGACGCTGGTGACTTCGGACATCCCGAGCACGCCGAGCCGGCTGAGCACCACGCGTTGCGCCTGCTGACCGGATCGCGGCTGGGCCAGGCGTTCGGCCAGCTGCCGCAGCGCTGCCAACAGCTGTTGCGGGTGCTCGCGGTGGCGCCGGAGGCCAGCTATGCGCAGGTCAGCGAGGCTCTCGGGATGCCGATGGGAACCATCGGGCCGAAGAAGGGCCGGTGCCTGACCGAACTGCGGCGTCGGCTGCTCGGCGCCGAACTGCCCGAGGAGGTCGCGGGATGAAGCAGCGAATGCCCACCGAGATCCACAGGCTCCGGGAACTGTTCACCACCGAGGACCCGGTTCCGGAGAAGGTCTTGGCCGCCTCCTACGCGGCGGTCGCCGTGCGGTCGGAGTCCGCGGACCCGGTGCCGCTGCAGCTGGTCGGGGATTCGGCCGAGGAGCCGGTGGGGACGCGCTCGGGTGCGCAACCGCGGGTGCTGACCTTCGCGATGCCCGGCCGGGTGCTCGAGCTGGACCTGATGCCGATCACCTGCGGGCTCTACCGGGTGTCTGGGATGGTGCTCGCCCGCGCCGGAGACGCCCCGCCGTCGGGCGAGATCGTGCTGCGCCGTCCCGATCGCGAGTACCGCGGTGTCCTCGACGAGCACGGCGCGTTCGAGGTCTCCGACGTGCCGCGCGGTCCGGTCAGCGTGGTGTTCCGGCCGGAGCGGGCCGAGCCCGCCGTCGCGGATTGGCTGGTCTGTTGAGCGCCGGTGCGGCGGTGGCGCCGCCGGATCCGGTCGAGTCCGTCCTGCGCTGGCGCGAGCGCGCGTGCGCGGAACCCGTTGCCGCGCTGGAAGAAGCGGAACGGATCCTGGCTACCGTCGGCCGCGATGACGAGTTGCGGGTGCTGGCGCGGCACGTCGCGGCGTTGGCCTGCGCGGAGCTGGGCAGGGCCGAGCAGGCGCACCGGCACGCCCGGTTCGGCCTCGCGCGGGCGGTGTGCAACGACTGGATGGGATGGGCCGCGCAGCTGCGGCTGACCTTGGCCTGGATCGAGCTGGAACGCGGCGCGACCTCGGCGAGCCGGGTGCAGCTGGACGAGGCCGACCCGCACCTGGACGCGGGTGGGCGTGCCCGCGCTCGGTGCCTGCGAGGGCTGCTGCACGTCCAGACCGGGCACCACCGCCAGGCGCACGAGCACCTCACGACCGCGCTGGACGATCTCCGCGTCGACGGGGACCGGCGCTGGACGGCCAACGCGCTGCTCGGCCGGGGGCTGGCCGCGCTCTACCTCAACCGGCCTGCCGAGGCCGAGGCCGACCTGGCCGCGGCGGAACGGGTGTTCGCCGCCGACGGCAAGCGGCTCCGGGCGGCCGGGTGCAGGCACAACCGGGGGTGCGTGGCCTTCCGCGCCGGTGATCTCCCCCGCGCGCTGCGGCTCTTCGAGCAAGCCGTGGCGATCGGGCTGGACGAGGCCGTGCTGCCGGAAGCGATGGTCGATCGCGGCGAGGCGCTGGCCGCGGCCGGTCTCACCGAGCAGGCCAGGTCGATCATGGAGCAGGCCGCCGAACGCCTCGCGGCCTGCGGCCGGTCCGGGCGACTGGCCGAAACCCGGCTCGCCCTCGCCGGTTGCGCGCTGCGCAGCGGCGATCTGGTCGAGGCCGCCGCGCAGGCGAGCGCGGCGCGCGGGTTGTTCCGCGGCCAGCGACGACCCGCGTGGGCGGCGCTGGCCGCGGCCACGACCTGGCAGGCCAATCTGCGCGCCGGGCGGTACTCCCGGTTCACGCTGGCCGCCGCGCGCCGGGTGGCCGCGGAGTGCGAGCGGTACGGCTGGACCGTTCCCGCCGCCGAGCTGCGCATCACGGCGGGCCGGTGCGCGCAACGCGCGGGATTGCGCGGCACCGCGCGAAGGCTGTTCGGCGGCTGCGCGGTGCCGCCCCCGGATGCGCCGCCACCGGAGAAGGCGCTGGGGCATCTTGCCGAAGCTCTGCTGGCCGAGCAGGACGGTGACCCGTCGCGGCTGTTCCGGGCCTGCCGGGCAGGTTTGCGGCAGGTCGACGAGCAGGCCGCGGGCATGGCGGCCTTCGAACTGCGCGTGCACGCGCTGGGACTGGCCGACGAGCTCGGCGAGGTCGCCGTGCGAGCCGCGCTGCGCGTGGGCGATCCACGACTCGTGCTGCGCTGGACCGAGCGGTCCCGGGCCGCCGCGCTGCAGCGGCGAGCGCTGCGGCCGCCGAGCGATCAGCGGTTGAACTCCGATCTGGTGGAACTGCGCGCTGCGGTGCAGGACGTGCCGCGCAGCACCGATCCGAAGCGGGCCGTGGCCGAGGTGGCGCGGCTGGAGAAGCGGGTGCGGCACCGGGCGATGCTCGTGCGGGGTGGCACCGATCGGCTGGGCGATTCGGGCGGGCTCGCCGGGATATCGGCCGATCTCGGCGACGCCGTGCTGCTGAGCCTGTTCTCGCATCGCGGGAGGTTGTACGCGACCTCCGTCGTGGACGGTGCGACGCGGCTGCACGTCCTCGGTCCGGAGAACTGCGCGGCGCAGCAGGTCGTCCGGTTGCGCCACCTGCTCGCCAGGCAGGCCTGCGGGGTGGCCTCGCGGGCGGAACCGATGTTCGAGCACGGTGCCCGGCTGGCCGCCGCCGAGCTGCAGCGGAGCCTGCTCGCGCCGGTGCTGCCCGAGCTGGAGCGCGGCAGGCGGCTGGTCGTCGTCCCGACCGGGGTCCTGCACCTGCTGCCCTGGGCCGCGCTGCCCGCCTGCCGCGGTCGGAGCGTGACCGCGACCCCGTCGCTGCGCTGCTGGCGAAGCGGTGCCGAACGAAGCCGCGACATGGATCCGGCGGCACCCGGCGCGTGGATCGCCGGCCCTCGGCTGGAGCACGCCGAACGCGAGGTCAGCGCGCTGCACGCGCGCCACGGCGGGCGGCTGCTGCTGGAGTCCGAGGCGACCTGCGAGCGCGTGCTATCCACATTGGACGGCGCGGGAACCGTCCATCTAGCCGCGCACGGGCACTTTCGCGGCGATCAGCCGTTGCTGTCCTGTTTGGACCTGGCCGACGGTCCGCTCTACGCGCACGATCTGGACCGCCTGCACCGGAGTCCGGCCACCGTCGTGCTCTCGGCCTGCGACGTCGGCAAGTCCGCGGTCACCAGAGGTGATCAGCTCAGCGGACTGACCACCACGTTGCTGGACCGGGGTGCGGCCACGGTGATCGCCAGCGTCGTCCCGATCCCGGACGACCGCACCGCCGAGGTCATGTGCTCGCTGCACGAGGCCCTGGCCGAAGGTCGCCCGCCGGACACCGCGCTGGCCGAAGCCCAGGCGCGGCACGGCGAATCGGGATTCATCTGCGTCGGTTACGGAGGTGATCGCTAGCGCGATGCGTCACTTCAACTTCTGCAGGCGTCGCATGCCCTCGTCGAGGACCTCGTCGCGCTTGCAGAAGGCGAACCGGACCAGGTGCCGGGCGTCGTCCGGGTTGTCGCAGAAGACCTGGACCGGGATCGCGGCCAGGCCGATGCGCTCTGGCAGCGAGCGGCACAGGTCCGCGCCGTCGGTGAAGCCCAGCGGGCGCACGTCGGCGCAGATGAAGTAGGTGCCCTCGCTGGCCAGCACGTCGAATCCGGCGTCGGCGAGGCCACCGGCCAGCTTGTCGCGCCTGCGCTGCAGATCGGTGCGCAGCTGTTCTGCCCAGGCCATCTCATTGCGCAGCGCGTGCGCCACGGCGGGCTGGAACGGCGCGCCGCCGACGAAGGTCATGAACTGCTTGGCCGCCCGCACCGCGGCGATCAGCTCCGCCGGGCCGCAGACCCAGCCGATCTTCCACCCGGTGGCGCTGAAGCTCTTGCCCACGCTGGAGATCGACAACGTCCGCTCGGCCATGCCGGGCAGCGTGGCCAGCGGGTGGTGCGCACGACCGTCGTAGAGGAGGTGTTCGTAGACCTCGTCGGTGATGGCGACGACGTCGTTCTCCCGGCAGACCTCGGCGATCGCGGCCAGCTCGGCATCGGTGAACACCGTGCCGGTCGGGTTGTGCGGCGAGTTGAGCACCAGCGCGCGCGTCCTTGGTCCGACGGCGGCGCGCAGCGCCTGCACGTCCAGCTCGAAGCGGTGCTCGTCACCCTGCTTGAGCGCGACGGTCCTGCGCACGCCGCCGGCCATCGCCACGGCCACCGGGTAGGAGTCGTAGTAGGGCTCGACGAGCACGACCTCGTCGTCCGGTTCGACCAGCGCCATCATGGTGGCGGTGAGCGCCTCGGTGGCGCCCACGGTCACCAGGACCTGCGAATCAGGGTCGTACTCGGTGCCGTAGCGCGCCGCGCGGTGCTCGGCGATGGCCGCGCGCAGCTCGGGCTCACCGGCCCCCGGCGGGTACTGGTTCACGCCGTTGGCGATGGCTTCCTGCGCCACTCGCAGCATGCCTTCGGGACCGTCGGTGTCCGGGAACCCCTGGCCGAGGTTGACCGCGCCGGTCCGCCGGGCCAGCTCGGTGATCTCGGCGAAGATCGTCGAGGTGAACGGCTGCAGGCGATTGGTGAGAGCAGGAGTACGCACGAGGCGCAGGGTAATGCATCGACAAGCGGCCGGGGACCGTTCGTTTTGCGGTGTGGGACACCCCGCCCGCTGGCGTCGATTCGCTCGGTCGGGACGGAAACGCTGCCACAATCGGTCTCGTGCACACCACCACGGTCACCGACACCGACAAGCGGCGGAGCCTCACGCGGATGAAGGCGGTGGCGACGGCGCTGCTGCTGTTCGCCACCGCGGTCTACTTCTTCGCCCGCTGGCAGGAGAGCGCCGGCGCGGGCGCCTGGGCCGGTTACGTGCGCGCCGCCTCCGAGGCTGGCATGGTCGGTGCGCTGGCCGACTGGTTCGCGGTGACCGCGCTGTTCAAGCGCCCGATGGGGCTGCCGATCCCGCACACCGCGATCATCCCGACCCGCAAGGACGTCATCGGGCGCAGCCTCGGTGACTTCGTCGGCACCAACTTCCTGTCCGAGGACGTGGTGCGCGACAAGCTGCGGCGCGCCGAGATCACCCGGCGCATCGGCACCTGGATCTCCGAGACCGACCACGCCGAGCGGGTCACCTCCGAGCTGGCGACTGCGGTGCGCGGGGCCGTGCAGGTCCTGCGCGACGAGGACGTGCAGGAAGTGCTCGAGCACGCCGTGGTGCGCAAGATCGTGGCCCAGCAGTGGGGTCCCCCGCTTGGCCGGATCCTCGGCGGGGTCTTCGCCGACGGTTCGCACCACAAGCTCGTCGACCTGGTCTGCGACCGCGCCTACGACTGGGTGCGCGACAACCACGACCTGGTGCTGCGCGTGGTCAGCCAGCGCGCTCCGTCCTGGTCGCCGAAGTTCTTCGACGAGCTGGTCGCCGACAAGATCTACGCCGAGGTCCTCTCGTTCGCCTGGGCGGTCAAGACCGATCCCGACCACCAGATGCGCAAGGCGGTGGACCGCTTCCTCGTCGAGTTCGCCCACGACCTGCAGCACGACGAGCACACCATCGCCAAGGCCGAGCAGATCAAGCACCAGGTCCTCGAGCACCCCGAGGTGCAGAACCTGGTGTCCTCGGCGTGGACCACCGCAAAGAAGATGATCCTGGACGCCGCCGAAGACCCGTCCAGCGAACTGCGGCTGCGGGTCCGGGACGGCCTGCAATCGCTCGGCAAGCGGTTGAGCACCGAGGACGAGTTGCGCGGCAAGGTCGACGGCTGGCTGGAGGGGGCCGCGGTCTACGTGGTGTCCAACTACCGCGCCGAGCTGACCACGCTGATCACCGACACCGTGGAGCGCTGGGACGCCCAGGACACCTCGCGCAAGATCGAACTGCAGGTCGGGCGCGACCTGCAGTTCATCCGCATCAACGGCACCGTGGTCGGCTCGCTGGCCGGCTTGGCGATCTACACGGTCTCCGAGCTGCTGATCTGACCGGCGACGCGCCCGCTTCCGGCACGCGCCGGCGAAGCCGCGGTGGCCGGTGCGACCGCGGGCGGACGCGACGTGCCGCGCGGGCGACCCGCGGGCTCCGGCGCGTCGGGTGCCTGCGGGAACGCCGCTGGAGTGGCCGCACCGGCAGTGGTGCGCGGTGTCCGCGGAGCCGCTCGGGTTCCGCTGCCCGCACCGCCGATCGAGGCAGTTCCCGGACAGCCGGGTACGCCTAGCTCGTGTGGCGCTCGCGCCAGGATCTGGCCTTCTCGCGATTGCCGCAGACGCGCATCGAACACCAGGTCCGCGATCGGTTGCGGGAGCGGTCGTAGAACGCCCACAGGCAGGACTCGGCCGGGCAGATCTTGATCCGGTCCCAGTGCTGGGTGTGCACCAGGCGGGCGGCCGAGACCAGCACGCTGCCCAGCGCGTCCGCGCCGGTCAGCGCCGGGATCCCGTTGCGCAGCCGCACCTGCACCGGCCAGGCGGTGTCGGCGATGTTGGCCGGATGCGCGCCGTAGGCGACCGATGTCCGCATGGTGTCGCGGATCTCCCGCGCCGCGGTGACGTCCGGGACCGGGTTGAGTCCGCGGTCGACGCACCACTGCCGCCACTGGGCCTGGTCGTCGAGGAGCTCGGTGCCCTTCTCCGCGTCGCAGGTGTTGAGGAAGGCCAGGACTAGCTCGATGTCGTGGTCGAAGTCGAGTCCGACCGCCTCCAGCGCAGACGGACGGTCCAGCTCCGGAGCGACAGCTTTGCTGTTCACGAACACCATCGTAGGCCAATAGGAGGTTGCGGTGGGCGTGGCTAACCAGCATTATGCCTGAGTAGGTTAGTAACCGGTGTCATTGGTTTGCTGGTTGGGAGGTTGGAGACGAACCCGATTCAGTTCGACCTGCCCGACGACGGGAGGGATCGGGCCCGGCGAGCGGCCGGACGCGCCGAGACCGACCGTGCGCTGCAGGAGGGCGCCCGGTTGCGCCCGGAGTGGCTGAGCCGCTTCATCGGCTGGTGGGCCGCGGCCGCCACCCCACTTGCAGCCCGGTGCCGCCGTTGACCCCGGGCCCGCGCCGCGCGGCTGCCCGGACTGAGAGGAGAGAGACCTATGACCTCGCTCAAGCTCGCCGCTTTCGCCATCGACTGCCCGGAGCCCCGGCGGCTCGCTGAGTTCTACGGGCGCTTGCTGGGCTGGGAGATCGACGAGGCGGAGACGGACGACGACTGGGTGGAGCTGGCCGACCCGGCGGGCGGCGCTCCGCTGGCCTTCCAGCGTGATCCGGGATATCGCCCGCCGTCTTGGCCATCGCGGGACGTACCGCAGATGATGCACCTGGACGTTCGGGTGACGACCCTCGACGAGGGGCATCGGCGGGCGCTGGAGGCCGGGGCGACGCAACTGCCGCAGCCGACCGACCAGCAGGACGCGAAGTTCCGCGTTTACGCCGACCCGGACGGCCACCCGTTCTGCATGTGCGCATGTCAGTGACGTGCACGCGGGGTGTTAGCAGAGTGCTTGCAATAGTTAGCACTCGCGGTTAGAGTGGATGAAGACGGAGAGGGCACCGATGGATCGCATGGACAAAGCCGTCAACAAGGCCGTGAACCAGGCGGTCAGTGATCTCGGTGGCTACATCCGCACGCAACGGAACAACGCCCAGATCTCGTTGCGGCAGCTGGCGAAGCTCGCCGGTGTGTCCAATCCGTACCTGAGTCAGGTCGAGCGCGGCCTGCGCAAACCGAGCGCCGAGATCCTGCAGCAAATCGCCAAGGGCCTGCGGATCTCGGCGGAAGCGCTGTACGTGCAGGCCGGGATCCTGGAACGCCCCGATGCGGGCCCGGTGTTCGAGGCGGTCCAAGCCGACCCGGAACTCAGCGAACGGCAAAAACAAGTGCTTCTGGACATCTACGCCTCGTTCCGGCGGGAGCAAGACGCCGTGGAAGACGGGGACACCCAGCAATCCGAGGAGTGAACCGCCATGCCGGCTTTCCCCAAGACCGAAGATTTCACCAAGGCTCGCGAGCAGGCGAACCAGGTCGTCGGCGGTGCCGTCGAGCAGGCCCGCACGCCGCTGCTCGCCGTTCTCGGCGCCGGTGACCTCGCCAATCAGGCGCTGGTCGACGCCGTGACCAAGGTCCGCAGCCAGCTCACCGAGCGCGTCGAGTCCGCGCGCAAGGACCTGCCCAACGACATCGGCGAGCTGCGGCAGAAGGCCGACCCGGTCGAGCTGCGCAAGCGGCTCGACGACTACGGCCAGTCGGCCCGGAAGTACTACACCTACCTCGCCAAGCACGGCGAGGAGACCTTCCAGAAGCTGCAGGAGACCCCGCAGGCCAAGAAGGTCCGCGAGGGCGTCGACACCGCGCAGGGCAAGGTCGAGGAGACCGTGGGCCAGGTCAGCGACATCGCCGACGACGTGCTCGGCAAGGTCGCCAGCCCGTTCGCCAAGTCCGAGGAGCCCGCGGCCAACTCCTCGGCGGATTCCGCCGAGGCCAAGTCCGGGGGCTCCGCCAAGGGCGAGACCGAGGAGGCCCAGGGCGAGGAGAAGGCGGAAGCCCCGGCCAAGAGCACTGCGGCCACCAAGCCCGCGGCGGCCAAGAGCGGCACGACGACCACCAAGTCGACCGCCGCCACCAAGCCGGCCGGCGCCCCGAAGAAGACCACCAGCTCGAAGGCCGACAGCTGAGCCGACGAGACCGAGGAGATGTTTCGGTCGGCGACTGCCGCACCCCGGAACGACCGTCGCTGCTCAAGTCGCGGATCCCGGATCCCGACGGCGTCCGAGGTTCCGCTCCGCGCAAACCCGACCGAAGCATCTCCTTAGCCCCCGGCGACGTTCGCGTCGCCGGGGTTTCGCACGAGCTGTCGCGCCGTCCTGCGGGGCTCCCGCCGGGTGGGTGCCTGCGCAGGTGCCGAGCACGTAGGGTGGGAACGTGGGTTTTTCGAGCGGAATGCCGCTGTACTGGTGGATCCTCACCGCGATCTGGGTCGTGGGCGTCCCGGTCGGTGTCTTCGCGTTCGTGCACGCGGCGCTTCAACGTGCCGACGCGTACACGGCCGTGGGCAAGCTGACCAAGCCGGCCTGGATGGGCATCACCGGCGCGGCCGCGCTGTTGCTGATCTTCGACTCGCGCGGGCCGTACGGGATCATCTGGATCGCCGGGATCGTCGCCGCGCTGGTCTACATCGTCGACGTCCGGCCGAAGGTCCGGGAAGTCCAGGGGAAGTCCTGGTAGTGACCGCGCGCTGGACCACGCACGGCCGCGGCGACCCGGTGACCCTGGTGGTGCACGGGTTGGGCGCCACCGAGGGCGAGGCCCGCCTGCCCGCGTCCGGGTTGCCCGGTACCCGCGTCGTGCTCACGCTGCCCGGCCACGGCTCCGCGCCGGACGCTCCGGAGGGCTACTGGAACTACGGGGCGATCGCCGCCGACGTGCTCGAGGTCGCCCGCGAGGTCGGCGCGACCCGTGCCATCGGAACCTCCCTGGGCGCAGGCGCGCTCACCCGCATCGCGGCCGAGCACCCGCGGCTCTTCGACCGGATCGCGCTCCTGCTGCCCGCCGCCTTGGACAGCCAGCGCGAAGCGGCCGCCACCCGGACCTACGAGCGCCTGGCCGCCGCGGTGGCGGCGGATGACGGCGGCGAACGACTCCGCGAGCTCCTCGCCGAGGACATCCCGGCGGGCGTGGACGTGGGCGACTACCTCGAGCGCCGGGCCGAAGCCCTGCTGCGGCTCGAACCCGCGTTGCGCGACCTCCCCGGCGAGGTGCCGGTTCCGGACGCCTCGAGGCTGGCCGAGGTCACCGCCGACGTCCTGGTCATCGGCGCCACGAACGATCCGCTGCACCCGGCCGAGGTGGCCGAGGCGACGGCCAAGGCGCTCCCGCGGTCCCGCCTGGAGCTGCTGCCCTCCCGCGCGCCGGTGCTGACCCACCGCAAGGAGCTGCGGGCGCTGCTGACCGACCTGCTGGGCTGACCGCTCGGTCGCCGGGACGGGCGGGTTCGTATCGTCGGGGCATGGGATTCGATTGGTCCGCGGCGGCGGGAACCCTCGAGGTCGTCCCGGCGCTGGAGCGGTTGGAACTGCTGGCCGAGCCGGTCGCCTCGGCGATTCTCCAGCTCGATGACGAGCGGATCGGCGTGGCCGAGATCGACCCGGAGCTCGCCGACACCGCCGCCTTCTGCGAGCAGTACGGATCGCCGCTGGAGCTCTCGGCGAACTGCGTCGTGGTCGCCGGCAAGCGCGCCGGGGAGGTCCGCTACGCCGCGTGCCTGGTGCTGGCCACCATCCGCGCCGACGTCAACGGCGTGGTCAAGCGGCAGCTGGACGTGCGCAAGGCGTCGTTCGCCTCGATGGACGACGCGGTCGAGCGCACCGGCATGGCCTACGGCGGGATCACGCCGTTCGGGCTGCCCGGCGACTGGCCGATCCTGGTCGACGCCGAGGTCGCCGCGGCCCGTGCCGTGGTCGTCGGCAGCGGCCTTCGCCGCGGCAAGCTCATCGTGCCGGGCGAGGTGCTGGCCGAACTCGCCAACGCCGAGGTCATCGAAGGCCTCGGCCGCTGAGCGGTCCGGTCAGAACACCACGGTCCGCTTGCCGTGCACGAGGACGCGGTGCTCGAGGTGGGAGCGCAGTCCCCGGGCCAGGACCAGCTTCTCGATGTCGCGGCCCTTGCGGACCATGTCGGGAACGTCGTCGGTGTGATCCACCCGGATGACGTCCTGCTCGATGATCGGCCCCGCGTCGAGCTCGGCCGTGACGTAGTGGCAGGTCGCGCCGATCAGCTTCACGCCGCGCTCGTAGGCCTGGTGGTACGGGCGGGCGCCCGCGAAGGACGGCAGGAAGCTGTGGTGGATGTTGATCGCGCGACCGGCCCACCGCCGGCACAGCTCCGGCGGCAGCACCTGCATGAACCGGGCCAGCACGATCGCCTGCGGGTCGTGCTCCTCGACCAGCTCGCGGACCTGGTCGAACGCCTCGGCCTTGGCCGAGGGATCGGCCCCGAAGGGCACGTGGTGGAACGGGACGCCGTGCGCCTCGGTGATCGGTCCGAGGCCGGGGTGGTTGCCGATCACCGCGCGCAGGTCCACGTCCAGTTCGCCGGAGCCGATGCGGCCCAGCAGATCGTGCAGGCAGTGCCCTTCCTTGGAGACCAGGAGCACCGCGCGGCGCCGCTCGGCGGTGTCGTGGATCTGCCACTCGGCGTCCTCGCCGAGTTCCCGGGCTACCTCCGCGAACCGTTCGCGCAACTCGTCGAGCCCGAACGGCAGCGAGTCGGCGCGGACCTCCTGGCGGGTGAAGAACCAGCCGGTCGTCGGGTCGGTGTGGTGACCGGCTTCCAGGATCCAACCGCCGTGCTCGGCGAGGAAACCGGACACGCGGGAGACGATTCCGGTGCGGTCGGGGCAGCCGAGGCTGATGACGAAGCGGCGTTCGGTGGAGCTCACGGTCCGCGATTATTGCAGGTGGTGCGCGGTGCTTCCGGTCACCTTCCCGCCGCGATCCCGGCCAGCTCGGCGTCGCCGGTCACCAGCGCGGTGCTCGGACGGCCCCACACCCGCCGGTAGACCGCGTCGGCGGTTCCGGCCACCGTCGCGTCGACCTCGAGCGCCGCTCCGCGCGGTGCTGTGGTGACCGGCCTCTCGCCCGGCGAGTACGTCACGAGCCAGGCTCGCCCGGCGTCCGGCGAGTGGTAGAGCACGGTTCCCGCGTGCCGCGATTCCGACCAGTCGCCGAGCGGGAGCAGCTTGTCGAGCAGCTCGTCGATGCCGTCGGCGGCCAGCTCCGGATCGAAGATCAGCTCGTGCACCCGGTTCGGTCCCAGGCCGGCAAGCGCGTGCTCGGCGTCGAGCCGGTGGATCGCGGTCTCGTGCGCGATCCGCCGCGTCCAGCTCGCCGGGGTGCCTCCGGCGAAGAACGACCACACCGGACGATCGGGGTCCATAGTGGACAGCGCGCTGGAGAGCTCCGCGTAGCGCTCGTCCCACCACGCGATCGCGTCCTCGAACTCCGTTGGCGGATGGGCGACGTGCGGCCGGTCGTCGTCCGGCGCGAGCTCCAGCGAGGCGCGAACGCTGGCGTAGACGCGGGCCAGGTGCTTCACCATCCGGTCGACGTCCCAGCCGTCGCAGGTGGACACGGTCGCGCTCGGGCCGGCTTGCAGCACCGCTGCCCGGAACGCCGCAGCTTGCTCGTGGAAGGCCTTCAGGTGGAACTCGTTACCCATGTCCTCATTAAAGATGCTCAGCCCGCTGGACGAAACGTCCGCGCGCCGGTGGAGGCAACTTCGCCTGATTCCTCCCGGGGCCGCGCGGGATCGAGGTTCCCGGCTGCGGCTTCGGACGGTGGTTCAGCCCTCGGGCGCGACCGCTGCCCAGTCGACGGTCAGCTCGCCCGCGCGCCAGCGGCGCCTGCGGTCCCGGACCGGCCAGCCGCGTTCGGCGAAGAGCTGCGCGGTCTGGGCCCAGCGCGCCCGAGGGCCGAAGGTCGCCATCGGAGCCGCCTTGTCCCAGCAGGTGTCCAGGTCGGCGAGCAGCGCGTGGATCCGCTCGCCCGGCACGTTGCGGTGGATGAGGGTCTTGGGCAGCCGCTCGGCCAGGTCGGAGGGCTTGTCGATGTCCGAGGGCAGGCAGGCCAGCGTCAGCGTCCGCGGTCCCCGCCGGTCGAGCGTCACCCAGCAGCAGCGCCTGCCGATCTCGTCGCAGGTGCCCTCCACCAGCAGCCCGTCCGGGGACAACCGGCCGCACAGCTCGTCCCAGGCCTGCCACGCCTCCGGTTCGGTGTACTGCCGCAGGACGTTGAGCGCGCGGATCAGCGCCGGTCCGTCGGCGCCGCGCACGCCCGCGGCGAGTCCGGCGAGCTCGAAGCCGCCGTGCCGGAACTGCAGCCGGGGCGGATCGGCGACGACCTTGCCCGCGGCGACCCGGTCGGAGTCCAGCTCCAGTCCCACGACCCGCAGCTCGCCGTGCAGCGGGTCGAGCCTGCGCGTGAGCTCGAGGGTGGTCACCGGGGTCGCGCCGTAGCCGAGGTCGATGACCACCGGATCGGCCGACCCGGAGATCGCGCGCGCCACCCACGGAGTACCGGCGATCCAGCGGTCCACCCGGCGCAGCCGGTTCGGGTTGGTGGTGCCGCGGGTCGGGACGCCGAGCGCGCGGGCGCGTCCGGCGGCCAGCCTGGGATTGCGCTTCTTCGGGGTGCTGCTCATCGCAGCTACGCCCGGTGGGCCAGCCACTCGGTGGCGAAGCGCTCCTCATCGGCCAGCAGCTTCTGCACCTGGTCGACGACCAGGTCTTCCATCTTGCCGCCGACGAACGGCAGGTTGACCTTCACGCCACCGGAGACGACCAGCTCGCTGATCGCGGGGCCGCTGGTGTCGGCGAGGTCGCGCAGCCACATCGAGCCGGTGATCGAGCACGGCGCTCCCGCGATCTCGGCGGCGATCTCGCCGGTGTAGTACCCGTCCTCCTCGCGGCGCCAGGACTCGCTGCGTTCGATGGTCAGGTCACCGCCCACCACCGAGCGGGCCACGGTGGGCAGGGACTCGACCGAGACGCTGTGCCGGAGCTGGAACTGGAAAGCGCCATCGTCGGTGTGCGCGTGGTTGACGAGCACGGCGCCGGATCCACCGAGCTCCTTCAACCGGGCCTCGATGAAGGCGGGATCGATCAGTGCCCGGTACACCTCGGCCGCAGGCCATTCGGAGGTGCTTCGGTGCTCGATGCGGCGTGCCATGGTGCGGAGGTTACCTTTGGCAACCGTGAGTGCCTCTATGTCCGGTGCCGAAGAAGTGCGCGACGACACTGCGCTGCCCGGTGAACAGCCCGGCGGCGAGTGGCCGTTGGCCGATTTCACCACCCTGCGGCTCGGCGGGCCCGCGACCGGACTGGTGACCGCGACCAGCGAGGACGAGCTCGTGCGCGCCGTCCGCGCGGCCGACGGCAGCGGGCACCGGTTGCTGGTGCTCGGCGGCGGATCGAACCTGGTCATCGCCGATGCCGGCTTCGATGGGCACGTGGTGCGAATCGCCACCGAGGGGCGCGAGTACGACAGCATCGGCGATGGGCTGGTGCAGCTGACCGCCGAGGCGGGCGAGGACTGGGACGACGTGGTCGCCGATTCCGTCGCCCAGGGGCTCGGCGGCCTGGAGTGCCTGTCCGGCATCCCCGGTCTGGCCGGGGCGACGCCGGTGCAGAACGTCGGCGCCTACGGCGTGGAGATCGCCGAGCTGCTCGACTCGGTCGACCTGCTGGATCGCCGCACCGGGCAGGTGCGCACGGTGCCGGCGGGCGAGTTGGGGCTGACCTACCGCAACAGCGTCCTCAAGCACAGCGATGCGGCCGTGGTGCTGCGCGCCCGCTTCGTGCTGCGCGACGGCGGCGCCTCCGAACCGATCCGCTACGGCGAGCTCACCCGCGCGCTCGGCATCGAGCCCGGGGAGCGGGCCGACGCGAAGGCCGTTCGGGAAGCGGTGCTGCGGCTGCGGCGCGGCAAGGGCATGGTGCTCGACCCGGCGGATCACGACACCTGGAGCGCGGGCTCGTTCTTCACCAATCCGATCGTGCCCCACGAGGCGCTGCCGGAGGTCCTGGAACGGCTCGCAGCGCGGGTCGGCGAGGACCAGCGGATCCCGCAGTTCCCCGCGGACGACGGGACGAAGCTGTCGGCGGCGTGGCTGATCGAGCACGCCGGCTTCACCAAGGGGCACCCGGGGCCGGGAGGTCGTGCGGGGTTGTCGTCCAAGCACACCCTGGCGCTGACCAACCGCGGTGGCGCGAGCACCCGCGACCTGCTGGAACTGGCCAGGGAGGTGCGCGATGGCGTGCGCGCGGCCTTCGGCGTGTCGCTCGTTCCCGAACCCGTGCTGGTGGACTGCTCCCTCGATTCGTGAGATCCGCTGGCCGCCGTTGGTGTGACGCTTGGTGACTAACGCATAACACTGAGTGTTGAATGGGGTGGGTGTCCGCGAAACCGAGCATCTGCGAGCTGCGCGATCGGGCGGTGATCCGCCCGGTCAAGCGCGCGATCGAGGACGAGTTCCTGGACCTGCCCGGGGTCACCGGGGTGGACATCGGCCCCAAGCGCCGCGCCGGGGAGGCTGGCGAGCAGGGAATTGTGGTGCAGGTGGCCGAAAAGCTGCCTCCGGACCGGCTGGGCCGCGACAGCTGCGTGCCCAGCGACATCCTCGGCATTCCGACCGACGTGATCGAGGAACGACCGGTTTTGCAGCACATCCATCGTGCGCAGGGCGAACCCCTGGTCATCGGCGGGGACGGCGGATCGGCCGTGCTGCGCGGCGGCAGCGGTCTGGCGCCCCGCAGGCCGGTCCGGCTGGACGCGGGCGAGTACCGCCGCATCGGGACCCTGGGGGTGCTGGTCAGCGCCGGGATGGCGGAGCCGATGGGATTGACCACCTTCGACGTCGGCTGTCTGGATGACGCCTGGTCGGTTGGCGACCGGATGGTCGATCCCGTCGGCGGTCGGGAGCACGCCGAGCTCGCCCGCGCCGCCCTCTCCGGCCGCGTGGACGCCGCCGCGGTGCGCATCACGACCGGAGTGCCGACCTCGCCCGAGGTCGCCGGGCTGGGGCCGGTGACCGGGCGCGGGACCGCCTACCCGGGGGCGCGGGTGCACAAGTTCGGTTTCGGCACCGGGCTCGCCAGGGCGGTGGTGACCTCGGTCGACGCCACCGTGCGCATCGATCACGGCACGGCGCTGGGAGTGCGGGTGCTGCGCGAGCAGCTGCGCATCTCGGCGCGGGCTACTGCGGCCCGGGGGATGCCGGGGCGGCGGTGCTGGACGATTCGGGCCGGGTCGTCGGTCTGCACGTGGCGGGGTCGGCCGACGGGGCGGTCGGCTACGCGACGCCGATATCCGACGTGCTCGCGGAGCTCGACGTGCACCTGGATCCGCACCCGAAGTCGGCCTCGGTCTGAACCGGGCGGGGCTGCCCGCCGGACTCCCGGGGCGCTGGTGGCCACCGGGAGTCCGGGCAGCGGTTCACTGGTGGCGGTGCATCCGGGTGGCCGAGTGCTGGTCGCGCGGCTTGATCTCGATGAAGTCGAGGTTGACGTGGCTGGGCCGGGTCGCCGTGAACGCGATGACCTCGGCGACGTCCTCGCCGGTGAGCGGGGTGATGCCCTCGTAGACCTTGGCCGCGCGCTCCTTGTCGCCGCCGAAGCGCACCTCGGAGAACTCGGTCTCCACCGCGCCGGGGGCGATCTCGGTGAACCGGACCGGCTGCCCCAGGTGCTCGCCGCGCAGGGTGCGGTGCAGGGCGCCCTGCGCGTGCTTGGCCGAGGTGTAGCCGGCGCCGTTGTCGTAGACGGCCGAGGCGGCCACCGAGGTCACCGTCAGCACGTGCCCGTCGCCCGACTCGACGAGCTTGGGCATCAACGCCTTGGTCAACCGCAACGTGCCGAGCACGTTGGTCTCCCACATCCAGCGCCAGTCGTCCTCGACCGCCTCGGCGATCGGGGCGACGCCCTTGGCGCCGCCCGCGTTGTTGACCAGCACGTCGCACCGCGGCACCTGCGCGACGAACGCGTCGACCGAGTCCTGGTCGGTGACGTCCAGCTGCAGCGCGGTGCCGCCGATCTCGGCGGCGAGCTCCTCGAGCCGGTCCACTCGCCGTGCGCCCAGCACGACCGCGAACCCGGCCTCGGCGAGCTCGCGCGCGGTGGCCGCGCCGATGCCCGAGCTCGCGCCGGTGACGACTGCGACGCGACCTGAAGACGTACTCATTCTCGACCTCCTAGAAGCGCTTCGATCCCATCGGACCACGCCGGATGGCGGCGCGGCGGGATGGTCGCGGGACGGGAGAGCGGCTGTGATGCGTTACATACGATCAGTGGACATCTTTTTCGGTCGCCAAACGTCCTTACCTGTGGGGGAAGGTTTTTGGCAGGTCCATTGCGGGGGAAATTTCCCCCACGGGGCGTTTCGACACATTTTCAAAGGGGACTTCACAAGTGACAGGTGCCAAGCTCCGGCTACCGCTGCGCGCGTTGCTCGCGGTGCTGGCAGGCGCGCTGATGATCTCGGGCTGTTCGTCGCCTCCGACGAATCCTCAGGCCAAGCCGGCCGACCCGGTCGCGAAGGTTTCGTTCGAGCCGGGCGCGGGCGCGCAGCGGGTAAACCCGGCCGCGCCGATCAGCGCGTCGGTGCAGCGCGGCGAGTTCGATTCGATCGAGCTGCGCAATTCGGACGGCGATTCCGTCGAGGGAAAGCTCGCGGCGGACGGCCAGAGCTGGAAGGCCACCGAAGCGCTCGGCTACGGGAAGAGCTACAGCTGGTCCGGCCGGGCGACCGGTGATGACGGCAAGCAGGTCGAGGTGCGCGGCGAGTTCCGCACCGTGAATCCGGACAAGACCAACCACGCCACGATCAACCCCCGGGACGACGCCGTGGTGGGCGTCGCGATGCCGATCAGCATCAAGTTCGACGAACCGGTCGAGGACCGCGCCGCCGTTCAGCGCGCTCTGCGGGTCCGATCCTCGACGCCGGTCGAGGGGTCCTGGGCGTGGCTCAACGACGAGCAGGTGGACTACCGGCCCAAGGATTACTGGCCCGCGAACACGCACGTCGCGGTCGAGGCCGATCTCTACGGCCTGGACCTGGGCGGCGGTTCCTACGGGCAGGCGGACCTGACCACCGATTTCGACATCGGCCGGGCCCAGATCGTCAAGGCCGATGTGCGCACCCACCAGATGGCGGTCGTCCGGGACGGCAAGCAGGTCGCCAGCTACGCGGCCAGCTACGGCAAGGAGGACGACCCGGGTCGCAACACGCCGAACGGGACTTACATGATCATGGCCAAGCACCCGGTCGAGATCATGGACAACCCCGAGTACCACTACCGGAACGTGCGCAAGACCTGGGCCGCGCGGTTTTCCAACCACGGCGAGTTCATCCACGAGAACCAGGACAACATCGCCGCGCTCGGCAAGGTCAACAACACCCACGGCTGCATCAACCTGTCGGCCGCCGATGCCAAGGCGTACTTCGACAGCGCCCTGATCGGCGACCCGGTCGAGGTCGTCGGCTCGGCCAGCGAGATGGAGCCGCGCTACGACGTCTACGACTGGCTGCTGGACTGGGACCAGTGGAAGGCGAAGTCCGCGCTGTGAGCGAAGCCACCCGCTGGTGGCGGATCCTCGGGTCCGCCACCGGGTGGCGGTAGCGTCGAGCGCCGTCACCCGGCTTCACCGGGAGTTCGCGGGAATGTTTCCGCGTTCGTCGATGTCGGGGATAGAGGGCTTCCGAAAGGTTCGGGCCGACGGGCTTGTGATGGGCAGCAGATGACCTCCAGAACGACACGCATGCGGCCGCGCCGCGCAGCCGTCTTCTCGTTGCACACCTCCCCGCTCGAGCAGCCCGGAACCGGGGACGCGGGCGGGATGAACGTCTACATCGCCCAGACCGCCCGCAGGCTGGCCGAGATGGGCACCGAGGTCGAGATCTTCACCCGCGCCACCTCCTCGGACCTGCCCCCGATCGCCGAGCTCGCTCCCGGGGTGCTGGTCCGCAACGTCGTGGCCGGTCCGTTCGAGGGTCTGGACAAGAACGAATTGCCCTCGCAGCTGTGCGCGTTCGCCGCAGGCGCGCTGCGCGTGGAGGCCAGGCACGAGCCCGGTCACTACGACCTGGTGCACTCGCACTACTGGCTGTCCGGCCAGGTCGGCTGGCTGGCCCGCGAGCGCTGGGGGGTGCCGCTGGTGCACACCGCGCACACCCTGGGCAAGGTCAAGAATGCCAGCCTCGCCGCCGGCGACACCCCGGAACCGCGGGTGCGCGTCCTGGGCGAGGAACAGGTCGTCGACGAGGCCGACATGCTGGTGGCCAACACCGGCTTCGAGGCCGAGGACCTGATCAACAGCTACGACGCGGATCCGGACCAGGTCGCCACCATCCCGCCGGGCGTGGACCTGGACGTGTTCACCCCGGGCGAGACCCGGACGGCGCGCGCCGGGCTGGACGTGCCCGCCGATGCGGTGGTGCTGGCCTTCGTGGGCCGGATCCAGCCGCTCAAGGCGCCGGACGTGCTGCTGCGCGCCGCCGCCGAGCTGCTGCGGCGCAGCCCGGAGCTGCGCAGCCGCCTGGTCGTGCTGGTGGTGGGCGGCCCGTCCGGCAGCGGGCTGGAACGTCCCGAGGCGCTGCAGCAGATGGCCGTGAACCTGGGCATCGCCGACGTGGTGCGGTTCCTGCCCCCGCGCGCGGGCGATGATCTGGCGCGGGTCTACCGCGCGGCCGACGTGATAGCGGTGCCCAGTCACAACGAGTCGTTCGGACTGGTGGCGCTGGAAGCCCAGGCCTGCGGCACCCCGGTGGTCGCGGCCTCGGTCGGCGGATTACCGGTCGCGGTCTCGCACGACACGTCCGGGCTGCTGGTCGATGGACACCGCACCGAGGCGTGGGCCGATGCGCTGGGCGCCCTGGTGCACGATCCGGGCATGCGCGAGCGCTTGGCGGCCAACGCCGCCGGGCACGCGGCGCGGTTCTCCTGGAACCGCACGACCGAGATGCTGCTGGATGCCTACGCGCAGGCGAAACTGATGTTCAACGCGCGGCTGCGCACCGAGGAGGTCACGGCGTGAGCTTGGAGCAGGTCATCGAGTCCACCCTGACGGCCAACGAGCTGGATCACCAGGACAAGGGCGACGGCAGGTTCTTCGTGACCCTGCCCGGAACCAAGAAGCTGCAGACCAACTGCTGGCTGATCGTCGCCGAGCACGCGCTGCTGATCGAGGCCTTCGTCTGCCGCCAGCCCGACGAGGCCCACGAGGACGTCTACCGGTACCTGCTGCGTCGCAACGCCAAGCTCTACGGCGTGCACTACACGATCGACGGGACCGGGGACATCTACCTGGTCGGGCGCATCGCGCACCACGCGGTCACCGAGGACGAACTGGACCGCATCCTCGGCCAGGTGCTGGAAGCCGCCGACGGCGATTTCAACTCCCTGCTGGAACTGGGCTTCGCCACGGCCATCCGCCGCGAGTGGGCCTGGCGCGAGTCCAGGGGCGAATCCCTCGCCAACCTCCAGCCGTTCAAGACCCTCGTCGACCGCGAGGACTGACCCCGCCCACCGGAGCCCGGAAGGGCAGCACCGCTCGCCACGCCGAGCTGCGCGGCAGGTATCTCACCGAACGGCGTGCAGCGCTGCGGTCGGGTGCTGCCTCGATCTCCCGCCGCGGCCGAGGGCGGGCGCGCGAGCCCGACCGACCGGCCCCGGCGCACGAGGTGGTCCCACCCGAGCACCCGGCGCCGCCGCAGTGGGTCAGGTTCCGCTACCGGCACCGCTGAGCAGGAGGCCCACCTGTAGAAGCGCGTGTGGGGGCGGCTCGGAGAGAGGGGGAGTCACGAGCTCGAGCCGCCCCACACACGGAGGTCCCGCCTGTCGGGCCGGTGGGCGGGGGGCACCCGGGGCCCGGCGGGGCGCGGTTCTTTGGGGGAGCTGAACCGCGCTCGTCGCTCTCGCGAGATCGGGGAGTGCGTGGGAGCCGATCAAGGAGAGCGATGTCAACTTCGCAGAGTTATGTAGCTGCCACAAGGCCGCCACATTGCTCCATTAGTGTGATGTTAGGCAAAAAGGTTTACGCAGGGGAACAAGGGAAGCCGCTGCACTCCTCCGAAAGTGACCATCGCCACTTTCGTGTCACGGCGCTGTGTTGATCGAATAACTGTCGGGTGAATCGCGTATCCGGACTGCCTACTCCCTGCGCAAAGCAGGTTCGCGATCAGGTGGACGGCCACCGGAAAGCGTGAGGCCGCCGGAGAATCGTGTTCCGAAACTATCGGAGCCGGGCGCCCGGGGCGTGCGCTCGGTGGCGGCTCTATAGCCTGGATTCATGACTTCGACTCTGGTGCTGTTGCGGCACGGTGAGAGCACGTGGAACGCAGAGAACCTGTTCACCGGCTGGGTGGACGTTCCGCTGTCGGACAAGGGCGAGACCGAGGCCAAGCGCGGCGGTGAGCTGCTGCGCGAGGCGGGCGTGCTGCCCGACGTGCTGCACACCTCGCTGCTGCGGCGCGCGATCTCCACCGCGAACATCGCCCTCGACGGGGCCGACCGGCACTGGATCCCGGTGCGCCGCGACTGGCGGCTCAACGAGCGCCACTACGGCGCTCTGCAGGGCAAGAACAAGAAGCAGACGCTGGAGGCCTACGGCGAGGAGCAGTTCATGCTCTGGCGGCGGTCGTACGACACGCCGCCGCCCGAGATCGACCCCGGCGACGAGTTCAGCCAGGAGGGCGAGCCGCGCTACGCCGACCTGGGTGCCGAGATGCCGCGCACCGAGTGCCTCAAGGACGTCGTTGCCCGGCTGCTGCCGTACTGGGAGTCGGCGATCGTGCCGGACCTGCTGGCCGGTCGCGTCGTCCTGGTCGCCGCGCACGGCAACTCGCTGCGCGCGATGGTCAAGCACCTCGACGGGGTCTCGGACGAGGAGATCGCCGGCCTGAACATCCCGACCGGCATCCCGCTGCGCTACGACCTCGACGAGAACTTCAAGCCGACCAACCCGGGCGGCACCTACCTCGACCCGGAGGCCGCCAAGCAGGCCGCGGCCGCAGTCGCCAGCCAGGGCCGCTGACTCCCGCCCCACGAGCGACCGACTCGCCCGAAGGGCGTCTCCCCGGCGGAAGGCGCCCTTCGGTGTCGGGTGACAGTTTTGCCTAAAACTGCGCATGATCAATGTCCGTTTTGTCCGGACAGTTTTAGGCAAAACTGTCAGCGGGCTTCAGGTGTCGCTCACGTGGGTGAGGGGTGGCGCGAAATCGCCGTGGTGGCGAACGGAGCGCTACCGCAGGGGTTGGTGGAGTTGAATCGACCTCGATCTTCCGGTGAACCGGGGGTGAAGACAGGCCCGATTCGTGTCATGGGTGTCACGGAATGCCCTTGTGGGCTGGCCTTTGCCCACCGGAACTTGCTTACGATGACCCCGTGACCGCATTGGGCTGCACCGCCCTGATCATCGCCGCGCTCCTGCTGGGCGCGGTCGCCGGATTCTTGCTTCCGCGCGCCGCAGGCCGCGCCGTCAACAAGCGCCCCAAGGGCCCGACCGTCGCCGAGCTCCTCCAGCGCCAGATGCACACCAGCGCCAACGGTGTGGCGCTGCTCAACCGCTTCGGCGATGTCGTGCTGCACAACCCGCGCGCCGACGAACTCGGCGTGGTCCGCCAGCACCGGGCCGACTCGCGGGCCATCAAGGCCGCCGAGCAGGCGCTGTCCACCGGCGAGCCGGTTGAGACCGACCTGTCCCCGACGGACGGCCGGGTCACCCTGCGCGGACGCGGGCCCGCGGCCGTGCACGGCGAGGTCCGCCCGCTGGGCGATGGCTTCGTCGTGATCGACGCCGTCGACCAGTCCGAGTCGGTGCGCCTGGAAGCGACCCGTCGCGACTTCGTCGCCAACGTCAGCCACGAGCTCAAGACCCCGGTCGGGGCGCTCGCGCTGCTGGCCGAGGCGGTCATGGACACCGCCGATGACGCCGACGAGGTGCGCCGGTTCGCCGACAAGATCCTGCACGAGTCCACTCGCCTGGGGACGCTGGTCTCCGAGCTCATCGCGCTCTCCCGGCTGCAGGGCGCCGAGCGGCTGCCCGAGCTGACCACCGTCGAGGTCGACGACGTGGTCGACGAAGCGCTGGGCCGGGCCAAGCTCGCGGCCGAGTCGGCGGGCATCGAGATCACCGTGGACGAGCCCTCCGGTCAGCTGCTGGACGGCGACCGGGCGCTGCTGGTCACCGCGCTGAGCAACCTGATCACGAATGCGATCGCCTACTCCCCGCACAGCAGTCCGGTGTCCATCAGCCGTCGCTTGAACGGGGACTACGTGGAGATCGCGGTCACCGATCGCGGCATCGGCATCGCGCCCGAACACCACGAACGGGTCTTCGAGCGCTTCTTCCGGGTGGATCCCGCGCGATCGCGCGCCACCGGCGGTACCGGGCTGGGACTGGCGATCGTCAAGCACGTCGCGGCCAACCACGGCGGCGAGGTCAAGCTCTGGAGCCGACCGGGCACGGGCTCCACCTTCACGATGCGCGTGCCCAGGCGTAGTGCCGACGAGGACGAAGAAGTCGTCGCCGAGTCGGACGTCACGGCGGAACCGGCCGCCGCGTCCACCACCGAAAGTGCGGACGGCGTGACAACCGTCGAAACGGGAGGAGTCCGGTGACCAGGGTGTTGATCGTGGAGGACGAGGAGTCCTTCGCCGACCCGCTCGCGTTCATGCTGCGCAAGGAGGGCTTCACGGCCGCCGTTGCGGTGGATGGCGCGGAAGCGTTGGACGAGTTCGACCGCAACGGCGCCGACATCGTGCTGCTGGACCTGATGCTGCCGGGGATGAGCGGCACGGACGTGTGCAAGCAGCTGCGGCAGCGCTCCGCGGTGCCGGTGATCATGGTGACCGCTCGGGACAGCGAGATCGACAAGGTCGTCGGCCTGGAGCTGGGCGCCGATGACTACGTCACCAAGCCGTACTCGGCGCGCGAGCTCATCGCCCGTGTGCGCGCGGTGCTGCGCAGGCGCGGCGAGGCCGAGGAGCTGCAGCCGCAGGCGCTGGCGGCGGGCCCGGTGCGGATGGACATCGAGCGCCACGTGGTGACCGTCGACGGCGAGGACATCAGCCTGCCGCTCAAGGAGTTCGACCTCCTCGAGTACCTGCTGCGCAACGTCGGCCGGGTGCTCACCCGCGGTCAGCTCATCGACCGGGTCTGGGGAGCGGACTACGTCGGGGACACCAAGACGCTGGACGTGCACGTCAAGCGGCTCCGCTCGAAGCTCGAACCGGACCCCGCAGAACCGAAGTACTTGATCACCGTGCGTGGCCTGGGATACAAGTTCGAGGCGTGACGCGCCCGGGACGTGATCCGTTCCACCCCGGCACGGCCTGACCAGGTCGCGCTGGGGTTCGGGGCCGTTCCGAATCCCGTTTTCGGCCCACCTGCACCCGTCCGACATGCGCGGCCGGTAATTTGGCGGTCATGCGCCTAGGGGTGCTCGACGTCGGATCCAACACCGTCCACCTGCTCGTGGTGGACGCGCACCATGGTGCCCATCCGACCCCGCTGACATCGGAAAAGACAGTGCTGCGGCTCGCGGAGCGGATCGGCGGCAACGACGGCAGGCTCGCCGAGGGCGACGAGGACGAGCTCGTCCGCACCATCACGGACTTGCAGAAGGCCGCGGTCGCGGCGGGCTGCGACGAGCTGATGGGCTTCGCCACCTCGGCGATCCGCGACGCGGACAACGCCGCGGAAGCCCTCGACCGCGTCCGGGCCGAGACCGGGATAGAGCTGGTGGTCCTGCCGGGCGAGGACGAGGCCCGGTTCACCTTCCTCGCCGCCCGCCGCTGGTACGGCTGGTCGGCGGGCACCCTGCTGCTGCTCGACATCGGCGGTGGCTCGCTGGAGCTCGCGCAGGGCATCGACGAGCAGCCGGACCTGGCCGAGTCGGTGCCGCTGGGTGCGGGCCGGGTGGCCCGCACGATGCTGCACGACCCGCCCGGGCGCGATGAGATCAAGGACGCCAGGGAGTGGCTCGCGGGCCAGCTGGCGCCGACCGCCAAGCGGTTCCAGAAGCTCACCGAACCGGACCGCGTGGTGGCCACCTCCAAGACGTTCCGCTCGCTGGCCAGGCTGACCGGGTCCGCCCCGGCCTCCGCCGGGCCGCGGGTGCGCCGCACGCTCACCGACACCGGCCTCAAGCAGCTGCTGTCGTTCATCACCCGGATGTCGGCCAACGACCTCTCCGAGCTGGACGGGGTCAGCTCCGCGCGGGCGCACCAGCTGGTCGGCGGCGCGCTGGTGGCCGAGGCCGCGATGAAGGCGCTCGGGGTCACCGAGCTCGACATCTGCCCGTGGGCGCTGCGCGAGGGCGTGATCCTCCGTCGGCTGGACCACACCAACGGCGACAGCCACACTGCGTTGCAGGCGCGCGCCACGCTGGGTCACGAGAAGCCCCTCGTGGCGGGGCCGTCGGAGGATACTGGACTGCGGGCGCAGCACGGGGCACGGTGGGAGCGATGAGTCGGGACAGCGGGGCCGATCAGCCCACCCAGCGCACGGTTGCTGAGCTGCTCGCGGAGTACGGCGGCGAGAAGGGCGGCTCGGAGCAGAGCTCCCGGCGCAGGCGCAGGCGCGCCGAGGACCCCACCGAGACCGCTCCGCAGGCGATCATCGACCGGGTGCTGTCCGACAGCGGCAAGATGCGTCCGGTCGACCCGGACGCCGAGCCGCCCGCGAGTCGCAGGCAGGAGCAATCGCAGACTCAGGCGCAGCCGCCCGCCGCGCCGCAGGCGCCTGCTCAGCCACCCGCCGCGCAGCCACCCGCCGCGCAGCCGTCGGCCGGGCAGGCGCCAGCCGCCCAGGCCCCGGCTTCGCAACCGCCCGCGGCGCAACCCGGTCCTGCTCAGCCGCAGACCGCTCAACCTCCGGCCGCCCAGCCGCAGGCCCCGCAGCCCGCGCCCGAATCGCCCGCCGAGTCGCCCCAGGCCCCTGCGGGGCCGGGTCCGGCGGCCCAGGCTCCGGCCGCACCGCAGGCTCCGGCGGAGAAGGGCGGCTACTGGGCGCGGCGCTTCGGCGGTTCGAAGCGGGCGCCCTCGGCGCCCAGCGGTGACGCCGAGGCGACGATCCGGCAGCAGCCCGTCGCGCCGCCGGTGCCACCCGGCCCGCCGTCGATGCCCGCGGCTCCGGCGGAGCCGCCGGAGAACGCGACCCAGCAGATCCCGCGGCTACCGGAACCGGCCGCCTACCCGCAGCAAGCGGCGGCCGATGACGACCCGTACGACTTCGACGACAGCCTCGCGCAGGACTACTCCGGTGGTTACGCCGAGCAGGGCTACGCCGACGGGTACGCGGCGGACTACGACGACTTCGCCGGGAACTACGCCGGTGAGTACGCGGCGGACTACGACGACTTCGCCGGGGACTACGCCGGTGACGAGTACGCGGACGAGGACTACGACCGCAGCGCCCCCGCGGGGCTCGACGACGACTACGCGGACGAGCCCGATCGCCCCGCCTCGCCGGGCAAGGAGTGGGGCACGGTGGCCCTGCAGGGCGTCGGTGGCCTGATCGGTGGCGGCGCGGTGTGGATCGGCTTCCGGTGGTTGTGGATCAACGCCACCATCGCCGCCTTCGCGGCGGCCTTGGTGTTCACCGGCCTGCTGGTGCTGGTCGCGTGGAAGTTCTTCCGCACCAACGACCTGCAGACCATCCTCCTCTCGGTGCTGGTCGGTCTGTTCTGCACCGTCTCGCCCGCGGTGCTGCTGCTGATCGGGCGTTGAGAGGTTTCCGGTGTGGCTCGGACAGCTGAATCCCGGATGACGCGCCGGTGGAGAACCGACCGCAGCACAACAGCTTCCGGGGCGTGGGTCATGCTGGGCGGGCGATGACAGAACAACCGCTGCCCCCTGACCAAGACCCCGCCGCACGGATACCGGTGGGGTTGTCGAGCGCTTCGGTGTGGCCGCAGCCCGCGCGCGCCGCCTTCGAGATGGCGGCGGAGCTCGGGTTCGACGGCGTCGAGGTGATGGTCTGGGCGGACGCGGTGAGCCAGGACGTGGGCGCCTTGCAGCGGCTCTCCGAGCGCTACGACGTGCCGATCCTGGCCGTGCACGCGCCCTGCCTGCTGATCACCCAGCGGGTCTGGTCGCCCGAGCCGGAGGAGCGGTTGCGCAAGGCCGTGGTGGCGGCCAGCGAGCTGGGCGCGTCCACGGTCGTGGTGCATCCGCCTTTCCGGTGGCAGCGGCGCTACGCCGAGGGGTTCTCCGAGCTGGTGGGCGAGCTGGAGGAGACCAGCGGGATCGCCGTCGCGGTGGAGAACATGTTCCCGTTGCGCCCGCCGAGCTCGATCAACCGGCTGCGCGGCGGCAGGTCCGGCGCGAGCCGGTCGAACGGCCTCTCGGCGTTCAAGCCCTCGCCGGATCCGACCGAGGTCGGCTTCCGCAACTACACCCTGGACATCTCGCACGCCGCTGCCGCGCACACGGACCCGGTCGAGCTGCTCAAGCGCATGCAGGACGGCCTGGCGCACGTCCACCTCGCCGACGGCACCGGTGCGGCCCGCGACGAGCACCTCCTGCCGGGGCAGGGCAACCAGCCGTGCGCCGAGGTCTGCGAAGCCCTCGGCGCGGACGGTTACGCGGGTTCGGTGGTTCTCGAGGTCAACACGCGCAAGGCCCGGACCCCCAAGCAGCGCGCCCAGCTCCTCGGCGAAGCCCTCACCTTCACCCGCCATCACCTCTCGGGTGGCGGGTCCGTGCGAATTTCGTCCTGATCAGGCGTTTCGCAAGATCATCCTCTGTTCGGCCGGGGGTGCGCGCCGACTGCGCCCCGGACGCCCTCCATGATCAACTTTGATCGCGTTCACTAGGATGGACTAATGATCTTGATGCGCGCCACGGACGTTCGAGGAGTGACTCCCGCATGACCGAGGTGCTCGATCCGTTCTCCGCGGCCACCCCGGTGCGCCCGCTCGGTGACGGCGGTTACGTCGCCCACCTGCGGCCGGAGTGGGCCGTCGGCGAGAACCCGCACGGCGGCTACCTGCTCGCCCTGCTCGCCCAGGCGGCGTGCGGGGACGGCCTGGAACCGCTGGCCGTGAGCGCCCAGTACCTGCGACCGCCGCAGGTGGGACCGGTGCTGATCCGCGTCACGGAGCTCAAGGCGGGCAGGACCATCACCGTGCTGCGGGCGGTGCTCGAGCAGCGCGGTGAGGTGTGCGTCGACGCCACGCTGACCACCGGCAGGATGCCCGCCGCCGAGCCGCAGTGGTCCGACGTGCCGTCGATCCCGGCCTGCCCGCCGCCCGAGGCCATCGACCTGGCCTCCTGGCCGAAGTTCGCGCATCTCACCCGGGTCTGCGATCTGCGGATGGACCCGGACACGGCTGCGTTCATCAACGGCGGCACCGGCGAACCGCGCTACCGGATGTGGGCCAAGCCCCGGGACACCCGGACGGACCTGCTGTTCGGCCTGGTCGCGGGTGACCTGGCGCTGCCGGTGACGATGAACATGGGGCGCTTCGGCTGGGCCCCCACCGTTCAGCTCACCGCGCTGCTGCGCGCGCATCCGGCCAACGGCTGGCTGCGGCTGTCGGTGGACTGCCGGGCGGTGCACGGCCCGTGGTTCGACGAGGACGTGCTGGTCATCGACTCGGCGGGGCGGATCGTCTGCCAAGCCCGCCAGCTGGCCCTGTCCCCCTGAGGCGTTCTTCCGGCCGCGTGGTGCCGACCGCATCGGCGCCACGCGGCCGCGCAGGTGCCCGCCGCTGGAGCGACTGCCCTGATCCGCTTGTACGCAGCGTGCTCTGGCACCCTGAGCAGCATGACGAACATCGCCGTGCTGGGTGCCGGGAAGATCGGAGAGGCCCTGCTCTCGGGCCTGATCAAGGCGGGGCGGTCCCCGGCCGACCTGATGTTCACCGAGCGCTTCCCGACCCGTGCCGAGGAACTCGTCAAGACCTACGGGATCACGCACGTCGACGTGTCCACGGCGGTGCAGCGCGCGGACGTCGTGGTGATCGCGGTCAAGCCGCAGGACATCGAGCCGCTGCTGGACGAGATCGCGCCGAAGATCCCCAACGGCAGGCTGGTCGTCTCGTTGTGCGCGGGCCTGCCCACGCAGCTGTTCGAGCGCAGGTTGCCGGAGGGCACCGCCGTCGTCCGGGTGATGCCGAACACCCCGATGCTGGTCGGCGAGGCCATGAGCGTCATCTCCGGCGGTGTGCACGCCGAGGAGCATCACCTGGACCTGGTCGAGGACCTGCTGGGCAGCGTCGGCAAGGTCGCGCGCGTGCCGGAGACCCAGCAGGACGCGGTCACCGCGCTGTCCGGTTCGGGTCCGGCCTACTTCTACTACCTGGTCGAGGCCATGATCGACGCCGGGATCTTGCTGGGCATCCCGCGCGAGAAGGCCGCTGACCTGATCGTGCAGTCCGCGGTCGGTGCCGCGGCGATGCTGCGCGAGGGCGACGGGCACCCGGTGATGCTGCGCGAGGCCGTCACCTCGCCCGCGGGCACCACCATCTCGGGGTTGCGCGAGCTGGAGAAGCACGGCGTGCGCGCGGCGCTCATCGACGCCATCGAAGCCGCTCGCGACCGCTCGGTCGAGCTGGGCAAGGCCCACGAGACCGACGAGGACTGAAACGGGCCCCACCGACTCGTGGCCGTGAGCGCTTTGCCCGTCACGCGCCTGGCGTCCGAAGCGTCCGGACAGTTTTAGGCAAAACTGTCACGGCTGGCGCCGCGGGCTGGGTGATCGGGTCGCTCGCTTCTGGATGCGGTTCGTTTTTCTCGGGATTTTCCCAGGTCACCGGATTGCTGTTGGGGCTGGAGGGGCTCGGGGGCAGAAAGTCAACTCAAAAATCATCGTGTGTCCCGTTACTCTTTTCAGAGCACGTGCGTGAGGTTTCCGGCGGAGGGGAAGCCGCCGGTGGCGACACGTGCTGAAGGGGCACGGTGAAGCATGTCTGCGAACTCCGAACCCGGCCAACAGGAACCGCAGAGCATGGGACAGGTGCGGTTTCTCACCGTCGCCGAGGTGGCCAAGCTGATGCGGGTGTCGAAGATGACGGTCTACCGGCTCGTCCACGCCGGTGAGCTGCCCGCCGCCAGGGTGGGCCGCTCCTTCCGCGTGGCCGAGAAGGACGTGCACAACTACCTGGAGCACGCCTACTACAACGCCGGTTGACCCGGGCCACGGGCGTTCCCCCGAACCGGCCGGTGAGCCGCTCGGGGGTGCCCCGCGGCGCGCTTCGAGGACCACGGCGGTAGGGCTCGGACCAGGGCGGGTAAAGTTTTGAGATGGTCGTGCCTGGTGCGCCCTAGCGGCTGCGTCGGCACGGAAGACGTTCGAACCGCCGTCAAAAGTGAAGGAGTCCGCATGGGCTCGGTCATCAAGAAGCGCCGCAAGCGTATGTCCAAGAAGAAGCACCGCAAGCTGCTCCGCAAGACGCGTGTTCAGCGTCGCAAGCTGGGTAAGTGAGCCCTTGCGATGGCCGCCGCCGACGTTCTCAGTCGGCGGCGGTTTTTGCTCTCGGGCCCGGCTCGGCCCCACCCCGTCTCGGGCCCGGCTGATAGCTCGTTGTTCACTGGGGGTGCGCGCGGCATCCGCGCGTGCACTTCCGGCGCCGCGCCGACTCGCTCCGGTAACGCCCGATTCGGCCGGTGACCGGCGGGTTCGGCGGTAGCATCGCAAGCAGCGAGCAGCCGAGAGCGGGGGAGGCGGTTTGGCACCCAAGGTCGTGCTGGTCACCGGCGTGAGCCGGTTCCTGGGCGGGCATCTGGCCGCCCGGTTGGCAGCAAACCCCGCGATCGACCGGGTCCTCGGCGTGGACACCGTGCAGCCCGGGCGGGACCTGCTGCGCCGGATGGGGCGCACCGAGTTCGTGCGCGCGGACATCCGCAATCCGCTGATCAGCAAGGTGATCAGCAACGCCGGCGTGGACACCGTGGTGCACGCGGCGATCAACACGCACACCGGCCCCGCCGGTCGCGCCACGCTCAAGGAAATGAACGTCATCGGCACCATGCAGCTGCTGGCCGCCTGCCAGCAGTCGCCGCAGGTGCGCAAGGTCGTGGTGCGCTCCACCTGCGCGGTCTACGGATCCAGTTCGCGCGATCCCGCGGTGTTCAGCGAGGAGGTCGAGCCCAAGGACCTGCCGTCCTCGGGCTATGCCAAGGACGCCGTGGAGATCGAGGGCTACGTGCGCGGCTTCGGCAGGCGCAGGCCCGACGTGGACATCACCACGCTGCGGTTCTCCAACCTGATCGGCCCGCGCATCGACGCGGTGCTGACCCGCTACTTCGCGCTCCCGGTGGTGCCCACCGCGTTCGGTTTCGACGCCCGGCTGCAGATGTTGCACTCCGAGGACGCCCTGGCGGTGCTCGAGCGTGCCACCACGACCGACAAGCCCGGCGTCTTCAACGTCGCCGGGGACGGGGTGCTGATGCTCTCGCAGGCCATCCGGCGTGCCGGGCGCGTCGCGCTGCCCATGCCCAGCCAGACGCTGGGACCGATGACCCGGTTGTTCCGGGGCGCGCGCCTGGTGGACTTCTCCTCCGAGCAGCTGCGGTTCCTCAACTACGGCCGGGTGCTGGACACCACCCGGTTGCGCGAGCGGTTCGGCTTCACGCCGCGCTGGACGACCCTGCAGGCCTTCGACGACTACGTGGCGGGTCGTGGCCTCCGGCCGGTCGTCGACCCGGAGAGCATCATGGCGCTGGAACGACGCGCCGGGGATCTACTGTCGAGATCACGGTGAGAAACGGAAGACGCGATGGCGGATGCGCAGGTGATCCCGCTGCGAGCGGAGGATCGCGAGGAGATCCCGCGGGGACGGCCGCGTGAGGCGGGCCTGGAGGACGCGGTCATCGACGTGCTCGCCTTCGCGCGTCGGCGGCTGCTCGGCAACTACCAGGTCGACGAGTTCGGCTTCGACCAGGAGCTGACCGACGAGGTCTTGCTGCGCCTGATCCGCCCGTTCTACGAGAAGTGGTTCCGGGTGGAGACCATCGGCGCGCACAACGTGCCCAGCGACAGCGGCGCGCTGGTGGTGGCCAACCACTCCGGCACGCTGCCGTGGGACGCGCTGATGACGACCGTCGCGCTGCACGACGATCACCCCGCCAACCGGCACCTGCGGATGCTGGCCGCCGATCTCGTGTTCAAGACGCCGATGCTCGGGCCGATGGTCCGCAAGGCCGGGCACACCCTGGCGTGCAGTCCCGACGCGGAGCGGTTGCTCAACAACGGTGAGGTGGCGGCCGTCTGGCCGGAGGGCTTCAAGGGGGTCGGCAAGCCGTTCAAGGACCGCTACAAGCTGCAGCGCTTCGGCCGCGGCGGCTTCGTCTCGGCCGCCCTGCGCACCGGCGCTCCGATCGTGCCCTGCGCGATCGTCGGGGCGGAGGAGATCTACCCGAAGCTGGCCGACATCAAGCCCGTGGCGCGGTTGCTCGGCCTGCCCTACTTCCCGGTCACCCCGCTGTTCCCGCACTTCGGTCCGCTGGGTGCGGTCCCGCTGCCGTCCAAGTGGTACATCGAGTTCGGCGAGCCGATCGAGACCGCCGGTTACCCGGAAGGCGCCGCCGACGACCCGATGCTGGTGTTCAGCCTCTCCGATCAGGTCCGCGAGAACATCCAGCAGGCGCTGTACCGGCTGCTCGCTCAGCGCGCCAACGTCTTCCTCGGCTGAGGAGGTGTTCAGCTCGCCGTGTGCGTGGCGGTGCGGGTTGATTCGCGCACCGCGGGCGGCTCCGCCGCACTCCGCGGGGAGCCCTGAGACCGCGCCGGACGGGCCCTGCCGGTTCGAAGGGCACTCGGTGCGGTGATCCCCCGAGTTCGGACGTGCGGAGACCCGGTGCTCGCGCCGACGATGGGCGGGCGCCGGTCCGCGGGTGATGCCGCGACGTCCTCCGCCGGCGTTGCTGGGCTGGCGCGGTGGTCGGGGATGACGCCGCGCCAGCCCTGAGGAGCTGTCTCGGTGTCGCGCGCGGCGCTGCCGCGGTCAGCTGCGGTCGCGGCGGCGATAGGCCATTCCGGCCGCCACCGCACCTGCGACGGCGCTGGCGCCGAGCGCCGAGTTGAAGCCGATCCGCGCGGCCTTGCGCCCGGTGCGGAAGTCGCGGACCTCCCAGTTGCGGGCCCGTGCGATGTCGCGCAGCCGCTGATCCGGGTTCACCGCCACCGCCGTGCCGACCGAGGACAGCATGGGGATGTCGTTGGCCGAGTCCGAGTAGGCGGTGCAGCGGCGCAGGTCGAGGCCTTCGCTGGCGGCGAGCGCGCGCACGGCGTGCGCCTTGGCGCGCCCGTGCAGCATCTCGCCCATGAGCCGTCCGGTGTAGGTGCCGTCGGTGTGCTCGGAGACCGTGCCCAGCGCTCCGGTCAGCCCCAGCCGCCGGGCGATGATCTGCGCGAGCTCCACCGGCGTGGCGGTGACCAGCCAGACGCGCTGGCCCGCGTCGAGATGCATCTGCGCCAGCGCGCGGGTGCCCGCCCAGATCCGGTCGGCCATCAGCTCGTCGTAGATCTCCTCGCTGAGCTCGACGAGCTCGGCGACCTTGCGCCCGGCCACGAAGGACAGCGCCATCTCGCGGCTGGCCTGGATGTCCTCGGCGTTCTCCCGGCCACCCAGCCGGAACTTCATCTGCTGCCAGGCGAAGCCCGCCAGGTCGGTGGCGTTGAAGAACTTGCGCGCGGCGAGCCCGCGCGCGAAGTGGAACAGCGAGGCGCCCATCATCATCGTGTTGTCGACGTCGAAGAACGCCGCCGCTGTGAGATCGGGCGGGGTGGCCAGCGAGCCGTCCGGTCCCGGTGCGGCCGCCACCGCTGCTCGGGCGGACGCGCGTCCGGCCACCTTCGCGCTGTCGATCGGCTCTGACGTGCGCATGCCGTTGTGGTCCGCGCCATCGGCTGAGCCCTGACGTGTCGGCACCGCCGCGCCTCCCGGGGTCATCCGGTCGTGATGTGCGTAAGGGTCGTCGCTGGTAACGGCTGATGGTTCAGCCGCCCCCAGCTTAAGACCTCCCGATGGTCACACTTGCGCACCTCGCCCCGGCCGGGCAACCTTCAGCGGAGATCATCGGGCAACAATTGGGCCAACCTTCGAATCGCCCGGTGCTGCAGCGCCTTGACCGCGCCCTCGTTGCGGTTCATCGCGATCGCTGTTTCGGTGACCGACAGGTCCTGCAGGAAGCGCAGCCTGATGCACTCCCGCTGGTCCGGGTTGAGCTGGCGGATGCACTCGGCGAGTTCACCGTTGATCGCGTCGGTGAGCACGTGCTGCTCGGGCCCGGCGTGCGGACCCTTGCTCGGCAGGTGGTCGGTGACCTCGCAGGTCGGGATCTCCAGCCGGTTCCGGCTGGACTTGATGTGATCGAGGATCAGGTTCTTCGCGATGGTGATGAACCAGGCAGCCACGTCGCGGCCCTGGTAGCTGATCGAGGCGATCCGCCGCAGCCCGCGCAGGAAGGTCTCGCTGGTGATGTCCTCGGCGAGGCAGTGGTCGCTGACCCGGAACAGCACGTACCGGTAGACGGTCTGCGAGTACTCGTCGTAGAGCCTGCCGAAGGCGTCGTTGTCGCCCTGCTGCGCCGCATCGACGTAGGCCCAGTTGTCCCTGAGCCCGGGGCTCCCGGTCGCGGGTTCCGCCTGCGCCGGTTGGACGACGGGCTCGGGGGCGGGGGGTGCGAGCGTGTCAGGGCTGCTCATCGTCGGCGACCTCCTGCCTGGGTTGGCGGACCGCGCTGATGCCGTGGGGACGCATCAGTGCGGCAACCATGTCGCGGTGTCGGGACACCTGATCCGGGGCCGATCCGAACGAACAGGTGGCGCCGTTACCGCTCGATCGGGCCTTCACTCGACCTGGTCAACGCCTGCCTCGGCGGGCGTTGGAGATGAAGCATACGTGTTGTTACTCGGAAGTAGGTAGGTCAATACGGTGACCGTGTCGTAGCTGTGCGTGACAGGAGGCGCGAAACAGATCGACCCGGACAGGTGATTTTCCACACGTGCGCAGCGGAATTGCCGAATCGCGGGCTGGGTAACTTGGAATCCAGTCAGGGCCCACGACGATTTACTGGAGCGAGTAAGTGCACGAGGTGACGGTGATGTCCCGCGAGGGCTGTCACGCCTGCGCGGACGCGATCGCCGATGTCCGCCGGATCTGCGATGACCTGGGCGTGCCGTGGTCGGTGACCGATGTCGACACCGATGACGAACTGCGCGCCGAGTACGGCGACCAGGTGCCGGTGGTCTTGGTCGATGGAGCCGAGCACGGTTTCTGGAAGGTCGAGGAGCAGCGCCTGCGCGCCGCGCTGGCCCGCTGAGCCGGTCGCCGGCCGGGCGATGTGGGTCACGTGCCCTGGACCACGCGTTTTGGCACTTCAAGGGGCCATCGGGAATGATGGTCCGGCAGGGTTCGCGTCTTCGGTCGGACCGGCTGCGGCGACTTTGTGCGTGCGTTCACAAATAGCTACGGTATGGGGGCCGGTCAGCCGGAATTCTCGGTATGGGTCAACGGATCGGATGATTCGCGCCGCCGAGTTGGGGCGAACCGGTCGGTGTCGCTGACTCCCGCCTGCGTGACGACGGGAACGACGACCACGACAGCCAATGAGCAGGGCGAGGGAGATCCAGCGTGACGGCCCACGGAGCGGACGTACCGGACGGGGACGGGCAGGCGGCAGCCGGCCGGGGTGCTGCGTCCGGAGCGGCGGCATCCAACGGCGACCAGTCGATCGAGGTGCCCGCGGCGCGCGAACGCGCCCGTTCCATCCCGGAGGCGGCGGTCGCCCGGCTCGCGGTCTACCTGCGCGCTCTGGTGTCGCTGGCCGACCAGGAGGTCCGCACGGTCTCCAGCGAGGAGCTGGCCAACGCCGCGGGCGTGAACTCGGCGAAGCTGCGCAAGGACCTGTCCTACATCGGCTCCTACGGCACGCGCGGCGTCGGCTACGAGGTCGACGTCCTCATCGGGCAGATCGAACGCACCCTCGGCCTGACCCGCAAGCACAGCGTGGCCGTGGTCGGTATCGGTAACCTCGGTCATGCGCTGGCCAACTACGGCGGATTCCCGAGCCGGGGGTTCCCGGTCTCGGCCCTGTTCGACCTCGACGAGGACCTGGTGGGAGTGCCGGTTGGCGGCATCCCGGTCAGCCACGTCGACGACATCGTCCAGGTCTGCACCGACCGCGAGGTCACCATCGGCGTGATCGCCACCCCGGCCAAGGGGGCCCAGGAGATCTGTGATCGTTTGGTCGCGGGCGGTGTGCAGTGCATCCTGAACTTCGCCCCGGTCGCGTTGCAGGTTCCCGACGGCGTCGAGGTGCGCAAGGTGGATCTGGCCGTGGAGATGCAGATCCTGTCGTTCCACGTCGCGCGCAGGCAGCAGGACGCCGCGGCGCCGGCAGTGGACGGCGCGGGCGCCGACCCGCCGGGGCCGGACGGTCAAGCGGACGGGGACGCCCGGAAGGCGGGCGACGAGATGGAATCGGCGAACAGGATGGTGGAACGGCTGTGAACCTGCTCACCGTCGGGATTTCCCACCACAGCGCCCCGGTGCGGGTGTTGGAGCGAGTCTCCATCAGCGGCGGGGAAACCAACAAGATCCTCGACGAGCTGCTCGGGCGCGAACACGTCGCCGAGGCGTTCGTGATCTCGACCTGCAACCGGGTGGAGATCTACGTCGTCGCGGAGACCTTCCACGGCGGCCTGGACGACGTCACCGCCGTGCTCGCCCGCCACGCCGGGACCGAGGTCTCCGAGCTCGCCGACCACCTCTACGTCTACTACGCGGGCGCCGCGGTCGAGCACCTGTTCTCGGTCTCGGCCGGGCTGGACTCGATGGTCGTGGGCGAGGCCCAGATCCTCGGCCAGCTGCGGCAGGCCTACGGCAGCGCCGACGAGCGCGGCACCGTGGGCAAGACGCTGCACGAGCTGGCTCAGCAGGCGCTGCGGGTCGGCAAGCGGGTGCACGCCGAGACCGGTATCGACGACGAGGGCGCCTCGGTGGTCTCGGAGGCGCTGGCTGATGCCGATGCGTCGCTGGGCGGCCTGGAGGGCAAGCACGCGCTGCTGGTCGGCGCGGGCTCGATGGGCGGTCTGGCCGCCGCGCAGCTCAAGCGCGCGGACATCGGCCGGATCGTGATCGCCAACCGCACCGCGAGCAATGGCGAGCGGTTGGCCGAGTCGTTGCGCGCCGACGGCGTGGACGCGGGAACCGCCGATCTGTCCGACCTGGCGGGCGCGATCGCCGCCGCCGACCTGGTGGTGGCCTGCACCGGCGCGGTCGGTGCGGTGGTCACCGAGGACGTGGTCTCGGCCGCGCTGACCGTCCGGGACGGCAGGCCGCTGCTGGCCTGCGACCTCGGGCTGCCCCGCGACATAGCCGCCGAGGTGGGCGAGCTGCCCGGCGTGTCGGTGGTCGACCTGACGAGCCTGCAACAGCGGTTGTCCGCCAAGCGGGGAGGCAGCGAGTCCGAGTCGGCCGGCGAGATCGTCGCCGAGGAGGTGCGCGGCTTCCTGGCCGCGCAGCGCTCGGCGGAGGTGACCCCCACGGTCACCGCACTGCGCAAGCGAGCCGCCGAGGTGGTCGACAGCGAGCTGCTGCGGCTGGACTCGCGCTTGCCCGAGATCGACGAGTCGACGCGCGAGGAGCTGACCCGCACGGTGCGCCGCGTGGTGGACAAGCTGCTGCACGCTCCGACCGTTCGAGTGAAGCAACTCGCGTCGCAGCCGGGTGGTTCCGACTACGCCGACGCGCTCCGTGAACTCTTCGAGCTCGACCCGCAGACCGCTGCGGTGATCGGGACTTCGCTGGCCGAGGAGAACGTGCCGGGTGGAGTCACGGTCGCTCAGGCGCTGCTGCGGGGCCGGGCGGAACAGGACGGTGAGGACCGTTGAACAAGACCCTCCGGATCGGTACCCGGGGCAGTGCGCTCGCCATGGCGCAGAGCACCCGGATCGCCGAAGAGCTGGAGCGGGCCGGTTACCCGACCGAGCTGGTCTCGGTGAAGACCCCGGGCGACCGCTCGATGGCGCCGATCGCCGAGATCGGGGTGGGCGTGTTCACCTCCGCTCTGCGGGAGGCGCTCGCGGCCGACGAGGTCGACGTGGCCGTGCACTCCTACAAGGACCTGCCGACCGAACCGGACCCCCGGTTGTCGCTGGCCGCCGTCCCGGGCCGGGAAGACCCGAGGGACGTGCTGGTGGCGCGGGACGGTCTGACGCTCGGCGAATTGCCTCCGGGCTCCGTTGTGGGCACCGGTTCGCCGCGACGCGCCAGCCAGCTCCGGGCTCTGGGCCTGGGTCTGGAAGTGCGCGACATCCGCGGCAATGTGGACACCCGTATGCGCAAGGTGACCGACGGCGAGCTGGACGCCGTCGTGCTCGCCCGCGCCGGGCTGGCCCGGGTGGGCCGGCTCGCGGTGATCACGGAAACGCTCGATCCACTGCAGATGCTGCCCGCGCCCGCCCAGGGCGCGCTGGCAGTGGAATGCCGCGTCGATGACGTGGACACCGAGCACCTGCTGCAGTCCGTTTTGGACGATCAGGCCAGCCGCACCGCGGTGGCCGCCGAACGCGCCGTGCTGGCCCGGCTCGAAGCCGGATGCCACGCGCCGGTCGGTGCGCTGGCCGACGTGGTGGAGGACCTCGACGAGGAGGGGCGCGTGGCGCTGCGCCTCTCGCTTCGTGGAGTTGTCGCGACCGATGACAACCAGATGGTCCGCGCCTCCGCCACTGGTGAGACGACCGCCGCCGAGCAGCTCGGCCGAGACCTGGCCGACGAACTGCTCGAAGCTCGGACCGCCCTGCTCAGCGGTCCGGGCAGTAGTTGATGGGGAGTGCCCTGATGACCCGAGCACGTAAGGCCCCCGGACGGATTGCTTTTGTGGGCTCCGGTCCCGGTGATGCGGGACTGCTCACCGTTCGGGGACGGGATGTGATCACCCGAGCTTCGCTGCTGGTGACCGACCCGGACGTACCCTCCGACATCGTTGCCATGGCGGCCGATGGCGCCGAGGTGCGCCCGGCCGTGGGGGAGCCGGCGGATGTCGCCAAGGACCTGACCAACGAGGCCGACACCGGGCGCAACGTCGTCCGGCTGGTCGCCGGTGATCCGCTGACCGCCGACGCGGTGGTCCGCGAGGCGCAGGAGGTCGCCAAGACCGAGGTCGCCTTCGACGTGATCCCGGGCGTGGCCGGTGGCAGCGCCGTTCCGGCCTACGCCGGTATCGCGCTGGGCGCGGTGCACACCGAGGTCGACGTCCGAGGTGACGCCGACTGGCCCGCCCTGGCGCAGGTGCCCGGTTCGCTGGTGCTGCACACCGCGGGAACGCACCTCGCCGAGGCCGCGTCCCGGTTGGTCGAGCACGGCCGTCCGGCCACCACGCCGGTCGCCGTGACCGCCTCCGGTACCACGGTGCAGCAGCGCACCATCGACACCACGCTGGCTTCGCTGGCCGCCGACGCCGGCGAGCTGCAGGGTCACCTGGTGGTGACGATCGGCGACGTCGTCTCCGACCGCGGCAAGCTGTCGTGGTGGGAGGCCCGCGCGCTGTACGGCTGGAAGATCCTGGTGCCGCGCACCAAGGAGCAGGCGGGCGTGATGAGCGAGCGGCTGTGGTCGCACGGTGCGGTCTCGCACGAGGTGCCGACCATCTCCGTGGAGCCGCCGCGCAGCCCCGCGCAGATGGAGCGCGCGGTGAAGGGCCTGGTCGACGGCCGCTACCAGTGGGTCGTGTTCACCTCGGCCAACGCGGTGCGCGCGGTCTGGGAGAAGTTCGCCGAGTTCGGTCTGGACGCGCGCGCGTTCTCCGGTGTGAAGATCGCCTGCGTCGGCGAGGCCACCGCGGAGAAGGTCCGCTCCTTCGGCATCATTCCGGAGCTGATGCCCTCGGGCGATCAGTCCTCGGAAGGTCTGCTGCAGGACTTCCCGCCGTTCGACGACATACTGGACCCGGTCAACCGGGTGCTGCTGCCGCGCGCCGACATCGCCACCGAGACGCTGTCGGCCGGCCTGCAGGAGACCGGCTGGGAGGTCGACGACGTCACGGCCTACCGAACCGTCCGGGCCGCTCCGCCGCCCGCCGAGACCCGCGAGATGATCAAGACCGGTGGTTTCGACGCGGTGTGCTTCACCTCCTCGTCGACCGTCCGGAACCTGGTCGGAATCGCCGGTAAGCCGCACGCGCGGACCCTGGTGGCCTGCATCGGCCCGAACACGGCCGAGACCGCCAAGGAGTTCGGACTGCGCGTGGACGTGCAGCCCGAGGCGCCGCGGATCGAGGAGCTGGTCGACGCGCTGGCCTCGCACGCCGCGCGGCTGCGTGCGGAAGGTGCGCTGCCGCCTCCGCGCAAGGCCAAGCGCACGCGCCGCAGCTGACAGGAGGGCGTCCCGGATCCGTTCCGGGACGCCCTTTTCGTCGTGCGGTGGTTCCGCCGGGACGGCGTTCCTCGCCGGTGCGAACCGCCGCCGCTTCCGAGACCCGGGCTATTCCCGGGCGTGCCTGAGCCGTCGGTCACCCCGGAGCGCACCCTGCGTCGAGTGCGGGGGTGCGGTGGATACGCTCGGGATGTCACCCCGTCGAGGCTGTTATGGGGAGCCGCTGTATGTATCCGACGAGCCGTCCCCGTCGACTTCGCCGCAATCCGGCGCTCCGTCGGCTGGTTTCCGAGACCTCCGTCGAACCGCGGCACCTGGTGCTGCCGATGTTCGTCCGCGAAGGGCTTTCCGAACCGGCCTCGATCGCGTCGATGCCGGGCGTCGTGCAGCACACGCGCGATTCGCTGAAGAAGGCCGCGGTCGAGGCCGTGGGCGCGGGCGTCGGGGGCCTGATGCTCTTCGGCGTTCCGGAGAAGCACGACGCCACCGGCTCCGGGGCGACCGACCCCGAGGGCATCCTCAACGTCGCGCTGCGCGACCTGTCCGCCGAGGTCGGTGACGACACCGTCCTGATGGCCGACCTGTGCCTCGACGAGTTCACCGACCACGGCCACTGCGGAGTGCTCGACGAGGACGGCAACGTCGACAACGACCGCACGCTGCAGATCTACGGCGAGATGGGCGTGGTGCAGGCCGAGTCCGGTGCGCACGTGGTCAGCCCCAGCGGCATGATGGACGGCCAGGTCGGCGTGATCCGCGATTCGCTGGACGCCACCGGGTTCGCCGACACCGCGATCCTGGCCTACTCGGCCAAGTACTCCTCGGCCTTCTACGGCCCGTTCCGCGAGGCCGTCGACTCGCAGCTGCGGGGTGACCGCAAGACCTACCAGCAGGACCCGGGCAACGGCCGGGAAGCGCTGCGCGAGGCCGATCTCGACCTCGCCGAGGGCGCCGACATGGTGATGGTCAAGCCGGCCATGTCCTACCTCGACGTGCTGCGCGACATCGCGGGCGTGGCCGATGTTCCGGTCGCCACCTACCAGGTATCCGGCGAGTACTCGATGATCGAGGCCGCGGTGGCCAACGGCTGGCTGGACCGGCAGCGCACGGTGCTGGAGTCGCTGACCTCGATGCGGCGGGCCGGCGCGGACACCGTGCTGACCTACTACGCCACCGAGGCCGCGCGCTGGCTGCAGGACGCACGCGCATGACCGAGCCGCAGGTGGACGCCTTCGGGCGCCCCGTCAAGGACAACCAGGAACGTCCCGCGCCGCCGCAGGCGCTGGTCGTCGCGCGCTGGCTGTGGATCGCCTCGGTGTTGGTCGGCGTGGTGCAGGCCTTCGTCGAGCTGTTCGACCGCGCGCGGCTGATCGACCAGCTGCGCACCGTGCAGCCCGAGCTCGACCAGATGCAGCTCGACGAGCTGGCGAACAGCACGATCACGTTCACCTTCACCATCAAGCTGCTGACCCTGCTGGTCTACATGATGCTGGCCCGGCGGATGCTCGAGGGAACGAACTGGGCGCGCGTGGTGCTCGCCGTCTTCGGCGGCTGGGGCATCTTCTCCGCGGTGCTCACGGTGGCGCTGCTCGCAATCGTCGGCACGGGACCGCTGCAAGAGCTGATGCCGGTTTCGTTGACTTGGACCGACGCGTTGTTCGGGGTCTTGGCGGCCGCCGTCTCGGTCGCCGCGATCGTGTTCATGTTCCGCCCGGAGGCGAATCGCTTCATCCGCGAGGCCCGGCAACGGCGGGTCCGTTCCGGCGGATAGGTAACACTTCGTCCGGTTCTTTGGACAGGGATCCGCCCGTTTCCTAACCTCGAGAGGTGACTGATCTCCCTGGCCAGTCCGGCCCACCCCAGCCCGCGGACGGTTCCTCCTCCGTCCAGCGTCCGAACACGATCGACCACTCGTTCTTGGCGGGTGTGCTCAGCCCGGTGATCGGGCTCATCGCGGCGGCGCTGGAACTGTTCGCGATCATCGGACCCGGCGCGGGCGGGGTCGTCTCCCAGATGCAGCAGCAGCTGGAGAGCCAGGGCATGGGCGGGGAGTTCACGCCCCAGCAGATCCAGACGATGTACCAGGTGGGCATCACGTTCCTGCTGGTGATGCTGGTCGTGCTCGGCGGGCTGTGGATCATGTTCCTGGTCTTCATGCGGGGCGGCCGGAACTGGGCCCGCATCGTGATCACCGTCGTCGGCGCGATCTGGGCGCTGCGGACGCTGCTCGGCCTGCTGGGCAGCGGCGGTTACCCGATCGTGGCGGTGCTCGCGGTCGCGCAGCTGGTGGTCGTCGTCGCCACGATCGTCTTCGCCTACCTCGCCCCCTCCAACCAGTACTTCCGGGCGATCGCGGCGAAGCGCCACGCCGATCGGAACTTCCCGGGGTAGGGCGCGGCGGTGCGGCTGTCCGCACCCGGCGACGTCTGAGAACCCGCCGCGGTGCGAGCTGAAGCCCGCACCTGAAGAACGAGCGGCTACCGCCGCATACCGAAATTAAGCCCACAAGTGGACACGGGATCACTGGAATTCATACTGTCGTGCGGTGACCTATCCCCAGAACCCGTGGCAGCAGCACCAGCAGGTCGTCGGTCATCCGGCGCACCAGCAGCCCAACCCCTTCAGCGCACCGCCGGTGCCGGGTCCGGAGCTGACTCCGCCGCGGCGCCCGGCCACCGTGGAGGCGGCGTTCTGGATCGCGGTACTGCTGCCGCTGCTGGTCACGGTGCTGGCTGCGGTCGGTTACCTGCAGCTGCAGGGCTGGGTGACCGACGAGATCGGCAACGCGGGCGGCTACGACGACGCGATGGCCCAGCAGGTCACGCAGACGGTCAACAACGTGCTGCTGGGCGTCTTCGCCGTGATCACGGTCTTCTACATGCTCCTGACCGGGATGTGGATCGCGTTCGGCTTCAAGCTGCGGGCGGGCCGGAACTGGGCTCGGGTCACGCTGACCGTGTTCGCCGGGTTCTGGTTGATGTACAGCCTCACCGGCATCGCCTCGGGCGGCCTGGCGGGCAGCCTCGGACCGGATGCCCACCTGCCCGACTCGTACCACGTCCTGACCAACGTGCAGAGCGGGCTCGGCGTGCTCGGCATGGTCGCCTTCCTGGCCCTGGTGTTCGTCAAGCCCTCCAACGACTACTTCCAGGCGTTCCTCCGCCGGTACTGAGCCGGAGCGAACCGTCCGGGATTCGGGCGTTCCTGGTGAAAGTGGACTTCGCCGCTCCGGCTTTCGTAGGGTCGGGTCGTGAGCGAAGCGAACTCCTGCCAGCCTCCCGAGGCCCGCGCACCCGATCCGTTCGCCGCGCCCGCGGTCCCGGATCACGAGCTGGGCAACCCGCAGCGCCCGCGTGCGATCACGGCCGCGTTCTGGATCGCTCTGGTGCTGCCGGTCGTGGCGACGCTGATGAGCGTTGGCATGGTCTGGTTGCAGCAGGACGAGATGCGCACCTCGCTCGGCGCGGTCCCACCCGAGGAGCGGGCCGTCGCGCAGGCGGCGGCGATGTTCGCCATGGTCGGCGCGGTGCTGGTGTACGCGGTCCTGACGACGCTGTGGATCGTGTTCGGCTTCCAGCTGCGCGCCGGCCGGAACTGGGCCCGGGTCACGCTGACCGTGTTCGCCGGGATCTGGGCGGTGACGCTGCTGCTGGACGTCATCGCGACCCCAGCCATGCAGTTCCTGGCCCCGGAAATGGTTCAGCGGGGCGCAGCGGAGGCGCTGACCTTCGGGCAGAGCGCCGCCTGCCTGGTCGGTGTCCTCGCGTTCATCATCCTGGTCTACCGTCCGTCCTCGAACGAGTTCTTTCGAGCGAACCGCAGGTATTGATGCCGAACCCCCTCCGCTACGCCGTCGTCCTCTGGTGGGTCGTGGCGTTGCTGCTGCTGCTGGAGACCGCCGCCATGTGGTCCGGCCAGCACGACCTGATCGAGCAGCTGATGCGGACCGACGGCCTGCCCGCCGGGCAGGCCGAGCAGCGGGCGAGCGCGATGTTGCTCGAGCACAGCGTGTTCGGCGTTCTGCTCGCGCTCGCGTACCTGGCGTCCGGAGTGCTGCTCTACCAGCGTCGCGCGTGGGGGCGGATCGCGATGACCGGCTTCGCGCTGCTGCACGTGCTGATGGTGTTCGCCACCGGGACCGTGATCGGCGTGCAGGCGTTGCTGCTGGTGCTGGGCCTGGTGGCGGCGGTGCTGATGTGGCGCCCGGCGAGCACGGATTGGCTGACGGGGGAGCGATGAGCGAGCCGGTGCTGTACTCCGAGCGCGGCAGCAGCTGGTGGCCGGTGCTGTGGGGACCCGCGTTCGCCGCGGTGGGGCTGATCGTCGAAGTGCTCTCGCCGGGACCCGCGCACCCGATGATGTGGTCGCTGTTCGGCGGCGTCATGGCCGTCGCCGCGGCCGTGTGGGTCTACGGCAGGCGCCGCCTGGTCTCGGTCCGCCTCACCCCGGTGGAGCTGGTGCTCGGCCGGGAGGTGCTCGAGGTGGAACGGATCGCCGCGGTCACCGACGTGGGCGCGCCGGTCGGCGCCCGGGCCCTCGGCGGTGGTTGGGGAGCGCCCAAGGGAACCGGCGAGGTGCCGATCCGCCTCGACGACGACAAGGTCGTCCTGGCCTGGGCGAAGGACCCCGAATCCCTGCTCAGCGCGCTCACCCGGCTGGTCGAGGGGGAAGTCGCCGATCACGGCGAAGCGTCGAGCTGATTGTCGGCGGGCGCGCCGCTCGTGAGACGCTTCCCGGCGTGACGACAAGCCCGGAACCGTGGTCTGCGGATGGACCGAAGCTGAACGTCGACGAGCCCGCTGCTCGCTCGGGAGCCCGGCTGAACCAGCCGTGGCGGGCGGCGGTGGCCGGCCTCGAGCTGGTCGTCGCCATCGCTCTGACCCTGTTCGCGTTCTGGGCGTGGCAGCGCGGCGTGATCACCGTCCACCTGCCCGGCCCGGACGGTGCGCGGGAAGTGGTCACCCGATCCCTGGGAAGCTGGCTCACCGGTGCGGTGGGCGCGGTCACGCTCGCCGGGCTGCTGCTGATCGACGCGATCCGCCAGCTGGTGCTCGCGGTGAAGACCCGCGGGAGCGATGCCGGGACCTGATGGTCGGGGCGTCACCGGTCACATCGTCGCGAGTGTCAAACTGGTGGCGTGACAGCTTCTGCGAACCCCGCATCGAATCCGCACGACGATCCGGCTCCGCAGTCGCGGCAGCTGTTCGATCGCGCGCAGGCGGTAACGCCGGGCGGCGTCAACTCCCCCGTCCGGGCATTCCAGTCGGTCGGCGGCACGCCGCGGTTCATGGTGCGCGGCGAAGGCCCGCTGCTGTGGGACGCCGACGGCAACCGCTACGTGGACCTGGTCTCCTCCTGGGGGCCGATGATCAACGGACACGCGCACCCCGACGTGGTCGCGGCCGTGCGCGAGGTGGCCCTCGGCGGCCTGTCCTTCGGCACACCGGGCGTCGGCGAGATCGACCTGGCGCAGGAGATCATCGACCGGGTCGAACCCGTCGAACAGGTGCGGTTGGTCAACTCCGGCACCGAGGCGACGATGACGTCCGTGCGGCTGGCCCGCGCGTTCACCGGTAAGCGCAAGGTCGTCAAGTTCGCCGGTTGCTACCACGGGCACGTGGACGCGCTGCTGGCCAGCGCCGGTTCCGGGATCGCGACCCTCGGGCTGCCGAGCACGCCGGGCGTCACCGGCGCCCAGGCCGCCGACACCATCGTCGTGCCCTACAACGACCTCGAGGCGGTCCGCGCGGTCTTCACCGAGCAGGGCGACGAGATCGCCTGCGTGATCACCGAGGCGGCCGCGGGCAACATGGGCACCATCGCCCCGCTGCCCGGCTTCAACGCCGGTCTGCGCGAGCTGACCAGGGAGCACGGCGCGCTGCTGGTGATGGACGAGGTGATGACCGGTTTCCGCACCTCCGCGGCCGGTTGGTACGGCGTCGACGGGGTCGCGGGCGATCTCTACACCTACGGCAAGGTCATGTCCGGCGGGCTGCCCGCCGCGGCGTTCGGCGGCCGGGCCGACGTGATGGCCTACCTCGCGCCGCACGGCCCCGTCTACCAGGCGGGTACCCTGGCCGGTAACCCGATCGCGGTGGCCTCCGGACTGGCGAACCTGCGGGCCGCCGACGCCGAGGTCTACTCCGCGCTGGACCGCAACAGCGACCGGCTGGGCGAGCTGATCGGCGAGGCCTTGACCGCCGAGGGCGTGCCGCACCAGGTCTCCCGCGCGAGCAACATGCTCAGCGTCTTCTTCAGCGAGACGCCGGTGCACAACTTCGAGCAGGCGCAGGCGCAGCAGAGCTGGCGCTTCCCTGCGTTCTTCCACGCGCTGCTGGCGCGCGGCATCTACCCGCCGCCGAGCGCGTTCGAGACCTGGTTCGTCAACGCGGCGATGGACGACGCGGCCTTCGAGCAGATCGCCGACGCGCTCCCGCACGCGGCCAAGGCCGCCGCCGCGGCGGAGTCCGGCGCATGAGCGAGCCGACCGGCGACCGGACCGTCGTCCACTTCCTGCGGCACGGCGAGGTGCACAACCCGGAGGGCGTCCTCTACGGCAGGCTGCCCGGTTACCGGTTGTCCGACAAGGGCGAGCACCAGGCCAAGGTCGTCGCCGAGTTCCTGGCCGACCGCGACATCGCGCGCGTGGTGGCCTCGCCGCTGCAGCGCGCGCAGGAGACGGCGGCTCCGATCGGCTCGGCCTTCCAGCTCGACGTGGCCACCGACGAGCGGCTGATCGAGGCGGACAACCGCTTCGAGGGTCTGAAGGTCTCGGTCGGCGACGGCGCGCTGCGCTCGCCGGAGCACTGGCCGAAGCTGTGGAACCCGTTCCGCCCCTCCTGGGGCGAGCCGTACCTGGAGATCGCGCACCGGATGTTCGGTGCCGCGCACCGGGCGCGCGCCGCGGCGGCCGGGCGCGAGGCCGTGTGCGTGTCGCACCAGCTGCCGATCTGGACGCTGCGCCGCTACGCGGCCGGCAAGCCGATGTGGCACGACCCGCGCAAGCGGCAGTGCTCGCTGGCTTCGCTGACCACGCTGGTGTTCCGGGGCGAGGAGCTCGTCGAGGTGGCCTACGTGGAGCCCGCTGGCGGCACTGACCCGACGGTGACTGGAGCCTGAGTTGCGGAAACTGCTGGTACGTCTCGGTCTGATCGCGGCCGTCATCGCGCTGGTCGGCGGCTGCGCCGGTCAGGGCGGTGACGAGTCGGAGGTCGGGGGCGATTTCACCTTCGTCTCGCCCGGCGGGCAGACGCGGATCTTCTACCCGGAGAACGAGCGCGGTACCGTTCGCGGCCTCTCCGGCGACGACCTGATGCGCGAGGGCGAGCAGATCGGCCTGGACGACTTCAAGGGCCAGGTCGTCGTGCTCAACATCTGGGGATCCTGGTGCGGGCCTTGCCGCGCGGAGGCCGACGATCTGCAGGCCGTGCAGGACGAGCTCGGCCCGAAGGGCGCGCAGGTGCTGGGCATCGACGTGCGGGACAGCCGCAGCGCGGCGCAGGACTTCCACCGCGACCGGAAGCTGACCTACCCGTCGATCTTCGATCCGTCGGGACGCACGCTGCTGCAGTTGCGCAACTTCCCCCGCGCCACGGTCCCGGCCACGATCATCCTGGACCGCCAGCACCGGGTCGCGGCGATCTTCTTGACCGAGATGCTCAAGGACGAGCTGATGCCCGAGGTCCAGAAGGTTCTCGACGAGAAGGCCTGAGTCCCGGGTCGCCTCGCTGTGAATCTCGTCTCCCGGTTCTCAGGTTGCGGCCGCCGCTGGTCCCGAAAACGCGGGACCAAGGTCCCGAAGCGGGGCGGTTCGTGCGTGGAAGTCGCGTTCACCTGGGAAGATGTGCGTTCGTTCACTGAGCCCGGTGACTGACCGCCGTCTTGACTTTCCTACCCTCGAGGCGTGAATCCGACTGAGCTCGCCGCATCCGGGCCGCTGCTGCTCGCAGCGGTGATCGCGGTGCTCGCCGGGACGGTCAGCTTCGCTTCCCCGTGCGTGGTGCCGCTGGTCCCCGGCTATCTCGCCTACCTGGCCGGGATCGTCGGAGCCGAGGCTCCCGCCGTGGACGCGACCGAGGCCGCCGAGGCCCGTCGCGGGCGCTGGCGGGTCGCCGGGGCGGCGGCCCTGTTCGTGGCGGGCTTCACCGTCGTCTTCGGCGCGGGAGCGCTGCTGCTGCTCGGCGTTTCCGACGCCCTGCTGGCCAACGAGCTGCTGCTGCAGCGCATCGGCGGTGTGGTCACCGTGGCGATGGGCATGGTCTTCCTGGGCATGGTGCCCGCCCTGCAGCGCGACATCCGGGTGCACCGGGTTCCGCGCGGCGGGATCTGGGGCGCACCGCTGCTCGGTGCCGTCTTCGGCCTCGGCTGGACGCCCTGCCTCGGACCGACCCTGATCGGCGTGATCTCGGTGGCCGCTGGGACCAATGTGGACACCGGCACCGCGTCCCGCGGCATCCTGCTTGTGCTGGCCTACTGCCTGGGTCTGGGCGTGCCGTTCGTGCTGCTCGCGCTGGGCGCGCGCTGGGCGGTGCGCAGCGCGGGCTGGCTGCGCGAGCGCGGCCGCGCCATCCAGATCGCCGGTGGGGTGCTGCTCGTGGTGGTGGGCTTGCTGCTCGTCACCGGTTTGTGGGGAGAGATGATCACGATGCTCCGCGGCCCGATCGCCGGTTTCGAGACACCGATCTGATGCGCGCTCACCTGTTGGCCGCATGGGCGTTCCTGCGCAACACGTGGCGTGGCCTGACCTCCATGCGCACCGCCCTGGTGCTGCTGTTCATGCTGGCCATGGCCGCCCTGCCCGGTGCGCTGATCCCGCAGCGCGAGACCAACCAGCGGGAGGTCGACCGGTACTTCCGGGACTACCCGGAGCTGGCGCCGATCCTGGACAAGCTCGAGTTGTTCAACGTGTTCGGGTCGGTCTGGTTCGCCTCGATCTACGTGCTGCTGTTCATCTCGCTGGTCGGCTGCCTGCTGCCGCGCTCCTGGGACTACTACAAGCAGTTCCGGCAGAAGCCGGTGCGCACGCCGCGCAACCTCGCCCGGTTGCCGCACCACGCCACCAAGACGCTCGACGGTTCGGTCGACGACGTGATGGCCGCCACCCGCAAGCGGCTCAAGCGCTGGCGCACGGTCGAGCGCGCGGAGGCCGACGGCTCGAAGTCGATCAGCGCGGAGCGCGGGTACCTGCGCGAGGTCGGCAACCTCGTCTTCCACTTCGCCCTGGTCGGCCTGCTGGTCGGCATGGCGGGCGGCAAGCTCTACGGCTACGAGGGCCAGGTCATCGTGATGGCCAACGGTTCCTCGTTCTGCAACTCCGGGACCTACAACTACGACACGTTCCGCGCCGGGTTGTCGGTGGACGGGACCAGCCTGAGCCCGTTCTGCGTGCGCGTGGACGACTTCGACGTGCAGTACCAGGACAGCGGCCAGGTGAAGCACTACAAGGTCGGGATGCACTACCAGGCCGGGGAGAACCTGGAGAACAACGTCTGGAAGCCCTACACGCTCGAGGTCAACGATCCGCTGCGGCTCGCGGGCGACCGGGTCTACCTGACCGGCAACGGCTACGCGCCGCGGTTCACCGTCACCTGGCCGGACGGCGACCAGCGCACGAGCCTGGTGCAGTGGCAGCCGATGTCGCCGCAGACGATGCTCTCGCAGGGCGCCACCAAGTTCGATCCGCCCGGCGTCACCGACGAGAAGGTGCGCAGGAACAACCAGCTGGCCATCACCGGGCTGTTCGCGCCGACCGCCTCGTTCGACGGCAAGGTGCTCAGCTCCCGGTTCCCGGACCTGATCGACCCGACCGCGGCCGTGGACGTGCTCAAGGGCGATCTCGGCCTGGACTCGGGCCGCGGTCAGTCGATCTTCGGCGTCGACCAGTCGATGGTGGAGCAGGGCAGGCTCAATCGGGTCGCGCGCGAGAACCTGCGACTGGGGGAGACCCTCACGCTCGACGACGGTACCAAGATCAAGTTCGACGGCGTGGAGCGCTGGGCGAACCTGCAGGTCTCGCACGACCCGTTCCAGAAGCCCGTGCTGGGCTTCGCGCTGGCGATCATCTTCGGCATCAGCGCCTCGCTGATCATCAAGCGGCGCCGGATCTGGGTGCGCGCCGTGCCCGACCCCGAAGCGGACGAATCCGATTCCCCTCGTACCGTTGTCGAGATCGGCGGGCTCGCCCGCACCGACCAGGCCGGCTACGGCGAGGAGTTCACCAAGCTGGCTGCGGATCTGCTCGGTGCGGATGCCGACCACTCGCCCACATCCCGCGCGAGCGACGCCGCGCGTGAAAGGAAGAGCTGATGACGGTCAATACGACGCTGGCGAACTTCAGCGACATGGCCTACGCGACGTCGGTGGTCATCTACATCGCCGCGATGTTGCTGTACTTCGGCGAGTTCGCGTTCGGGCGGGCCGCGTCCGGGACGGCGGAGCGCGAGGCCGAGCTCGTCGGTGCGGGCGCCTCCAAGAGCGCCGAGCCCGCACCGAACGCCGTCGGGCACCTGCCGAAGACGCCGAAGCGCCCGCTCTCCGAGCGGCTCGGCGGCATGGCCGTGGCTCTGACCGTGCTCGGCGCGCTGGTGCACGCCTCCTCGCTGGTGTTCCGCGGTGTGGCCACCGGCAGGGCGCCGTGGGGCAACATGTACGAGTTCGGTTCCGCGATCACCCTCGCCGCGGTGATCGCCTGGCTGATCGTGCTGTTCCGGCAGACGCGCGCCACGCGCCGCGATTCCAGCCCGGCCCAGCTGCGCGCCCTCGGCGGGTTCCTTTTCCTGCCCGTGGTGGTGCTGCTGTTCCTGTCCGGCACCCTGCTCTACGCCAAGGCCGCGCCGCTGCAGCCCGCGCTGCAGTCGTACTGGATCGTCATCCACGTCAGCGCCGCGATCATCTCCACCGGCGCGCTGCTGTTCGCCGGCGTCGCCAGCCTGCTCTACGTCATCCGTTGCCGGTACGAGAACAACCCGCTGAACATGACCAAGGTCGGCTCCCGGCTGCCCACCAGCCAGGCGCTGGACCGGATGGCCTACCGCGCCACCGTGATCATCTTCCCGGTGTGGACGTTCGCGATCGTGGCTGGTGCGATCTGGGCGGAGGCGGCCTGGGGCCGGTTCTGGGGCTGGGACCCGAAGGAGACCTGCTCGTTCGTGGCCTGGGTGGTCTACGCTGCCTACCTGCACGCCCGGGCGACCGCCGGGTTCCGCGGGGTGCGGGCGGCGTGGCTGAACGTCCTCGGCCTGGCGGTGATGATCTTCAACCTGTTCTTCATCAACATCGTGATCGCGGGCCTGCACTCCTACGCCGGCCTGTGACGCTCCTCGGTTGACGGCCCGCCGGGTCGGCTCCGGCCGATCCGGCGCTCGCCGGAGCGCGGCAGCCCCGAGCGGGACCGTGCGGCGTTCCGGGTGGAGGTAGCCGACGGCGCCTACCCGCCAGCCCGAGTGACTGCGAGGCATACCTGGCGCTAGCGTGCCCCGGAGAAACTGGGGAACGTGCGAATCGGCCCGCGCGGGCCGGACGCGATTCTGGGAGGGACGGCAACGGTGACCGGACGGTACGAAGAGCCGGAGCAGCGCGACGGCAACGCCGCGGCGCAGACCTACGGTGTGATCGCCGAGACCACGGACAAGACGGGGGCGGCCGCGGGCGGTTCCTACGCCGAGCCGGAGACCAACCCCTCCCGGCCCAACCCGATGTCGGCGCACCCGGAGCCGCAGTACGTGGACCCGTCGCAGCCGGACCCCTCCGGCCCGTACCCGGTCGACGACGCGGCCCAGTACTTCCCCGGTCCGCAGCAGGCCCCGCAGCCGGGTCCGGTGCAGCCCGGACCGCCGCAACCGGGTCCCGCGCAACCGGCTCCGCAGCAGCAGTGGCCCGCCGGGTACCAGGCGAACCAGCCCGGCGCCGACGCGCAGGCGTGGCACGGCCCCGCGCAGTCCGGTCCGTACCCGATCCCGCCGCACGCCCCGGCGCAGCAGCAGGGCCAGCCGCAGACCGGTCCGCAGCCGACCTTCTCGCCCTACGCCCAGGGCGCGCCGAACGCGGCCGGGGAGCAACCGCCCAACCAGCAGCTCGCGCAGGACCTCTCCTCGGCGCAGCTGCTCCGGCAGACCAAGCGGCCTCCGCAGTCCGGCTGGCGCAAGGCGCTCTACCTGGCCAGCGGCAAGACGCTGAACCCCGGCGAGGGGCCAGCCGACCGGAAGCGCCGCGAACTGATCACGCGGGTGAACCAGCCGCTGCACGGCTGCTACAAGATCGCGATGCTCAGCCTCAAGGGCGGGGTCGGCAAGACCACCGCCACCGCGACGCTGGGCGCGACCTTCGCCTCGCTGCGCGGTGACCGGGTGATCGCGGTGGACGCCAACCCGGACCGCGGGACGCTCAGCCAGAAGATCCCGCTGGAGACGACCGCCACCGTCCGCCACCTGCTGCGCGACGCGCACCGGATCAGCCGCTACAGCGATGTGCGCTCCTACACCTCGCAGGGCCCCAGCAGGCTGGAGATCCTCGCCAGCGAGCAGGACCCGGCGGTCTCCGAGGCGTTCAGCGAGGAGGACTACCGGCGCTCGGTGACGCTGCTGGAGCACTTCTACAACGTGGTGCTCACCGACTGCGGGACCGGCCTGATGCACTCGGCGATGAAGGGCGTGCTCGACGTCGCGGACTCGCTGGTCATCGTCTCGTCCAGCTCGATCGATGGGGCGCGCAGCGCTTCGGCCACGCTGGACTGGCTCGATGCGCACGGCTACGGGCAGCTGGTCGCGCGCTCGGTCGCGGTGATCAACTCGGTGCGGCCCGCGTCCGGCAAGGTCGACGTGGACAAGCTGGCCGCGCACTTCGCCTCGCGCTGCCGCGCGGTCTCGCGCATCCCGTTCGACCCGCACCTGGAGGAGGGCGCCGAGGTCGAGCTCGAGCAGTTGGCCGCACCGACCCGGATGGCGCTGCTGGAGCTGGCGGCGGTCGTCGCCGACGACTTCCCGCAGGCGTCGGGGCGCAACCCCGGTTGAGGCGCGTGCCCGCCCCGCAGCCGACGGGGGGCGGGCCGCGGAGCGTCAGTCCTCTTCAGCCTTGCGCTGCTCGTCGAGGCGGCGCAGGAAGTCCGGATCGTCGTCGGGTGCGACGGGCGGTGCGGACCGCTGGGGACCTCGAGCTGCTGAGATCGCATCGGCGCCGAAGGCCTTCCACAGCAGGACGGCAACGGTGATCGCGCCGACTGCGGCGAGAATGTAGATCATCGGTCCACCTCCAAGGTTCCCCACCGAGACTAGCCAATTGTGGCGAGTGGATCCCTGGCCGGAAGTGTCCGGTTCACGTCGTGAGCGGCGGACCCAGGTGGCACCTCGACGGCGGGCGAGCTGCCACCTGGGCCAGCGGTCGTCTCGAACTCGCCGGCGCGTTGCCGGCCGCAGTGAAACGCGGATGTGGAATCGCTGCGCAGACGTCCGCGCCGCTGCGCGGTGGTGCGTGCTGACGCCGGTCCCGAACTTCGCGACCGTGCGCCTCCGTCGTGCCCGCTCAGTTGGCCGGGATGTCGTTCGTGAGCTCGGCGAGCAGCGTGCGGACCTCGGACTCGCGGAAGCGGCGGTGGCCGCCAGGGGTGCGGATGGAGCCGATCCGGCCCGCGGTCGCCCATCGAGTCACGGTCTTGGGGTCGACCCGGAAGAGAGCCGCGACCTCACCGGGGGTGAGGAGCTGCTCCTGGCTGTTCTGGCGGGGCTGAGTCGACGTGGTCACGAGTGACCTCCACTCCTGTGCGACGGGCATTCGGGCATTCCGGTCGCATCCTGGCACCCGGATAGCCAGGTACTCGAACGTTTGGGTTTAGGTAAAGGGAAGGTAAGGGGCAAAACCGGCGCTTCGGGCGGAGGCCGGCGGGGGTGGCGCCGAGCTTGCACTACCCTGGATGACGTGCGCGAACAGCAGGAGAACGAAGCCCCCAAGGCGGACACATCCGGCGGTGCGACCTCCAGCCTCGCCTGGGACCTGACGCTTTACACGCTCGCCAGGTTCGGGATGGTGGCGATCGTCACCGTCCTGCTGATGCTGGTGAAGGTCCCCGCACTGGTCGCGCTGGCGGTGTCCGTCGTGGTCGTGATGCCGTTGTCGCTGCTGGTCTTCCGCAAGCTGCGGCGGCGCGTGGCGATCGGCTTGGCCGAGCGCAACGCCGAGCGGGATGCCCGCCGTGCGCAGCTGCGGGCCCAGTTGCGCGGCGAGCAGGCTCCGGACGCCGGATGATCCACAATGCGGGGATGAGCACCGACATCGACCGCGCTTGCGCACGCACGCGCGGCTGGACCAGCGAGGCCGTCCGGGTCATCGAGGCCGATGCCAACCGGAGTGCGGATACTCACCTTCTGCGGTATCCCCTGCCAGATGACTGGGGAATCGACCTCTACCTCAAGGACGAGTCAACTCACCCGACCGGTTCGCTTAAACATCGCTTGGCTCGATCGCTGTTCCTCTACGCCATCTGCAACGGGTGGGTGACGGAAGACACACCGGTGATCGAGGCCTCCTCCGGGTCCACCGCCGTGTCCGAGGCGTACTTCGCGCGGTTGCTCGGGCTCCCGTTCATCGCGGTGATGCCCCGCTCGACGAGCCAGGAGAAGGTCTCGCTGATCGAGTGGCAGGGCGGCAAGTGCCACTTCGTGGACGAGCCCGGCGCGATCTACACCGAGTCCCGGCGGCTGGCCGCCGAGCTCGACGGTCACTTCATGGACCAGTTCACCCACGCCGAGCGGGCCACCGACTGGCGGGGCAACAACAACATCGCCGAATCGATCTTCGAGCAGCTGCGGATGGAGCCGCACCCGGAACCGGCCTGGGTTGTGGTCGGCGCGGGCACCGGTGGCACCAGCGCCACCATCGGCCGCTACCTGCGCTACCGCAGGCACAACACGCGGCTGCTGGTGGTGGATCCGGAGCGATCGGTCTTCTTCGACGCCTGGCGGACCTCGGACGCGAGCCTCGCCGGTGACGCCGGCTCGCGGATCGAGGGCATCGGGCGGCCCAGGGTGGAACCGTCGTTCATCGGGCAGGCCATCGACCGCATGATCAAGGTCCCGGACGCCGCGTCGATCGCCACCATCCGCTACGTCGAGCAGGTGCTCGGGCGCCGGGTCGGCGGCTCCACCGGAACGAATTTGTGGGGCGTGTTCACCCTGATCTCCGAGATGCTCGAGCAGGGGCAGCGGGGCAGCATCGTCACGCTGCTCTGCGACGGTGGCGAGCGCTACACCAACACCTACTTCGACGACGCGTGGGTCGCCGAGCAGGGCATGGAGCTCGGCATCGCGCACCAGGTGCTGGACCGGTTCCACGCCACCGGGAAGTTCCGGGCAGACTAGGCCGCGTGTCGCGCGGAGGAGGAACCTTGCGTCGTGTCGGTGTGGCCGTGCCGGTCATCGGACTGCTGGCCGGGCTGGGGATGACCGGTTGTACCGGGCAGGTCCCCGGTGCGGGCGCCCCGCCCTCGGGCGCGACCACCACGGAGGAGGGCACCACCACGGCCACCGCCACGCCCTCGTTGACCCGCGAGGTCCCGCCGCAGCAGCGCGAACGGCTCGGCGACCTCTCCGGGCAGCGGATCTGCGGGCTGATCTCTCCGGGCGAGCTCGAGGAGCTGGCCTTCGCGGTGGCGCCGGGCAGGCCCCGCCAGGCCGGTGAACCACCCGTGCGCGGCTGCGAGTTCGCCGCGCCCGAGGGCTCGCGTTCGGTCGTCCTGGGCGCCCAGCCGGAGGGTTACGGCACGCTGGGCACCACCGAGGTCGAGCTCGGCCGGGTAGCGGGCACCCAGGAGCTGCGCGCGGCCGACTGCACCGTCTTCGTCCCGGTCCGCGGCGCCACCCTGCAGGTCTCGGTCGCCACCGGTCAGGCCGACGACGAGACCTGCCAGAACGCGGCCGAGATCGCCGACTACCTGCTGCCCGGGCTGGTCATCTGAACCCGGATCGGGCGAAATCCCGGTCGCGGGAGCTGATCGAGCAGGTCGGTTCGTCCACAGCGGAATACGCTGACCCCGACGCGCGAGCACGGTGATCGGCGACGAACCGGGGTGTGATCGACATGGGTCGAAAGACTTTGCTGGGCATCACCATCGTGTGGGCGGTGCTGATCGGAGCGCTGGCCGCCGGCTTCTACGTGATGACCACCAACAGCGGGACCGAGCTCGGCAAGTCCTCCGACGTGGCCGCCGCCTCCTCCGGGCCCAAGTACGAGTGGTCGGGCGAACAGATGCTGATCAGCACCGAGCCCTCGAACAAGACGGCGGTCTGCCGGATCGTCCCGGAGAACGGGGTCCCCAAGGACATCACGACCTTCCGCTCGGAAACCGCGAACCGGGTCAACGCGATCGAGCCGTGGTTCTCCGGCAAGGCCGAGATGACCTGCAACATGGCCGTCAAGGTCCGCACCGGCGGCGACGTCACCATGTACGAGCTGGCCACCAAGGACCGGCTGGTCCAGATCCTGGTGGTCGTCGTCGCGGTCCTGCCGTTCCTGCTCGTCGCCATCTTCGGCTTCGCGGTGCGCGGCAGGAAGGCGAGCAAGACCGAGGCGTGAGTCAGCCGAAGGCCAGCGCCGCCCCGGTCAGCGCGCCCCAGGCGAGCATGGCGAAGCCGGTGTCGCGCACCGCGGGGATCAGGTGCTTGCCGGTCGCGCCTCCGGCCACCGCCTTCAGCGGCACCACCAGCAGCGGCAGCGCGAGGAAGCCGAGCAGCGCCCAGGAGCTCCGCAGGCTGATCATGATCGTGATCAGAAACGGGATCAGCACCAGCGCGATGTAGAGGGTGCGGGTGTCCCGGTCGTCGAGGATGACGGCCAGCGTGCGCTTGCCGGTCACCCGGTCGGACGGGATGTCGCGGAGGTTGTTGGCCACGAGCACGCCGGTGGACAGCGCGCCCACGCCGACCGAGGCGCCGATGCCGAAGCCGGAGATCGTGTCGGCCTGGGCGTACATGGTGCCCAGCACCGCGATCAGGCCGAAGAAGGTGAAAACGGCGACCTCGCCGAGGCCGGCGTAGCCGTAGGGCTTGCTGCCGCCGGTGTAGAACCAGGCGCCCGCGATGCACAGGGCGCCGATGGCCAGCATCCACCAGTGCCCGCTCAGCGCCACCACGCCGATGCCCGCGAGCGCGGCGCCGCCGAAGCAGCAGAAGGCGGCGGTGCGGACCGAACGGGGTTTGACCGAACCGGAGCCGACCAGCCGGAACGGGCCGACGCGGTCGTCATCGGTGCCGCGGATGCCGTCGGAGTAGTCGTTGGCGAAGTTGACACCGATGATCAGCAGCATCGACACCAGCAACGCCAGCAGCGCGATCAGCGGGTCGAACGAGTCGATGCCCGCGGCCGCGCCGCTGCCGGCGAGCACGGGTGCGATCGCATTCGGGAAGGTGCGGATTCGAGCGCCCTCGATCCACTGCGCGACAGTCGCCATGGGGACATCTTCGCGCATCGGAGGAACGGGCTGACGGGGGACTCTGGACGTCGCGCCGGGAACCGCCCGCGGGCATCGAAGCCGATGGCGCAGCGGGTTCCGCCCGCGTCAGGCGCTCAGCAGGGCCGCCAGCGCGCGGCGGTCCGGTTTGCCCGGCCCGCGCAGCGGGAGCTCGTCGAGGAATTCGATGCGCTTGGGCGTCGCGGCGGCCCCGAGCCGATCGCGGACCGCTGCGCGCAGCGCGGCCACCTGCGGGGGGTCGGCGTCCGGGACGATCGCGGCGACGACCACCTGGCCCCACTCCGGGTCCTCGATGCCCAGCACGCAGCTCTCGCGCACACCGGCCTGCTCGGACAGCACCCGTTCCACCGGCAGCGGGGCGATGTTCACCCCGCCCGTGATGATCATGTCATCGGCCCGGCCGAGGAGCTCCAGCTCACCCTCCCGAATCCGGCCGAGGTCGCCGGTGCGGAACCAGCGGCCCTCGAACGCCTCGGCATTCGGGCGGTGCCGGTATCCGCGGGCCCGCATCGGCCCGGCCAGCAGGATCGGCCCGGTCTCTCCCCGCGCGTCGATCCGGACCTCGGTGATGTCCAGGGGCGATCCGTCGTAGACGCAGCCGCCCGCGGTCTCGCTCATCCCGTAGGTGGTGGTCACCCGGACCCCGGCCGCGCGCGCCCGCTGCAGCAGCGCGGGCGGGGTGGCGGCGCCGCCGAGCAGCACCGCGTCGAACTGGGCCAGCGCGGCCAGGGCTTCGCCTCCGGCGGTGAGCAGCCGGGACAGCTGGGTGGGCACCAGCGCGGTGTAGTGCCTGCCAGGCGCGGCAAGCGCTTCCGCAGCGGCCGCCGCGAAGCTCTCCGGGCGGAATCCCTCGGCGGTGTCCACCGCGTGCGGTTCGGTGCCCGCGATCAGGGAGCGGACCAGCACCTGCATGCCCGCGATGTGGTGCGCCGGCATGGCCAGCAGCCAGGTGCCGCTTCCGCCGAGCCTGCGGTGGGTCGCCTCGGCGGAGGCGCGCAGCGCGCTCGCGGGCAGCAGCACTCCCTTTGCCGTGCCGGTGGAGCCGGAGGTGGCGATCACCAGCGAGGTCGGGTCGTCCGGGTCGTCCTCGGCGGGGGCCAGCGGCCCGGTGAGGGCGGTGATCGCGCTGTCGGCCGAGGTGTTCGGCGGCACCGGAAGCAGCGCGGGGCCCGCGCCGTCCAGCGCGCGGCGCAGCGCGGGCAGGACGTCCAGGGCGCCCGTTCCCGGAGGCACTTCGAGCTGCTGCAGGTCGCGGGCGTTCGGCATGGGGTCCATTGTCGGTCACCGGTGGGGCGGGCAGCCCTCGGCACGCCATCGATCACACGTTCGAGCGATCAAGTGTTCGAACCGGGTGGTCGATGTTCTTGGTGCGAGGAGAGGAGAAGGCGATGCCGAACGTGATCGTGCTGGTGTTCCCGATCTTCATCGGTCATCCGCCGCAACCGGATGCGGGCCAGTCCCGCGCCGGGGAAGGCGCCGGGACCGGCCCGTCGGAGGAGTCGCGTCCGCCAGGGGTGTTCCTGTCCGGAGTCCTGCCGGATCCCGAGCGGGAGCCCGGCGATCCGGAGGTGGCCCTGGCGGACGAGCCGTCAGTAGTACCAGGGGAACGAGGACCAGTCGGGGGTGCGCTTCTCGAGGAAGGCGTCGCGCCCTTCGACGGCCTCGTCGGTCATGTAGGCGAGCCGAGTGGTCTCACCGGCGAAGAGCTGCTGGCCGACGAGCCCGTCGTCGAGGGCGTTGAACGCGTATTTGAGCATGCGCTGCGCCGTCGGGGACTTGCCGTTGATCTCTCGGGACCACTGCAGGGCGGTGGATTCCAGCTCGGCGTGCGGGACGACCTCGTTGACCATGCCCATCTGGTGGGCCTGCTCGGCGGAGTAGGGGCGACCGAGGAAGAAGATCTCCCTGGCGAACTTCTGCCCGACCTGCCTGGCGAGGTAGGCCGAGCCGAACCCGCCGTCGAAGCTGCCGACGTCGGCGTCGGTCTGCTTGAACCGGGCGTGTTCGGCGCTGGCCAGCGTGAGGTCGCACACGACGTGCAGGCTGTGCCCGCCGCCTGCGGCCCACCCGGGCACCACGGCGATGACGACCTTCGGCATGAACCGGATCAGCCGCTGCACCTCGAGGATGTGCAACCGGCCCGCGCGTGCCGGGTCGACCGACTCGGCGGTCTCCCCGTCGGCGTACTGGTATCCCGAACGGCCGCGGATGCGCTGGTCGCCGCCGGAGCAGAAGGACCAGCCGCCGTCCTTCTCGGACGGCCCGTTTCCGGTGATCAGGATGCAGCCGACATCGCTGGTCATCCGTGCGTGATCGAGCGCGCGGTAGAGCTCGTCCACGGTGTTCGGGCGAAAGGCGTTGCGGACTTCCGGGCGGTCGAACGCGATGCGCACGGTGCCCTTCCCAGGGCCGTCCTCGATGCAGCGGTGGTAGGTGATGTCGGCGAAGTCGAAGCCCGCTACCGGCTCCCACAACGACGAGTCGAACAGCTCAGAGACACGGGGATTCTGCACGCCTGGGACAATAGGCCCAGCGAGTGCTCGGCGCGGGGGCCTCCCCCGGGCCACCCGGCGCTTGCACGGATCACGGCGAAGGGGTCGCGCGGCTCCTCCGCCCTGGTCCGACAGGCGATTTCAGAGGTGATCGGTTGAATCCGTCCACGGCCCAGGCTGAGGTCATCGTCGACGAGCTCGTCCGCAACGGCGTGCAACACGTCGTGCTGACGCCGGGGTCGCGCAATGCTCCGCTCGCTTACGCACTGCACAAGGCCGAGCACCGAGAGCGTTTGCGGTTGCACGTGCGCATCGATGAACGCAGTGCCGGATTTCTCGCTCTCGGGCTAGCTGCCCGCACGCGCCGGCCGGTTCCGGTGATGTGCACCTCCGGCACGGCGGTGGCCAATCTTCACCCGGCCGTCAGCGAGGCGTACCACGCCGGCATTCCGCTGCTGGTGATCACTTCGGACCGACCGCCGGAGCTGCGGGCCGCCGGGGCGAACCAGACCATCGACCAGCACCGGATCTACGGATCCGAGGTGCAGTACTTCGACGAGCTCGCCGTCGCTGAGGCGCGGCCGGGTCAGAACGGCTACTGGCGTACGCAGATCTGCCGAGCCTGCGCCGCTGCCGAGGCCGGGCCGGTGCATCTCAACGTGCCGTTCCGGGAGCCCTTGGTACCCGACAAGCCGATGCTGCTCGAGGACGACGGGTGGTGCGAATCGCTCGCCGGACGTGCCGAGGGTTCGCCGTGGACCGATGTCGATGTTCACGGCCGGGCGCCGAGCACGCTGTCCCGGCTGGGGGCGCGGCGCGGTCTCGTGCTCGTAGCCGAGGACGGCGACGTGCAGGCCGCCGGTGAGTGGGGCGCGCGCTACGGCTGGCCGGTGCTGTCCGAGGCGGGTGGGGCCGGCTTGGGTGGTACCGCCGCGATCAGCGCCGGGATGTGGTTGCTGAACCTTCCCGGCTTCCTCGACGAGCACCGCCCGGAGCAGGTGCTGTGCGTGGGTCGGCCGACGGTGTTCCGGCAGGTCCAGCGGTTACTGTCCGACGTGGGGACGGAGGTGCTGCTGACGCACGCGCGGCCGGACTGGCCCGCGCCCGCGCACGACGTGCGCGAGGTCGCCGAGGGCTTCGGCGGCGATCCGGGCCCGGTGGATCCGCAGTGGCTGACGGCCTGGCAGCAGGCCGATCAGAAGGCGGCCGCGGCACTGCACACCGCGCTGGACCTTGAGCGCTGGCCGAACGGGCCCGCAGTCGCGCGCGAGGTCGTCGATGCGCTGCCGCCGGGTGGCCTGCTGGTGCTGGGCTCGTCGAATCCGAGCCGGGACGTCGCGCTGGCCTGCAGGCAGCGGGCCGACGTGCGGGTGCACCGCAACCGCGGTGCGGCGGGCATCGACGGCACCGTGTCGACCGCGGTCGGAGCGGCCATCGGCCACGGCAAGCCCGCCTACGCGCTGCTGGGCGACCTGACCTTCCTGCACGACGGAAACGGTCTGATCCTCGGGCCGCACGAGGACCGGCCAGATCTGACGATCGTGGTGTTCAACGACGACGGCGGCGGCATCTTCAGCCTCCTCGAGCAGGGCGGGCCGGAGCACGCCGAGTCCTTCGAGCGCATCTTCGGAACCCCGCACGGCAGCGATCTCGGAGCGCTCTGCGCCGCGCACGGCGTTGCACACCGGCTGGTGCGCGAACACGCCGAACTGCGCGGGGCGCTGGCCTGGGAGCCGGGCCTGCGGGTTGTCGAGGTGCGCGCCGATCGCGCGGACCTGCGCGATGTCCACCAGCGCTTGCTGGCCGCGGTGCGGTTGGCCGTGCTGGGCTGACGCGTGCGGGGCTGATCGTGCTGGGCGGTCGTCCTCGAACGGTCCCCGGTGGGACGGCCGGTGCGGGGACCGAGCTGAGCCGGTGAGGCCGCACGACGCGCGGGCCCCGGGATTGCACCGGAATCGGGCCCCGGACTCAGGAGATATTTCAGTTTGAGGTTTGCGGGGCGGTGCGGTGGCGGAACCTGACGCGTCGTGTGGCTGCGGGATCCGCTTCTTGAGTAGCCACCTACGCGGCGTCGCGGCTGTCCTCGCCACACGACGCGTCAGAACCCGCAGCGGTGCTGACTGAGTCCCTCACCGCATGCGGCTGCCGCCGCATTCTGAAAGGACCCCTCATTCGATCGTGGGCCGCGCACTCGATCAATCCGTCCTACTCTCCTCTTCGGACCGGAACGAGTTCGAGGAGGTGCAGGGTGTTTCGAGGACGGGGCCTGCGGGCGGCGGTCGCCGCGTGCTGCGCGACCGCGATGTTCACCTCGCCGGCGCTGGCCGCGGGTGGGCCGGGTGCGCCGGGTGCGGGCGATGACTACTTCCCCGGCTACGGCAACGGTGGTTATGACGTCTCGCACTACGACCTGGCATTGCGCTACCAGCCGTCCGAGGACCACCTGCGCGGCACCGCGACCATCGTCGCCACCACCACGCAGGACCTCACCTCGTTCAACCTGGACTTCGCGCTGACGGCGAAATCGGTGCGGGTCAACGGAATGCCCGCCGATTTCCGGCAGCACGGGCTCGAGATGACGGTGACCCCGCCCAGCCCGCTGCCCGAGGGCGAGCTGGCGACGTTCGTCGTGGAATACGAAGGCGTTCCATCCACTGTGGACGTCGATGGGAAGACCCCGTGGGTGCGCACCGCCGGCGGAGCCCTGGCGATCGGCCAGCCGGAGATCTCCTCCTGGTGGTTCCCCGGCAACGACCACCCGCGGGACAAGGCGACCTACGACGTGGCGGTGGCCGTGCCGGACGGCACCGAGGTGCTCTCCAACGGCGCGCACACGGGCAATTCCAGTCTGGCGGGCTGGACCACCTGGCATTGGCGCAACAGCGAACCGACCGCCACGTACCTGGCCTTCCTGGCCATCGGCCAGTACGAGCTGCACGCCAGGAAGGGCGCGTTCGGGCAGCCCTTCATCAGCGCCTACTCCGAGCGCCTCGGCGAGCTCGCCGGTCCCGCCAAGGCCAGCATCGAGCGCACCCCGGAAGTCCTGGACTTCCTGTCCGGCCGGTTCGGCGACTACCCGTTCGGCGCGCAGGGCGGTGTGGTTCCCGCCGAGGGGCTGAACTTCGCGCTGGAGAACCAGACCCGGCCCACCTACAGCCACCTCTTCTTCCGGAGCGGATCGAACACCTCTGTGGTGGTGCACGAGAACGCCCACCAGTGGTTCGGCGACTCCGTGTCGGTGGACCGGTGGCGCGATATCTGGCTCAACGAGGGCTTCGCCTCCTACGCCGAGTGGATGTGGTCGGAGGCGCAGGGCACCGGCACCACCCAGCAGCTCTTCGACCACTACTACCGAGCTCACCCCGCCGACGACGCCTTCTGGCAGGTCCTACCGGGCGACCCCGGCCCGGACGACGTGTTCCACGAGGCCGTCTACGACCGGGGCGCGATGGCGCTGCACGCGCTGCGCAACGTCATCGGTGACGCGGCCTTCCAGGAGATCGCCCGAACCTGGGCCGCCGAGCACCGCCACGGCAACGGAAACATCGGGCAGTTCATCGACCTGGCCGAGAAGATCTCCGGGCAGGACCTCGGCGAGCTCTTCGACGCATGGCTGTTCACGCCGGGCCGCCCACCCGCAGACCCGAGTCTCGGTGTCCCGGCGGGAGCGGAGCCCCGCAGCGCCGAGGCTCCGGCAGCGGTCTCCGAGATCGACCGCACGCACGAGATCCTCGCCGGACACGGGTCCGCGCACGGATACGGGTCCGCGCACGGACACGGGCGCTAGCGAACGCCCTCCAGGGCTTCGCGAACCGGAAGCAGCTTCGCCTCCACCTCGGCGACCTCGAGATCGGGCTCCGAGTCGGGAACGATGCCGCCGCCGGCGAAGAGCCGAACCCGGCCGCCGCCGCGTCCGGGACCGGGCGCGGCGGCGGAGCCGTCCTCCTCGAAGGGCTCCTCGGCGGCCTCCACCTGGGCGCAGCGCAGGGCGATGCCGAACTCGCCGTTGCCCGCGGTGTCGATCCAGCCCACCGGCCCCGCGTAGCGGCCGCGGTCCATGCCCTCGAGCTCGGGGATCCGCCGCACCGCTTCCCGGGTGGGCGTTCCGCCGACGGCCGCCGTGGGATGCACCGCGGCGAGCATGCTCAGCAGCCCGGTCGCACCGTCCGGGGTGTCGGCGAGCTTGCCCTCCACGTCGGTGGCCAGGTGCAGGACGTTGCGCAGCCGTAGCACCTGCGGTTCCGCGGGCACCTCGAGTTCGCTGCAGAACGCGCGCAGCGCGTCGGCCAGCGACCGGGTCGCGTAGGCGTGCTCCGCGCGGTTCTTCGCCGAGGTGAGCAGCTCGGTGGCCAGCTCGTCGTCGTCCCAGCCCTCGCGAGGCCACACGGTGCCTGCGAGCACCCGCGAGCGCACCGCGTAGCCCTGGCGTTCCAGCAGCATCTCCGGAGTCGCGCCGAGCAGGCCGTCGACCGCGAAGGTCCAGCAGCTCGGGTAGCGCGCGGCCAGGTTGTGCAGCAGGAACCGCTCGTCGAGCGGCTCGGAGGTATCGGCCACCAGGTCGTGGGCCAGCACGATCTTGGCCAGCTCGCCGTCCTCGCGCATCACCCGCACCGCATCGGAGACGGCCTGGCGGTACCCGGACGAGGACAGCCGGCCATCGCTGTAGGAGACCGTGCCGGGCGGATGCACCGGAGCGATCTCGTTATCGGTGTCCGGATCGCCGATGGTGGTGATCCACCGGATGCCGTCGCGCTCGCCGATGACCACCTCGGGGACCACGAGCACCGACTCGCCCGGCTCGGCGGCGAAGGCCAGCGAGGCGAACGCGACCGGACCGCAGCCGGGCAGACCGACCGAATCGTCGATGTCGAAATGCTCGGCCAGCTCCACCCACCACGAATCGGCGTCGGCGAAGCGGTCCGGACCGCTGGTGCATAACCGCGCCGCGCAGCCCCAGCCGACCAGGCCCTCACCTGCGCGCACCCAGCTCAGCGGCGCCCCACCTGGCAGCAGCTCCAGCAGCGGGCGGTCGTGCCGGGCGTCGCCGCGTTCGATTCGTCGCGTCCGAGCCGTCAGCCGCCGGAATGTATTGGCCACGATGGCGAGGGTATGTCGTTGTTTCGCGCGGTGGTGCGCCCAGGACGGTCCGAGTGACCCCGGCCATTCCGATCACCTCGCCGCCCGCGTGACGGGTTCGACGGCAGGCGCTGAGACGTGATCGCGGAGCTTCCTTACAATCGGTAGCCGTGGCAGGCGAGGGGACAACCCAGGACGCGGCCGACCCGGTGAGCAGTGCGGATACTGACGGTGACCGGTCGGTGCAGGAATCGTCTCGTCGCCGGGTGCGCCGTCGCGTCGCCCGCGGAGTGCTGGTGGTCGGCGCGCTGCTGACGGCGATGGGTCTGTCGATGATCCTGGCCTGCTTCATCAACGATCGGACCATCGTGGAAGCCCGGGGCCAGGCGGTCGCCGAGGTGGTGGACACCTCGCCGATCCGCACCGCTGTGCGGTTCAACACCGAGGACGGCCGGGTGTTCCTGCCGCCCAACGGCGTGCTCTACCCGTCGGACCTGCAGGTGGGCCAGCTGGTCCGGGTCGAGTACGACGCGCGCAACCCCGATCTGGTGCGGGTCGCCGGGCGCAACTGGACCGTTTCGCTGCTGCCCGTCGCGAGCTCGCTGGCGGTCGTCTGGGCGATCCTGCTGCCGACGTATTACCTGATCAGGCGCTCCATCCGGGACTGAACGAGTTTCTGACGGGCTCCGTCGGTGTGACACTGGACCTCCGTCAATCGGGGCCGGTGGAGGTCGTGTTGTCGGCCCCGCACCCCTGCGAGGTCGCGTGATGAACATCCCGAGATCGCCCTCCGGCGCGCAGTCGCAGCAGTCGCAGCAGTGGGTGCTGGGCGCGCCGAGCAAGTCGACCGTTGACCGCTCCGTCCCCGACGGCGCCGAGGCCGCCGACCTGGCGCTGTACTCGATGATGCTCGGCGACGACGCGCTGGTGCTCGCGCACCGGCTGGAGCAGTGGGGGATGCGTGCCGGGCTGGCCGAGGCCGCCGCGCTCGGCGGTATCGCGCTGGAACTGATCGCCCAGGCGCGGATCCTGCTCGCTCGCGCCGGTGAGCTGGAGGACGCGGGCCGCGACGAGGACCAGCTGACCTACTTCCGCGACGTCGCCGAGTTCCGCAACGTGCGGCTGGCCGAGATCGACTGCGGTCCCGGCCAGGGCGGCGACTTCAAGACCACGGTCGCCCGGCTGCTGCTGCTGTCCACCTGGCGGTTGGCCGTCTTCGAGCGACTCGCGGGTACCCGCGACCCGGTGCTGGCAACGCTGGCCGCCCGGTCGATCCCGGTGCTGACCGAGCACCGCGATCACGCCGCGCAGTGGGTGATCAAGTTCGGCGACGCTGCGTCCTCCGCCGAGCGGATGGCCGCCGAGATCGCGCGGATCTGGGCGTTGACCGCGGAGCTGTTCGTCCCGCACCCGGTGGAGGCCCGGCTGTCCGACGCGGGCTGCGCGGTCGATCCGGCGCAGGTGCGCGGTGATGTCCGGCGGGGGCTCGACGAGGTCTTCTCGGTGGCGCGGCTTGCCGGTCCCGGCGAGTTCGGGGAGTTCCGCCGTCCCGGCGGCCGGGACGGCGCGCACACCGTGGGCATGGCGTTCCTGCTGGCCGAGCTGCAGCACCTGGTGCGCGGCACGGTCGGCGTCGCGGGCGACCCCGGGGTGCCCCGGCGTCCGGATCCGGGCGAAAGCGGCAGTGCGCCGCCGAATTTCTCGCCAGATTGAGTATTTCCCCGCACGACTCGAGCGGCCGCTGGGAGGACCCTGGACAGTGCTGTGGCGGTGATGAGGTCTTCGGGCCGTTAGGGGTCGAGCGGAAGGGCACAACTCGGAGATGGACGCACTGTGGCTGCACCTGCTCGTCGGCGTGCTCGCGGGTTGTGCCGGAGCCGGACTGGTCCTGCTGGTCCGCGATCGCCCGGCTGCCCCGGGGCCTCCGCTCGCCGCGGAGACTCCCGCCGAAGCGCCGGCCGATCCCTGGACGCTCGCGGTGCGCCGTTGCGAGCAGGCCGTGCACCGGGCGGAGCAGGCCGTCGACGCGATGTCCTCGCGCGCGTCGCGCAACCGGTTGCAGGCGGTGGTGCGCCGGATGGACGCCGAGCTCCCGGACGTGCGGGTGCTCGCCGAACTCGGCAAGGGGCTGACCGGTGACACGCGGCGCGACATCGAGGTCGCAGGCCGGGTGCGCGCTCAGCTGGCCGACACCGGGAACCGGTTCGCCGAGGTCACCGAACAAGTGCTCGAGGTGGTCGCCGAACCGGAGCACGTCGACCGCCGCGCCTCGATCCTGCGCGAGCGGTTTCCGCTGGTCCAGCCGTTGTCCGCGGTCCTATCCGAACCGGTCTCGGCTTCCTGACCCCTCAGACCAGCCCGGTCAGTCCAGCACGCTCCTGGGCGCCGGTGCCTCGGCGTCCCGGCTGGTGGCCTTCTGCCACCAGTCGTGCACGTGCGCGGCCGCGCCGGGGGCCGCGACCAGCAGCCCGTCCCGGGGCAGCCGGTCCGGCTCGCCGCGGCGATCCAGCACCGTCGCGCCGGACTCGGTGGCCAGCGCCAGCGCACCGGCCACGTCCCATTCCTGGTAGTCGTCGAGCACCGCCGCCACCGCGTGACCCAGCGCGACCTGGGTGATCGCCAGCGCGGGCGAGCCCAGTAAACGCACTCCGACCTGTGCTCCGGCGGCGTTGGTGATGAACCGGTCCATGCCCGGCCACGGCCCGTTGCGGGTCAGCTCGGTGCACACGATCCCGCCCCGGATCTCGGTGTTCTCCGGCAGCCGCACCGGCGTGCCGTTGGCCCGCATCCCGCGATCGCGGGCCGCCGCGTAGATCTGGGTGCGATACGGATCGGCGACCACGCCGACCACCGGCCCGTGCTCGTCCAGCATCGCCAGGCTGTAGGCGCACCACGGTAATCCGGCGACGTAGTTCGCGGTGCCGTCGACCGGGTCCACCGACCACCGGAAGCGCGACTTCTGCTCGCCCCGGCCGTGCTCGCCGTCGAACTGCTCGCCGAACTCCTCGCCGAAGACCGGGGTGCCCGCGAACTGCTCCGCCAGCACTCGGCGGGTGTGCCGTTCCAGGGTTCGGCCGGTGTCGCTCACCCAGTCGAAGGGCGACTCGGAGGGTTCCGGACGTGCGCCTCTGCCCGCGGTCGCGGTGATCACGTCGGCCGCGTCGTTGGCGAGCCGACCGGCGACATCGAGCGCCCGCGAGACCAGCGCGGGTTCGATCCGGGCAGGCGGGGAAGGCAGGACCGTCATGCCGCCTCAGGCTCCGCGAATCGAGTGACCGCCGTGCAACGGCGAGGTGTCCGGCCGGGGATGCGCAGGACACGTTTGCCGTTCGGATGCCCGAGTTGGCGTGGACTTCGGCCGGCGTTGGCGGTCGTGTCACATCGGTGTCGGCTGCGCGCCCGAAGCGGTGGCCACCGTTGAAGGGTGCGCATCGCAGTCGTGACCGAGAGCTTCCTACCGCAGATCAACGGAGTGACCAACTCGGTGTTGCGGGTGCTGGAGCACTTGCGTCGCCGGGGCGACTCCGCGCTGGTGATCGCACCGGGTCAGGGCCCGGACGAGTACGCCGGGTTCCCGGTGGTCCGGTTGCCCGCCGTGGACCTGCCGGTGGTCTCCTCGCTGCCGATCGGGTTCCCGAGCCGCCGCGTGCTGCGCGAGCTGCAGAACTTCCGGCCGGACGTGGTGCACCTGGCCTCGCCGTTCGTCGTCGGCGCTCGGGGCCTGGCCGCCGCCAAGCGGCTCGATGTGCCGACCGTTGCCGTGTACCAGACCGACGTCGCGGGCTTCGCCGAGTCCTACGGGCTCGGGTTGACCGCGCGGGCCGCTTGGCGCTGGATCCGCAGGCTGCACTGCGGCGCCGACCGCACGCTCGCCCCGTCGACCTGGGCCGTGCAGAGCCTGCGCGACCAGGGGATTCCACGCGTGCACCGGTGGGGGCGCGGGGTGGACACCGAGCGGTTCACCCCTGCTCGCCGCGATGAGCGGCTGCGCCGGGAGCTGGCCCCGAACGGTGAACTGCTGGTCGGCTACGTCGGCAGGCTCGCCCCGGAGAAGCGCATCGAGCGGCTGGCCGCGCTGGACGGCCTGCCGGGCGTGCGCCTGGTCGTCGTGGGCGACGGTCCGGAGCGGGGTCGCCTGCAGGAGGAGCTTCCGGGCGCGGCGTTCCTCGGCCAGCGCACCGGGGACGAGCTGGCGAACATCTACGCCGGTCTGGACGTGTTCGTGCACACCGGTCCCCACGAGACCTTCTGCCAGTCCGTCCAGGAGGCGATGGCCTCGGGTGTCCCGGCCGTCGCGCCGGACGCGGGCGGGCCGCGCGATCTCGTCGACCACGGCCGGACCGGTTACCTCCTCCCGGCTCACGAGGACGCGGCCCATCACGCCGCCCTGCAGGCCTCGATCGCCAAGCTCCGCGACCCGCACCTGCGCGAGAGCTTCGGCACCGCGGCCCGCTCCGCGGTCGCGGGTCGCACCTGGCCCGCCCTCTGCAACCAGCTCATCGACCACTACCGCGAGGTCAACGACTACCCCCGGGCAGCTGCCGCCTAGCCGACCCACGCGGAGCCGTGCCAGTTTTGCCTAGAACCGTCACCTGATCACGTCCGTTTGGTCCTGACAGTTTTAGGCAAAACTGTCAGGTCGACACGAGGTGAGGTGAAGTGAGGTTGCGCGGGGTCGGGCCGTAGGCTCTTGTTGTGTCTCGGGCTGACTTGGACAAGGATCCCCGCGAGGTCGCCGCGATGTTCGACGGCGTCGCGCGCAGGTACGACCTGACCAACACGGTGCTGTCCTTCGGGCAGGACCGGCGGTGGCGGAACGTGACCCGCCGGGTGCTCGCGCCCAAGCGCGACGAGAAGGTGCTCGACCTCGCGGCGGGTAGCGGCGTGTCCACCGTCGAGTTCGCCCGTTCGGGCGCCTACTGCGTGGCCGCCGACTTCTCCCTCGGCATGCTCTCCGTCGGCAAGGGCCGCGACGTGCCGCTGGTCGCCGCCGATGCCCTGCACCTGCCCTTCGCCGACGACGCCTTCGACGCCGCCACGATCTCGTTCGGCCTGCGCAACCTGGTCGACACCAAGGCAGGCCTGCGCGAGATGCTGCGCGTGGTCCGACCCGGTGGCAGGCTCGTGGTCTGCGAGTTCTCCACGCCGACGTGGCAGCCGTTCCGCACGATCTACTTGAACTACCTGATGCGCGCGCTGCCGCCGATCGCCCGGGCCGTCTCGTCGAACCCGGACGCCTACGTCTACCTCGCGGAGTCCATCCGCTCCTGGCCGGACCAGCGCCGCCTCGGCGAGATGATCTCCGAATCCGGCTGGACCGACACCACCTGGCGCAACCTCACCAGCGGCGTCGTCGCGGTGCACAGCGCGGTGAAACCGGCCTGACCGGGTCTCCCCGGCCCGCGCCGAGGGGCGCTCACCTTCGCCGGTGGGCGCCCCTTCGTCGTTCGTCCCGGTGCGAACCTCCGGGAGCACGATCGTGCGCCCGGAGCGCGATCGCCGCGCTGGCCGGGGCGGGTGCTCCGCGTCGCGGGGCGGCTGCGTTCGAGGACCGCGAGCGGAAGCGCGGATTCCACCGTCCGGGCGAGGAATGCCGGCGCGCGCGTCCGACATCACGCGGACAGCTGGCTTACCTGCGATGGCAACTCACTCGGGTGGCCTAATTCGAGGGCTCGATCGCGCGGTTTGCGCGGCTTAGACTCGGGAGTTAGTGAACTCGTTCACAAGCGGGTTCCCGGCGGGGCGCATCGCCGCGCCGTGCACTGCACTAGCTCGAGGAGTGTCATGACCAGCGCCACCAGCCGTCACCGACCCGAGGACGACGCGGACGTGATCGTCGTCGGAGCCGGGCCGGCCGGCTCGACGGCCGCGACCTACCTGGCCCGAGCCGGACTGGACGTCCTGCTGCTGGAGAAGAGCCTGTTCCCGCGGGAGAAGGTCTGCGGCGACGGGATCACCCCGAGAGGCGTCAAGCAGCTCATCGACCTGGGCATCGACACCCGGGAGGAAGCGGGCTGGCTGCACAACAGGGGGCTGCGGGTCGTCGGCGGTGGGGTCAACCTGGAGCTCGACTGGCCCGAGCTGGCCGACTTCCCGCCCTACGGCGTGGTCCGTCCGCGCAACGACTTCGACGACCTGCTGGCCCGCAACGCCCAGCAGGCGGGCGCGCGGCTGTTCCAGCAGACCACCGTCACCGGTGCGATCACCGACGAGCGCACCGGGCGGGTCATCGGCGTCGAGGCCAAGACCGGTCCGGAGCGCGAGCCGGTCAGCTATCTCGCGCCGCTGGTGATGGGCTGCGACGGGGTGTCGGCGCGGCTCGCGCTGTCGGTCGGCATCGACAAGCGCGAGGACCGCCCGATGGGCGTGGCGGTGCGCCGCTACTACACGAGTCCGCGCAGCAAGGACGACTTCCTCGAATCGCACCTGGAGCTCTGGGACCGCTCCGGTCCGGAGCCCCGGCTGCTGCCCGGCTACGGCTGGCTCTTCGGCATGGGCGACGGGACGGTCAACGCGGGGCTGGGCATCCTGTCGACCTCCAACGCCTACGGCAAGACCGACTACCGCAAGCTGCTGCGCTCCTGGCTGGACGGCACTCCCGAGGAGTGGGGACTCCGGGAGGACAACGCCACCGGCAAGATCGGCGGCGCCGCGCTGCCGATGGGTTTCAACCGCACTCCGCACTACAGCAACGGTCTGCTGCTGGTCGGCGACGCCGGCGGCATGGTGAACCCGTTCAACGGCGAGGGCATCGCCTACGCCATGCAGTCGGCCCGGCTGGCCGCCGAATGCGCGGTGCACGCGATGGCCCGGCCCACCGGTTTCTCCCGCGAGCAGGCGCTGCGCCGGTATCCCACGGCGGTCCAGCAGGAGCTCGGCGGGTACTTCCGGCTCGGCAATATCTTCAGCAAGTTGATTGGCAATCCCACCGTCATGCGGATGGCCGCCAAGCACGGTCTGCCCCGGACGACGCTGATGCGATTCGTGTTGAAGCTGCTGGCGAATCTCTACGACGAGAAGGGTGGGGACCCGATGGATCGTGTGATCAACGCCACGACTCGTCTCACCCCTAGCGCGTGAGCATCCGAGTCTGGTCAGATGTCCGACAGGAGTGAGAGAAGTCATAAAGTTAGGTTCACCTCACTACTAAGGCGAATCGCCTGACCGCATAGAGTGCGCGCCGAAGCCGGAACTTCCGGAACAGGCGGACGAAAACCTCGCGCGGTAGGCGGAGGCCGACGACGAGCTGGAGGGCAGCGACGATGCTCGACCCGTACATCCCGTTGGTTCTGATGTTCGCGCTCGCGCTCGCGTTCGCGCTGTTCTCGGTCGCGATCGCACCGATCGTCGGCCCCCGCCGCTACAACAAGGCCAAGCTCGACGCCTACGAGTGCGGCATCGAGCCTTCGCCGCAGCCGGTGGTCGGCGGTGGCCGGATGCCGGTCGCCTACTACATGACCGCGATGATGTTCATCCTCTTCGACATCGAGATGGTCTTCCTTTTCCCGTACGCCGTTTCCGCCGACATGCTCGGCGTGTTCGGGGCCGTTGCCGTCGTGCTGTTCATCGTCACCTTCGGTCTGGCCGACCTCTACGTGTGGCGCCGAGGCGGCTTCGACTGGAACTAGCCGGAGCGATTCGCCCGGTCCGCCGGGCACCAACTGCAGGGACTAGCCGCAAGGACGCGGGAAGGAGTGCCGGCGATGGGGCTCGAAGAGCAGCTGCCCAACGGCATCCTGTTGGCAAATGTGGAAAAGCTGGTCAACTGGACGCGCAAGACGTCGATGTGGCCCGCGACGTTCGGGCTGGCCTGCTGCGCCATCGAGATGATGACCGTCGGCGGCTCGCGCTACGACATCTCCCGGTTCGGCATGGAGCGCTTCGCGGCGACCCCGCGCCAGGCCGATCTGATGATCGTGGCGGGCCGGGTGACCAACAAGATGGCCCCGGTGCTGCGCCAGATCTACGACCAGATGCCCGAGCCGCGCTGGGTGCTGGCGATGGGCGTGTGCGCCTCCTCCGGCGGCATGTTCAACAACTACGCGGTCGTGCAGGGCGTGGACCACGTGGTTCCGGTGGACATGTACCTGCCCGGCTGTCCACCGCGACCGGAGATGCTGCTGGACGCGATCCTCAAGCTGCACGCCAAGATCATGGACGAGCCGATCAACGGCAAGCGCGCGCAGGAGAAGCTGGAGAGCGGCGAGCGCACCTCGATGATCCCGTCCTCCGAGCGCTACGCCCCGAAGAACCGCACTCAGCGCAAGCGCGCCGAGAAGCAGCAGGAAGTGCAGCGCCGCGAGATGGGTGGCACCGACGAGCTCGGCGGCCTCGACGCCACTCCGGAGCGGCCCGAGCTCAGGTCGGGTAGGTGAGTTCGTTGTCCAAGGACGAGATCACGCAGCCGGCGCCGGGCACGCCCGGCTCCAGCGCGGAACGCCCCAGCGGCGGGCTGGAGCCGGCGAGCTCCGGTGCCCCCGCGGCCGGGCGGGAACGCCGCGGCATGTTCGGCGTGCACGGCAGCGGTGACACCTCGGGTTACGGCGGGTTGCGACTGCCCGCCTACGTTCCGCCCGCTGCGGAACGCCCCTACGGCGGCTGGTTCGACGAGGTCGCCGACGCGCTGCTGGCCGCGCTCGGGGAGAAGGGATTGCCGGCCGACGCGGTGCAGCAGGTGACCGTGGACCGCGGTGAGATCACCTTCTACGTGCGCCGCGACCACCTGGTGGAGGTCTGCCGCACGCTGCGCGACGACCCGGCGCTGCGCTACGAGCTGTGCAGCTCGGTCTCCGGTGTGGACTACGGTCCCGAGACCGCGCAACGGCTGCACTCCGTCTACCACCTGACCTCGATGACCTATCGGCGGCGCATCCGCGTCGAGGTCGTGGTCGATGTCGAGGACCCGCACATCCCGTCCGTGGTCGAGGTCTACCCGACAGCCGACTTCCAGGAGCGCGAGACCTGGGACATGTTCGGCATCGTCTACGACGGGCACCCCGCGCTGACCCGAATCCTGATGCCCGACGACTGGGACGGCCACCCGCAGCGCAAGGACTACCCGCTCGGCGGAATCCCGGTGGAGTACAAGGGCGGCGCCGAGATCCCGCCGCCGGACCAGCGAAGGGCGTACTCCTGATGCCCGGGCCACGAGGGACGAGCGCGATTTCCACCGAAATCGCCGACGGACAGGTTGGCGGCACCGCGGAGAGGTGTTGGGAATGACCACCGAACCACTGGCCGGTACCGGCTACGAGGCCCCGCACGCGGAGTCCCGGGAGACCACCGAGGGCCGGGTCTTCACCGTCACCGGCGGGGACTGGGACGAGTTCCTCGACGAAACCGGTGGCGAGGAACGGGTCGTCATCAACCTCGGTCCGCAGCACCCGTCGACGCACGGTGTGCTGCGCCTGGTGCTGGAGCTCGAGGGTGAGACCGTCACCAAGGCCCGCTCGGTGATCGGCTACCTGCACACCGGTATCGAGAAGAACACCGAGTACCGGAACTGGACCCAGGGCGTCACCTTCGTGACGCGGATGGACTACCTGGCGCCGCTGCACAACGAGGCCGCCTACTGCCTGGCGGTGGAGAAGCTGCTGGGGATCGAGGTTCCCAAGCGCGCGCAGACCTTCCGGGTGATGCTCATGGAGCTCAACCGGATCTCCTCGCACCTGGTCTTCATGGCCACCGGGGCGATGGAGCTCGGCGCCACCACCGGCATGACCTACGGGTTCCGGGACCGCGAGGAGGTCCTGCACCTGCTGGAGTTCCTCACCGGGCTGCGGATGAACCACGCGTTCATCCGCCCCGGCGGCGTCTCCCAGGACCTGCCCGAGGGCTGGCAGGACAAGGTCAAGGCCTTCATCAAGGTGATGGATGAGCGGCTGCCCGCCTACGAGAAGCTGTTCACCGGGCAGCCGATCTGGAAGCAGCGGCTCAAGGGCGTTGGCCACCTGCCGCTGGACGGCGCGCTGCAGCTGGGCGTGACCGGACCGTTGCTGCGGGCCGCCGGGATCGCCTGGGACCTGCGCAAGGTCGAGCCGTACTCCGGCTACGAGGAGTTCGACTTCGAGGTGCCCACGAGCACCGACGGCGACTGCTACGCGCGGTTCCTGCTGCGGCTGCGGGAGATCTACGAATCCCTGAAGATCATCCGGCAGTGCGTGGAAAAGATGGAGCCCGGCCCGCACATGGTCGACGATCCCAAGATCGCCTGGCCCGCCAAGCTCTCCATCGGGCCGGACGGGATGGGCAACTCGCTGGACCACGTCCGCAAGATCATGGGTCAGTCCATGGAGTCGCTGATCCACCACTTCAAGCTGGTGACCGAGGGCTTCGACGTTCCGCCGGGGCAGGCGTACGCGCCGGTCGAGTCGCCGCGCGGGGAGCTCGGCGCGCACCTGGTCTCCGACGGCGGCACCCGCCCGGCGCGCGTGCACGTGCGGGACCCCAGTTTCGTGAACCTGCAGGCGATGCCCGCGATGTGCGAAGGCGGGCTGGTGGCCGACGTGATCGCGGCGGTCGCCTCCATCGACCCGGTGATGGGCGGGGTGGACCGATGAGCGAGCGAACCGAAGAGATCGACACCTCGGTGTTCGGCGAGCGGACCCGGAACGAGGCGAAGCAGATCATCGCCAGGTACCCGGAGTCGCGCTCCGCGCTGCTGCCGATGCTGCACCTGGTGCAGTCCGAGCAGGGCTACGTGAGCGCGGCCGGCATCCACTTCTGCGCCGAGCAGCTGGGGCTGGCGGTGGCCGAGGTCAGCGCGGTGGCGACCTTCTACACCATGTACAAGCGCAGCCCGTGCGGTCAGCACCTGGTCAGCGTCTGCACGAACACGATGTGCGCGGCCATGGGCGGCGAGGAGATCTACCGCGAGCTCAGCGAGCACTTGGGCGCCGGGCACGAGGAGACCGCGGGGGAACCCGGCACCGAGGGCTCGATCACCCTGGAGCACGCCGAGTGCCTGGCCGCCTGCGACTTCGCGCCGATGCTGCAGGTCAACTACGAGTACTACGACAACCAGACCACCGAGAAGGCGCTGGAACTGGTCAAGGCCCTGCAGCGCGGGGACAAGCCCGCGCCCACCCGCGGTCCGGAGTTGTCCGACTTCCGCAGCGCCGAGCGCCAGCTCGCCGGGTTCTTCGACGACCTCGACTCGACCGTGACGGGTCCGTCCTCGGCCACCGAGACGGTGCGCGGCGCGCAGCTGGCCGAAGAGCGCGGCTGGACCGCCCCGGGCATGCCCGATGACGCGGAAATCCCGCCCGTGCCGGACAAGAAGTGAGGGTGTGGCCATGACCGAAACTGCCATCAGCCCGGTGACCCCGGTGCTGACCAAGCGGTGGCTGTCGCCGAACGCCTGGCAGCTGCGCACCTACGAGCAGCTGGAGGGCTACACCGCCCTGCGCAAGGCGCTCAAGGCCGAACCGGACCAGCTCATCGAGCTGGTCAAGGCATCCGGCCTGCGCGGCCGCGGCGGTGCGGGTTTCCCGGCCGGGGTCAAGTGGGGCTTCATGCCCAAGGAGTCGGGCAAGCCGCACTACCTGGTGATCAACGCCGACGAGGGTGAGCCGGGGACCTGCAAGGACATCCCGCTGATGATGGCCGACCCGCACTCGTTGATCGAGGGCTGCGTCATCGCCGCCTACGCGATGCGCGCGAACAACTGCATGATCTACGTGCGCGGCGAGGCGCTGCACCCGATGCGCCGGCTGCAGCACGCGGTCAACGAGGCCTACCGGGCGGGCTACCTCGGCGAGAACATCCTCGACTCCGGGTTCGACCTGGACATCGTGGTGCATCCCGGGGCGGGCGCCTACATCTGCGGTGAGGAGACGGCGCTGCTCGACTCGCTCGAGGGCAAGCGCGGGCAGCCGCGGCTGAAGCCGCCGTTCCCGGCGGCAGCGGGTCTGTACGCCTGCCCGACCACGGTGAACAACGTGGAGACCATCGCCTCGGTCCCGTTCGTGGTCAACGGCGGGTCGGACTGGTTCCGCACGATGGGCTCGGAGAAGTCGCCGGGCCCGAAGATCTACTCGATCTCCGGGCACGTGGAGCGCCCCGGCCAGTACGAGGCGCCGATGGGCACCACGCTGCGGCAGCTCCTCGAACTCGCCGGTGGCATGAAGGACGGCGTCCCGCTGAAGTTCTGGACTCCCGGAGGCTCCTCGACTCCGCTGTTCACCGCCGAGCACCTGGACGTGCCGCTGGACTTCGAGGGCGCGGCCGAGGCCGGGTCGATGCTGGGCACGACAGCGGTGCAGGTGTTCAACGAGACCGTTTCGGTGCCCTGGGCCGTGATGAAGTGGACCCAGTTCTACGAGCACGAGTCCTGCGGCAAGTGCACTCCCTGCCGGGAGGGCACGTTCTGGCTCGCGCAGGTGCTCGAGCGGATGGTCGAGGGCCACGGCACCGAAGAGGACATCGACACCCTGCTGGACGTCTGCGACAACATCTTCGGCCGCTCGTTCTGCGCCCTCGGCGACGGCGCGGTCAGTCCGATCACCAGCGGTATCCAGTACTTCCGCGAGGAATTCCTCGCACTGTGCGACAAGAACAAGACGTCCGCGCCGGAACTGGTTGGAGCGGCCCGATGACGGTGGCACCCGAAGCTGAAACCCGTCCTGTCCCGGAAGGTCACGTCCGGCTGACCATCGACGGGGTCGAGGTCGACGCCCCGAAGGGCGAGCTGCTGATCCGCACCGCCGAGCGGATCGGCATCACCATCCCGCGGTTCTGCGACCACCCGCTGCTGGACCCCGCGGGCGCGTGCAGGCAGTGCCTGGTCGAGGTCGAGGTCAACGGGCGCGCGATGCCGAAACCGCAGGCTTCGTGCACCATCTCGGTCGCCGACGGGATGGTGGTCAAGACCCAGCAGACCTCCCAGGTGGCCGACAAGGCGCAGCAGGGCGTGATGGAGCTCCTGCTGATCAACCACCCGCTGGACTGCCCGATCTGCGACAAGGGCGGCGAGTGCCCGCTGCAGAACCAGGCGCTCAAGCACGGCCGCGCGGATTCCCGCTTCCGCGACACCAAGCGCACCTTCGCCAAGCCGGTGCCGATCTCGGAGCAGGTGCTGCTGGACCGCGAGCGCTGCGTGCTGTGCCAGCGCTGCACCCGGTTCTCCAAGGAGATCGCGGGCGACCCGTTCATCGAGCTGCTCGAGCGCGGCGCGGTGCAGCAGATCGGCATCGGCGAGCAGCAGCCGTTCCAGTCCTACTTCTCCGGCAACACCATCCAGATCTGCCCGGTCGGCGCGCTGACCAGCGCCGCGTACCGGTTCCGGTCCCGGCCCTTCGACCTGGTCTCCACCCCGGGGCAGTGCGAGCACTGCGCCTCGGGATGCGAGATCCGCACCGACTGGCGGCGCGGCAAGGTGATGCGCAGGCTGGCCGGCGACGACCCGGAGGTCAACGAGGAGTGGATCTGCGACAAGGGTCGCTTCGCCTTCCCCTACGCCACCGCGAGCGACCGGATCACCCGGCCGCTGGTCCGGGAGAACGGTGAGCTCCGCGAGAAGTCCTGGACCGAGGCGCTGCAGACCGCGGCGAAGGGCCTGATCGAGGCCCGCGATTCCGGCGGGGTCGGCGTGCTGCCCGGCGGCAGGCTGACCGCCGAGGACGCCTACGCCTACGCCAAGTTCGCGCGAGTGGCGTTGCGCACCAACGACATCGACTACCGGGCCCGCTCGCACTCCGCGGAGGAGCTGCGGTTCCTGGAATCCACGGTCGCCGGTGTCGCGCCGGAGGACGGGGTGACCTACGCCGACCTGGAGGAAGCGCCCGCCGTGGTGTGCGTGGCCTTCGAGCCCGAAGAGGAATCGCCGATCGTCTTCCTGCGATTGCGCAAGGCCGCGCGCAAGGGGAACACCGAGGTCTTCCACCTCGCCTCGCGCACCTCGCCGGGCGTGGACAAGACGACCGTGATCACCCACGACGGCGGTCCGGTGCGCACCGGTTCGCTGGTTCCCTGCGTGCCCGGCGGCGAAGCGGCCGCGCTGCAGAACCTGCCCGCCGAGGTCGACGAGGCGCTGCGCAAGCAGGGCGCGGTGCTCATCGTCGGGGAACGCGCCGCCGAGCTGCCCGGCCTGTTCTCCGAGGTCGTGCGCACCTCGCAGCGCACCGGCGCGCGGGTCGCCTGGATCCCGCGCCGCGCGGGCGAGCGCGGCGCCCTGGAGGCGGGCGCCCTGCCCACGTTGCTGCCGGGCGCCCGTCCGGTCGTCGACGACGCGGCTCGCACCCACGTGGAGAAGACCTGGGGCCTGCTGCCCGGTTCGCTTCCGGCGGCCTGCGGCCGCGATCTCGACGGGATCCTCGCCGCCGCCGAGGCCGGTGACCTCGGCGGGCTGGTCGTGGGCGGCGTGGACCCGACCGACCTGCCCGACCCGGTGGCCGCCGAGCGGGCGCTCGCGCGGGCGGGCTTCGTGGTGAGCCTCGAGCTGCGGCCCAGCGGGGTCACCGAGCACGCCGACGTGGTGCTGCCGATCGCCCCGTCGGTTGAGAAGAACGGCAGCTACCTCAACTGGGAGGGTCGCCGCCGCGAGTTCAGCACCACCATCGACGGCACCGGCGCGCTGCCGGACTGCCGGGTGCTGGACACCCTCGCCGTCGAGATGGACGCCGACCTGTTCACCCAGACCCCGGCCGCGGCCGTCGCCGAGCTCCGCAAGCTCGGCACGCACACCGGCGGCCGCGCGGTCGAACCCGACGAACCGGTGCTGCACGCACCACGACCAGGTCCCGGCCAGGCGGTCCTGGCGACCTGGCGGCAGCTGCTCGACAACGGTTCGCTGCAGGCCGACGAGCCGAACCTGGCCGGTACGGCCCGCAGCGCGAGTGCGCTGATCTCGCCCGACACCGCGCAGCGCGCCGAGATCTCCGAGGGGCAGCGGCTGGAGATCCGCACCGACCGGGGAGCCGTCGTGCTGCCCGCGGAGATCGCCGAGATGCCCGACGACGTCGTCTGGATCCCCGCTGACTCCGGCCCCTCGCGGGTGCGAGCGGTGCTGGGCGCCGGGCACGGCGCGCTCGTCGGCATCGCACCGGCCCCGGCGGCCGATCCCGAGGCCAACGGCCACGCCCCTGCCCACCAAGGGGGGAACGCATGACCAGAACCGCCGAGCTCCTCGCGGACGACCCGATCTGGCTCATCCTGATCAAGGTCGTGGCGATCTTCGCCTTCCTGGTGGTGATGACGCTGCTGACCATCTGGGCCGAGCGTCGCGTGATCGGCCGGATGCAGCACCGGCCCGGCCCCAACCGCGCGGGCCCGTTCGGCATGCTGCAGTCGCTGGCCGACGGGCTGAAGCTGGCGTTCAAGGAGGACATCCGGCCGGTGATGGCCGACAAGTGGGTGTACTTCCTGGCTCCGGTCATCTCGGCCACGCCCGCGCTGGTGGCGTTCTCGGTGATTCCGATCGGTCCCGAGGTCACCATCTTCGGCGAGCGCACCGCCCTGCAGCTGGTCGAGCTTCCGGTCGGGCTGCTGGTCGTGCTGGCCAGCGCGTCGATCGGCGTCTACGGGATCGTGCTGGCCGGCTGGGCATCCGGTTCGCCCTACCCGCTGCTGGGATCGCTGCGGTCGGCCGCGCAGGTGATCTCCTACGAGGTCGCGATGGGCCTGTCGTTCATCGCCGTCATCATGTACGCGGGAACGCTCTCCACCGCCGGCATCGTGGAAGCGCAGACCAACGGGTGGTTCTTCCTCCTGCTGCCGTTCAGCTTCGCCGTCTACGCGGTGGCCATGGTCGGTGAGACCAACCGCGCCCCGTTCGACCTCCCGGAAGCCGAGTCCGAGCTGGTGGGCGGTTTCCACACCGAGTACTCGTCGCTGAAGTTCGCGCTGTTCTTCCTCGCCGAGTACATCAACATGGTCACCGTCTCCGCGCTGGCCACCACGCTGTTCTTCGGCGGCTGGCACGCGCCGTGGCCGCTGTCGATGATCGGCGACGGGGTGCTCAACACCGGCTGGTGGCCGGTGCTGTGGTTCCTCGGCAAGACGATCGCGTTCCTGTTCTTCTTCGTGTGGCTGCGCGGCACGCTGCCGCGGCTGCGCTACGACCAGTTCATGGACCTGGGGTGGAAGATCCTGGTTCCGCTGAGCCTGGTCTGGATCATCGCGGTGACCGTCATCCGCGCGGTGCGCAACTCCGACCAGGTGACCACCACGCAGTTCATGATCGGCGGCGCGATCGTGATCGCGGTGCTGGTCGCGGCCACCTTCCTGATCCCGGAGCGCAAACCCGACGAGGACTCCGGCGAGGTGCCGATGGCGGGCAGCGGTTACCCGGTACCGCCCATCGACCTGGAAGTCCCGAAGACCCCGCCGCAGCGCGCATCCGGCTCGGAGACCCCGGTGCGCGCCGGTTCCGGCGGCGAGCTCGCGGAAGGCGAGGAGGCACCCCATGGGCATGTTTGATCCGGTCAAGGGCTTCGGCGTCACCTTCTCCACGATGTTCAAGAAGGTCGTCACCGAGGAATACCCCGAGGTCAAGAAGGTCACGGCACCGCGGTTCCACGGACGCCACCAGCTCAACCGGCATCCGGACGGTCTGGAGAAGTGCGTGGGCTGCGAGCTGTGCGCCTGGGCCTGCCCGGCCGACGCGATCTTCGTGGAGGGCGGCGACAACACCGAGGAAGCCCGCTACTCACCCGGCGAGCGGTACGGCAAGGACTACCAGATCAACTACCTGCGCTGCATCGGTTGCGGGTTGTGCATCGAGGCGTGCCCGACGCGGGCGCTGACGATGACCAACGAGTACGAGACGGCCGACGACAACCGGCAGGACCTGATCTACACGAAGGAAGACATGCTCGCGCCGCTGCTGTCCGGCATGGAGCAGCCGCCGCACCCGATGCGGCTCGGCGAGAACGAGCAGGACTACTACGTCCGCGGTCCCGAACTCGCCCGGCAGCGGGGTGTTCCGGACGAGGAGACGGTCGAGTCGGGCCGTGAGGAGGCCAGATGAGCACCGGTTTCGTGCTGGCGCAGCAGGGCGACGTGGTGGGTACCGGGGAGACGGCGCTGTTCTGGATCCTCGGCCCGCTGTCGCTGGTGGGCGCGCTGGGCATGGTCTTCGCCCGCAACGCGGTGCACTCCGCGCTGTGGCTGGTGCTGACCATGCTCAGCCTCGGCGTGCTCTACATGGGGCAGAGCGCGCAGTTCCTGGGCTTCACCCAGATCATCGTCTACACCGGCGCGATCATGATGCTGTTCCTGTTCGTGCTGATGATGGTCGGCCGCGACTCCTCCGACTCGGTGGTGGAAGTGCTTCGGGGGCAACGCCTCTGGGCCGCGCTGGGCGGGATCGGGCTGGCGGTGCTGCTGGTCGCCGGACTGGCCCGGTCGCTGACCGAGGTCACCGCGGCCGCGCCGCTGGATCCGTGGTCGCCCGCCGGTGGTGGCGCTGGCGGTCTCGGCAACCTGATCTTCACGGACTACCTGTTCCCGTTCGAGCTGACCTCGGCGCTGCTGATCACCGCCTCGATCGGCGCGATGGTGCTGGCCTACGGCGGCAAGGGCCGCGGACCGAGGCTGAGCCAGAAGGAGCGCGCGAACGCCCGCTTCCGCAGCGCGCGTTCGTCGCCGCTGCCCGGTCCCGGCGTGTACGCGACCGCCAACTCGGTGGCCGTGCCCGCGCTGCTGCCGGACGGTTCGGTGGCTCCCGAGTCGCTGTCCGATCTGCTGGAGAACCTCCCCGCCGAGGAGCTCGCCGAGGAGCGTCGCGCGATCGCCGACGAAGAGGTGGTCCGGGGCGCCGAGCAGCCCGATGCGCACGCGCTGGTCGAAAGCTCGGAACCGCCCGCGGCCGAGCACACCGGCGGGAAGTCCGGTGAGCAGCCGGAAGTACCCGGCGGGCCGGGGCTCTCGGCGCGCGCCAACGCGAACGGCAACAACGGAAGCGGGCACGGCGACGGTTCCGGTGACGGGTCCGAGCACGTCGAGGAGGTCCACCGGTGACCCCGACCTACTACCTGCTGCTGTCCGCGCTGCTGTTCTCCATCGGCGCGGTCGGCGTTCTGGTGCGGCGCAACGCCATCGTGGTGTTCATGTGCGTGGAGCTGATGCTCAACGCGGTCAATCTGACGCTGGTGACCTTCGCCCGCATCGAAGGTTCGGTGAACGGGCAGGTCATGGCGTTCTTCGTGATGGTCGTCGCGGCGGCCGAAGTGGTGGTCGGCCTGGCCATCATCATGTCGATCTTCCGGACGCGTCGCTCGGCCTCGGTCGATGACGCCAACCTGCTCAAGTACTGAGAGGGCGCGTGGTGACGGCAATGTTGCAAACCGCGTTGCAGGCAGCCGAACCGGCGGCCGGTGCCGCTCAGCAGAACGCGTGGCTGCTCCTGGCGCTGCCGCTGTTCGGTGCGCTGGTGCTGCTGGTGGCCGGACGGCGGGCCAACGGGTGGGGACATCTCCTCGGCTGCGCCACGGTGATCGGGGCCTTCGCGTACGGCCTGTGGTTGTTCTCGTCCGTCGCGGGCGCTCCCGCGGGCTCGGCGGTGCGGGAACTGCACCTGTTCTCCTGGATCCCGGTCGGTGCGCTGCAGGTCGACTTCGGGTTGCGGCTGGATCCGCTGTCGATGGTGTTCGTGCTGCTGATCACCGGTGTCGGCTCGCTGATCCACTTGTACTCCATCGGCTACATGGAGCACGACCAGCAGGGACGCACCGGTAGCGCCAACACCGAGCGGCGCCGGTTCTTCGCCTACCTGAACCTGTTCGTCGCCGCGATGCTGATCCTGGTGCTGGGCAACGGCTTCGTGACCCTCTACCTGGGCTGGGAGGGCGTCGGTCTGGCGTCCTACCTGCTGATCGGGTTCTGGCAGCACCGCCCCTCGGCCGCCGCCGCGGCGACCAAGGCGTTCGTGATGAACCGCGTCGGCGACGTCGGGCTGGCGCTGGCGATCTTCCTGCTGTTCGCCAACCTCGGCACCACCCAGTACACCGAGGTCTTCGCCCGCGCGGGCGAGCTCTCGCCGGGCGTGCTGCTGTCCATCACGCTGCTGCTCCTGCTGGGCGCCTGCGGCAAGTCCGGCCAGGTCCCGCTGCAGGCGTGGCTGCCGGACGCCATGGAGGGCCCGACCCCGGTCTCGGCGCTCATCCACGCCGCGACCATGGTCACTGCGGGCGTTTACCTGATCGCCCGCGCCAACCCGCTGTACTCGCTCTCGCCCGGCGGGCAGCTGGCGGTGACCATCGTCGGTGCGGTGACGCTGCTGGTGGGCTGCATCATCGGTTGCGCCTACGACGACATCAAGAAGGTGCTGGCCTACTCCACGGTCAGCCAGATCGGCTACATGATGCTGGCCGTCGGGCTCGGCCCCGCCGGTTACGCGCTGGGCATCATGCACCTGCTCACCCACGGCTTCTTCAAGGCCGGGCTGTTCCTCGGCGCCGGTTCGGTGATGCACGGCATGAACGACGAGGTCGACATGCGCAAGTTCGGCGGCCTCGCGCGCTACATGCCGATCACCTTCGCCACCTTCGGGCTCGGTTACCTGGCGCTGATCGGGTTCCCGTTCCTGTCCGGCTTCTACTCCAAGGACGCCATCATCGAGGCGGCCTTCGGGCTGGAGGGCTGGCGCGGCTGGGTCTTCGGCGGCGTGGCCGTGCTGGGCGCGGCGCTGACCGCGTTCTACATGACCCGGCTGGTGCTGATGACGTTCTTCGGCGAGAAGCGCTGGCAGGGCCTCAAGACCGCGAGCGGCGAGGACTTCCACCCGCACGAGTCGCCGGGCATCATGACCGCGCCGATGATCGTCCTGGCGGTCGGCTCGGTCGGCGCGGGCATGTTCTTCGCGGGTGGCGACCGGCTGGTGTCCTTCCTGTCGCCTTCGCTGGGCGAGCTCCAGGAGGCCGAGCACACCGTGCTGCCGCACGCGGTGATCCCGGTCCTGACCGTCGCGCTGTCCGCGCTCGGCGTGCTGGCCGCTTGGCTGCTGGTCGGCCGCAAGCGGGTTCCGGTGCAGCGTCCCGAGCGGGTCTCGCCGGTGGTGGCTGCGGCCCGCGCCGACCTCGGCGGCAACCGGATCAACGATCTGCTCGCGGTCAAACCGGCTTTCGGCCTGACCCGCGGACTCGTGACCGTCGACCGCAAGGGCGTCGACGGCACCGTCACCGGCATCGCGTCGACGCTGGTGGTCGGCTCCGGCTGGCTGCGCCGCTGGCAGACCGGTTTCGTCCGGTCGTACGCCCTTTCCATGCTCTTCGGCGGCGTCATCGTGATCGCCGCCATGATGGCCGTGGGATTCCCGTCATGACCAGGTACGTCCGGGAGATCCGGGAGGCGAACCGATGACCCTGCTCCTCGCGCTGGTGCTGCTGCCGATCGCCGGCTCGGTGGTGGTGGCGCTGCTCCGCGGCAACGCCGTCGCCGCGAAGTGGACCGCGCTCGGCATCTCGCTCCTCGAGCTGGTGCTCGCCGCGGCCACGTGGTTCGCCTACGATCCGGCGGGCCCTCGGCTGCAGATGACCAGCTCGGTGGCGTGGATCCCGTCCTTCGACATCAGCTTCGCGCTCGGCGTGGACGGCATCGCGCTGGTGATGATCGTGATCATCGCGGTGCTCACCCCGCTGGTGCTCGGCTACAGCTGGGGCGAGCGACTGCCCGAAGGCCGCACGCACGGCGGGTTCTTCGCGCTGCTGCTGCTCGAACAGGCGCTGACCATCGCGGTTTTCGCCGCGACGGACGTGTTCCTGTTCTACGTGCTCTTCGAGATCATGCTGATCCCGATGTACTTCCTCATCGGCGGCTACGGCGGTGCGAAGCGCACGTACGCGGCGGTGAAGTTCTTCCTGTACTCGTTCCTCGGTGGCCTGATCATGCTGGCCGCCGCGATCGGCGCGTTCTCCTACAGCGCCCAGGTCACCGGTCAGGGCACCTTCGACTGGGCGAAGCTCCAGCCGATCCTGGCGGAGGCGCCGCTGAACGTGCAGATCTGGTTGTTCCTGGGCTTCTTCACCGCGTTCGCGATCAAGGCGCCGCTGGTCCCGTTCCACACCTGGCTGCCGGACGCCGCCGAGCAGGCCCCGATCGGGGTCGCGGTGATCGTGGTCGGCGTGCTGGACAAGGTCGGCACCTTCGGTTTCCTGCGCTACAGCCTGCCGCTGACGCCACAGGCCTCGCAGTACCTCGCGCCGCTGGTGCTGGTGCTGGCCGTTGTCGGGGTGCTCTACGGCTCGTTGCAGGCGTTCGGGCAGACCGACCTCAAGCGGTTCATCGCCTACGTCTCGATCGCGCACTTCGGCTTCATCGCGCTGGGAATCTTCGCGTTCACCGCGCAGTCCCACGTCGGCGCGGTGTCCTACATGGTCAACCACAGCATCGCCACGGGAATGCTGATCCTGGTGGTCGGGATGGTGATCTCGCGCGGCGGCTCCACCCGGATCGCGGACTACGGCGGGATGGCCAAGGTCGCGCCGCTGCTGGCGGGGTGCCTGCTCATCGCCGGCCTGAGCACCTTGTCGTTGCCCGGGACCAACTCGTTCGTCAGCGAATTCCTGGTGCTCATCGGGGCGTTCGAGACGCGCCCGGTCTACGCCGTCCTCGCCACCATCGGCATGGTGCTGGCCGCGGTCTACGTGCTGTGGCTCTACCAGCGCATCATGCAGGGCCCGGTGCGCGGTGACGCGCTGATGGGCACCGCGGGCGGCCCGGGCGCGGTCGTCAACCCGGAACGTGAAGGCGCGCACCGGCTTCGGATGGGCGACCTGAACGCCCGGGAGGTCGTGGTGCTGGCCCCGCTGATCGTGCTGATCATCGGACTGGGCGTGTACCCGAAACCGGTGCTGGACGTGGTCGATCCGTCGGTCGCGGCGACCATGAGTGAAGCAGGCGTCACCTCGCAGGGAGGGAACTGACAGTGGTCCTCGTAGAGGGATTCCGGACCCAGCAGGTGGTCGAGGTGCCGCCGATCGACTACGGCGCGGTCGCACCGGTTCTGATCGTGCTGACCGCGGCCTGCCTGGCGGTGGTGGTCGAGGCTTTCCTGCCGCGCCACCAGCGCTGGTCGGTGCAGGTGGGGCTGAGCCTGCTCGCCGTCGTGGTCGCGGGCGTCGCGCTGGCCGTGCACGCCCGCTCGGCGGGCACCGGGCTGACGACGTTCTCGGACACGCTGGCGATCGATCCGCCGACGCTGTTCCTGTGGGCCACGCTGCTGGCGCTGAGCGTGGCCGCCCTGCTGCTCATCGCCGATCGCTCGGTCGAGCCCGGCGGTGCGTTCGTCGCCGAGTCCGCCCGATCGGAAGGCCCCGGCACGATGAGCCGGGCCGCCGCGGGTGTGGAGGGGATGCGCACCGAGGTCTTCCCGCTGGCCCTGTTCTCCCTCGGCGGGATGATGGTCTTCGTCGCGGCCAACGACCTGCTGACCATGTTCATCGCGCTGGAAGTGCTGAGCCTGCCGCTGTACCTGATGTGCGGGCTGGCCAAGCGGCGCCGGCTGCTGTCGCAGGAATCGGCGATGAAGTACTTCCTGCTCGGCGCCTTCGCCTCGGCCTTCTTCCTCTACGGCCTGGCGCTGCTCTACGGCTACGCGGGCTCGGTGAAGCTGGCGGCCATCGCCGATGCGACGGCGGGAACGGAGCGCTCGGACACGCTGCTGTTCGCCGGGCTCGGGCTGCTGCTGATCGGGCTGCTGTTCAAGGCCTCGGTCGGCCCGTTCCACTCCTGGACCCCGGACGTCTACCAGGGCGCGCCGACCGCGGTGACGGCGTTCATGGCCGCCTGCACCAAGGTCGCCGCGTTCGGCGGCATCCTGCGCGTGCTGCAGGTCGCCTTCGAGGCCTCCAGCTGGGAGTGGCAGGGCGTCGTGTGGGCCGTCGCGGTCGCCTCGATGGTCATCGGCGTGGTGCTGGGCCTGACCCAGCGCGACATCAAGCGCATGATCGCCTACTCCTCGGTCGCGCACGCCGGGTTCATGCTGCTCGGCGCGGTCGTGCTCACCGACCGGGGGCTGGCGGCCACGCTGTTCTATCTGCTGGCCTACGGCTTCACCACGGTCGCGGTGTTCGGGGTGATCAGCCTCGTCCGCCGGGCCGACGGTGAGGCAACTCACCTCGCGGATTGGGCCGGTCTGGCGAAGCGGTCACCGCTGGTCGCCTGGACGTTCACCTTCCTGTTGCTCGCTCTCGCGGGCATCCCCATGACCAGTGGTTTTGTCGGAAAGTTCGTGGTTTTCGAGGCCGCGCTCACCGGTGGGCTGGCCCCGCTGGTGGTCGTGGCGCTGGTCGCCAGCGCGGTCGCCGCGTTCTTCTACCTCCGGGTGATCGTGCTGATGCACTTCCAGGAACCGGACCCGGACGGGCCCGCCGTCAGCGTGCCGGGTGCGTTCACCACGGCGGCGATCACGCTGGGTGTGGTGGTGACGCTGCTGCTGGGCGTGCTGCCGACGTTGGCACTGGACTGGGCGAACGTGGGTGGCTTCGTGTCGTAGAGTGCACGCCCGTAGGACGTCGTGGGGGAGCGAAGGGCGAGCGTGACGGTGAGCAGGTCAGCGGAAGACCCGATCGGCGAACTGACCGCGGGTGCATCGGGCGGTTTCCAGATCACCGACGCGGAGTTGTCCGACTCGGTCAAGCAGGGCTTGACCCGCGTCGAGGCCATGCTGCACGACCTGGTGCGGAGCGAGCTCGACTTCGCCACTCGCACCTCGCTGCACCTGGTGGACGCGGGCGGCAAGCGGTTCCGCCCGCTGTTCGCCCTGCTGGCGGCCCAGTTCGGCGACCCCTCGGCGGACGAGGTGATCAAGTCCGGCGCGGTGGTGGAGATGATCCACCTGGCCACGCTCTACCACGACGACGTGATGGACGAGGCCACCATGCGGCGCGGCGCGACCAGCGCCAACGCCCGCTGGGACAACTCGGTGGCCATCCTCACCGGCGACTTCCTGTTCGCCAAGGCCTCCCAGCTGATCGCCGACCTCGGCGCGGAGGCGGTTCGCCGGATGGCGAGCACCTTCGAGGCGCTGGTCACCGGTCAGATGCGCGAGACCGAAGGGGTTGGCGCCGGTCAGGACGCCGTCGAGCGCTACCTCCGGGTGATCTACGAGAAGACCGGTTCGCTGATCGCGACGGCGGGCCGGTTCGGGGCCTGGTTCTCCGGCGCGGACCAACCGGTCATCGAGTCGCTGGAGCGCATCGGCAGGCTGGTGGGCATCGGGTTCCAGATCTCCGACGACATCATCGACATCGCCTCGCCGACCGACGAGTCCGGCAAGACCCCGGGAACCGACCTGCGGGAGGGCGTCAAGACGCTGCCGATGCTCTACGCGCTGGCGGACCCGGAGACGGACCCGCGGTTGCGCGAGCTGCTGGGCCGTCCGCTGGAGCTCGACGCGGAGGTCGACGAGGCGCTCGAGCTGCTGCGCGCTTCCAGCGGGCTCGAGCGCACCCGGGCCACGCTGCAGGAATACGCCGACGACGCGCGCAAGGAACTGGCTTCGCTGCCGGAGAACCCGGCCCGCGAGGCGCTGTCCGCGCTCGTCGACTACGTGGTGGCCCGCACCGGCTGAATCCCGGCGAGGGCGCCGCACGCGTCGCGAGCCGGGCAAGACCATGTTCGCCGCCGGTCGGAAGTGATAGGTATCCGGGGACGGGCGGTGCTGCCGGAGCCCCGAGGAGGGACGTGTCGTGATCACCTGGCTGTTCACCCAGGTGTGGCTGTGGAGCCTCGCCTCATTTCTGCTTGGCGCGTTGCTGACCTGGGCGCTGTTCGTCCGGCCCGCGCGCCGCCGCCTCAAGCACGCGCTGCAGCGGACGTCGCTGGACTACGGCTATCACGACGGCTACGGCGGCTACTACGACTACGGCGGCTACTACGACGACGCGGTGCACGACGAGCCGGACCACCTCGACCCGGGCTTCGACGAGCGGGTGCTCGACGACCGCGCCGAGCGCTTCGACGAGCGCGAGCAGGCCGATCAGCGGGCCGACGAGGGTCCGCTGGACCTGGTGACCGAGCAGCAACCACCGCCCCCCGCAGAGCCCCGGCGATTCGCACCGGTGCCGCAGCCCGCGCCCGGCAGCGAGCCGACGCTCGCCGAGTTCGACCGCAGCCCGCGGGGGCCGTGGGTGCCCGCGGAGGCGCCACCGCAGCCGGAACCGGAGCCGGAGCCGGAGGCCGCCGAGCCCGAACCGGAGCGGCCCGCAGCTCCCGGCAACACCTGGTTCCGGCGCTGGGACGAGGAGCAGATCACCGAGACGCCCGAGCCGGATCCCGCGGTGACCGCGGTCCAGCCGCGCGTGCTGGACGAGGAACCGGCGACCGCGCAGAGCGGACCGGCCGAGACGTCCGCGAGCACCGAGCCCGCCGAGGACGAGCGGCAGGGCGACCTGTCCGGTCAGCTGCGGTCGCTGTTCAAGCCGGTCGAGGGCGGGAACCCGGCCGGGGAGACCGGATACATCCCGCCGGTGGGCGCCGACGCCACTTCGGTGCTGCCCAAGGTTCCGCAGGAGGAGCCGAACCGGGACACCCCGCGCGCGCAGGTGAGCGGCGATCTGAACGACACCGGGAAGGAGAGCGGCCCGGACGCGGAGCTGCCCAGGCGAACGCCGTCCCGGCAGAACGATGCCCCGCAGGCCGAGCCCCCGCGAATTCCGGAGGCGTTGCGCCAGCGCGCGGAAGCCCCCAAGCGCAGGCCGCTGCCGCAGGAGCAGTCCGGTGAGCCGGGAACCGGTGGCCCGGCGAACATCCAGCCCGCCGAGAACCTCAGCCGGGACGCGGACCTGCCCCGGCGCACCCCGGGAACGAACCCGCTCCCGGGACGGGAGTCCGCGGGCAACGGTCCGATGATCAAGGGTCATTCGGCGTCGCGGCAGTACCACAGCCCGGACTCGCCGCAGTACGACGACATCGTCGCCGACGTCTGGTTCCGCACCCCGGCCGACGCCGAGACCGCGGGTTTCACCCCGTGGCACGGCCGCCGGAACTGATCAGCCGGACTGCTGGGGCTGGCGCTCCAGCAGCCGGGACAGCACGACCGTGGACACCGTGCGGTCGATGAACTCCACCGAGCGCAGCCGCTCCATCGCCTCCTCGAGGTGGTGGATGTCGGCGGCGCGCAGGTGCACGATCGCGTCCGCCTGCCCGGAGACGGTGTAGGCGGCCACCACCTCCGGCAGCGGTTCAAGACCGTTGCGGATGCGGTGCGCGGGCACGTTGCCGTTGCAGTGCACCTCGACGAACGCCTCGGTGCCCCAGCCCAGCGCCTCCGGGTCGACCACTGCGGTGAAGCCCTGCAGCACGCCCTGGTCCAGCAGCTTGTCCACCCGGCGCTTGACCGCGGGAGCGGACAGCCCGATGTCGGCACCGATCTCGGCGTAGCTGGCGCGCGCGTCGGTGACCAGGTGCGAAACGATTCGTTGATCCAAGGCGTCCATAAGCAACATTCTGCCGCATATGACGAACGGAGCAGCGTTGATGGCCGGTCAAGTCAGCGTTTAGATTTCGATTCATGACGGTTATCGCGCCCGAACTCGCCGAATCGCGCTCCGCCAAGGAGGCCACCGCGCGGCACTACCTGATGTGCCCGCCCGAGTACTTCGCCGTCGAGTACTCGATCAACCCTTGGATGGACCCGTCCGCTCCCGTGGACGCCGAGCTCGCGATGGCCCAGTGGACCGAGCTGAAGAACACCTACGAGCGCCTCGGCCACGCGGTGGAGCTGGTCGACGCGCAGCCGGGGCTGCCGGACATGGTCTTCGCCGCGAACTCGGGGACGGTGATCGACGGCCGGGTGCTGGGCGCTAGGTTCCGGGCACCGGAACGCGCGGCCGAAGCCGAGCACTTCCGCCGCTGGTTCACCGACCACGGCTACCGGGACCTCGTGATGCCCGAGCGGATCAACGAGGCGGAGGGCGACTTCGCCTGGACCGGTGGTTTCCTGCTGGCGGGCCACGGCTTCCGCACCGACCCGGCGGCGCACTCCGAGGCCCAGGAGCAGCTGGGCGTTCCGGTGGTCTCGTTGAGCCTGCGCGACCCGAACTACTACCACCTGGACACGGCCCTGTTCGTGCTGGAGAAGGGGCCGGAGGCGAAGGTGGCCTACTACCCGGAGGCCTTCTCCGCGGGCTCCCGGCGGGTCCTCGAGCGGCTCTTCCCGGACGCGGTGATCGCCGATGCCGCCGACGCGGCCTGCCTCGGGCTCAACGGGGTCTCCGACGGCCGCAACGTCGTGCTGCCGGCTGAGGCGACGGGGCTCGCGAAGTCGTTGACCGATCGCGGATATGCGGTTCATCACGTGGACATCGCGGAGTTGCGCAAATCCGGCGGAGGGCCCAAATGCTGCACATTGGAGATCCACTCCTGAACCGCTGCCATCCGCGAATTCCCCGGGAATCCGCGGGGCGTCTCCGCGGGAATCCGGGGCGCGCATTCGAGAGAATTTCGGGTTCGATCCGGTGATTCTCCCGAAACGGACGTGGCGAGGGGCACTACCCGTGCGGCAGTGCCCCTCGGGTCACTGGTCGAGCACGGCCTGCACGCCGAGCTCGACCTCGATGGTCGGGCCGACCACGGAGATGCCCTTGGCCAGCGTCGCCTGCCAGTTGACCGCGTAGTCCTCCCGGCGCAGCGTGGTGGTGGCCTGGCAGGCCACGCGCAGGTCGTTGTCGAAGCCCGGGCCCTGGAAGCGCCGTTGCCCCAGGTAGACGGTGTCCAGCGCGACCGGGCTGGAGTTGCCGCGCAGGGTCAGGTGCCCCGAGACCGACCAGCGGTCCGCGCGCACGTGGGTGAACCGCTCGCTGCGGAAGTGCATCAGCGGGTGGTTCTCCACGTCGAAGAAGTCCGCCGAGCGCAGGTGGTCGTCCCGCATCTGCACGCCGGTGTCCACCGATGCGGTGTTGATCGACATCTCGATGCGGGAGCGCTCGAAGTCCGGTGCGACCTCGACGAACCCGTCGAACTCGTTGAACCGGCCGTGGATCTTGGACAGCCCGATGTGCTGGGCCACGAACCGGATCTCGGTGTGCATCGGGTCGAAGCGGTACCGGCCCGGATGGGGCAGCTGGAGGGAGTCGTCCGCGGTCAGCTGGATGCTGCCCAGCGGCGAGCGCTGGTTGACCTGGACCTGCAGCCGCGTGCTGTACCGGCGGAAACCGCCCGCCGCGACGGAGAGCTTGTGGGTTCCCGGGGCGACCGACACCGCGAACCCGCCGTAGGAGTCCGTGGTGGTCTCGGCGATGACCTGGCCCATGCGGCTGGTGATGTGCACGGTCGCGTCGGGGAGCAGGTTGCCGTTCTCGTCGTGCACCTGCCCGGTGACCACACCGCTGTCCAGCGGGGTCGGGTGCAGCGCGAAGACGCCGCGCGGCGTGACGCTGGTATCCGCGCCGGATAAGCGCCTGCGCAGCTTGGCGAAGACCATAAAATTCCCTTTCGGTCTTCCTCCGGAGGGGGAAAACGGAGGAAGATGCTCGGCTTGTGCTGCTAGACCTTCAGAGCCTAGATCGAAACCGACTTTCGTTTGATGGGTGGGGTCACAGTTGTATTCGGCACATCTGGTCAGCGGAACCACTCGCCGTGCCCGTTCGTTTCCGGGGTGACTTCGATATGAATGGGAAGGTGTCACGAGAAGCGATCGGCTCCGCGCGTCCGGTGCTGCCGGACGGGACGCGCCGCCGGGGCTGATCGAGACTCGGGCGGAGGCAGGCGTGCACGGTCACTTCAACGGGCTGAAAACAGCGGTGCTGCTCGGCGGTATGAGCGCGCTGGTGCTGTTGATCGGATCGATCTTCGGCAAGGGCGGGCTGATCATCGCGCTGGTCGTCGCGCTGGGGATGAACGGCTACGCGTACTTCAACTCGGCCAAGCTGGCGCTGCGCTCGATGCGGGCCCGGCCGGTTTCGGAAGCCGAGCAGCCGGCGATGTACCGCATCGTCCGCGAGCTGGCGACCTCCGCGCGGCAGCCGATGCCCGCGCTCTACCTGAGCCCCACCCGCGCTCCGAACGCGTTCGCGACCGGGCGCAACCCGCGCAACGCCGCGGTGTGCTGCACCGCCGGGATCCTGGAGCTGCTGGACGAGCGCGAGCTGCGCGCAGTTCTCGGCCACGAGCTCTCGCACGTCTACAACCGCGACATCCTGATCTCCAGCGTCGCGGGTGCGCTGGCCAGCGTGGTGACGTTCCTGGCCAACTTCGGCATGTTCTTCGGCATGTTCGGCGGCGACGACGAGGACCGCCCGAACATCTTCGCGATCATGCTGGTGGCGATCCTGGGGCCGGTCGCGGCCGCGGTTGTGCAGATGGCGGTGAGCCGCTCCCGCGAGTACCAGGCGGACGCCTCCGGAGCTGAGCTCACCGGTGATCCGCTGGCGCTGGCCTCGGCGCTGCGCAAGCTCGAGTCGGGTACCGCGCGCGCCCCGCTGGCCCCGGAACCGCAGCTGGTCTCCCAGTCGCACCTGATGATCGCCAACCCGTTCCGGCCGGGGGAGAAGATGGCCCGGCTGTTCTCCACGCACCCGCCGATCGGCGAGCGCGTGCAACGCCTGGAGGGCATGGCGGGGCGGCAACTACCACCCGGTCTGTGATCAGGAGCCCGCCTTGCGGGCGACGTCCATGACGTAGTCGCCGTAGCCGGACTTGCGCTGCTTGGCGCCGAGCTCGTAGCACTCGGCCGCCGAGATGAAGCCCATCCGCAGCGCGATCTCCTCCAGGCAGGCGATCCGCACGCCCTGCCGGTGCTCCAGGACCTGCACGAACTGCCCCGCTTCGAGCAGCGAGTCGTGGGTGCCGGTGTCCAGCCAGGCGAACCCGCGACCCAGCTCGGTCAGCCGCGCACGTCCTTCGCGCAGGTAGGCCAGGTTGATGTCGGTGATCTCCAGCTCGCCGCGCGGCGAGGGGAACAGGCCCTTGGCGATGTCGACGACCGCGTTGTCGTAGAAGTACAGCCCGGTGATGGCTGTGCTCGACGGCGGTTCGTCGGGCTTCTCCACGATGGACAGCAGCTTGCCGTCGGAATCGACCTCGCCGACGCCGTAGCGCTGCGGGTCGCGCACCGCGTAGCCGAACAGCGTGCAACCGGACAGGTCCCGCACGCAGTCCTGCAGGATCCGGGAGAAGCCCTGGCCGTAGAAGATGTTGTCGCCGAGCACCAGCGCCACCGAGTCGTCGCCGATGAAGTCCGCGCCGATCACGAACGCCTCGGCGAGCCCGTTGGGCTCCTCCTGCTCGGCGTAGCTGATGTCGATGCCGAACTGCGAACCGTCGCCGAGCAGCCGCTGGAACAGCGGCATATCGCTCGGGGTGGTGATCAGCAGCACGTCCCGGATGCCTGCCAGCATCAGCACCGACAGCGGGTAGTACACCATCGGCTTGTCGTAGACCGGCAGCAGCTGCTTGGACATCACCTGCGTCAACGGGTGCAGTCGCGTCCCGCTCCCGCCGGCCAGCACGATCCCCTTCACCGCAGTCCCCTCCCCAGGCGCGTAGCCGCCCTGCGCCACGGCCGTGCGCAGGGCGTCGCGCGCGTGCTCACCGGTAGTTCTCGAACTGCAGCGCCACCTCGAAGTCGGAGGACTTCAGCAGCGAGATGACCTCTTGCAGGTCGTCCTTCTTCTTGCCGGAGACCCGCAGGCTCTCGCCCTGGATCTGCGCCTGGACGCCCTTCGGGGCCTCGTCGCGGATCTTCTTGGAGATCTTCTTGGCGACCTCCTGCGAGATGCCCTGCACGAGCTTTCCGGAAGCCTTGTAGACCTGGCCCGAGGACGCCGGCTCGCCCATGTCCAGCGACTTGAGCGAGAGGCCGCGCTTGATCATCTTCTCCTTGAAGACGTCGATGGCGGCCTTGAGCCGCTCCTCGGTCTCCGACTCGAGCTGGAGCGACTCCTCGCCGGACCAGGAGATCTTGGTTCCGGTGCCGCGGAAGTCGAACCGGTTGGCGAGCTCCTTGGCCGCCTGGTTCAGCGCGTTGTCCACCTCTTGGCGATCGACCTTGCTGACCACGTCGAAGGACGGGTTTGCCACCGTGCCTACCTCCCAAAATCCAGCGAACAATCCTCCCCGACACGCTACCGGGCAGCCATCTCCGCCGACGGGGAACGCCACCACCGGGTGCCGGAGCGGATGGAGCGCCCTTCCGCTCCCGGATTCTTCCGGTATTCTCGGGAGTGGAAGAGGTTGCATCGAGTCCGGGGAGGTCTGCTGTGACGACCCTGGAGCGCGAACGCGCCGACACCCGGCAGGCGTTCGAGCAGCTGGAACGCCTCGAGGAGCTGCAGCAGCAGCTCGCTCCGGAGGTCAGCGACGCACAAGCCCGGAACCTGGCGGAGGCCGTCCGGGTGGCGCTGGAGAGCATCCACCCCGTCCGGGTCCCGATCGCCAGCGAGCTGCTCGAGCTCGACGAGAAGACCGTCCGCGAGTGGGCCCGCGAGGGCGTGCTCACCGAGGCCGAGACCACCAGCCCGCGCAAGCACCTGGACCCGAAGCGCCTGCACGTCGTCCTGCACCTGGTGCGCGACCTCCGCGCGGCGGGCAAGACCCGCGGGCTGCTCGACGCGGTCTGGTGGCGGCTGCAGGACGAGGCGCTGCTCTACCGCGAGGACTTGGCCGAGAGCCTCGACCAGATGCGGCGCGGCGAGGTCGCGAAGCTCTGATCCGTCGACCTCGGCGGCCCGGCCTGACATGATCGCCGCGTGGTCGAGGTGGACATCACCCCATTGGCCGAACGGCAGCGCAAGGGCCTGCGCAGCAAGCACGCCACCGCGTTCGCCCGGTGGCTCGACGAGCTCAAGCACCAGGGCTGCCGCGCCCTCGGCTACCGCCTCACCGGACAGGTCGTCGAGCACCTCTGCGTGCGCCACCTCTCCGGCGCCCTGCGGGTGGTCGTGGGCTTCCACGCGGCCGATCACGCCACGATCGTGCTCATCGGCCCGCACGACGACACCGATCCCGGCCTCGACGTCTACACCCGGCTCTACGCGCTGGCCGGTCTTCAGGCGCCCCCGGCGGAGCAGCGAACCAAGCCACCGTGCTGCGATGACGCCGGCCTGCCGCCCACCCGCGACGACGTCGTCGACCAGCTCGTCGACCGCGCGAGCGACCTCGTCCGCCAGCGCAGGAATCCTCGGTGAGCGCCCCTCGGTGAGCGCCCCGGACAGGACGGCCACCAGCTCGGGGTAGCGCCCGTCTGGATCTGCGGCGCCGGATCGACGAGCCGGAACAGGGCCGTGGCCTCGAGCGCTTTGTGCGTGGACATGCACGCCGAGGAGGCCGAGCGCGACGGCGAGACCACCGAGCGGTTGCACTCGGTCGCGGTCTGGTGGGAAGCGCCGTTCTTCCGCGACGCCGAGCGCGCGGCGTTCGAGCTCGCCGAATCGGCCACGCGCATCGTCGACGACCCGACCGGCGTTCCCGGCGAGGTCTGCCAGCGGGCGCGGGAGCACTTCGACGAGGAGCAGCTGAGCTCGCTGGTCTTCGCGATCGCGGCGATCAACGCGTGGAACCGGATTAGCGTGAGCAACCGAACCGAACCGGGTTCTTTCGCGCGCTGAGGGAGAACTGCGGTGACTTGATAGGAATGGTCCGAAGGGCGGCACCCGGGTGAGCCTGCGGTAGTGCCTGCCGCAGGCCCCCGTGGTTGGCGGTCGAGTCAGACAGGTGGTTCGGGGTCGTACTGGATGCCGTGGCGGACCTGGCGCGCGCGTTCGACGTTCGCCAGCCGGGCGACCAGGTGCAGCGCCATGTCGATGCCCGCGGAGATGCCGGACGCGGTGATCACTTCGCCTGCGTCGACGAACCGCTCGTCCTTCCGGACATCGATGGTCGGGTCGAGCTGGGCCAGGTGCTCCAGTGCGTTCCAGTACGTGGTGGCCGGTTTGTCCCGGAGCAGGCCTGCTGCGGCGTAGACCAGCGATCCGGTGCACACGCTGGTCATCAGGGGCACTGTCGTGCGCTGGTGACGTACCCAATCCAGCTGGCGCTCGTCGTGGAGATGCCGCCGCGTCCCGTCCCCGCCGGGGTAGAGCAGGACGTCCAGCTCGGGCGCGTCCGCGAAGGAGTGGGCGGCCTGCACCACGAGCCCCTTGGCGCAGCGCACGGCGCCTCCGTCACGAGAGAGCGTGCTGACCGCGTAGCCGTCTTCGGGATGGTTCTGCGTCCAGTACGACAGGACTTCCCAGGGGCCGATGGCATCGAGCTCTTCGACGCCATCGAACAACAGGATGCCGATGTGCTGCGTCTCCTCAGACATGCGATCGAGAATGCCAGTCGACCCGGTCTTCGAGATCCGAAACGCTCGGACGTGGTCAGCGGGCGGCTGTGCGAAGTGCCCGAGAATCGTGAGCAAGCCGCTCGTGCGTCGCGGCGCGTGTTCGGCGCGGACGCGGTCAGAACGTCGCGTACGAGTGCGATGGAACGACTCGTCGTGAGCCGGCATCGCACTCGTTTTCGGTGGTGATGACTACTACGCTCGGGTCGATCAAACCCCTGCGGACTTGGAGCGCGGTGCGTGAGCCGATCGTGCGGCTGGTGTACGAACGCACCGCTGCGCCAGGTGTCGACGGAGGCGTTGAGCCGCTGATCGCGGTGTGCGCCACCGAAGACGAAGCCGAGGACCTCAGAAGGGCGAGTGCCATCCGCGGCCGATACGCCTCCTGGGAACACCACCCGTTGCGAGGTGCTGCCGGCCGCGCGGCACCGCTGCTCGACGGCGAGATGGTGCGCGTGGTGCTGATCGGCGATGTGGAGGCCGAGCACCGCGATCCGATCGGGACCGCCGTCTACGCCGAGCGCGAGGCCGCAGAACAGCGCGCAGCCGACGAACTGTTCCGGACCGGCGATACCGCGTATCACGCCCGCACGCTGCCCATCGGGTGGAGAGCCACCTACTGCCCGTAACAGCAGCACCTGGGCTGCCGGAGCCGAGCCCACGCTGAACGGGCCGGACACTCGGGGCCGTCCCCCTCCACGTGTACGCGAAGTGCGTCGACGGCGGCGAGCAGGAGGCACGCGCGCATCGACCGAGCCTCGAGCTGAAGCCGTGGCCGGGCGTTGGCCAGCGACAGCCGGGATCGCACAAAGAAGACCCCCTGGCCTGTCATTGCAGGTCAGGGGGTCTTCTTGCAGGTGTGCCGGGTAGAGGATTCGAACCTCTGAAAGCAATGCCGGCTGATTTACAGGCTCTCGATCGCATGCGTCTTGACCTGCGATGACGATTGAGTATAAGCGGGCATGGCCACGTATTGGCCACCGTGGCTTCGCGGTCCTGGGGGTCACACGCGCGGGAGCGTAGCCGGAGATCAGTGCTGGACCCCGGTTTGACCAGTGCGGGGGAGGCGAGGGCTGCCGATCATTCACCCGTCCGGGCTAGGGTGGCATCCCATGACTCGGATCAGCGTGGATGTTGTCGGCGAGCTCTCCGATACGCAGATCAAGCACTTCCGTGACTTGCTGGAGCGCCAGCTCCAGCAGATGGGGCTGCGCGGGCAGATCACGACTCCGCCCCGGTTCATGCTGCAGCAGCACCAGGAGCCGGGAAATCTCGCGGTACGCATCCACCTCGACACCGATCCCATTGATCGCCAGGACCCGTGCCGCCTGGTCAATGACCAGCACGATGCGTGGATCTTCATGCCCTCCGAGCTGCTGGACATGATGGCTAACCCGAAACGGGTCTTCCCTCACGTCGTGTGCGGCCGCTGCATGGGCAAGGCTGGCGGGAACATCGTGCGCAAAGTGCTCGGTGTGTACCAGCCAGACCTGTGGCCGGAGGAGTCCCAGCGGGCGGAGATCGTCAAGGAACTGCGGGACCAGTTCCGAGACAAGGGCTGGTACTAGGTCCTGTGCTCGCAAAGCTGGCGTGAGCGTAGCCGTAGTCGCCCGACAGAACGGGTTGCTGAGCCTTCGCTCTGTTCGAGTGATCAGCAACAACCCGCTCTCGTCGGTCTTACTGCTTCGATACGGTTTCGCGGGACCGCAGGCGAGGTTTTTGGGGGATCGGGCGTGACCAACCCTGGGGATGGCATCACAGCGCCGCCGGAGTTGTTCGACCGTATGCACGGCACGCTCGACGGTGGTACGCAGGCCCTTCGTGGTCTGGCCGATGCAGCGCCGCCGGGAACCGACGCCGGTGAGTCCACGGCCCCGCTGGTGGAGACGCTCGGCAAGCTCCTGGAAGCGAGTGCTGGAATTCTCGCTGGGACCGAGGAGATGGCTACTGACGTGCAGGCTGTTCGTGAGACTTACCTGAATGACGACGATGCGGCGGCAGGTTTGTTCCGCCGCGGCGGGCAGTGACGGGGCTGTTGTGACAGCCATCAACACGGACGTCCTGGCTGACCCCGATTCCTGTCGTGAGGGCGTGCGCTACCTCACAAGGTTGGCCGAGGCCAATCATGCGACAGGTACGGCGCTGAACAAGGCGCGTTCCGAGTCGGAATCCGACTGGGAAGGCTCGGCATCCGAGGCGTTCCGCGAACAGGCGGCTTAAGCCACGCGAGCAGCCGATGAGGTGGAACGGATCGCGCACAAGGTGTCGCGAGCGTTGACCTCGTTCGCGGACAACATCGCGACCTGCAAGTCCCGCATGAACAGCGCGTTGGATGTGGCTCGGGACGGTGGCCTCGTCGTTCGGGGAACCTGGATCGAGAAGCCGCTCCGCGACCCCACGCAAGCCGCACCGCAGGGCATGGGGAGCCCGTCGCTGCCTGGGCTCGACCCTGCGCACCAGAAGCACGAGGCGTTGGAACGACGGTTCGAGGCGTGGGATGAAGCCGAGGGCTTGGTCCAGTGGGCGCGGCGTTCGGAGAACACGGCCCATGAGGAGCTAAACGCAGCTCTCGACGATGCCAACGCGCTTGTTGCGTCTCTGATGAAGGGGTCCACGTGGCTGGCCAACACCGTGGCGGTGGTCGGCGCACTGCACGGCGCGGCGAAAAAGCTGCAAGACATGGCGGCAGAACGCCTGAGGTTCGTGGAGATCTTCTCCCGTCTCTCCGCTGACTCCGCACTGCCCGCTGCGACCCGTCAGGCACACCTGACCAAACTTATGGCCTCGATCGGACTCACCGAGTCACAGGCGGCGAGTAATGCTCGTGCACTCGGCAATATCGGCGAGACCCGAGCCGGCAACATCCTGTTCAACCCGTTGACAAAGACCTTCGGCGGTACCAAACCGGGGGCCGTACGGACGGTCGGAAGGATGGGCGGAATCGCCGGTTTCGTCCTGACCGGTGTCGAGTCGGGGCGACAAATCATCGTGGAAGGCAAGCCCGTCGGGAAGACCCTCTCGTCCAACTTCGCGAGCTATGGGGTGGGCGCGGGTGTCGGTGGCGTCGCTGCTCTCGCCGCTGGCGCAGCCGGAGCAGCAGCAGCTCCGGTGACGGTTGTCGGCGTCGGTGTCGGAGCAGGCCCCTCGTGGTTGTATAGCTATTCCCAGGAGAACACCTGGCAGGACTTCCAACACGACTCCAAGGAAGTGAGGAAGGAAGCCCTTGACCGGCACTTAAAAGCCTAGAACAACTCCACGAAGTCGAACGCAAGCACCCCGGCTCCACGCCGCTGACGAAGTGGTGAAGAAGGCATGCCGAAACACAAATGGCCGAAGTGGCTGCGGTACACGACGGCAACCGTCGCGATCATCGTGGGTCTACTGCCACTGGTTTTTGCGCCAGGACTCGCTGAGACGCAGGGCTGGGACCGGAGCAGGGGCTCGAACATCGGTGCACTCATCACGATGGCTTACTTCGCGATCGTTGGCGTCCTCAGCATGAAGATCATCCGTCAGCAGGCGCGGCGCGAGGTCGGGCAGGAAGTCAATCGCCTCCTCTACCCGTATCGCGACGAGGAGGACAAGGGGAAGCCATGAGTCCCCAGCTTCGGGCTTCGGGTTTTCCTGGTTTGCCTCGGCCTCATGGCCGCTCCATGGTTCCGAGCTGGATCGCCGGAGGGTATGAGGGCTCTGCGCCGGTCGTGGTGGTGGCGTCATCGGCGCTGTTCGTGGGTGCTTTGCTGGTTGGCTGGTGGTTCGTCCGACGTCAGATCCGGGAGCGCGAACGCGATGAGTCGTGACGACCTTTTCCCCGTGGATGATGTTGCTCCTGCTGTGTTCGGTGCTGAGCACGAACCGGAAGCAGCGGACGAATCCGAGCCCGGGGACGTGGAACCACCAGAAACCGTGTACGTGCCCGCCGAGCCGGTCGAAGCTCCGCAGGACGAGGTCATAATCCAGCTGAGCCGCACTGAGGACGACGATCTGGTCCTGCTGGCCTTCTCCTCCCCGGAACGGCTGGCCGTCTGCCTAGGAGACGAGCAGCCCTGGTTGGCAGTGCCGAAGGTGCAGATCGAGGCCATCCGCCAGCGCTGCGAGGCGACATGCCTCGAGCTCGACCCGGTACTCCCGCAAGATTAGTAGCGCCGATGGCACGGTGGCCCAGACGAGCGGATCACGCACCTCACCTGGGCCTTCATTCTTGTGAGCGGATCACAATCGCCCCGCGTTCTCAGCTAGGGAATCAGACAGACATCCGAGGAAACCGGCTCTGACCTGGGTCGCGACGGTGCCGGTGGTGTCCGGTCTTCACCCCTGTGACCGCCCCATGTTGTTGGGATGTTGTTGGTCCGTACCCATGGCATGAGCCCGACACGCTGCCGCCTCTGCGGTCGGTGGCGCCGGGTCAAAAATGCTTTCCCGGCTTGATCCGGACTCGGGGCTTGATCGCCCTATCGCAATATCGATCGAGGATGTCAGGCAGGACGTCCATCATACTCGGCATGACGGTCAGGGCGGATTGGACGCTGGAACGGCAACTCGAAATGGTCGAGAAGGAAGCGGTCGACGTGGAGGTGAAGGACGCGATCAACACCGTCCTCCGTCACATGAGGAGCGGCAAGGGACGCCATCGCAGAGGTGGAGCGACGCTCGTGAAGCTGCTGGAAATAGCTCGCCTCAGGGCTTCCGAGGAGAACGAGTGGGACGTCGTATGCCTCATACAAGACGCCTTGTACTACGCCACTGGACGAATTCTTAGGCCGGACTTCGAGGAGCGATATCGGCTGTTCCAAGAAGGTGCCCGTAACGAGGGTCGCCGCGAGTTCGTAGCCTCGGCGCTCAATCTAACCGGGCGCTACGTGAAGGAGGCTGGCCGCAAGTTCCTGGACGAGCACACTGAGGCGACCGCGAACGAGCTGCTTACACATCTTGTCTCATTCGGCGAGGACGCGCGATTCCTTGAAGCTCCTGCTGATCGCCCTGGTCGCTACCGCATCCTTCGGGGTAGCGCCGAGACGGCGGCCTGGCTGGAACGGGTTCTCCGTGATCGCATCGATGTAGAAGATCCCGTTGAGGCCGCACGTAGGATCGTTACATCGCCCGAGGCAATCAAAGTGCTCGTGGCCGACGAGGATGGCCGGACACTGCTGAAGGCTACGGAGCTGAAACAGCGCTCGGACCGACTTTCACAGCTGCGCAATATCGCGGCAGACCCCTCCGCTACCGAGCATGATCTCCAGCACGCTCTGGAAGCCCAGCCATGGATATTCGGGGGCCGCTTCGTCGGTGCGGCCGCTCGTCGCCGCATGGTGCCTGGCGACGAAGTAGACATTCCGCTCCTTCGCGCTGATGGTGCCCTGCATATCGTGGAACTCAAGCGAGCCATGGGCGTGCCTGCGCTGGTGAAATGGCACCGCAACGCGTTGGTGCCCACTGCGGACGTGCACGACGCCGTCGCCCAGGCCATCAACTACTTGGTTCGCTTGGACGAGAACCGACACCGCCTTCGCGAGGAGTTCAGCATCGAGACCCGCCGGGCAAGCGCAGTGGTCCTGATCGGCCATCCAGCGAAACATCCTCAGGTTCCAGAAGAAGCGATCAACGAGGCACTGCGAACACTCAATACGCACGTGAACAGGGTGGAGGTCCTTACCTACAAAGAACTCCTCGATAATGCCGAACGCTCCCTGGGCGGCGCGCCAATTCCCACGATGAACGGCCAACACCCGATAGCGCCCGATCAACTTCGATGATCAAAGTCTGAGCGTTGGCGCGCGTTGGTCGGCCCCGCGAGTGAAGTGACCGGGGTGTTGATCTCGATACGAAAGCCCAGGCGGAGTCAATCATGCTCCTGACGTGGTCCTTCGTCGTCTGAGCGGATGACGGGAATCGAACCCGCGTTCTCAGCTTGGGAATCAGACGGACAGCCCGGTTCAGCGGCCGTGACCTGCGAGAAGAGAGCCCGCGCTTGGTGACCGCACGGTCTACGGCCGCGTGTGGGCTCAGGCGCGCAAGATCGCTTTCGTCGAGGACGTGGCCAACTCGCCGCTCGCGAAGCGGCCGTACGACCTGCGGCACGCCTGCGTCTCGATGTGGTTGAACGCAGGCGTCGAACCGCCGCGGGTTGCCGAGTGGGCGGGCCACAGCGTGCGCGTGCTTCTGGAGGTCTACGCCAAGTGCCTCGATAGCGGTGAGCAGCTTGCGCGGCAGCGAGTGGAGCAAGCACTGCGCTGAGCGTGTACGCACATTGTACGTAGACCGCCGGGTGAGGCCGGGTAAGTCCGGGTAGAGCCGGGCAACGCAAAACGTCCCCCTGGCCGCGTATGCGCTGGTCAGGGGGACGTTTTCGCAGTGTGCCGGGTAGAGGATTCGAACCTCTGAAGGCAATGCCGGCTGATTTACAGTCAGCTCCCTTTGGCCGCTCGGGCAACCCGGCGTGCGCGCCAGCCTGGCTGGCTTGCGGGAAAAAGAATACATACCGCCCGCGGGGGTGCTGCGAAGGGGGTGGGACTCATCCTTCTTCTGGGTGGAAGACCAGGGAATCGGCGCGGTCGCGTGCGGCGTCGAGGGCGGTGCGGAGTTCCCCGTTCAGGGCGTCCGGGAACTCCTGGCCCGCTGCCTTGAGCAGCACCATGAGCCGCTTGGCGAGGCCGCGTGCCTGGGTGAGGCGGACCTCGTCGGCGGAAAGCATCTGGCGGGACTCGTCGAGCATCTTGCGGTAGCGGTGGTTGAGGTCCGCGTGCTCGTCGAGGATCTCCAGGGCGCGGGCCAGCTCCGCTAGGTCGGATGTCGCGATCTGGACGTAGTACGGGTCTTCCACGCCCCTCAACCTACTGCTCGAGGTGTCGGGTTCTCGCCGATGGCCGGGCCCGGCCGGGGTGTGGCGGGATAATCTGGACACATGGCCATCGATCGGGCGGGCCGCGCGCAGCGGCGGCGGGAGAGGCGGGAGGCGGATGCCTCCCAGCCAGAGCCCGAGCAGCGCCGCGCGGTCGGCGAGGTCGCGCTGGGTGTCGACGGGCTGTTCAACCCGGGGGCCAAGCACCAGCTCGAGCAGCTCGCCTACGTCGCGGTGACCAGGGAGGACGACCACGAGACCGGTAGCGGGCCGCTCGACCTCGACTCGGCGACGGTGCGCCTGAACCGGCGCGGTGAGTGACGCGGGCGGTTCTACCGGGAACCGCCGCCCTGCCAGCCCGACCAGCGCACGACCCGCACGACGACGAGTTCTCCGGTCGGGGGTTCGCGCTGGTACTGCGGGTACTTCGCGATCAGGGCGGACAGCAGCTCCGGCTGATCCTCCGGGGCGTGGATCTCGGCGGTGCCGTCGGCCCTGGCCCACCAGAGGCCGCTCCAGTCCTCCTCGTAGTGGTCGACCAGCAGAGCGACCTGCGGGTTGGACTCGATGTTGCGCAGTCGCTTGAGCCGGGTGCTCGACTTGGGCTTCCAGTCGATGGCCGTGGCGATCCGGTCGCCGATCGTGGCGAATACCACCGGGACGAGATGCGGCACCGCGTCGGCGTCCGCGGTGGCCAGATGGGCCGTGCGGGCGTCGGCGAAGCGGGCCCGTGCCTGCTGTTGGCTGATGCGCATCGCCCGGTCGACTCCGTATGTTCGAGGTGTGGCTTCGAACGCCCCATCGCCCCCAGGGTCGGACATCGACGTCGGTCCCGGCTACCGCGAGCAGCACCACTGGCAGCGCTACCAGGACTTCTTCCCCGGGGCGCTGCGGGTGAGGGCGGGCAACGCTCCGACGGAGCAGTGGTGGCGGTGGCACGGTTCGGTGGTGCACGTCGACCGCGTTCTCCGGCCGGACGCGCCCGCGAAGGTGATCGCGCTGCACGGGGTGGGCACCTACGGCCGGATGCTGGCGCCCTACGGGAAGCTGCCCGCGCTCGCCGATCTGGAGTTCATCGCACCCGATCTGCCCGGCTTCGGGCTCTCCGGCAACGGGCTGCTCGGCGGTTCCTACCAGGACTGGGTGCGTTGCGTGCGCGACCTCGTGCGCTACGAGCGGGCGCGCGACCGGCGGCCGATCGTGCTGCTCGGGTTCAGCACCGGCGGCAGGCTGGCCTACGACGTCGCGGCGCGGGCCGAGGTCGCCGGGGTGGTCGCCACCTGCCTGGTGGATCCGAGCCGGGACGAGGTGCGCAGGACGCTCGCCGCTCGTCCGGAGATGGCGCGCTTGGCGCGGGTGCTCTCGCTCGCCAGGGGACCTGCGTCGCTGTCGCGGGTGCCGGTGCACTGGCTGGTCAACATCGCCGCGGTGTCCAACCACGCGCAGTTCGCGAACCTGGTGTGGGCCGACCGGCTCGCCGGTGGTGGCTGGTTGTCGCTGGGCTTCGCCCGCAGCTGCCTGGAGGCCGCGCCCGCGATCGAGCCGGAGCGGTTCGCGAGCCCGCTGCTGCTGGCGCACCCCGACGAGGACCGCTGGACCCCGCAGAAGCTGTCCGAGGACTTCTTCGGCCGGATCGGTTCGCCCACCCGGCGCGCGAGCCTGCGCGGGGCCGGGCACCTGCCGGTCGAGGAGTCCGGGCTCGCCGACCTGGACCGTGCGGTACGTGATTTTCTGGACGAGTTCGACATCCAGTGATGACACGTTGTGGCTAGTGCGGACACCTTCCGTGACTGGCCGATTTCGTTGTTGCGGCCATCCTCACACTTCTCGACAGCGCCTGTGATTAGCACAAGAAAATGTTTGGCTCAGCATCACTCTCGCGTTCTTCCCAGGTCAGGCATGTGCTGAAGTGGTTCGACCTGGGGCTCGTCGCCGAACGGGCGGGAACGCTGAGCGCGTCCCCAGCACAGGAAGGCGGGTTTTGTCCTCTGGTCTTCCGAGGCCGCGTGCGTCACGATCGGCGGACGGACATGTGTGGTACGCCCGTATCGCCTCGCGGGGAGGAGCGTGGATGATCGAGCGCCATCGCTCCCTAGGCCCGCATTCCGGTCTGGAGCCGACCAGGCCGCCGGTTCGCGCGGAGGTCGATCCCGACCGACGGCGGATGTTCACCTTCTTCTCGTTGGCCACCCTGGCCGCCGGCGTCCTCGTTTCGGTCATCGCGTCCAACGCGCTGCCGTTCCGCTACGACTCCAATCTCCTGTTCATCGGCCCGCTGCTGGTCATCGGCTTCCTGCTGGCCGAGCAGCTGACCATCGACGTGGACGTGAAGCGGGTCGGCTGGACGATCTCGTTCACCGAGATCCCGCTGCTGCTCGGGCTGCTCACCGCGCCGTTCGAGGTGGTGCTCGCGGCGAACCTGCTCGCGGGGCTCGGCGCTCAGATCGGCAGGCGCGCGGCCACCCACGTCGTCTACAACGCGGGCGTGCTGTGCCTGGAGATCGCCGTTCCGTTCGCGGTCGCCGGGATGGTCAATCAGGCCTTCCACGCGGTCGCCCCGGACTGGTTCGGGCCGGTGATCGGCACGCTGACCTCACCGCTGATCAGCTGCGGCTTCGCCCTCGCCGCGCTGACCGTGCTGGGCGGTGCGATGAAGGTCGCCGCCGGTGCCAGGCTGGCCGCGCGCACCCTGGCCGTGGGCCTGCTCAACACCTCGGTCGGGCTGATCGGCTACGAGGTCGCGATCGGCACCCCGTGGGGCTGGCTGCTGGTCGCCCTGGTCGCCGTCGCCGTGGTCGGCCTCTACCGCGCCTACTCCGACCTGATGCGCGAGCAGCGCGATCTGGAGGCGCTCAGCGACGTCAGCCTCAGCGTCGCCCGTTCCGGGCAGGGCACGCCGGATCCGGCCGGGCCGGAGCACGTCGTGTCCCTCGCGGAGTGGGAGCCGGTGGCCGAGCGCATCCAGGAGCAGCTCAACGCCACGCGCGTCGTGCTGCGCCTGCGCCTGGACCCGGGCGGCGAGGTGATCACCCTGGTCGCCGGGGAGCCGATGCTGGACCCGGCCGTGCGGGCCGCGCCGTCGGCGCTGCGCGACGACCCGCTGCTGCAGCTGCCGGGCAGTCACGTCCGCTCCTTCCGCAGCCTGGAGGCGCCCGAGGAGGTGCGTCGTGCGCTGCGCCAGCGCGGTGCCTACGAGGCGCTGGTGGTGCCATTGCGCGGCGCGAGCACGCTCCTCGGCGCGGTGGAGGTGCACGACCGGGTCAGCCGCTGGCGCGGTTTCGGTCGCGCCGATGTGCGGTTGCTGCACACCCTGGCCAGCCACCTGGCGACCGCGATGGACAACCGCAGGCTGCTGGCCCGGCTGCGCCACGACGCCTACCACGATCCGCTCACCGGACTGCTCAACCGCACCGGTTTCCGCGAGATGGGCGGCGAGGAGCTCCGGCGGGGGCGCACCGCGGTGGTGCTGCGCATCGACCTCGATGTGCTCACCACGGTCAGCGAGGCGCTGGGCTACACCTGGGGCGACCGGATGGTCGTGGCCGCGGGCCAGCGGATGCGCGAGGCGCTCGACGGCGCGCCGCTCGCCCGCTTGGAGGCCAATTCCTTCGCCGTCCTGCTGCTGGACCACACCGAGGAGCAGGCCCACGAGGTCGCGCAGCACCTGCGCGAGATGATCGCGAAGCCCTACCCGCTGGACCGGATCGTGGTCGAGGCCACCGCGGTGGCCGGCTACGCCTCCTCGGCCCCGGCCGATGGCGAGGCCGAGACCGACGTCGACACGCTGCTGCAGCACTCCGACGTGGCGGTGCGCGCGGCGCGCAACGGCGAGGACGGGGTCCGCTGCTACGCGCCCGCCATGGGCCAGGTGTTCCTGCGCCGCTTCCAGCTGGTCACCCAGTTCCGGCACGCCATCGACTCCGGTCAGATCGAGGTGCACTACCAGCCCAAGGTCGCCCTGCCCGGCAGGCAGGTCGTCGGCGCGGAGGCGCTGGTGCGCTGGTGGCATCCTGAGTACGGGCGGCTGGATCCCGACGAGTTCATCCCCGTGGTCGAGGCGACCGGGCTGGTCGACGCGCTCACCGCCTTCGTCCTGGAGTGCGCGCTGATCAAGATCCGGGATTGGCTCGATCGCGGGATGCGGATGTCGGTGGCGGTGAACCTGTCGGTGCGCAACCTCGCCGACGAGTCGTTCCCGGACCGCGTCGCCGATGCGCTGCAGCGCCACGACATCCCGCCCGAGCTGCTCACCCTGGAGCTGACCGAGTCCAGCGTGATGGCCGACCGCGAGCGGTCGTTGCCGGTGCTGCGCAGGCTGCACACGATGGGCGTGGTGCTGGCGGTGGACGACTTCGGCACCGGGTACTCGTCGCTGGCCTACCTGCGGCACCTGCCGGTGGACGAGGTCAAGATCGACAAGAGCTTCGTGCTCGGCATGGGAACCGATCTCTCGGACCTGGCCGTGGTGCGCACCATCGTCGAGCTGGGCCACTCGCTGGACCTCGCGGTGGTGGCCGAGGGCGTCGAGGACGACATCTCGCGGGACCAGCTGGTCGGCATGGGGTGCGACGTGGCTCAGGGCTACCTGCTCTCCCGCCCGCTGCCGGAGGAGCGCTTCGAGGCGTGGCTGGAGGCGCGGACCAAGCGCGAGATCGACGCCCGGAGCGAGACCGTGCTCACACTCCTGCACTGAGGCCGCTTTTCGGCCCCAGGGGTGGCCGTCGGCCCTCGAAGAGCGAGGTTGACCTGCGGTTCCACCGGATGGGGACCCCCCTGTTCGAGGCCCCCCGGAAGGTGTGTAAAGTTCTAATCGCTCCGCAAGAGAGGGCACGCCCCAATAGCTCAGTCGGTAGAGCGTCGCCATGGTAAGGCGAAGGTCTACGGTTCGATTCCGTATTGGGGCTCGAAAGACAGCTGCGGTGCTCGGTAAACTGGGTACCGTGGCTGTTTTGCGTGGGATATCCCGCGTCGCTTGAGACCCCTGGTGCTCGTACGGCAGGGCTCAGCATGGCGGTGTAGCTCAGTCGGTAGAGCAAGCGGCTCATAATCGCTGTGTCGTCGGTTCAAGTCCGGCCACCGCTACCAGTCACGGGTTCGCGCGGAATCTCCAGCGAACCATTCGTAGACGACCGAGAGAGAAAGGCATCTCCGTGGCAGCCACCGATGTTCGCCCCAAGATCACGCTGGCGTGCGAGGAGTGCAAGAACCGTAACTACATCACCAACAAGAACCGGCGTAACAACCCGGACCGCTTGGCGATGAAGAAGTTCTGCATGAACTGCGGCACGCACAAGGTCCACAAGGAGACCCGCTGAGGCCAGCGGTCGTACAGACGCGAAGGACCCGCTCCCTGCTCGCAGGGGGCGGGTCTTTGCTGTGCGGACCCGCCCGCTGCGGGCGGTGAGCTCGTGCCGAACGCGGGGAGCCCTTGCGGGTACCCTTCTTCCCGTGCCGCTTGACCAGTCATTCATTGGACGTGAGTACCCGCCGACCGACCCCTACGAGGTCGGCAGGGAGAAGATCCGGGAGTTCGCCGAGGCGATCGCCGACGACTCGCCGCTGCACCGCGACGTCGATGCCGCCAAGGCCGCCGGATACCCGGACGTGATCGCGCCGCCCACCTTCGCGGTGATCCTGGCGATGGCCGCGCAGGACCAGATCGTCGGCGACCCGGAGCTGGGGCTCGACTACAGCCGCGTCGTGCACGGCTCGCAGGAGTTCGTGCACCACCGGCCGATCCGCGCCGGGGACCGGCTGGCCACCGTCGCGCACGTGGACGACATCAAGACCAGGGCGGGCAACGACTTCCTGACCGTCCGCGCCGAGATCGCCACCGCCGAGGGCGAGGCCGTGTGCACGGCCACCTCGACGCTGGTCGTCAGGGGGGAGGAAGCATGAGCCCACGGCTGTCCGAGGTCTCGGTCGGCGACGAGCTGCCGCCGCTGAGCGTGCCGATCCAGCGGGCCGACCTGGTCCGGTACGCGGGGGCCTCCGGCGACTTCAACCCGATCCACTGGAACGAGCGCTTCGCCACCGAGGTGGGCCTGCCGGACGTGATCGCGCACGGCATGCTCACCATGGCCGTCGCGGGGCGTCTGGTGAGCAACTGGACGGGCGATCCGGGCGCCATCGTGCGGTACGGGGTGCGCTTCACCCGGCCGGTCGTGGTCCCGGACGACGGCGCGGGCGCCGCGGTGGAACTCGCCGGCAAGGTGGCCAAGATCAACGAGGACGGCACGGTGAAGGTCGCCATCACCGCCAAGAGCGCCGAGCAGGGCGTCCTCGGCGGTGCGGCGGCGACCGTGCGGCTGCCCGAGTGAGCGCCCTCGCGGTGGTCGTCGGGCGCGTGCCGCCGGGCGGATCCGGCGGGCCTGATCGACCGGTCGGGTGATCTTGGACGGGTCGTTTCTTGCCGTTTTCCCGGTGGGACGGTGATCCGGCCGGGGAAACGGGGAGTTCTTCGGCGCTCGACGCGCCGGTGAAAGCGGTGCGACCTGCGATGGAGTTCTTCGCGACGCGATCGCGGGGGGTGCCGTTGGAAGTGGCGCGGCGGCGTGCCGTACACTTTCGAACCTGGGATGCCCGAACACCTTGGAGCTCAGGTTCCAGGGCTGGTTCCGGGTGTCCTGAGTTTGCGGTCAGGCTCCATGGGCCGCAGAGGGGTGTAGCTCAATTGGCAGAGCAGCGGTCTCCAAAACCGCAGGTTGCAGGTTCGAGTCCTGTCACCCCTGCGTCAATGCGACGGTGAGCGGAGGATTGGGCGTGAGCGAGGACCGCGAGCAGGGTCGCGACGGGCAGGACGAAGGTCGCCCGTCCAGCGCTGCGGCGCGACGCGAGCGCCGCGCCTCCGCCCGTTCGAGCGGGCGTAAGGCACGCTCGGAGGAGTCGGGTTCCGGCTCGACGCGCACAACTGAGTCGAAAGGTCGGCCGACCCCGTCCCGGGATGGCCGGCAGGGTCGGGTTTCGCCGTTCCGCAAGGTCGGACGCTTCCTGCGTGAGGTCGTCGCAGAACTTCGCAAGGTCATCTGGCCGACGCGCAAGAACCTCGCGACCTACACCCTCGTGGTGCTCGTCTTCGTCAGCATCATGGTGGCGTTCGTGGCCGGCGTGGACGTGCTCTTCGCGAAGGGTGTGGCCTGGCTGTTCGGCTCCGGCTGAACTTCCGGCCCCACCTAGGTGCCGGCGGCGAACTGCACGACCCGGCACGCAACGCACGAGAGGAAGCGAGTCCGACTGTGACCTCCCCCGAGGGCCAGGAATCCACCGGCCTCACCGAAGAGCAGGAGCAGCCCGAGGCTGCCGAAGCCGAGGCGACCGCTGACTCGGTCGACGCAGTCGACGAAGTCGATTCCTCGGGCGCTGCAGGTGAGGACACCGAGGCCGAAACCGCTGAAACCGAGTCGAACGACGAGACCACCGGGGACGAGTCCGCCGGTGCCGACGACTCCGCCGAGGACTCCACCGGCGAGACCGAGGAAGCCGAGGTCGACCCGGTCGAGGAGCTCCGCACGGCGCTGCGGCGCGCGCCCGGCGACTGGTACGTCATCCACTCCTACGCCGGCTACGAGAACAAGGTGAAGACCAACCTCGAGACCCGCGCGCAGACGCTGGACGTCGAGGACTTCATCTTCCAGGTCGAGGTTCCGACCGAAGAGGTCACCGAGATCAAGAACGGCCAGCGTAAGATGGTGCAGCGCAAGGTGCTGCCCGGCTACATCCTCGTCCGGATGGAGCTCAACGACGCTTCTTGGAGCGCGGTGCGCAACACGCCGGGTGTCACCGGCTTCGTGGGTGCCACGTCCAAGCCTTCGCCGCTGACCATCAACGATGTGCTGAAGTTCCTCGCGCCCCAGGTCGAGGAGAAGAAGGCCGAGACCGGCAAGAAGGCCGCAGCGGCTGCTCCGGCCGCCGCGAAGTCTTCGGTGGAGGTCGACTTCGAGGTCGGCGAGTCCGTCACCGTGATGGACGGTCCGTTCGCGACGCTGCCCGCCACCATCAACGAGGTCAACGCCGACGCCCAGAAGCTCAAGGTGCTGGTGTCGATCTTCGGCCGTGAGACTCCGGTCGAGCTGTCGTTCGACCAGGTCTCCAAGCTCTGACCGCGCTCCCGCCCGCGGGAGCGCGGAGGGCTGCGCGTGGGTCTGGCAGGAACCTCGCGCAGCAGCGGGCGATGCCACCGTCTCGTGGTACCGCCGAAATCGGTGTCGCCCGACCCGGGCGGCGCCGAGCAATCGGATAGCGAAGACACAGGAAGCAAACATGCCGCCCAAGAAGAAGAAGCTGGCAGGGATCATCAAGCTGCAGATCCAGGCCGGTCAAGCCAACCCGGCGCCGCCGGTCGGTCCGGCGCTTGGTCAGCACGGCGTCAACATCATGGAGTTCTGCAAGGCCTACAACGCGGCCACGGAGAACCAGCGTGGCAACGTCGTGCCGGTCGAGATCTCGGTTTTCGAGGACCGGTCCTTCGACTTCAAGCTGAAGACCCCGCCGGCCGCGAAGCTGCTGCTCAAGGCCGCAGGCGTGCAGAAGGGCTCCGGCGAGCCGCACAAGACCAAGGTCGGCAAGGTCTCCATGGACCAGGTCAAGGAGATCGCCGAGTCCAAGATGACGGACCTCAACGCCGGCGACATCGACCAGGCCGCGAAGATCATCGCCGGTACCGCCCGGTCGATGGGCTTGACCGTCGAGGACTGAGCCGTCCGCCGGGCGAACCGGCGAGAGGCTGTGGGAGGGCTTGAGCGCAGCCCGACCAACCACAACTGATCCACATTCGTAAGGGACAGCAATGGCTAAGCGCAGCAAGGCATACGAGCAGGCGGCCGAGCTGGTCGACCGGAACCGGATCTACACGCCGGTCGAAGCGGTCGAGCTGGCGCAGAAGACCGCCAAGGTCAACTACGACGCCACCGTTGAGGTGGCCCTGCGGCTGGGTGTCGACCCCCGCAAGGCAGACCAGATGGTCCGCGGCACCGTGAACCTGCCGCACGGCACTGGTAAGACTGCCCGCGTCATCGTGTTCGCCACCGGCGACAAGGCCGCTGAGGCCGAGGCCGCCGGCGCGGACGCGGTTGGTTCGGACGAGCTGATCGAGCGCATTCAGGGCGGCTGGCTCGATTTCGACGCGGCTATCGCCACCCCGGACCAGATGGCCAAGGTCGGTAAGATCGCCCGGGTTCTCGGCCCCCGCGGCCTGATGCCGAACCCGAAGACCGGCACCGTCACCCCGAACGTCACCAAGGCGATCGCGGACATCAAGGGCGGTAAGATCAACTTCCGCGTGGACAAGCAGGCCAACCTGCACTTCATCATCGGCAAGGTGTCCTTCGACGCCGCCAAGCTCGCGGAGAACTACGCGGCCGCGCTGGACGAGGTCCTGCGTGCCAAGCCGTCCGCCTCGAAGGGCAAGTACCTGAAGAAGGTCACCTTCACCACGACGATGGGTCCGGGCATCCAGGTGGACCCGACCATCACGAAGGTCCCCACGGCCTGATCGCAGGCGCAAGCGAGAACCGCTCCCCGGAAATCCGACTTCCGGGGAGCGGTTCTTTGCTCGGCAGCGGCCCGATCAGCAGGGGGCGGGCGCGGAGAGCGAGACGATCACCCAGCCGCCGGTGGGCTGGCGGTGCAGCCTGAAGTCACCGAGGTTCGGGCCGCCGGTGACCTGCGTGTCGCAGGCGCGAATGGTCACATCGTCCTGCTGCGCCGGCTCCAGGGCCGCGCCCGCGAAGTTCGGGTTCTTGAACTGCATCGGCTCGGTGATCTGCGCCGTGATCGCGGCGACCGCGGCCGGGCAGTCCGGGGCCTGGTTGCCGCGGGCGAAGCCCTGCCTGCCCTCCGGGGTGAACTTCTGGCAGACCTTGTCCGGTTCGGTGGCCAGCGCGTCGTAGACCGTGCGCACGGCGTTCATCGGCTTGGTCTGCCGGATCGGGTTGGTGTGCAGGTGATCCCGGTGTGCCTGCACCGGGTTGGCCTCGTCGGCCCGATCGCTGGAGCCGAAGTAGTGGTTGTAGGCCCAGTTGAGCAGCAGCAGGGCGATGAGCAGGTAGAGCACCCGGCGGATCGCCTTGTAGCGCAGCAGCCCGAGCGCCTTCTTCCACCAGGGGCGCGGCGCGCCCGCGGCGGTGCCGCCACCCTGCGCGGCCTGCCATTCCTTGAACCTCTTGAACTCCAGGAACTCCTGGTACTCGCGATCGTCGGTGCCGCCCTGCCCGGTCGACGGCCGCGCGGACTGCGACGCCCCGTCGCCTCCCCGGGCCACCTCTTTGCCCGGCTCGACCTCCACGGCCTCGCCCTCGATGACCTCGGGCGGTTCGGAATCCTCGCGCGGCTGCTGCTGATCACCCACGCCGACCATCATGCCGGTACGCGCTCGCGCGGTCACCACCCGCGCCGGTGGCGCGTCCAACCCCCCCAGGTGAAGGGCCCGCGCCGGGTCGGCTATGCTGTTCGAGGTTCCACCCAAGACCGCTGGTCTTCTCCGGGTTTCCCGGGGAACTAAGGTCCCGTGAGATGCGGGCGGCCCGCGCAGGAGGGACGAGGCTATGCGAGATGCGCGTCTCCGTGCGCGCTCATGATCTTTCACGCCCCGTGCTGCCCTGCGCCGGGGCGTTTTGTCGTCTCAGGACCGACTGACTGGATGGGTCACCACAGTCGGACACAGAGAGGAGGCGACATGGCGAAGTCCGAAAAGGTCGAGGCAGTCGACGAGATCGCGCAGGCGTTCAACAACTCCAGCGCTGCCGTCGTGACCGAGTACCGCGGATTGTCGATGGCTCAGATCTCTGAGCTGCGGCGCTCGCTCGGGCCCAACGTTAAGTACCGTGTCGCGAAGAACACGCTGGTCAAGCGTGCCGCCGAGCAGTCGGGCGTCGAGGGGCTCGACGACCTGTTCGTCGGTCCGACCGCGATCGCCTTCGTCGAGGGCGAGCCGGTCGACGCGGCCAAGGCGATCAAGCAGTTCGCCAAGGACAACAAGGCGCTCGTCGTCAAGGGCGGGTACATGGACGGCCGCCCGCTGTCCACGTCCGAGGTCGAGAGCATCGCCGACCTGGACTCCCGCGAGGTCACGCTTTCGAAGCTGGCCGGCGCCATGAAGGCCAAGATGAGCCAGACCGCCGCGCTGTTCGCAGCACCGGCGTCCCAGGTGGCTCGGATGACCGATGCCCTGAAGGAGAAGAAGGGCAACGAGTAGGACTCCGAGTCGGTCCCGGTCCCGGCGCTCGCCGGGCCGCTTCAGACCCGGAAATCTCACTTGCTTCAAATCCCGTCCGGGACGCCGACGGTGCCCCGGTCTTGATCAGAAAGGACGCCTCCCATGGCGAAGATGAGCAACGACGAGCTGCTGGACGTCTTCAAGGAGATGACCCTCCTGGAGCTGTCGGAGTTCGTGAAGCAGTTCGAGGAGACCTTCGACGTCACCGCCGCCGCCCCGGCCGCGGTTGCCGCCGCCCCGGCCGCCGGTGGTGGCGAGGCCGAGGAAGCCGAGGAGCAGGACGAGTTCGACGTCATCCTCGAGGGCGCCGGCGACAAGAAGATCCAGGTCATTAAGGTCGTCCGCGAGGTCGTCTCCGGTCTGGGCCTGAAGGAGGCCAAGGAGCTGGTCGAGGAGACCGGCAAGCCGATCCTGGAGAAGGTCGACAAGGAGAAGGCCGACGACGCCAAGGAGAAGCTGGAGGCCGCCGGCGCTTCCATCTCCATTAAGTGAGCCAGTCGACTCACGGTCTGTAAGAGAACGGGCACTCGCAGCAACTGCGGGTGCCCGTTCTCTTTTGCATTGTGGGATCGGAACTTGCTTTTTCGGACATCTGCGCGGCGGGCTGGATTTTCGGTGAACTGGCGAGTAACCATGTGGCGGCGCACTCGTTGCACAGGTGTGACGCCACCAACCTTCGTTAATCGCGTCACATATGTAAGGGTGCTATTCCGGGGTAACCCTGGTTCGGTTCAAATCGCGAAGACGCGGAGGTTCGAGGATGGGCGTCGAGGTGGTTGTCGACGGGCTCTCGAAGTCCTTCGGCGCGCAGACCATCTGGCGAGATGTGTCGCTGACGCTGCCCACGGGTGAGATCAGCGTCCTGCTCGGCCCTTCTGGCACCGGTAAGTCGGTGTTCCTGAAGTCATTGGTCGGTCTGCTGAAGCCGGAGCAGGGCAAGGTCGAGATCAACGGGACTGACATCGTCACCTGCTCCGAAAGTGATCTTTACGAGGTCCGCAAGCTCTTCGGCGTGCTGTTCCAGGACGGCGCGCTGTTCGGTTCGATGAACCTCTTCGACAACATCGCGTTCCCGCTTCGCGAGCACACTCGCAAGACCGAATCGCAGGTTCGGGACGTGGTGAACGAGAAGATGGAGATGGTCGGGCTCATCGGCGCCGAGGACAAGCTTCCCGGCGAGATTTCCGGCGGTATGCGCAAGCGCGCGGGTTTGGCGCGCGCGCTGGTTCTCGATCCCGAAATTCTGCTGTTCGACGAGCCGGACTCCGGTCTGGACCCGGTGCGCACCGCGGTGCAGAACCAGCTGATCGTCGACCTGAACGCGCAGACCGATGCGACCTTCCTGATCGTCACCCACGACATCAACACCGCGCGGACGGTGCCGGACAACATCGGCATGCTCTACCGGCGCAACCTGGTGATGTTCGGTCCGCGCGAGGTGCTGCTGACCTCCGAGGAGCAGGCGGTCGTGCAGTTCCTCAACGGCCGCCCGGACGGTCCGATCGGTATGACCGAGGAGAAGGACACCGCGCTGGTCGAGGCGGAGCTGGCCAAGAACGGCCGGGCCGAGGTGCCGCCGATGATGGAGCAGCTGCCGGTCAGCCCGGGGCTGCCCGAGCGTTCCGCCGTGCGCCGCCGCAAGGACCGGGTGCTCAGCCAGCTGCGCACCCTGACGCCCACGGCGCAGGAGGAGATCCTCAAGAGCCTGTCCTCGGAGGAGCTGGCGCTCTACGGCTACAAGCGCCCGGCAACGGGCGGCTGGCCGGAAGGTGCTCCGCCCCAGCCGCCGCAGCCCCAGCCTCCGCAGGGGCCTCCGCAGGCACAGCCGCCGCGCCCGCAGCCCTCGCAGGGTCAGCCCTCGCAGGGCGCTCCGCAGCCGTCGAACCAGCCCGCTGCGCCGCGGCAGGGCAACTCGTCGCCGCAGCAGCGGCCGACGCCGTACCCGCGCGGTCAGCAGCAGGAGGAACCGGCCTGGCCGGGAGGTCTGCAGCCCGAGGAGGACTCTTCGGGCGAGCCGAAGCGGCGCTGGTTCGGCCGCAAGCGGGGTGAGCAGTGAGCACCAGTCGGACGCAGTTTCCCGGCGCGGGCGGCCTGCGAGAGACGGGCCGCCTTTTCGCGCTGGGCATGGACATCGTGCGGGCGTTCCCGTCGCGTCCGTTCCAGATCCGCGAGTTCATCCAGCAGTGCTGGTTCGTCGCCAGCGTCACGATCCTGCCGACGGCTCTGGTCTCGATTCCCTTCGGCGCGGTCATCGCGCTCCAGCTGGGTTCGCTGACCAGGCAGATCGGCGCGCAGTCGTTCACCGGTGCGGCCAGCGTGCTGGCGATCATCCAGCAGGCCAGCCCGATCGTGACGGCGCTGCTGATCGCAGGTGCCGGCGGTTCGGCGATCTGCGCCGACCTGGGCTCGCGCAAGATCCGCGACGAGATCGACGCGATGGAGGTGCTGGGCGTTTCGCCGATCCAGCGCCTCGTCGTGCCGCGGGTGCTGGCCGCGATGCTGGTCGCGGTGCTGCTCAACGCCATGGTCAGCGTGGTCGGCGTGATGGGTGGCTACACCTTCAACGTGATCATGCAGGGCGGTACGCCCGGTGCGTACATGGCCAGTTTCAACGCGCTGGCCCAGCTTCCCGATCTGTGGATCAGTGAGCTCAAGGCGTTGATCTTCGGCTTCCTGGCCGGCGTGGTGGCCGCCTACCGGGGCCTGAACCCGCCTCCCGGGCCGAAAGGCGTCGGGGATGCCGTGAACCAGTCGGTGGTGATCACCTTCCTGCTGCTGTTCGCGGTGAACTTCATCCTCACCACGCTGTACCTGCAGCTGGTGCCGCCAAAGGGAATGTGACGGGCACCGGGGGAATAGGAACATGGTGACGATCTCGCAGCGCGCCAAGCGCGCGGCTCGACGGCCACTCGAGGCGCTGGACGAACTGGGCGACCAGATGTCGTTCTACCTGCGCTCGCTGGCCTGGATCCCGCGGGCCATCACCCGCTACTTCAAGGAGACGATGCGCCTGCTGGCCGAGGTCAGCTTCGGCAGCGGTGCGCTCGCGGTCATCGGCGGCACGGTCGGCGTGATGATCGGCCTGACGCTGTTCACCGGAACGGTGGTCGGCCTGCAGGGTTTCGCCGCGCTGGACCAGCTGGGCACCTCGGCGTTCGCGGGCTTCGTCTCGGCCTACTTCAACACCCGCGAGATCGCGCCCCTGGTGGCCGGTCTCGCGCTCTCGGCGACCGTCGGCTCGGGCTTCACCGCCCAGCTCGGAGCCATGCGCATCTCCGATGAGATCGACGCGCTCGAGGTCATGGGCGTGCCGAGCTTGCCGTACCTGGTCACGACGAGGGTGATGGCCGGCTTCGTCGCGGTCATCCCGCTCTACGTGCTGGGCCTGCTGACGTCGTACATCGCCGCGCGGGCCGTGACGATCTACATGTACGGCCAGTCGGCGGGTACCTACGACCACTACTTCAACCTGTTCCTGCCTCCCGAGGACGTCCTGTGGTCCTTCGGGAAGGTGCTGGTCTTCAGCGTGGTGGTGATCATGACGCACTGCTACTACGGATATCGCGCCAGCGGCGGTCCCGCCGGGGTCGGCGTGGCGGTCGGACGCGCGGTGCGAACCGCGATCGTGACCACGGCGCTGCTCGACTTCTTCCTGAGCCTCGCCATCTGGGGCACCACTACGACCGTTCGGATCACCGGATGAGCGCGCGCGGAACCCTCACCACAGTGAAGCGGCGCGTGCTGGGTCTTGCGCTGCTGATGACCATCGTGCTGTTCGTGGTCACCTGCCTGGCCTTCTACCAGAAGGCGTTCAGCAACAACATCGAGGTCAAGCTGCAGGCGGCCTTCACCGGCAACCAGATCCGGCCCGAGTCCGACGTCAAGGTCCGCGGCATGGTCGTCGGCCGGGTCGAGCAGGTCGAGGCGACCCGCGACGGTTCGGTGCTGGACCTGTCGATCCAGCCGGACATGGCCAAGAAGCTGCCCAGCAACGTCAAGGCGCAGTTCCTGCCGCGCACGCTGTTCGGCGAGCGCTACGTCTCGCTGGACGTGCCCGAGGAGGCGTCCGGCGAGAAGCTGACCTCGGGAATGATGATCCAGCAGGACACCTCGCAGTCCGCGGTCGCGCTGGAGAAGGTGCTGGCCGACACGATGCCGGTGCTGCAGGCCGTGCACCCGCAGGACCTGGCGACCACGCTCAACGCGCTCGACCAGGCGCTGTCCGGCCGCGGTGATCAGCTCGGCGACACGCTGTCCCGGCTGAACACCTACCTGGAGGGGCTGAACCCCTCGGTCCCGGACCTGAAGCAGAACCTGCAGGAGCTGGTGGGCGTCGCGGAGACCTACGAGACGGCGGCCCCGGACGTGATCAACGCGCTGGACAACTTCAGCACCACGGCGCGCACGCTCGTGGACCAGAAGCAGAACCTCCAGACCCTGACCGGTCAGCTCACGACCACGTCCAACGATCTGACCGGGTTCCTGGAGAAGAACGGCGACACCATCGTCACGCTGGCCGACACCAGCAGGCCGACGCTGGACCTGCTGGCCAGGTACTCGCCGTCCTACCCGTGCTTCCTGAACGAGATGGCGCGGTTCGTGCCGCGGGTGCGCGAGGCGTTCGGCGAGGGCAGCGACGAGCCGGGCCTGCACATCACGCTGGAGGTCACGGCGCACCGCGGCAAGTACGTGCCGAACCAGGACGAGCCCGAGTTCAACGACCACCGAGGGCCGCGGTGCTACGACTTCATGGAGAACATCGACCCGATGCCGGAATACCCGCCGGACGGGCCCTTCAAGGACGGTTCGGAGCCGCCTCCGGCCTCGCGTCCGGCCACGGGCGGGCTGAATCCGCCTGCTGAAACGGCTCCGTCGTCGACTTCCTCGCAGTGGGTCAACTCCAAGGCCGAGCAGGACATGGTCGCCACCGTGCTCGCGCCCGCCGTCGGCCGCCCGGCCGAGCAGATTCCCGACTGGGGCTCGCTGCTGGTCGGCCCCGTGCTGCGCGGTGCGGAGGTGAGCTACCGATGAACGGACGCAGCATCACCGGTCCGCTGGTGAAGTTCCTGGTGTTCGTGCTGGTCACGTTGCTGGCCGCCGGCTTGCTGATCATGACCATCGCGAACCAGGACTTCCGGGCCTCGAAGTCCTACACCGCGCGGTTCACCGATGCGACCGCCCTCACCGAGGGCGACGACGTGCGGATCTCCGGTGTGAAGGTCGGCGAGGTCGAGAGCATCGACCTGGTCGACCGGCGCGTCGCCGAGGTGAAGTTCAACGTCGCCGAACGGCGGCTGCCGAGCAACGTCAGCGTCGCGATCAAGTACCGGAACCTGGTCGGTCAGCGCTATCTCGCGCTCGAGCAGGGCAGCGCGGGCATGCAGGCCGCGGGTACCCAGGGCGGGTTCCTGCAGCCCGGGGCCACCATCCCGCTGGAGCGCACCAAGCCCGCGCTGGATCTGACCGTGCTGCTCGGCGGCTTCAAGCCGCTGTTCCAGGCGCTCTCGCCGGAGGACGTCAACAAGCTGTCCTACGAGATCATCCAGGTGCTGCAGGGCGAGGGCGGCACGGTGGAGAGCCTGCTGGCCCACACCGCTTCGCTGACCCAGCACATCGCTTCCCGGGACAAGGTGATCGGGAACGTGATCAACAACCTGAACGGCGTGCTGGAGACGGTCAACGACCGCGATCAGCAGCTGTCCGAGATGATCGGTCAGCTGCGGCGGGTGGTCTCCGGGCTTTCCGAGGACCGCGAGGCGATCGGGGACGCGATCACCGCGATGGACGGGCTGACGAACAGCACCGGGGATCTGCTGCAGGACGCGCGTCCGGGGCTGCAGGCCGACATCAACGGGCTCGGTGAGTTGTCGAAGAACCTGAACGGCCACCAGGAGCTGATCGAGCGGACGTTGAAGAGAATGCCGAACAAGTTCGACACCCTCAGCCGCACGGCTTCGTACGGCTCGTGGTTCAACTTCTACCTGTGCGGGGCTTCCGGAAACGTCGGGGTCGGCGACCTGAACGTGCCGCTCCCGGTCATGCCCGTGACCCAGCCGAGGTGCCAGCGATGAAGTCCTTCTCCCAGCGCGACCCGCTCAAGATCGGTATCGCCGGCATCCTGGTGCTGGTGGTGCTGTTCTTGCTGGCCGCCAACTACGAACGGTTGCCGCTGATCAGCGGAACCAAGTACTCGGCGAACTTCACCGAGGCCGCGGGCCTGCGCGCCGACAACGAGGTGCGCATCGCCGGCGTCAAGGTCGGGACGGTTTCCGACGTCTCGCTCGAGGGCGATCACGTCAAGGTCGACTTCCGGATCGACGACGCGTGGCTGGGCGACAACACCACCGCCGCGATCAAGGTGAAGACGCTGCTCGGCCAGAAGTACCTGGCGCTCGACCCGCAGGGCGGCAAGGAGCTCGACTCGTCGGAACCGATCCCGACCTCGCGGACGATGTCGCCCTACGACGTCATCGAGGCGTTCAGCGACCTGTCCAAGAACGTCGACGCGATCGACAGCGAGCAGCTGGCGCAGAGCTTCCGGACCATGTCGCAGACCTTCTCCGACACGCCGGACGAGGTCGGCGGTGCGCTCGACGGGCTGAGCAAGCTGTCCAAGACCATCTCCTCGCGGGACGAGGAGCTGAAGAAGCTGCTGGACAACACCGCGAAGGCGTCCAAGACGGTGGCCGATCGCAACGCCGACTTCGAAAAGCTGCTCAAGGACGGCAATCTGCTGCTGCAGGAGCTGCACGCCCGGCGCGAGTCGATCAGCTCGCTGCTGACCGGAACGCAGCAGCTGTCCCGCCAGCTGTCCGGGATGGTCGAGGACAACCAGCAGCAGATCGGACCGGCGCTGGAGCAGCTGGACAAGGTCACCAAGATGCTGCAGCGCAACCAGGAAAACCTGGACCAGAGCCTGGCCTCCTTCGCACCGTTCACCCGGCTGTTCGCCAACGTGCTCGGCAACGGCCGGTGGTTCGACACCTACATCTGCGGGTTGCTGCCGCCCGCGATCGGACCGGTCAACCAGGAGGGCTGCAAGCCATGACGAACGCAGCTGCCAAGAGCTCCAACCTGGTCAAACTGATCGTCGTCGCAGTCGTCGTGATGCTGGTCGCCGCGGTGGGCGGATGGTGGATGTTCTCCGGTTCCGACCGGAAGGTCACGGCCTACTTCTCCGCCGCGGTGGGGATCTACCCCGGTGGTGACGTGCGGATGCTCGGCGTGCCGATCGGCACCATCGACGAGGTCGAGCCGATGGGCAAGAAGGTCCGCGTGGCGATGAGCGTCGAGCGCGATGTGGACGTGCCGAAGAACGCCAGCGCGGTGGCGGTTTCGCCGAGCGTGGTCAGCGACCGCTACGTGCAGCTCGCACCGGTCTACAAGGGCGGCCCGAAGATGGCCGACGGCGCGGTGATCCCGGAGGAGCGCACCGCCACCCCGGTGGAGCTGGACAACGTCTACCGCAGCCTCAACGACCTGACGAAGGCGCTGGGGCCGGAAGGGGCGAACAAGGACGGCGCGCTGACCGAGCTGCTCGACACCGGCGCCGCCAACCTCGAGGGCAACGGCAAGGCGCTCTCGGAGACGCTGAAGAACCTCGGCGAGGTCGGCACCACGATGTCGGGCAACAGCAAGGAGCTGTTCGAGACCGTCGACAACCTGCAGCGCTTCACGTCCATGCTGGCCGCCAACGACGACGAGGTGCGCAAGTTCAACACCCAGATGCAGCAGGTCAGCTCCGAGCTGGCTGGCGAGCGTCAGGACATGAGCGCCGCGCTGGCCGAGCTGGCGCAGGCGCTGGGCAAGGTGGAGACCTTCGTGCGGGACAACCGGGCCCACATCAAGACCAATGTGGACCAGCTCAACTCGGTGGCCTCGATTCTGGTCAAGCAGAAGAAGGCCCTCGAGGAGTCGCTGCTCAACGCTCCGGTGGCGATGAGCAACCTGAACAACGCCTACAACGGCGCATCCGGCACGCTCGACACGCGCGCGGTTTTCAACGAGGCCAACCAGCCGCCGCTGGTGTCGGTGTGCCGGATCCTGGAGCAGGGCGCGCCTGCTGATGTGCCCGCCGAGCTCTCCAACACGTGCCGTTCGCTGCAGCCGGTGCTCGACGGGGTGGCCCCGCTGCCGAGCCTGGGCGAGACCCTCGGCTCGGTGCAGAACGGCGAGTTGCCGCCGCTGCCGCTGCCGCTGACCGGCGGAACCCAGTCCGGAGGTGGCCAGTGATGCTGCACGAGCTCCGAGCGGCCGCAGCGGCCGGGTATCGCGCGAGGTTCGGCACCGGACGTCCGCGCGTCTCGGCTCGCAGGACCGCGGTCAAGGTCGTGACCTCCGCGACGGTCGCGCTGCTGGTGCTGTCCGGTTGCGGCTCCCGCGGGGTCTACGACATGCCGTTGCCCGGCGGCGCCGATGTCGGCAACGACCCGTACGAGGTGAAGGTCCACTTCAACGACGTGCTGGACCTGGTGCCCAACGCGGGCGTGCGGGTCAACGAGGTACCGGTGGGCCGGGTGGAGGACATCCGGCTGGCCAACGGCAGCTGGGACGCCGAGGTGACCGTGCGGGTCAACCGCGACGTGAAGCTGCCGGCCAACGCGATGGCCCGGTTGCGGCAGTCCAGCCTGCTCGGCGAGAAGTACGTCGAGCTGACGGCACCGCCGAAGAACCCGTCCGGCTCGCTGCGCGACGGCGCGACGATCCCGATCGAGCGCACCGGCCGCAACCCGCAGGTCGAAGAGGTCCTCGGCGCGCTGTCGCTGTTGCTCAACGGCGGTGGTGTGGCGCAGCTGCAGAGCATCACCAAGGAGCTCAACAAGGCGATGGAGGGCCGCGAGTCCGACATCCGCAACCTGCTGGGCAACCTCGACGAGCTGGTCGCCGGGCTGGACGCGCAGCGCAACGACATCACCAACGCGCTGGAGAGCATCGATCGGCTCAGCGCCAAGCTCAACGCGCAGCGCGGGCAGATCGACACCGCGCTCAACGAGCTCGGCCCCGGGCTGAAGGTGCTCGCCGACCAGCGAGAGCAGCTGGTCACCATGCTGCAGTCGCTGGACGAGCTCTCCGGTGTGGCCACCAACGTGGTGGACAAGTCGCACGAGGACCTGGTCGCCAACCTCAACCAGCTGGCCCCCACGCTGCACCAGCTCGCCGCGGCGGGCGACAGCCTGCCGAAGTCGCTGGAGGTGCTGATGACCTTCCCGTTCCCGGACAACGCGGTGCAGGGGATCAAGGGCAGCGATTACACCAACCTCTACGTCAAGGCCGACCTGAACCTGACGAACCTCCTGGAGAACCTCGGTCGTTCGCGGCAGCCGCTGCTGCGCGCGCCGGACGGCATCCCGCTGCCGCTGGCCGAGCCGAACCAGCAGCAGGCACCGCCGGAGCCGCAGCCGGAACCGGATCAGCAGCAGCAGAACAACGACGACGGCGGCGGTCTGCTCGGCTCGTTGCTTGGAGGTGACTGATGCTCACCCGTCAGGTCCGATTGCAGATCATGGGGTTCATCCTGATCGCGCTGGTCGGCGTCAGCTACGCGGGATTCCGCTACGCGGGCCTGGAGCGGCTGTTCGGCGAAACCGGTTACGAGGTCAAGCTGCAGCTCGCCGACACCGGTGGCGTGTTCGAGAACGCCGAGGTGACTTACCGGGGCGTTCCGGTGGGCCGAGTCGGCGAGATCGAGCTCGCCGACGACGGTGTGTCGGTACCGCTGAACATCAAGGACGACGCGCCGAAGATTCCGTCCGATGTGGAGGCCTCGGTCGAACTGCGGTCGGCGGTCGGTGAGCAGTACGTCGACCTGCGCCCGAAGGCGGACGGCGGGCCGTACCTCGAGGACGGCTCGGTCATCGAGCGCGCCTCGACGTCCACGCCGCTGCCCGTGCAGGACCTGATGACCAACCTGGACAACTTCGCCAACTCGGTTCCCACGGATTCGCTGAACACCGTGGTCAGCGAGCTCGGTACCGCGTTCCGCGGCAACGGTGGTCACCTGCAGACCATCTTGGACACCTCCAGGGAGTTCACCCAGCAGGCCCAGGACCACCTGCCGCAGACCGTGCAGCTGCTCGAGGACGGCAAGACGGTGCTGGCCACCCAGAACGACCAGGGATCGGCGATCAAGTCGTTCAGCAAGGACCTCAACCTGCTGTCGCAGTCGATCAAGTCCTCCGATCAGGACCTGCGCAACGTGATCCAGCAGGCGCCGCCGGCCGCGCGCCAGGTGAGCGGCCTGCTGCACGACAACGAGAACCTCGGGCCGCTGCTGGCCAACCTGACCAGCACCTCGAAGTTGTTGTCGGCCAACGTGGACGGCATCGAGCAGCTGTTCGTGTCCTACCCGGCGCAGGTCGCCGCGGCGAAGACGGTCGTTCCGGGCGATGGCACCGCGCACTTCGGTCTCGTGCTCAACGTCATGGATCCGTTGCCGTGTACAAAGGGCTATGAGGGAACTCAGAAGCGCGAGGGCACGGCCATGAACGAGGTGCCGTTGAACGCCGATGCGCACTGCGCCGAACCCCCGGGCAGCGATACCAGCGTGCGCGGCGCGCAGAACGCCCCCGGGAAGTAGGAGAGGAGCCGCGAATTGACCGCAGAAGGCAACACCAAGCGCCGTCCGGTGGTGGCGCTGGTGGCGTGCGGCCTGAGCCTGGTGCTCGCGTTGGTCGCCGGGGTGTTGTGGGTCCTGGCGGCCACCAGCTCCTCGGTGGCCTACGCGGAGACGCGCGACACGGCTCTGCAGGACGGCACCAGCGCGATCATCGCCTTCAACACCCTGGACCACAAGAAGGTCGAAGAGGGCCTCAAGCGGTGGGAGAAGTTCTCCACCGGGCCGCTGCACGACGAGATCAAGAAGAGCCACCAGGACTACGCCACCAAGATCAAGCAGGCGAAGTCGTCCACGACCGCGAAGGTCCTGGACGCGGGTCTGACCGAACTCGACCAGCAGGCTGGCAAGGCGAAGATGATCGCGGTCGTGCAGGTCACGGTCAACATCGAAGGTCAGAAGCCGTCCACCAAGCAGGACCGCTACCAGGCCGAGCTCTCGCGTGAGGGCGACACCTGGAAGCTCAGCAACCTCGGCACCGTCCCGGTCGGCTGAGGCGGGCGATACCTCTAGGAGCTAGTTCAGTTTGGGGTTTGCGTGGCGGTGCCGGGAGCGGAACCGCGGACGTCGCCGGGTTGCGGGGTCCGCGATTCGAGCAGCGGCCTGCGCGGCGCTGCGGGTTTCCTCGCCCGGCGACGTCTGAGAACCCGCCGCGGTGCGAACTGAGCCCCGCACCGCACGCGGCTCCGCCGCGTACCCAAGGACCCCTTCAGCGATTCTCAGGAGTGCAAGCCAGTGCCAACCAACCGCCGCTCCGGAAGCAACGGACAGCCCTCGGGCCGCAAGCCCAAGGTGGCCGGCCTGCGCAAGCGCGAGCAGACCGAGACCACGACGAGCACCGACCCGACCCCGGACGAGGGCACAACCTCCTCGGCGGGAGAAGGTGACGCCGCCGAGCCCGCAGGTGCGCAGTCCCGGGAGTCCGCATCGGACGGGCAGCTGAACGAGGCCGAGGACGCCGAGCCGCAATCGGAGTCCGCGGCCGCTTCGGAGCGGGAGTCGGACCGGGAGTCCGATTCGGACGCCGCGACCGCGGCCGGCTCGGGTGCCGAGGCCGGGTCGGCCTCGGAGTCCGCTGCGGAGTCCGGGAGCGAGTCCGAGTCCGCGCCCGAAGAGGACGAGTCCGCGCCCGAAGAGGACGAGTCCGGGCCCGAAGAGAACGAGTCCGGGCCCGAAGAGGACAGCGCCGCGGACGACGGGACGGGCTCCGGCGGCGAGGAAGCCGGGTCGGGCGCCAAGAGCGGCAAGTCCTGGGTCATCTGGGCCGTCACCGCGGTCTTCCTGATCGTGGCGATCGTGTGCGGCGCGATGGCCTACGCGACCTACTTCCGCGGCCCGATGGCCAACGAGGCCATGGTCTCCGCCGGTGAGACCAGCGAGGTCAAGGGCCAGGTCGAGGACGGCATCCAGAAGCTCTTCTCGTACGACTTCAACGACACGGCCAAGACCGAGAAGGCCGCCGACGACCTGCTGCGCGGCGAAGCCGTCAAGAAGTACGACGAGCTGTTCTCCGTGGTCAAGAAGGAAGCGCCGAAGCAGCAGCTCGTCGTGAACACCACCGTCAAGGGCAGCGCGGTGACGCGGCTGCAGGACGACAAGGCCACCGTCCTGGTCTTCGTCGACCAGCACGCGCTGCGCTCGGGCACCGGCGAGAGCAACGTCGGACCGGCCCAGCTCTCGGTGACGACCGAGAAGCAGGGCGACAGCTGGAAGATCACGAACCTGAACGTCCGCTGACGATCCGCGCCCGCCGGACGATCGAGGGGCCCTCGCGCAACCACGCGCGAGGGCCCCTCGTCCTGCCCAGATGTTTGGCGGTGCGGGGAGCGGAACCTCGGACGCCGCCGGGCTGCGGGATCCGCGGCTTGCGCAGCCACCTGCACGGCGCTGCGGCCGTCCTCGCCCGACGACGTCCGAGAACCCGCGGTGGCGCGGGCTGAGTCCCCACCTGAAACAGCGGCACCACCGCACTCCGCAAGGACCCCTAAGGCCCCATGTGCAGGTGCGCCGACCACATCGCGTGCCCGTTCGGGAACTTGCTGCGCAGTCGTCGCGCCGCGTTGTGCACGGCGTAGGCCGCCCCGTCGACGCCGTAGCCGTCCAGGCCGAAGAGCTCGGCGTAGACGTCGGCGTGGACCTCGGCGGCACTGTCGCCGTCCACCTCCCAGAGGGTGCCGATCACGTGGGTGTAGCCGGCGAAGCTCAACGCGCCAGCCAGCGACAGGGCGGCCGCGCACGGAGGGTCGGCGGCGGTCGCGCACTGCCCGAGGTAGCAGAACTCCGCCTGCCCCAGCGCGACCTGACCGAGCTCGACCAGGCCGAGCGGCCGTTGCCCCTCGCGGTCCAGCAGTAGCCCGGCGGCCGGCTGGGCCGGGAACTGCGAGCTGGGTTCGCAGACGTGCACCCAGGGGAACTGCGGCAGCATCCGCAGCATGTCCGGGGCGCCCGCGCTCTCGGTCGAGGCGATCTCCGCGGTGGGCCAGTACTGCGCCAGGATCTGGTTCTGCGGCGGCAGCTCGCGGGACACCTGCTCGGCCGAGCCGGCCGCGACCAGCGCACCGCCCTCGGCGGCACGCCTGCCCCGGCTCCGGTACAACGCGTTCAGCGTCGGCGTGTGCGAGGAGACGACCCGGTCCAGCGCGGAAGCACCGGCGTGCGCGGTCGCGGAGTGCAGCGGAAGGTAGGCCGCGGCGCCGAAGGCGCTCCACCAGATCCGCGGCCACCGCTCGCCGTCGGCGGGCGTGGTCAGGTATCCCATCCGGTCCAGCACGGGCCGGGTCATGCGCACCCAGGTCCAGTCCAGCACCTCGGCCATCGCCGCGTGATCGTCCTGCTGGGCCGCTGCCAGCAGGGCCGCGGCCATCGACCCGGCCTTCTCCGGCTCGACGCCGCTGAGCGGAACGGTCAGCACCCGGCCGCCGAAGACGATCAGCGCGTCGGAGCGGTACCGGCTGAGGTTGAGCACCGCGACGGCGCCCTCCTGGTTCTCCACGCCGATCTCGGCGATCCGCTCGATGCGCAGGTGGGCGGGCTGGACCTGCCGGACCTCGCCGAGCAGGTTGGTCCACGCGTCGGCCAGGTGCAGCCGGTCGTCGCCGTCCAGATCGGTGTCCTCCACCGGCCGGTCCAGCAGCCTGCGCAGTCGCACGATCTCGTCGGCGAGGTCCGGGCTGCTGCGGTGCAGCTCGCCGAGCTCGCCGCCGGTGGGCAGGTAGTCGGCCAGGATCGCCGACCGGCCGTGCTCGATGAGCTCGACCGCCCGGTCGGACTGGCCCGCCTCGACCGCGCACGCGGCGGCGTCGGCGACCAGCGTGGCCCAGCGCTGCTGGGCGCTCGGCGAGGCCACCACCCGCTTGCCGCGGGTCATCAACGGCAGCAGGTCTACGGCCAGCGAGAACGAGTCCAGCGCCTCGGACCACCGCTGCTCGGAGGCGCTCATCCTCCCGGCCAGCGCGGCGGCGCGCAGTCGCTGGTCGGCCGGGGCGTTGATCAGCTCCGCCGCCTCGGTGAGCACCTTGCGGGCCCACCGGTAGTGCCTGCGCCGCCCGTTGCGCTGGTGCAGCGCTTGCAGCGCGCGCCCGAGGTCCGTGGCCACACCCGCGCGGCCGGGGGCGTCGGCGGGCATGGCGATCAGCGCCTGGTCGAACAGCTCGATGGCGTTGTCCAGGTCCTTGGTGCGCCCGGAGGTGGCGAACCGGTGCGCCGCGCACCGGCCCAGCTGCACCCAGGCGATCCGCTGGGCCGGTGAGCCCGCGGACTTGGACACCTCGTGCGCTAGTTCCGCCGCCCGGTCCAGGTCGCCGCGCTCCTCGCCGTGCTCGAAGCGCTCCAGCAGGGCGGTGACGAGCGCGATGATCATCCGATGCCGGTCGGCCTCGCTCGCGCCCTCCACTGCGGCCTCGGCGGCGGTGACCGCGGTGTCGAGCGCCCTGGCCTCACCGCCGTGCAGGTATTGCCTGCGCAATAAGGCCGCGTAGCCGGCGAGCGCGGCCGAGCGGCCGGGGTCGTCCGCGGTCATCGCGCGCACCGCCGGGGTGATCGGCCGCAGCACCCGGCGGAGCTGCCCGGGTTCACCGGTGGCGTCGACGTGCTCGCCGGTGGTCTCGGTGAGCTGGCCGATGGTCAGGCCGAGCAGCGGGTTCCCGCCCTCCAGCACGCCGAGCACGCCCATGAGCTCGTTGATCGCGGTGTTGAGATCGGTGAGGTCGCCGCTGCGCTGGAAGCGCAGCCGCAGCGCATCGGCGTAGCGGCACAGCGCGGTGCGCCGGTTCTCCCCGTCGGCCAGGGCACCCGCGCCGGTGCCGAGGTGCTTGATCGCCTCGTCCAGATCGTCCAGCGACCAGCTGCGCCGGTAGCGGCGCAGCAGCGCGCTGCCCAGGTTGACCAGCAGCTCCGACGTGTTGAATTCGCTCGCGGGGGAGATCCGAGCGGCCTCCCGGAACGCGGGGATGGACTCCTCGTCGGAGTCGATCGATCCGGACAGCTCGGCGTGCAGCTTGAGCGCGTTGGCCAGCCGCATCAGCACCATCGGCCGCCGGTCGTCGCGCTTGGACGTCTGCTGCAACGCCTCCTGCGCGACCCGGGCGCTCTCGGCCGCCAGGTCCTCCCGGCCGGTCTTGTTCGCCAGGTCACTCAGCGCCAGCGCCAGGTTGCAGTAGTACAGCGCGCGGTCGCGGTCGCCCGAGTGCGCCGAGTCGACGGCGGCCCGGTAGTAGCTGATCGCGTCCTCGAGGTCGGCGAACTCGCCGCTTCGCACGTGGGTCAGCTGGGTCGCGCTGCCCAGGTTGTTGAGCACCCCGGCGCGCGCCGGATCGTCCCCACGCAGCACGCCCGCGGTGGTGCGGAACACCTCGGTGACCCACGGCAGGGCGGAGAAGTCGAAGGTGTTGACGATGTTGTTCATCGCCGCGATGGCGTCGGCGTAGCGCTGCTCGGCGCTGGGGCGCTCGCCGCCGGGCCGCTCGAAGCCGCGCGGGGTCTCGGGTGGTGCCGGCTCGATGGGAGGCGTCGCGGGGGCCTCGGGAGGAGCGGTCTCCTCTTCGGGGGCGAACCAGCTCGAATGTGCGTCGCCCCGATCCTTCCCGGTCCAACGCTGCAGCCCGCGGAAGCGCTCGCTCGCGCGGCTTGCATCGTCTGTCATCGGTCTCGTTCTCCTGTGGCCTGCCGGGCACCGGTCGGGGCCGGTGGTCGTGTCACGTTACCGGCGGGGCTAATTGTTCAACCAGCCCGTGATTACCTGGTGAGATCGGTCAGGAGGCAGGCTCGGCCGCCGGTCCGATTTCTGAGGTCTTGGACGGAGAAGTTACTAGGTTCGGCGTGTCAGATCAGCCGGGTATCCACATCGGGTGGTCTCGATGTGATCGAGCTCTTTCGAAGGTGACCGGTGACCACCGGGTTTGGACAGACGTTGCGACAAATGGGTGACTTCCGCCCAGGTCAGGGGCCTGCGAGGGCGGCGTAGAGTTGATCATGAAATCGGCCCGCGGTGGCGCCGGATCGGTTCCGATCGGCCGCCAACTGGTCTCGGCCGGTCTCGGATGGTCTGACCGATTCGGTATTTTCATGATCAATAGATGGCCGCCCGGAAATGGGTTGTGACCGCGACCTCCCATTCGGGCGCGCGAGCAGTTATTGGAACTTCGAGGTTCCGAAACTGAGAATGATCTTCTGCGGTGCCGTCCCGCGCGCGGGTGGGCGCGTGCTCGCCCGGGTGCGGGGCCGAGGAGTCAAGGGCCGTTCGGGCATCCTTCGCGGGTCGCGTCGCGGATGCCCACCAAAGGATGATCATCTCGCGCTGACCAGGGAGAAAGGCTCACCCGGCGGTTACGTCCGGTGATCGTGGTCTGCGCCACGAGAGTGACGGGAGCGCGATCTCTTGACTGAAAGCTCGCGTGGGTTCACTCTGGTCGTCAACACGGGGTTGGGCCGCCATCGGGTGGGCCCCCTCGACAGCTGGCGTCCTTCCGGTTAGACTGCTACTTTGCGCTGCCCTCTTTCCGTCTGGCCTGTACCGGACCGTAGGATGGCGAGCGCCATTGCACCCTTGACAGCTGTGCTAGTGATCTGCGCGCTCCACTGATAGCGCGCTGTCTCTGGCGTGGCTGTAGCCAGTTCAGAGTCCCGGAAGGACGCATCTTGGCAGTCTCCCGCGCGACCAAGGTCTCTGCAGCTTCCAACTACACGTCGGGGATCCCTGAGGCACCCACTCGGGTCTCGTTCGCGAACATCCGCGAACCGCTCAACGTGCCGAACCTGCTAGACCTGCAGATCCAGTCCTTCGAATGGCTTGTCGGTAGCGAGGCCTGGTTCCAGCGCCGGGTCGACTCCGGCGAGGAAAGTCCGGTTGGCGGCCTGGAAGAGGTCCTGAGCGAGATCTCCCCCATCGAGGACTTCTCCGGATCGATGTCGCTGTCTTTCTCCGATCCTCGGTTCGACGAGGTCAAGGCCTCCGTCGACGAGTGCAAAGACAAGGACATGACCTACGCGGCGCCCCTGTTCGTCACCGCGGAGTTCATCAACAACACCACCGGCGAGATCAAGAGCCAGACGGTGTTCATGGGTGACTTCCCGGTCATGACCGACAAGGGCACCTTCATCATCAACGGCACCGAGCGGGTCGTGGTCTCCCAGCTCGTGCGCTCTCCCGGTGTCTACTTCGACCAGTCGGTGGACAAGACCACGGACAAGGACGTCTACAGCGTCAAGATCATTCCCAGCCGCGGTGCGTGGCTGGAGTTCGACGTCGACAAGCGCGACACCGTCGGTGTCCGCATCGACCGCAAGCGCCGGCAGCCGGTCACCGTGCTGCTCAAGGCGCTCGGCTGGTCCACCGAGGCCATCCGCGAGCGCTTCGGCTTCTCCGAGACGCTGATGGCGACCCTGGAGAAGGACCACACCGGCGGCACCGACGAGGCGCTGCTGGACATCTACCGCAAGCTGCGCCCCGGCGAGCCGCCGACGAAGGAGAGCGCGCAGACCCTCCTGGAGAACCTCTTCTTCAAGGAGAAGCGCTACGACCTGGCCCGCGTCGGCCGCTACAAGGTCAACAAGAAGGTCGGCCTCGAGCTCCCGTACGAGACCGGCGTGCTGACCGAGGAAGACATCGTCACCACGATCGAGTACTTGGTTCGCCTGCACGCGGGCGAGACCGAGATGCCGCAGCGTGATGCCGAGGGCAACGTCGTCGAGGGCGCCACCAACCCGGTCGAGGTCGACGACATCGACCACTTCGGCAACCGTCGGCTGCGCACCGTCGGCGAGCTGATCCAGAACCAGGTCCGCGTCGGCCTCTCGCGCATGGAGCGGGTCGTCCGCGAGCGGATGACCACCCAGGACGTCGAGGCGATCACGCCGCAGACCCTGATCAACATCCGCCCGATCACGGCTTCGATCCGCGAGTTCTTCGGCACTTCGCAGCTCTCGCAGTTCATGGACCAGACCAACCCGATCGCGGGTCTGACGCACAAGCGTCGTCTCTCCGCGCTCGGCCCGGGCGGTCTGTCCCGTGAGCGCGCGGGCATGGAAGTCCGAGACGTGCACCCGTCGCACTACGGCCGGATGTGTCCGATTGAGACGCCGGAAGGCCCGAACATCGGTCTGATCGGCTCGCTGGCCACCTTCGGCCGGGTCAACCCGTTCGGCTTCATCGAGACGCCGTACCGCAAGGTCATCGACGGCGTGGTCACCGACCAGATCGACTACCTGACCGCCGACGAGGAGGACCGCTACGTCAAGGCGCAGGCCAACGCGCCGATCGACGCGGACGGCAACTTCCTCGACGAGCGCGTGCTGGGCCGCCGGAAGGGCGGCGAGGTCGAGCTGCTGGCCCCGACCGAGATCGACTACATGGACGTCTCGCCGCGGCAGATGGTCTCCGCCGCGACCGCGATGATTCCGTTCCTCGAGCACGACGACGCGAACCGCGCCCTGATGGGTGCGAACATGCAGCGTCAGGCGGTGCCGCTGCTGCGCGCCGAGTCCCCGCTGGTGGGTACCGGTATGGAGCTGCGCGCCGCGGTCGACGCCGGTGAGGTCATGACCGCGGAGAAGGCCGGTGTGGTCGAGGAGCTCACCGCCGAGTTCGTGACGATCATGGCCGACGACGGCACCCGCCGCTCGTACCGGATGGAGAAGTTCTCCCGCTCCAACCACGGCACCTGCATCAACCAGAAGCCGATCGTCAGCGAGGGCGACCGGGTCGAGGCCGGGCAGGTCATCGCCGACGGTCCGAGCACCCAGAACGGCGAGATGGCCCTGGGCAAGAACCTGCTCGTGGCGATCATGCCGTGGGAGGGCCACAACTACGAAGACGCGATCATCCTGTCCCAGCGCCTGGTGCAGGACGACGTGCTCACCTCGATCCACATCGAGGAGCACGAGGTCGACGCTCGCGACACCAAGCTGGGCGCCGAGGAGATCACCCGGGACATCCCGAACGTCTCCGACGACGTGCTGGCCGATCTCGACGAGCGCGGCATCATCCGCATCGGTGCCGAGGTCCAGGGCGGCGACATCCTGGTCGGCAAGGTCACGCCGAAGGGCGAGACCGAGCTGACCCCGGAGGAGCGGCTGCTGCGCGCCATCTTCGGCGAGAAGGCCCGCGAGGTCCGCGACACCTCGCTGAAGGTGCCGCACGGCGAGACCGGCAAGGTCATCGGCGTCCGCGTGTTCAACCGCGAGGACGACGACGAGCTGCCCCCGGGCGTCAACCAGCTGGTCCGCGTCTACGTCGCGCAGAAGCGCAAGATCTCCGACGGTGACAAGCTCGCGGGCCGGCACGGCAACAAGGGCGTCATCGGCAAGATCTTGCCCGCCGAGGACATGCCGTTCATGGCGGACGGCACGCCGGTCGACATCATCCTGAACACCCACGGTGTGCCGCGACGGATGAACATCGGCCAGGTCCTGGAGACGCACCTCGGCTGGATCGCCTCCCAGGGGTGGTCCATCGACGGGACGGCCGAGTGGGCCAAGCGCCTGCCGGAGGACATCCTCGAGGTGGAGCCGGGTACGAACACGGCGAGCCCGGTGTTCGACGGTGTGCGCGAGGAGGAGATCACCGGCCTGCTGGGCTCGACCAAGCCGAACCGCGACGGCGATCGGATGGTCGGTTCGGACGGCAAGGCCGAGCTGATCGACGGTCGCAGCGGTGAGCCGTACCCGTACCCGGTCGCCGTCGGGTACATGTACATCCTGAAGCTGTCGCACCTGGTGGACGACAAGATCCACGCCCGGTCGACCGGCCCGTACTCGATGATCACCCAGCAGCCGCTGGGCGGTAAGGCCCAGTTCGGTGGTCAGCGCTTCGGTGAGATGGAGTGCTGGGCCATGCAGGCCTACGGTGCGGCCTACACGCTGCAGGAACTGCTCACGATCAAGTCGGACGACGTGGTCGGCCGCGTCAAGGTCTACGAGGCGGTCGTCAAGGGCGAGAACATCCCGGAGCCGGGCATCCCGGAGTCCTTCAAGGTGCTCCTGAAGGAGCTCCAGTCGCTGTGCCTGAACGTCGAGGTGCTCTCCAGCGATGGTGCCGCGATCGAGATGCGCGACAGCGAGGACGAGGACCTGGAGCGCGCCGCTGCCAACCTCGGCATCAACCTGTCCCGCAACGAGAACCCGTCGGTTGACGACATCGCGCACTGACACTCGCCGCCGGCCCGCGGGGCAACTCGCGGGCCGGCGCCCGACCCAACCTGGCACAAGCCGGCCCCGGTCCGACCGGGGCGGCCCCTTCCGACCAAGGGAGAAGACCCGACGTGCTTGACGTCAACTTCTTCGATGAACTCAAAATCGGCCTCGCCACGGCCGACCAAATCCGCCAGTGGTCGTACGGCGAGGTCAAGAAGCCCGAGACCATCAACTACCGCACCCTGAAGCCGGAGAAGGACGGACTCTTCTGCGAGAAGATCTTCGGTCCGACCCGGGACTGGGAGTGCTACTGCGGTAAGTACAAGCGCGTCCGCTTCAAGGGCATCATCTGCGAGCGCTGCGGTGTCGAGGTCACCCGCGCCAAGGTGCGCCGCGAGCGGATGGGCCACATCGAGCTGGCCGCCGCGGTGACCCACATCTGGTACTTCAAGGGTGTTCCGTCCCGTCTGGGATACCTGCTGGACCTGGCCCCGAAGGATCTCGAGAAGATCATCTACTTCGCGGCCTACGTGGTCACCTCGGTCAACACCGAGCTGCGGCACAACGACCTGTCCACGCTGGAGAGCGAGGTCAGCGTCGAGCGCAAGCACCTCGCCGACCAGCGGGACCAGGACCTGGAGGCCCGGGCCCAGAAGCTCGAGGCCGACCTGGCCGCGCTCGAGGCCGAGGGCGCCAAGAGCGACCAGCGCCGCAAGGTCAAGGAGAGCGCCGAGCGCGAGATGAAGCAGCTGCGCGACCGCGCGCAGCGCGAGCTCGACAAGCTCGACGAGATCTGGGAGACCTTCACCAAGCTGGAGCCCCGTCAGCTCATCGCCGACGAGTCGCTCTACCGCGAGCTCTACGACCGCTACGGCGAGTACTTCACCGGCGGCATGGGCGCGGAGGCCATCCAGTCGCTGCTGGCCAACTTCGACATCAACGCGGAGGCCGAGGGTCTGCGCGAGACCATCCGCAGCGGCAAGGGCCAGAAGAAGCTGCGCGCGCTCAAGCGGCTCAAGGTCGTGGCGGCCTTCCAGGCCACCGGCAACGACCCGAGCGGCATGGTGCTCAACGCGGTGCCGGTCATGCCGCCGGACCTGCGCCCGATGGTGCAGCTCGACGGTGGCCGGTTCGCCACCTCGGACCTCAACGACCTGTACCGCCGGGTCATCAACCGCAACAACCGCCTCAAGCGACTGATCGACCTCGGTGCTCCCGAGATCATCGTCAACAACGAGAAGCGGATGCTGCAGGAGTCCGTGGACGCGCTGTTCGACAACGGTCGTCGCGGGCGTCCGGTCTCCGGCCCGGGCAACCGGCCGCTGAAGTCGCTGTCCGACCTGCTCAAGGGCAAGCAGGGCCGGTTCCGCCAGAACCTGCTCGGTAAGCGCGTCGACTACTCCGGCCGTTCGGTCATCGTCGTCGGCCCGCAGCTGAAGCTGCACCAGTGCGGCCTGCCGAAGGAGATGGCGGTCGAGCTGTTCAAGCCGTTCGTCATGAAGCGGCTGGTCGACCTCAACCACGCGCAGAACATCAAGTCCGCCAAGCGGATGGTGGAGCGCCAGCGCCCGCAGGTGTGGGACGTGCTGGAAGAGGTCATCGCCGAGCACCCGGTGCTGCTCAACCGCGCTCCGACGCTGCACCGCCTGGGCATTCAGGCGTTCGAGCCGCAGCTGGTCGAGGGCAAGGCGATCCAGCTCCACCCGCTGGTCTGCGAGGCGTTCAACGCCGACTTCGACGGTGACCAGATGGCGGTCCACCTGCCGCTGTCCTCGGAGGCGCAGGCCGAGGCCCGCGTGCTGATGCTGTCCAGCAACAACATCCTCTCGCCCGCCTCCGGGCGGCCGCTGGCGATGCCGCGTCTGGACATGGTCACCGGGCTGTACCACCTGACCAAGCAGGTCGACGGTGCCAACGGCGAGGGCCAGGCCTTCTCCTCGGTCGGTGAGGCGATCATGGCCTACGACCTGGGCAACCTGGACCTGCAGGCCAAGGTCAAGATCCGGCTGCGCGACGTCGTTCCGAACGCCGCGCAGATGCCGGAGGAGTGGGAGCCGGGTCAGCCCTGGACCGCCGAGACCACCCTGGGCCGGGTCTGGTTCAACGAGCTGCTGCCCGACGACTACGGGTTCGTCGACGAGCTGCTGCCGAAGAAGAAGCAGGCGGCGATCGTCAACGACCTCGCCGAGCGGTACCCGATGGTCACGGTCGCCCAGACGCTGGACAAGCTCAAGGACGCCGGCTTCTTCTGGGCCACTCGCTCCGGCGTGACCGTGTCGATCTCCGACGTGGTCGTGCCCGAGAGCAAGACCGAGATTCTCGACAACTACGAGAACAAGGCCGACCAGGTCGAGAAGCGGTACCGCCGCGGTGCGCTGTCGTACCAGGAGCGCAACGCCGAGCTGGTCAAGGTCTGGACGGCGGCCAAGGACGAGGTCGCCGAGGCCATGGAGAACAACTTCCCGGACGACAACTCGATCTCCACGATCGTGAAGTCCGGTGCCGCCGGTAACATGACGCAGGTCGTGCAGCTGGCCGGTATGCGTGGTCTGGTGTCGAACCCGAAGGGTGAGTACATCCCGCGCCCGATTAAGGCCAACTTCCGCGAGGGCCTGTCCGTGCTGGAGTACTTCATCTCCAACCACGGTGCTCGCAAGGGTCTGGCCGACACGGCGCTGCGTACCGCCGACTCGGGCTACCTGACCCGTCGTCTGGTCGACGTCTCGCAGGACGTGATCGTCCGCGAGGGCGACTGCGCCACCGAGCGCGGCATCAAGATGCCGATCGCGGACAAGCTGCCCGACGGTCGACTCATCCGTCACCAGCACGTCGAGACCAGCGTCTACGCCCGGACCACTGCCGAGGACGTCATGGACGCCGACGGCAACACGATCATGGCCCGCGGTTCCGACCTGGGCGACCCGGCGATCGAGAAGCTGCTCGAGGCCGGCGTCACCAAGGTCAAGGTCCGCAGTGTCCTGACCTGCGAGTCCGGCGTGGGCGTCTGCTCGGTCTGCTACGGCCGCTCGATGGCCACCGGCAAGCTCGTCGACGTCGGCGAGGCCGTGGGCATCGTCGCCGCGCAGTCCATCGGTGAGCCGGGTACGCAGCTGACCATGCGCACCTTCCACCAGGGCGGTGTCGCCGGTGACGACATCACCACCGGTCTGCCGCGTGTCCAGGAGCTGTTCGAGGCCCGCGTCCCGAAGGGCAAGGCGCCGATCGCCGACACCTCCGGGCGCATCCGGCTGGAGGACAACGACCGCTACTGGAAGATCACGATCATTCCGGACGACGGCGGCGAGGAGATCGTCTACGACAAGCTGTCCAAGCGGCAGCGCCTCGCGGCGATCTCGGTCGACGGTACCGAGCGGCAGATCTCCGACGGCGACCACGTCGAGGTCGGTCAGCAGCTGCTGGAAGGTGCGGTCGACCCGCACGAGGTGCTGCGCGTGATGGGCCCGCGCGAGGCTCAGCTGCACCTCGTGGACCAGGTGCAGGAGGTGTACCGGTCGCAGGGTGTGGGCATCCACGACAAGCACGTCGAGGTCATCGTCCGCCAGATGCTGCGCCGGGTCATCATCATCGACTCGGGTGCCACCGAGTTCCTGCCCGGTTCGCCGGTCGAGCGCTCGCAGTTCGAGGGCGAGAACCGCCGCGTCGTCGCCGAGGGCGGGGACCCGGCCTCCGGCCGTCCGGTGCTGATGGGCATCACCAAGGCGTCGCTGGCCACCGAGTCGTGGCTGTCGGCGGCCTCCTTCCAGGAGACGACCCGCATTCTCACCAACGCCGCGATCGAGGGCGCGAGTGACAAGCTGGTCGGCCTGAAGGAGAACGTGATCATCGGTAAGTTGATCCCGGCCGGTACGGGCATCAACCGGTACCGCAACATCCAGGTGCAGCCGACCGAGGAGGCACGGGCCGCGGCCTACGCGATCCCGTCCTACGACGACAGCTACTACACCCCGGATGTCTTCGGTGCCGGCACCGGTGCCGCGGTTCCGCTGGACGACTACGACTTCGGCCGCGACTACCGCTGAGGCCGATGACCAAGAACCCCCTGCCCGACTCCTCCGGGCAGGGGGTTCTTTTTCGTCTGACAGTTTTGCCTAAAACTGTGAGCCTTCGGCGCCCGAAATGTCCTGACGGTTTTAGGCAAAACTGTCAGGCAGACGAAAGCCCCCGGCCGGAGCCGGGGGCTTTTCGCTCGGTTCGGTCAGCCTTCGAGCTCGGCGAGGGCCTTGCGGACCCGCTCGACCTCGGCTTCGAGCTCGGCGAGCTTGGCCTCCTGCTCCTGGCGAGCCTTGTGCAGGACGTCCTCGATGGTTTCGGAGATGTCGCTGTGCAGCTCCGCCGCGGCCTTGGAGACCGCAGCGGCCGGGACCTGCAGCCCCTGCACGACGCGCTTGCCGCTGTGCAGCAGCTCGGCCTGCCACTCGCCGTCGGCAGTGCCGGTGACCGTCAGGGTGAGCTCAACGGTCCGCGTCTTCTTCGCGGTGCTCTTCTTGCGGGTCTGCTTCTTCGGCGCGGGCGACTCGGCCGCCTGCTTGTCCGCCGACGCGGAGTCGGGAGCCGGGGCATCCCCGGAGGTGGCGGACTCGGCGGCGGACTCGGCGGCGGACTCGGTGGCGGGGGTGGACTCGGCAGACGAGGCGTCGGAAGCGGCCGCTTCGGTCGCGGGGGCCTCGGTCGCCTCCTGGGACGCGGATGCTTCGGCCTGGATGGTCTGCTCTTCGGTCAACTTGTCTCCTGTGTATCGAGAGAGAGGGGGCACCAGAATAGAACAGGTGTTCCCAATGACGTGACGGGACGTCGTAGTGCCGCCCGATTGTGTTATCGGCGCAGGATCGCGGCCAGCGCCTGCAGCGCGGGTTCGAAATCGTCGTCGGCAGGGGCCGCGTAACCGACGACCACGCCCGGAGGTCCTCCACTGGGACGCACCCGATGCGGGCCGAGGACGTCCAGGTCCACCGACTCCGCCCGCGCCCGTACCAGGACGTCGTCTTCCGAAGGTCCGTCGAGCTGCAGGGTCAGGTGCAGTCCCGCCGCGATACCGGCTGGGTAGGGCGGGTGGTCCACCAGCTCGAGCAGTCGCTCCCGGCGCTGCCGGTAGGTGGCGCGCGAACGGCGGACGTGTTGATCGTAGGCCCCGCCCGAAATCAGCTCCGCCATGGCCAGCTGTTCGAAAAGCGGTGCGTGCAGCCCGCTGTGGCGCTTCAGCTCGCGAACGGGTTCGACGAGCCGGGTCGGCAGCGCCAGCCAGGCCAGCCGCAGCGCGGGCGCCAGCGTCTTGCTCGCGGTGCCCGCGTAGACGACGTGTTCGGGCGCCATGCCCTGCAGCGAACCGACCGGGGTGCGGTCGAAGCGGAACTCCCCGTCGTAGTCGTCCTCCACGATCAGCAGGTCCTCGTCCTTGGCCCGCTGCACGAGTTCGGTGCGCCGGGCCGAGCTCATCGCGACACCGAGCGGGAACTGGTGCGCAGGCGTGACCACGACGACGGGCCCGCGCACGCTGGTCACGTCGATGCCGTCGGCGTCCACCGGCACCCCGCGCACCCGCATCCCGAGCCCCGCCGGGATGTCGCGCAGCAGCGGAGCGGAGGGGTCCTCGAAGTCGACGGAAGCGGTCCCCTCGTCGACAAGGGCCTTGCTGAGCAGGGACAACGCTTGCGTGTACCCGTTGCACACGATGATCTGGCCGGGCGTGGTCGCCACCGCTCGGACGCGCGAGAGGTATTCGGCCAGGGCCTCCCGCAACGCCGGGTGGCCCTGCGGATCGCCGTAGTCGAGATCGCCGTCGGGCGCGCGCAGCGCCCGCCTGCTGGCCGCCAGCCAGTCCCTGCGCGGGAACGCGCTCAGGTTCGGCCTTCCGGGGCGGAGATCCCAGCGCGGGGCCGGAGCCGCCCGCTCAGCCGGGACCTCGGGCGCCGGGGTGGCGAGCCGATCGGCCACGATCGTCGGCGCTCCTTGCCTGGCGACCAGGAAGCCCTCGGAAGCCAGCTGGTTGTAGGAGCGGGTGACGGTGCCCCGCGCGATCCCGAGTTCCTGCGCCAGCGAGCGGGTCGAGGGCACGCGGCTGCCCGCCGGCAGCCGGCCGTCCCGGATCGCGGCGCGCGCGGCCTCGGCGAGCTTCCGGCTGTCCGGTCGGCCCGCCGGTAGGTCGAGCACAGCGGACCACATCACGAGCCCGAGCCTACCGGCGCCGAGGCGTGATCCTCGCCGCATGTCCGGAACCGGCGAACGCGGCGGTCTCCGATGATGTCGGTCGGTCGGCGCCGTTCGCCAACCCGATCTGGACGCCGCGCGGGCGGCGGAGCTGTCGTGAGCATCGCGAAGGTCGGCGATTCGAACGCGGTCCTCGGCGCGTCGGCGATCGGGGTTCGCTCCCCCGCGGGGCAGGGGCGCCCTGTCCGGCGGTTGGCCGCTTCCGTGTCCAGGGCGGTGATCGGGCAGCTGCCGGATCACGGGTGCGCAGGTGGGTCCCGGTGCCCGGACACTGTTCGACGAGCCGGAGCTGCTACCGGTCGTATCGCGGCTCGACTCGGACGTCGCCGGGGAGATCGGGCCGGAACCGCCTGCGGAGGCGGACTGGTTCACCCGTTGCGCGCTGGTGCGGCGGATCCCCGGCGGGGAGTGGAGATCGGTGCCGCGGGAGCGGGGCGAACAGCGGGCAGCAGGCGCCGGTCAACGAGGAGCCGCAGGCGCAGCGAGCGCCGACGGCCGCGAAACCGACCGTGCCGCAGGTTGATCCGCTGCGAGCGGCATCCGGGGCGATTCTCGGCGAGACGGTGGGGAAGCACTCGGTCGTGCCGTGGATCCCCGCGACATCGGCGTGATTCGGCGCCATCAACGTGAGAGCGGGCTCGTCGAGCCGGTTTTGCGGTCGATCCCGATCGCGCTCCGTTCGCCGATCGGGCCGTGGCCGGTTACTGCGGGTCGGCGTTGACGAGTTTCGCGCAGACGCATCGGTTCGCGACTCCGCAGAACCAGGTCGACGATTTCAAGGGTCGCGACGGGTTCGTGCCCGGCTCCGGTCGCGGTGTGGTCCGCTAGATCCCGGCGAGGCGTTCTTCGCGGCCGGGCGGATGGCGGCGTTGACGCGCAGCCACCCCAGCGGGTTCCTGCCCGCCGGTGCGCCCGCGGTAGATCGTGCGCCAGCTGCTCCGAGAGGTCTGCTGCGCGTTGCGATCGGGGTGGCGCGGGAGCTGCTGGTGCGCTGGTCGGAGCGCGGAGCAGCGCTGTGCGGGCCGGGTGGGCGAGGATGCCCTGGTCATCGGGCTCTGCTCGGTGCCTGCCATCGGTGATCCGCGGGACGCGCTGCCGTCGTCGGTGAATCACTCGGGGGACTCGGATTCGACCGGGACCGGGTGCGGCAACATTGGTGGCGCGGTTCACGGGGCTCGGGCCATCCCTGCGGAGTGGTTGCGGACCCCGGAACTGCGCGAAGAAATCGAAACCCTGCCCAACGACGCGCTGGTGGAGTTCAGCCCCGGTTCGCCGACCGATCCGAGCTGGACCCAGCGCCACCCCGGTTGGTGACCCCGCGAGTACTAGGGAGATCGTGATGACCCAACAGCAGCTGAGCTGGGCCGACCGCTTCCGCGGGGCCATGCTCGGTGGGGCCGTCGGGGATGCCTTCGGTGCCGGCGTGCGGAGCACCTCCACCGCGGAGATCCAGCAGTGGTTCGGGCCGCGCGGTGTCGTGGACTACCTCCCGGTCTACGGACGACGCGGGGCCGCTACCGATCTGTCGCAGCTGACCGTGTTCACCCTCGAGGGCTTGCTGCGCGCCAAGGCCGCGGGCGCGAACGGGTTACCGACCGAGTTCGTGTTCACCAACCACCTGCGCTGGCTGCACACCCAGGGCGTGCCGTGGGAGTACGCCATGGCGGCCTCGCTCTCCACCGAGCCCGCACCGGCCAGCTGGCTGCTGGAGCGCTCCGAGCTGCACTCCACGCGCAATCCAGCCGGGCACGCGTTGTCCCTGTTCGGGCGGATGGCCGCGCGGTCCCCGCTGGGCACCGACGGCCGGTTGTACCCGCCGGTGAGCGGCGACGGTCCCGCGGACTTCGCCGTGTGGGCGGCGCCCGCGATGGTGTGGTCGAACGTGCCTGAAGGCGTGTACTCGGCGGGCGCCGCGATCGCGAACCTGTGCACCTCCGGCGCGAACTCGGTCGCCGCCGCCGGTCTGCACGCCGACGTGCTGGCGCAGCTCATCCGCGGCATTCCGCTGTGGGACGCGCTGACCGTCTCCGATCAGCGACGGCTGAACACCGCCTACCGGGTCGCCGGAGTGCCCGCCGACGTTCGGCGGACCGTGCACGCGGCGATGTTCGTCGGTCAGCGCGGAGCGCGTCCGGGACCGATGGACATCGACATCGAGTTCGACGTGGTGGACAAGCCGGGGGAGCTGGGCATCGCGCTCGCGGCCGTCGGCAGCACGCGGACCTTCGCCGACGCGGTGCAGGTCGCGGTCAACAACTCCGCCGACAGCGCGGTCACCGGCGCTCTCGCCGGGCAGCTGGCGGGCGCGCTCTACGGCCCCGCGGGCATCCCCGCGCCGTGGCTGCAGCACCTCGAACTGCGCGGTGTTCTCGATGTGCTGTGCAACGACGCCGCCGAGGCGTTCGCGCCGCCGCCTCCGCCGCAGTGGGCGCAGCGCTACGTCGGTGATCCGCAGCACAACGGGCCGCGTCCACTGGCGGGAACGCCGGAGCGCACCGTCGAGAGCTCGGGCGAGCAGACGATGGTCCTGCCGGCCATCCTCGCCGAGGGGCGAGCCGAGAAGTCCGCGGCGAAGCCGGTCCACGATCCCACTGCGGCATCCGGGGAAGGACGCGCGGCGAACTCGCCGCGGTTCGAACCGCCCGCTTCCAACACCGGTGCGGCGGTGTTCCCCGCAACGGGCCCGCACGAACAGGAATCGGCCGAGACGACGGCCGTGTTCGCCGCCATCGGCACCGAGCGGCACGAACCGGCGGACCGGTCGCCGATCGAGTTCGAAACCCCCGAGCCTGCGCCGGATCCGGAGCCGGAATCTGAGCCGCAGCCGGTTCCGGATACGCCGTTGGTGGATTTGGAGCCGGAGCCTGCGCCGGATCCGGAGCCGGAGCCTGAGCCGCAGCCGGTTCCGGATACGCCGTTGGTGGATTTGGAGCCGGAGCCTGCGCCGGATCCGGAGCCGGAGCCTGAGCCGCAGCCGGTTCCGGATACGCCGTTGGTGGATTTGGAGCCGGAGCCTGCGCCGGATCCGGAGCCGGAGCCTGAGCCGCAGCCGGTTCCGGATACGCCGTTGGTGGATTTGGAGCCGGAGCCTGCGCCGGATCCGGAGCCGGAATCTGAGCCGCAGCCGGTTCCGGACGCACCGCGGGTGGACCTCGAGCCGCAGCCGCCGGAAACCACCGCTGATGAGGCGGAATCCCAGCAGGCTGCAGTGGAACCGCCGCCGCCCCGCCGGTCGTCGATGGAGATCGAGGTCCCGGTGGTCGACGTCAGCGATATCGGTGCGCCGTTCGGCGCCGATGCGCGGGACGGATCCGACGCTGCGGAGCGGGACCGGTACCGGTCCGAATCCGTCGACCCCCGGTTCGGCCGCGACTCCGATCCGGAGCTGGCCTTCGGCGCCGACGACTCGGAATCGGTGTCCGAGGAGGAGGGCCCCGCTCCCGCGCCGACGATCGACTTGGCGGCGGACCGGGCCACGGCCTTCGCGAACCTGCCCGCGTTCGAGCCGGCGTCCGCCGAGCCGACGTCCGACGAATCGACACCTGCCGAGGTGGTCGAGGGCTCCGAGGATCTCGGGGGAGAGGACGAATCCGCGGCGGGCGAGATCGAACCGGACGCCGGCGAACCTGCCGGGGCGGAACCGGTCACCGGTGTTGCGGACGAAGCGCTCGACGCCGAAGCAGGTGCCCGTATCGAGACCGAGGCCGAACCGCAGCCGGTCGCAGCAGCGGAACCCGGGGAACCGGTCGTGCCCGAAGCGGCGGAGCCGGAACCGGAGGAGTCCGCGAAGGGCCTTGCTGACCAGCGGATTCCTCTCGAAGGGCAGCCCGTCGAGGTGGCCGCACCGGACACCCGCAGGTCCGAGGTGTCGCCGGCGGCGGTGGTTCGCCGCGGTGGGCACGCCGTGGCCGAGGGGCCCGGTGAAGCGGCGCCGTCGCTGACGGAGCGCGTGCTGGGCAGCTTCCTGGGCGGCGGGCTCGGCGATGCCTACGGTTCCGACTTGGAGTTCGTCACCGCCGAGCAGATCACCGAGCGGTTCGGCCCGCAGGGCCCGCGCGGCCTGCGCGAGGCCTACGGCGTGCACGGGGCGATCACCGACGACACGCAGATGACGCTGTTCACCGCCGAGGGCTTGATCCGTGCCAGCGTCGCCGCCCGCAACGGCGTGGCCGCCGATCCGATCCGGCAGGTGCAGTTGGCCTACCAGCGCTGGCTGCACACGCAGGGCGTCGAGTGGCAGGCCGCGGCCGGTCCGTTCCGCGACGAGTTCCCCGAACCGGACGGCTGGCTCGTCGAGGTCCCCGGGCTGTTCAAGACGCGGGCGCCCGGCAAGACGATCTTCCGCGCGCTGGCCCGGTTCGGCGAGGGGCACCCCGTCGGCTCGCTGACCGAGAAGATCAACGACTCCAAGGGCTGCGGTGGCGTGATGCGCGCCGCTCCCGCAGCGCTGTACTCCGCGGATCCCGCCGAGGCCTTCGAGCTGGCCGCGCGCACCGCGGCGATCACGCACAGCCACCCCGCCGGCTATCACTCGGCGGGTGCGCTGGCGGTGATCGTGCAGCAGGCACTGCTCGGGCGGAATCTCGACGACGCGGTGTGGTTGGCGCTGCAGGTGCTGGAGACCTGGGAGAACAGCGGGGAGACCACGGCCATGATCAAGGCCGCGGCCCGGCTGGCCGAGGAGGGCGTGCCCACGCCGCAGCGGTTGGCCGAGGTGCTCGGTGGTGGCTGGGTCGGCGAGCAGGCCCTTGGCATCGCCGTGTGCGCGGCGCTGGTCGGCGGCAAGGACACCGAGCTGGCGCTGCGCGTGGCCGTGCACCACGACGGTGACAGCGATTCCACCGGCGCGGTCTGCGGAAACATCATCGGCGCCCTGCACGGCGTGGGGGCGCTGCCGCTGGACTGGCTGGCCGAGCTGGAGCTGCGCGACGTCATCGAGCAGATGGCCCTGGACTGCGTCGCCGAGTTCGGTCGCGGCGGGTTCCAGCCCGGCCACGCCGCAATCGACCCGCCCTCGGACGCGGACTGGGCCGAGCGCTACCCGGTGCGGACTCGCGAGCCCGCGATGGCGAGCGAGTTCCCGCAACCCAAGCCGGCCCCGCGCCGCCTCAACGGCGTGCCGCGGACCGAAGAGCACGAGGAGAACGGGTGATCCGCGGGGGAACGTCGTCGTCCGCGGAGCTGGCTCGTGCAGCGGATGCGCGAACCGCCCCCCTCAGGTGACGCCGGGCTGACCTGCACCGCGTTGGACACCCGGCTGGCGTCCGTCAGTTCGGGCGACGGCGCGCCCCGGCGGGCGCCGGGCTCCCGCAGCGCGGTGCCCGCCGGGGCGTCATCTCGGCCAACGGCCAGCTGGGCGGTGCATCGCCTACGTCCTGCCGAACCGGCTGACTCCTCTGCGGCGAGGACGGGTGGATCGCCGAGGTGTGAGTGGCCGCGCGGCGCTGACGGGGCCCGCGCTCTTGCCCTCGCGAGTACAGTGGCGACAAGGAATACGCGAGCTCGCACCTCAGCAGCGGCGCCGTGGTTGCCGCCGGGTGATCGAGCAGGTCAAGGGGGACCCCGTTTTGACCCTCTGAGAACGGGGCAGGTATCTTTGCTTATCGGACCCGACACATATCGGGTCGATCCGCATGCCCGTGCATGACGTGGCTGCCCCGGTAGTGGGCGGCTGCGGCAGCGCCGAGGATGTGTGGAACTCCTCCAGATCCCTCTGGGTCGTTCCCGATATTTTGGGGTCACTCCGGGGCCGTGAGGCGAGGTAGGGGGCGACACGCCCGACCTCGTGGTGCGGAGGAGTCCCGAAACACAGTGCCTGAGAGGTGCTCGACGCCAGGGCACGCCGAAGCTCGAACGAGCGGCTGCTTGGTCGAGTACCCAGAAGACGCGAACGCTGACAGAAAGCCGGTCCATGCCCACCATCCAGCAGCTGGTCCGTAAGGGCCGCCAGGACAAGGTCACGAAGACCACGACCGCGGCGCTCAAGGGGAGCCCGCAGCGGCGTGGTGTGTGCACCCGCGTGTACACGACCACCCCGAAGAAGCCCAACTCGGCACTGCGCAAGGTCGCTCGTGTGAAGCTGACCAGCGGCATCGAGGTGACCGCGTACATCCCGGGCGAGGGCCACAACCTGCAGGAGCACTCGATCGTGCTCGTTCGTGGCGGCCGTGTGAAGGACCTCCCGGGCGTGCGCTACAAGATCATTCGCGGTTCCGCTGACACCCAGGGTGTGAAGAACCGTAAGCAGGCTCGCAGCCGCTACGGCGCGAAGAAGGAGAAGAGCTGATGCCCCGCAAGGGTCCGGCCCCGAAGCGGCCGCTGCACGCTGATCCCGTGTACGGCTCGCCGCTGGTCACGCAGCTGGTGAACAAGGTTCTCGTGGACGGCAAGCGCTCGCTGGCCGAGAAGATCGTCTACGCGGCGCTGGAAGGCTGCCGGGAGAAGACCGGCACCGACCCGGTCGTCACGCTCAAGCGTGGCCTGGACAACGTCAAGCCGAGCCTCGAGGTCCGCAGCCGCCGCGTCGGTGGCGCGACCTACCAGGTTCCGATCGAGGTGCGGGCCGGCCGGTCCACCACCCTCGCGCTGCGCTGGCTGGTCACCTACTCCCGGCAGCGCCGCGAGAAGACCATGGTCGAGCGCCTGACGAACGAGCTGCTGGACGCGAGCAACGGTCTCGGCGCGAGCGTCAAGAAGCGCGAAGACACGCACAAGATGGCGGAGTCCAACAAGGCCTTCGCGCACTACCGCTGGTGACGCCGGGTGGGTCTTGCCCGCCTGCGCACTGAATTCGACAGCTTGCACCTGTCACAGGACTAGCACCTGCTGTTAGGGAACGGGGAACGAACTCGTGGCACGCGACGTGCTGACGGACCTCAAGAAGGTCCGCAACATCGGCATCATGGCCCACATCGATGCGGGCAAGACCACCACCACGGAGCGGGTCCTCTACTACACGGGGATCAACTACAAGCTCGGCGAAGTGCACGACGGCGCCGCGACGATGGACTGGATGGAGGAGGAGCAGAAGCGGGGTATCACCATTACCTCGGCTGCCACCACCACCTTCTGGGGCGACACCCAGATCAACATCATCGATACGCCCGGCCACGTCGACTTCACCGTCGAGGTCGAGCGCTCGCTGCGCGTCCTCGACGGCGCCGTTGCGGTGTTCGACGGCAAGGAAGGTGTCGAGCCGCAGTCCGAGCAGGTCTGGCGGCAGGCCGACAAGTACGAGGTTCCGCGCATCTGCTTCATCAACAAGATGGACAAGCTGGGCGCCGACTTCTACTTCTCGGTCAAGACCATCGAAGACCGGCTGAACACGAAGCCGCTGGTGCTCCAGCTGCCGATCGGCACGGAGTCGGACTTCGAGGGCGTCGTCGACCTGGTCCAGATGAAGGCTCTGACCTGGCGCGGTGACGTGCAGAAGGGCACCGAGTACGCGATCGAGGAGATCCCGGCGGATCTCGCCGAGACCGCCGCGAAGTACCGCGAGCAGCTTGTCGAGTCGGTCGTGGAGACCGACGAGGAGCTCATGGAGGCCTACTTCGGTGGCGAGGAGGTCACCGAGGAGCAGATCCGCGAGGGCATCCGCAAGCTGACCCTGAACCGCGAGGCCTTCCCGGTGCTGTGCGGCACCGCGTTCAAGAACAAGGGCGTGCAGCCCATGCTCGACGCGGTCGTCAGCTACCTGCCGTCGCCGCTGGACGTCCCGCCGGTGCAGGGCACCCTGCCGGACGGCGAGACCCCGGCGGAGCGCAACCCCTCCACCGAGGAGCCGTTCTCCGCGCTGGTCTCCAAGGTCGCGGTGCACCCGTTCTTCGGCAAGCTGACCTACATCCGGGTCTACTCCGGCAAGGTCTCCTCGGGCGCCCAGATCATCAACTCGACCAAGGGCAAGAAGGAACGCATCGGGAAGATGTTCCAGATGCACTCCAACAAGGAGAACCCGGTCGAGGAGATCCAGGCGGGTCACATCTACGCGGTCATCGGTCTCAAGGAGACCACGACCGGTGACACGCTCTCCGATGCGCAGAACCAGATCGTCCTCGAGTCGATGAGCTTCCCGGAGCCCGTCATCGAGGTGGCCATCGAGCCCAAGACGAAGGCCGACCAGGAGAAGCTGTCCACGGCGATTCAGAAGCTCGCCGAGGAGGACCCGACGTTCCAGGTCAACCTGGACGACGAGACCGGTCAGACCATCATCAAGGGCATGGGTGAGCTGCACCTCGAGGTGCTGGTGAACCGCATGAAGACCGACTTCAAGGTCGAGGCGAACATCGGTAAGCCGCAGGTGGCCTACCGCGAGACGATTCGCAAGACGATCGAGAAGTACGAGTACACGCACAAGAAGCAGACCGGTGGTTCCGGTCAGTTCGCGCGTGTGATCATCAGGCTCGACCCGATCGAGCAGACCGCCGACTCGCCCTCCTACGAATTCAGCAACCAGGTCACTGGTGGCCGCATTCCGCGGGAGTACATCCCGTCGGTGGACGAGGGCGCACAGGACGCCATGCAGTACGGCGTGCTGGCCGGCTACCCGCTGGTCGGTGTGAAGGTGACCTTGCTCGACGGCCAGTACCACGAGGTCGACTCGTCGGAAATGGCGTTCAAGGTCGCGGGCTCGATGGCGATGAAGGAAGCCACCGCGAAGGCTTCCCCGGCGCTGCTCGAGCCCATGATGGCGGTCGAGGTGACCACTCCCGAGGACTACATGGGTGAGGTCATCGGCGACCTGAACTCCCGCCGTGGCCACGTCCAGGCCATGGAGGAGCGCAGCGGTACCCGCGTCGTCAAGGCTCTCGTGCCGCTGTCCGAGATGTTCGGGTATGTCGGCGACCTGCGGTCCAAGACCCAGGGACGCGCCAACTACTCGATGGTGTTCGACTCCTACGCCGAGGTTCCGTCCAGCGTTTCCAAGGAGATCATCGCCAAGGCAACGGGCGAGTGACCCGCTGATCGGTGCCGGATCGCCGGCATCGATCATCGAGGCGACGCCTCGCGAAGGCGACCGGGGAGCAATCCCCTCCAATACGGCGGCGAGCGGGCCGTTTCCGAATCGGATTCGGCTTTCTCGTCACCTACCCGACAGGACTCCGCCTGGCACTACAAGTCGTACGGCGGAAAGTTAACAAGTCCAGGAGGACAATCCAGTGGCGAAGGCGAAGTTCGAGAGGGACAAGCCGCACGTCAACATCGGGACCATCGGTCACGTTGACCACGGCAAGACCACGCTCACCGCGGCCATCACCAAGGTTCTGCACGACAACTACCCCGAGCTGAACCCCTTCACGCCGTTCGACGAGATCGACAAGGCGCCGGAGGAAAAAGAGCGCGGCATCACGATTCAGATCGCGCACGTCGAGTACCAGACCCAGGCGCGGCACTACGCCCACGTTGACGCCCCGGGTCACGCCGACTACGTGAAGAACATGATCACCGGTGCCGCCCAGATGGACGGTGCGATCCTGGTGGTCGCCGCGACCGACGGCCCGATGCCCCAGACCCGTGAGCACGTGCTGCTCGCGCGTCAGGTCGGCGTGCCGTACATCCTGGTCGCGCTGAACAAGGCCGACATGGTCGACGACGAGGAGATCCTCGAGCTCGTCGAGATGGAGGTCCGTGAGCTGCTGTCCGAGCAGGACTTCCCGGGCGACGACGCTCCGGTCGTTCGCGTCTCCGCGCTGAAGGCGCTGGAGGGCGACAACGAGTGGGGCCAGAAGATCGTCGAGCTCATGCAGGCTTGCGACGAGAACATCCCGGACCCGGTGCGGGCCACCGACCAGGCGTTCCTGATGCCGGTCGAGGACTCGTTCTCGATCACCGGCCGCGGCACCGTGATCACCGGCCGCGTCGAGCGCGGTGTCATCAAGGTGAACGAGGAGGTGGAGATGGTCGGCATCAAGGACAAGCCGATCAAGACCACCGTCACCGGTGTCGAGATGTTCCGCAAGCTGCTCGACCAGGGTCAGGCGGGCGACAACGTGGGTCTGCTGATCCGCGGTGTCAAGCGCGAAGACGTCGAGCGCGGCATGGTCGTTGTGAAGCCGGGCACCACCACCCCGCACACCGAGTTCGAGGCGCAGGTCTACATCCTGTCCAAGGACGAGGGTGGCCGGCACACGCCGTTCTTCAACAACTACCGTCCGCAGTTCTACTTCCGGACCACTGACGTCACCGGTGTCGTGACGCTGCCGGAGGGCACCGAGATGGTCATGCCGGGCGACAACACCGAGATGTCCGTCCAGCTGATCCAGCCCATCGCCATGGACGAGGGCCTGCGCTTCGCGATTCGCGAGGGTGGGCGCACCGTCGGCGCCGGTCGCGTCACCAAGATCGTCAAGTGACGTGACGGTGGGCCCGCCTTCCCACGGGAGGCGGGCCCACCGCTGTCTTGCGGGGCTCCGGCCCCGCAAGACGACCCCCCGATTTGGGCTGGCACATAGCGTGTGTCATCCTGTATGGGTTGCTCGTTCGGACGGGCGGATTTCGGACCGCGATTCTGCGGTATTCGATCCGTTCGTTCTGATGCGAAACTCGCTCCCTTGTTGGGCGTTCCGAGGTCCGTTCTCACGTGGATTCCGGAAGGCCACGGCTTCGGCCGGACAGCGGGGCAAAAGAAGGTGTACGGACCTCCGGGTCCACCCCATCGGCGACGCTCGAAGGGGACCGGTCTGCGGCCACTGGCCGACACGCCCGACCGCGTGTACCGGGCATCGACAAACCTGAACAGGGGCGGACGACAGAGCTGTGACGGCTCCCGAATCGGGGACGACACCACGCTGAGGGCCGCGAGGGGCACCAGTGCGGTGCGTCCGCACCCACTGACCTGACCGCGGCACGAGACTAGAGGAACGGCAAGCCACCATGGCGGGACAGAAGATCCGCATCCGGCTCAAGGCCTACGACCACGAGGCGATCGACGCGTCCGCACGCAAGATCGTCGAGACCGTGACGCGCACCGGCGCTCGGGTCGTTGGGCCGGTGCCGCTGCCCACGGAGAAGAACGTCTACTGCGTCATCCGCTCCCCGCACAAGTACAAGGACTCGCGGGAGCACTTCGAGATGCGGACGCACAAGCGGCTCATCGACATCCTCGAACCGACGCCGAAGACGGTCGACGCGCTCATGCGCATCGACCTGCCGGCGAGCGTCGACGTGAACATCCAGTAAGCGGCGACGGAGTAGCTGGAGAGAACGAGACCAATGTCTGACAGGCAGATCAAGGGGATTCTGGGCACCAAGCTCGGCATGACCCAGGTCTTCGACGACAAGAACCGGGTTGTCCCGGTGACCGTCGTCCAGGCCGGGCCGAACGTGGTCACCCAGATTCGGACCCCTGAGAAGGACGGCTACTCGGCCGTGCAGCTGGCGTTCGGCGCCATCGACCCGCGCAAGGTGAACAAGCCGCGTAGCGGCCAGTTCACCAAGGCCGGTGTCACCCCGCGCCGTCACCTCGTCGAGCTGCGCACCGCGGACGCCGGTGAATACGAGGTCGGCCAGGAGATCAGCGCTGAGCTGTTCGAGGCCGGCACGGTGATCGACGTGGTCGGCACCAGCAAGGGCAAGGGCTTCGCGGGCACCATCAAGCGGCACGGTTTCCACCGTCAGCCGATGAGCCACGGTGCTCAGGCGGTGCACCGCAAGCCGGGTTCGATCGGTGGCTGCGCTTACCCGGGCCGCGTGTTCAAGGGCATGAAGATGTCCGGCCGGATGGGCTCGAACCGCGTGACCACGCAGAACCTGAAGGTGCACAAGGTCGACGAGAGCGGCCTGCTGCTGATCAAGGGCGCGGTGCCCGGCCCCAAGGGCGGCCTGGTGCTGGTCAAGAGCCCGGCGAAGGGTGGTGCGTGATGAGCCTGACGCTCGATGTCCGTACCCCGGACGGTAAGACCGACGGCACCGTCGAGCTGCCCGCCGAGATTTTCGACGTGCAGGCGAACGTGGCGCTGATGCACCAGGTCGTGGTGGCCCAGATGGCCGCTGCGCGCCAGGGCACCCACGCCACCAAGACGCGTGGCCAGGTCTCCGGTGGTAGCAAGAAGCCGTACCGGCAGAAGGGCACCGGTAACGCCCGTCAGGGTTCGACCCGTGCGCCCCAGTTCGTCGGCGGTGGAACCGTCCACGGCCCGCAGTCGCGGGACTACACCCAGCGGACTCCGAAGAAGATGAAGGCCGCCGCGCTGCGCGGTGCCCTCTCCGACCGGGTTCGCGCCAGCCAGCTGCACGTGGTCACCGGCGTGGTCGACGGGGACTCCCCGTCCACCAAGTCCGCCAAGACCGCGCTGCGGAACTGGACCGAGGCCAAGAAGGTTCTGGTCGTGCTGGACCGCCACGAGGAGCAGAACTCGTGGCTGAGCCTGCGGAACCTGCAGAACGTGCACCTGATCGACCCGGGTCAGCTCAACACCTACGACGTGCTCAACAGCGACGACGTGGTGTTCACCAAGGCTGCGTTCGAGCGCTTCGTCGCCGGACCTGCCAAGGGCCGGTCGGTTAAGGCCGCCGCTTCTTCCGCTGAGGAGGCAGAGCAGTGAGTGCCGACCCCCGAGACATCATCATCGCGCCGGTGATCTCCGAGAAGAGCTACGGCCTGCAGGAGCAGGGCCAGTACACCTTCCTCGTGGACCCGCGCTCGAACAAGACCGAGATCAAGATCGCCGTCGAAAAGATCTTCGACGTGAAGGTCTCCGGCGTCAACACGATCAACCGCGACGGTAAGCGCAAGCGCACCCGCACCGGGTACGGCAAGCGCAAGGACACCAAGCGGGCGATCGTCACGCTGACCCCGGAGAGCAAGTCGATCGACATCTTCGGTGGACCGGCCGCCTGACGGTGCTGATTAGGACGAGGTTGTTTTAACCATGGGCATTCGCAAGCACAAGCCGACGACGCCTGGACGTCGTGGCTCTAGCGTGTCCGACTTCGCCGAGATCACCCGGACGGAGCCGGAAAAGTCGCTGGTGCGTCCGCTGAACCGCAAGGCGGGGCGGAACGCGCAAGGCAAGATCACCACGCGGCACAAGGGTGGCGGTCACAAGCGGGCTTACCGCGTGATCGACTTCCGCCGCAACGACAAGGACGGTGTGCCGGCCAAGGTCGCGCACATCGAGTACGACCCGAACCGCAGCGCTCGGATCGCGCTGCTGCACTACGCCGACGGCGAGAAGCGCTACATCGTCGCGCCGAACGGTGTGCAGCAGGGTCACACGGTCGAGGCAGGCGCTCGGGCTGACATCAAGCCGGGCAACAACCTCCCGCTGCGCAACATCCCCACCGGTACCGTGATCCACGCGATCGAGCTTCGCCCCGGTCAGGGCGCGAAGATCGCGCGGTCGGCCGGTGCCCGGGTGCAGCTGGTGGCCAAGGACGGCCCGTACGCCCAGCTGCGGATGCCTTCGGGCGAGATCCGCAACGTGGACGCGCGGTGCCGGGCCACCGTCGGCGAGGTCGGCAACTCGGAGCACGCCAACGTCAACTGGGGCAAGGCCGGCCGGATGCGGTGGAAGGGCAAGCGCCCGACCGTCCGCGGTGTCGTCATGAACCCGGTGGACCACCCGCACGGTGGTGGTGAAGGCAAGACCTCCGGTGGTCGCCACCCGGTCAACCCGAACGGTCGCGCGGAGGGTCGTACCCGCCTCCGCAAGCCGAGTGACAAGCTCATCGTCCGCCGCCGTCGCACCGGCAAGAAGCGCTGAGCAGGGAGGTAAGCAAAAATGCCACGCAGCCTGAAGAAGGGCCCGTTCGTGGACGACCACCTGCTCAAGAAGGTGGACGCGCTTAACGAGTCGGGCAAGAAGACCGTGATCAAGACCTGGTCCCGCCGGTCGACGATCATCCCGGACATGCTGGGCCACACCTTCGCGGTGCACGACGGCCGTAAGCACGTTCCGGTGTTCATCACCGAGGCCATGGTCGGGCACAAGCTGGGCGAGTTCGCCCCGTCCCGCACCTTTAAGGGCCACGTCAAGGAAGACCGGAAGTCGCGCCGCCGCTGAGCGGGTCTGTGACACGAACGAGTAAGAGCAAGGGGTAGCAGGATGACAGCCCGTTCCGATTCCACTGTGGCGGAGCACCCGCACGCAGTGGCACGGGCCCGGTTCGTCCGCGTTTCGCCGATGAAGGCGCGCCGCGTGGTCGAACTCATCAAGGGCCGGAGTGCCGCCGATGCCCTGGCCGTGCTCCAGTTCGCGCCGCAGACCGCCAGCGGTCCGGTGTCGAAGGTGCTAGCCAGCGCGATGGCCAACGCCGAGAACAACCTCTCTCTCGACCCCGAGACGCTGGTCGTGCGCCACGCGTACGTCGATGAGGGACCGACGCTGAAGCGTTTCCAGCCGCGGGCGCAGGGCCGTGCGTACCGGATCCGCAAGCGGACCAGTCACATCACGGTCGAGGTCGAGTCGCGTCCCAAGGCGGCGGCCAAGTCCCGAAAGAGCCAGAAGGGAAGTGCCCGGTAGTGGGTCAGAAGATCAACCCGCACGGCTTCCGACTCGGCATCACCACGGACTGGAAGTCCCGCTGGTACGCCGACAAGCAGTATTCGGAGTACGTCGCGGAGGACGTCAAGATCCGCCGGCAGCTGTCTCGCGGTATGGAGCGCGCGGGTATCTCCAAGGTGGAGATCGAGCGCACCCGCGAGCGCGTCCGCGTGGACATTCACACCGCCCGGCCGGGCATCGTCATCGGCCGTCGCGGTGCCGAGGCGGACCGCATTCGCGGCAACCTCGAGAAGCTGACCGGCAAGCAGGTTCAGCTGAACATCCTCGAGGTCAAGAACTCCGAGGCCGACGCCCAGCTGGTCGCGCAGGGCGTGGCCGAGCAGCTGTCCAACCGCGTGTCCTTCCGGCGCGCGATGCGCAAGGCCATTCAGTCGGCCATGCGCTCGCCGCAGGTCAAGGGCATCCGGGTGCAGTGCTCGGGTCGCCTGGGCGGCGCTGAGATGTCCCGCTCGGAGTTCTACCGCGAGGGGCGCGTCCCGCTGCACACGCTGCGCGCGGACATCGACTACGGCTTCTTCGAGGCCAAGACCACTTTCGGGCGCATCGGCGTCAAGGTCTGGATCTACAAGGGTGAGCTGGTCGGTGGCCTGAAGCAGAAGCAGCAGGAGTCCGAGGTCCGCCCGCCGCGCGGCGGTGGCGGCGGGGACAACCGCGGCGGGGACAACCGCGGCGGCCGCGGCGACCGCGGTGGTCGCCGTCGCGGCGGTGACCGCGCTGCAGCTGACAAGTCCGCCAAGGCCGACAAGGCCGCGGAGGGCGAGCAGCCTCAGGCTGCGCCGGCTGAAGAGAAGACGGAGGGCTGAGACGTGCTCGTCCCACGCAGGGTGAAGTGGCGCAAGAGCCACGCGCCGAAGCGTAAGGGCTTCGCCAAGGGTGGCACCCGGATCAGTTTCGGCGAGTACGGCATTCAGGCGATCGAGCACGGCTACGTCACCAACCGGCAGATCGAGTCGGCCCGTATCGCGATCAACCGGCACGTGAAGCGTGGCGGTAAGGTCTGGATCAACATTTTCCCGGACCGCCCGATCACCAAGAAGCCGGCCGAGACCCGTCAGGGTTCCGGTAAGGGTTCGCCGGAGTCTTGGGTCGCCAACGTCAAGCCCGGACGGATCATGTTCGAGCTGACCTTCCCGAACGAGAAGGCGGCGATCGAGGCGCTGACTCGCGCGGCGCACAAGCTCCCGATGAAGTGCAAGATCGTGTCCCGCGAGGGTGGTGACTTCTGATGGCAGCGGGTGTCACCGCATCCGAGCTCCGTGAGCTGAGCAGCGAGGAGCTCGTGCAGCGGCTGAAGGAAGCGAAGGAGGAGCTGTTCAACCTCCGCTTCCAGATGGCCACTGGTCAGCTGCAGAACAACCGGCGACTGCGCACGGTCCGGCAGGACATCGCCCGGATCTACACCATCATGCGCGAGCGCGAACTGGGCCTGACGGTTTCCCCCGAAGGCGCTGAGGAGGGCGCGGCATGAGTGAGAAAGGACAGGGCGTGGAGCAGCGCAACAGCCGCAAGGTGCGCGAGGGCTACGTCGTCTCGGACAAGATGGACAAGACGGTCGTGGTTTCCCTCGAGGACCGCAAGAAGCACGCCCTCTACGGCAAGGTCATGCGGCAGACCACCAAGGTCAAGGCGCACGACGAGGCCAACACGGCCGGTGTCGGCGACCGGGTGCTGCTGATGGAGACCCGCCCGCTGTCGGCCAACAAGCGCTGGCGGCTGGTCGAGGTCGTCGAGAAGGCCAAGTAACTTCGGCCGGCGAGCGTGCGGAACAATCGCGTTGCGCACGCCGTCCGGCGGGGTGCGGACCCGTTCCGCATCCGTCGAGCACGTCGAAATGACCGGCCGGTCGCAGACCCTCCCAGGAGGGGATCCAGCGATCCGGCCGGTTGGCGTGCCGGAAGTTGACCGCGCGCGTCAGGTCGGCAATTTGGCGCGCCAGAGTGTGTCCGGACACGAGGTCCGGGCACTTAGGGTCAGGAGTCAGAAGTGATCCAGCAGGAGTCGCGACTTCGCGTCGCCGACAACACCGGGGCCAAGGAGATCCTTACGATCCGTGTCCTCGGTGGGTCGGGACGTCGTTACGCGGGCCTCGGGGACATCGTCACGGCGACCGTCAAGGAAGCCATCCCGGGTGCCGGAATCAAGAAGGGCGATGTGGTCAAGGCCGTCATCGTCCGGCAGAAGAAGGAAAGGCGTCGGCCGGATGGTTCCTACATCCGCTTCGACGAGAACGCCGCCGTCCTGGTTCGTCCGGGCGGCGAGCCGCGGGGCACCCGTATCTTCGGGCCGGTTGCTCGTGAGCTGCGCGACAAGAAGTTCATGAAGATCATCTCGCTCGCGCCGGAGGTGTTGTGATCATGAAGATCAAGAAGGGCGACACGGTCGTCGTCATCTCCGGAAAGGACAAGGGCGCCAAGGGCAAGGTCATTCAGGCCATGCCCACGGAGGACCGCGTCCTGGTCGAGGGCGTCAACCGGATCAAGAAGCACACCAAGGTCTCGCAGGGCGAGCGTGGTGCGCAGTCCGGCGGCATTGTGACGCAGGAAGCCCCGATCCACGTGAGCAATGTGATGGTCGTGGACTCCGACGGCAAGCCGACTCGCGTCGGCTACCGCACCGGTGAGGACGGCAAGAAGGTTCGCATCTCGCGTCGCAACGGTAAGGACATCTGATCATGACTACGACTGAGAAGATCGTCCCCCGGCTCAAGACCCGCTACCGCGAAGAGATCCGCCAGGCGCTGAACGAGGAGTTCACCTACTCCAACGTCATGCAGGTGCCCGGCCTGGTCAAGGTCGTGGTGAACATGGGTGTCGGCGACGCCGCGCGGGACAGCAAGCTGATCGAGGGCGCGGTTCGCGACCTCGCCGCCATCACCGGGCAGAAGCCCGAGGTCCGCAAGGCCCGCAAGTCCGTCGCGCAGTTCAAGCTGCGCGAGGGCATGCCGATCGGTGCGCGGGTCACCCTGCGCGGCGACCGGATGTGGGAGTTCCTGGACCGCCTGGTCACCATCTCGCTGCCGCGCATCCGCGACTTCCGCGGTCTGTCGGGCAAGCAGTTCGACGGCAAGGGCAACTACACCTTCGGCCTCAACGAGCAGTCGATGTTCCACGAGATCGACCCCGACTCGATCGACCGGCCGCGCGGCATGGACATCACCGTGGTTACCACGGCGACCAACGATGACGAGGGCCGGGCGCTGCTGAAGCACCTGGGCTTCCCGTTCAAGGAGAACTGAGCGATGGCGAAGAAGGCGCTGGTTCACAAGGCGGCCCAGAAGCCGAAGTTCAAGGTTCGCGGCTACACCCGTTGCCAGAAGTGCGGGCGTCCGCGTTCGGTGTTCCGCAAGTTCGGGCTGTGCCGGGTGTGCTTCCGCGAGATGGCGCACGCGGGCGAGCTGCCCGGCGTGAGCAAGTCCTCCTGGTGATCTCCCGCCTGCCGGGGGTGGCCCTGTCGTCCGGTCTTCCCGGATGGCCCGGTACCCTCGGCGGGCGTTACCAGGACTGATGCCCGCGCTCCGCGGCGAACGCCGTACTTGAGAACGCGTATTGGTTGAGGGCCCTGCCAGATAGGCGGGTCACCCCGAACTTCGTCCAGGCCAGAGCCCAGACGCTCACCCGACGGGTGGGGCGTGGTCGGGGCTCATCGGAACCAGACGAGAAAGGTTGAGCAGGTCATGACGATGACCGATCCGATCGCAGACATGCTGACGCGTCTGCGGAACGGGAACTCGGCATACCACGACGAGGTCGTGATGCCGCACTCGAAGCTGAAGGCGAACATCGCCGAGGTCCTCAAGCGGGAGGGCTACGTGTCCGGCTCCCGCGTCGAAGAGGGCGAGAAGGGCAAGCAGCTCGTCGTCGAGCTCAAGTTCGGCCCGAACCGCGAGCGGAGCATCGCGGGCCTGCGCCGGGTCTCCAAGCCCGGCCTGCGGGTCTACGCCAAGTCCGACAACCTTCCCAAGGTGCTGGGCGGTCTGGGCGTCGCCATCATTTCGACTTCCGGCGGTCTGCGGACCGACCGGCAGGCCATGAAGGACGGCGTGGGCGGGGAAGTCCTCGCCTACGTCTGGTAAAGGGAGGAGGAGCGGCTATGTCGCGCATCGGAAAGCTGCCGATCACCGTCCCCTCCGGCGTCGAGGTGGCTATCGACGGCCAGGCGGTGACCGTGAAGGGCCCCAAGGGCACCCTCGAGCACCAGGTCTCCGAGCCGATCGTCGTCGAGAAGGACGAGGACGGTTCGGTACTGGTTCAGCGCCCGAACGACGAGCGGGAGTCCCGTTCGTTGCACGGCCTGACCCGTACCTTGGTGAACAACATGGTGATCGGCGTCAGCAAGGGATTCCAGAAGGATCTGGAGATCCAGGGCGTCGGTTACCGAGTGCTGCAGAAGGGTTCGAACCTCGAGTTCAACCTCGGCTACAGCCACCCCATCGTGATCGAGCCGCCGGATGGCATCGAGTTCGCGGTCGACGGCCCGACCAAGCTTTCGGTCAAGGGCGTCGACAAGCAGCTGGTCGGCGAGATCGCAGCCAAGATCCGCAAGCTGCGCAAGCCCGACCCGTACAAGGGCAAGGGTGTCCGGTACGCGGGTGAGAACATCCGCCGCAAGGTCGGAAAGACGGGTAAGTGACCATGAGCGAGACAGCTACCAAGCGCAAGCCGGTTGGCAAGGACATCTCGACCAAGCGTCGGCTTGCCCGCTCCAAGCGGCACACGCGCATCCGGAAGAAGATCGTCGGCACCGCCGAGCGCCCGCGTCTGGTCGTCAGCCGGTCCCTGCGCAACATCACCGCGCAGGTCATCGACGACACCAAGGGCCACACCGTTGCTTCGGCTACCAGCTTGGAGTCGGACCTGCGTGGCTTCGAGGGTGACAAGAAGGCCATGTCCACCAAGGTCGGCGAGCTCGTTGCCGCCCGCGCCAAGGACGCCGGCATCGAGAAGGTCGTGTTCGACCGCGGCGGTAACGCCTACCACGGTCGGGTTGCCGCGCTGGCCGATGCGGCCCGTGACGGCGGTCTGGAGTTCTGACAAGTGCGTAAGAACGAGAACGAAAGGGACGCCTGATGCCTGGACGCACTCGGCGTGAAGGCGGGGAGTCCGGCGGCAAAGACCGCCGGGACCGCCGCGACGGCGGCCGTGGCGGGGCGGCCCAAGAAAAGACCCCGCAGTTCGAACGGGTTGTGACCATCAACCGCGTTGCCAAGGTCGTCAAGGGTGGTCGGCGCTTCAGCTTCACCGCCCTGGTTGTCGTCGGCGACGGTGACGGCATGGTCGGTGTCGGCTACGGCAAGGCCAAGGAAGTTCCGTCCGCGATCGCCAAGGGCGTCGAGGAGGCGAAGAAGAACTTCTTCCGCGTCCCGCGCCTGGGCGGCACCATCACCCACCCGGCACAGGGTGAGGACGCCGCGGGCATCGTCCTGCTGCGCCCGGCCAGCGCCGGTACCGGTGTTATCGCCGGTGGCCCGGTCCGTGCGGTGCTGGAGTGCGCCGGTGTCCACGACGTGCTGAGCAAGTCGCTGGGCTCCGACAACCCGATCAACATCGTGCACGCCACGGTCGACGCGTTGAAGCAGCTGCAGCGGCCGGAAGAGGTCGCGGCTCGCCGTGGCCTGCCGCTCGAGGACGTCGCGCCGGCGTTCATGCTGCGGGCGCGTGCTGCCGGGACGGGGGTCTGATCGTCATGGCTCAGCTGAAGATCACCCAGGTGCGTGGTCTGGTCGGCACTCGTCAGAACCAGCGCGACACCATGCGCACCCTGGGGCTCCGCAAGATTCGTCAGTCTGTGACGCGTCCGGACGACTCCAACGTGCGCGGCATGATCAAGACCGTTTCCCACTTGGTTTCGGTCGAGGAGGTCGACTGACATGGTCATCAAACTGCACGACCTGCGTCCGGCTCCCGGTTCCAACAAGGACAAGATCCGCGTCGGCCGCGGTGAGGGCTCCAAGGGCAAGACCGCCGGTCGCGGTACCAAGGGCACCACGGCGCGCAAGACCGTCTCCCCTCGTTTCGAGGGCGGGCAGATGCCGATCCAGATGCGGCTGCCGAAGCTTCGCGGCTTCAAGAACCGCTTCCGCACCGAGTACCAGGGTGTGAACATCGGCAAGCTGGCCTCGGTCTTCCCGGAGGGCGGCACCGTCGGTATCGACGAGATGATCGCCAGGGGCCTGGTCAAGAAGAACGAACTGGTGAAGATCCTCGGCGACGGGGACCTCGAGGGCGTCAAGCTGGACGTGAGCGCGCACGCGTTCACCGGCTCCGCCCAGGAGAAGATCACCTCCGCCGGTGGCTCCGCCACCAAGCTGGAGCGCTGAGAACTCCCGGCTTCACCCGGCGAGGGCCGGTCCACCCACGGGTGGGCCGGCCCTCGCTTTTGCGTCCGGCCGCGGGGCCGCGCTCCCGGGGGCGGCGGTAGCGGGCACCGCTGCGGCCGCTGCCGCGGGGCCGCGATGCCGCGCGAACCAGCGAGCCTCGACGCGCCCGGTGACCGAAGGGGTGCAGCGGTTCGGCGACGGCTGACCGGCAACATCGCGAGCCGCCGTGCGGGGCGGTCGCCGCGCGAAACGGATTCGCAGGTCATCATGGGAAAAACGGCAACCGCACCGCACCGGGCGCGGTTGCCGCAGCTTGGCCGAACGTTGCAAAACGTTGATCATCGTGAAGGTTCGGTCGCTGTCCGTATCCGGTTCCACGCCTGCTAAAGTCGCGCAGTAGTGCCGTGGGTCGTCCCCGTTGGCGGGGTGAGCCGGCGGCACTGCTACTGGAGTTTCCCGCCGTGCCGGCTGATGGAAGCCGGCCGATGTCTTTCCGGCCGGTTTCGACCGGCTCGCGTACAGGAGGTTCGCGTGCTCGGCGCCTTCCGCTCGGCTCTGGCAACGCCGGACCTGCGCCGCAAGATCCTGTTCACTCTGGGGATGGTGGTGCTCTACCGCCTGGGCGCGACGATTCCGTCGCCCGGTGTGAGCTACCCCAACATTCAGCAGTGCATCCAGCAGATCCAAGGCAGCGGCTCCGAGAGCGTCTACTCGCTGCTCACTCTCTTCAGCGGTGGTGCGCTCCTGCAGCTATCGGTGTTGTCGCTGGGCATCATGCCCTACATCACCGCGAGCATCATCGTTCAGCTGCTGCAGGTGGTCATTCCTCGCTTCGAGCAGCTGAAGAAGGAAGGCCAGTCCGGCCAGGCCAAGCTCACCCAGTACACCCGCTACCTCACGATCGCGCTCGCGGTCCTGCAGGGCACCGGCATCGTGGCGCTGGCCGTGCGCGGCCAGCTGTTCCAGGGCTGCACGGTTTCGCCGATCCCGGACTCCTCGGTGCTGAACCTGGTCACCATCGTGGTCGTCATGACCGCCGGTGCGGCGATCCTGATGTGGATGGGCGAGCTGATCACCGAGCGCGGTGTCGGCAACGGCATGTCGCTGCTGATCTTCGTCTCGATCGCCTCCCGGATCCCGGCCGAGGGCGGCAACATCCTCAAGGGCCACGGCCCGCTGGTGTTCTCGATGGTCTGCGTCTTCGCGGTCGCGATCATCGCCACCGTGGTGTTCATCGAGCAGGCGCAGCGCCGGATCCCGGTGCAGTACGCCAAGCGCATGATCGGGCGCCGGATGTACGGCGGCACCTCGACGTACCTGCCGCTGAAGGTCAACCAGGCCGGCGTTATCCCGGTCATCTTCGGGTCGTCGCTGCTGTACCTGCCGCAGCTGATCGGCCAGGTCGCGGGCCAGAACGACAGCTGGTGGTCCCGGTTCCTGCAGACCTACATCGTCGATCCGTCCAGCTGGGTGCACATCCTGCTGTACATGATGCTGATCATCTTCTTCGCCTACTTCTACGTGTCGATCACGTTCAACCCGGAGGAGCGGGCGGACGACATGAAGAAGTTCGGCGGGTTCATCCCGGGCATCCGCCCGGGCAGGCCGACGGCCGAGTACCTGAGCTTCGTGCTCTCCCGGATCACGCTGCCCGGCTCGCTGTACCTGGGCATCGTGGCGATCCTGCCGATGTTCTTCCTCGGGCTGACCGGTGGTCAGGGCGGGGCGCAGAACTTCCCGTTCGGCGGCACGGCGGTGCTGATCATGGTCAACGTCGGCCTGGACACCGTTAAGCAGATCGAGAGCCAGCTCACGCAGCGCAAGTACGAGGGTTTCCTCCGGTAAACTCGGCGACTCCGGGCGTGCCTTCGGCATGCCCGGAGTGGCGTGCGTAACCCGTACCGTGTGTTCACTCGTTCTTCGGGGATGCGTAGTCTGGCTTGACCGCACGCCCCGCAGTACTGGTGGTGCGCAGCTCGTCAGCAAGTGGCGCGCGATGGCGATGATTCGGAGGCAGACCCTTGGTGCGATTGGTTCTCGTCGGTCCGCCCGGTGCGGGCAAGGGCACCCAAGCGGCCGTGCTGAGCGAGAAGCTCGGCGTACCGCACATCTCCACCGGCGATCTGTTCCGCGCGAACATCGGCAACCAGACGGCTCTCGGGCAGAAGGCCAAGAGCTACATGGACGCCGGTGAACTGGTGCCGGACGAGGTCACCAACGAGATGGTGCGCGACCGCCTCGGTGACGACGATGCGGCCAAGGGCTTCCTGCTCGACGGGTACCCGCGGAACACCGCTCAGGCGGACGTGCTCAGCGGCATGCTCGCCGACAAGGACATGGAGCTGACCGCGGTGCTGCAGTTCGACGTCCCGGAGGAAGAGCTGGTCAACCGCATGCTCGAGCGCGGTCGCTCGGATGACACCGAGGACGTGATCCGGCGCAGGCTGGCGGTCTACCACTCGGAGACCGCGCCGCTGCTGGACTACTACCAGGGCAAGATCATCAAGATCGACGCGCTGGGCTCGGTCGAGGAGATCAGCTCGCGGGCGATGGAAGCGCTGCGCACTCAGGCGTGAGAGCTCGAACCCGGCCGGTCACTTCGGTGGCCGGCCGGTATTTTGTTTCCGTGCCGGAGTCCTCCGGCGATTCCGAGTAGTACTTTTCGAGGGTGAGTGCCGTGTTGCGTCGGGGGAAGGGCATCGAGCTCAAGTCGCGCGGTGAGATCGAGGCGATGCGCGCCTCCGGTCTGGTCGTCGCGCGGGCGTTGGCCGCGGTCGCCGAGAAGGCGGTGCCCGGCGTGAGCACCGGCGAGCTGGACGCGGTTGCCGATCAGGTGATCCGCGACGCCGGTGCGGTGCCCTCGTTCAAGGGCTACCACGGCTTCCCGGGCTCGATCTGCGCGTCGGTCAACGAACGCGTGGTGCACGGCATCCCGTCGAAGAAGGAGATCGTCCAGGAGGGCGATCTGATCTCGGTCGACTGCGGCGCGATCCTGGACGGCTGGCACGGCGACTCCGCGGTGACGCTGGCCGTCGGCGAGATCAGCGAGGCCGACCGCGCCCTGTCGGAGGCCACCAAGGCCTCCATGTGGGCCGGCATCGAGCAGGTTCGCGCGGGCAACAAGCTCACCGACATCTCGCACGCCGTCGAGCAGGCCGCGCTGGCCGCGGCGAAGGCTGATGGCCGGGAGTACGGCATCATCGCCGAGTACGGCGGGCACGGCATCGGTACTCAGATGCACATGGAGCCGTTCCTGCCCAACCTCGGCAAGCCGGGCCGGGGTCCCAAGCTCAAGGTGGGCATGGCCATCGCGGTCGAGCCGATGCTCACCCTCGGCACCGCCGACACCGATGAGCTCGACGACGCCTGGACCGTCGTCACGGCGGACGGTTCCCGCGCCGCCCACTGGGAGCACACGGTAGCCATCACCGAAGAAGGCCCCTGGGTCCTCACCCAGGCGGAGTGAAGGTTCAGCGCCGAGCTTTTTCAGCTCGCCAGGGCTAGGCACTCCGAAGCCGCCGGAAGCGCGCGGCGGTGGTGACAGTTTTGCCTAAAACTGTACGGCCCGGTGCTCGAAGCATCCGTACAGTTTTAGGCAAAACTGTCAGGGCTTGGGGCGCCTGCAGGCGTAGATGCGGGCCGGGGGGACGTTCCGCCACACCGCGCTGCGGGGGAGGACCTCCTCGAAGGTGTCCTCCAGGGCGCCGATGAACTCGCGGGTCTGCTCCCGCCACAGCGTCGTCAGGTACGTGACCGTGGTGAACACCGCGGTGTCGGACATGATCGACGCGGCCTCGGCCAGCAGGGTGCGTTGCTGGTCCGGGGGCAGCAGGGTCCACGGGATGCTGCTGATGACGGCGTCGACCCGCTCGATGCCGATGTCCGCGAGGATCTTGCTCAGGTGGTGTGCATCGCCCTGGACGACCTCCAGCCAGGGCTTGCTCTCCCGCAGGTACGCGACCAGCTCGGGATCGATCTCCACCGCCAGGTGGCGGGACCCGGCCGCGATCCGGCGATGCAGCGGACCGCTGAGCGCACCGGTTCCAGGGCCCAGCTCCAGCACCGTGCAGGGTTCTTGCGCGGGCACCAGGTCGGCGACCGCAGCCGCCACGTACTGCGATGTGGGCAGCACCGCTCCCACCGTGGACGGCGAGCGCACCGCCCGGTGCATGAACGTCAGGTACTCCTGTGGCTTGTTCACGGCTTCTCCCTGCCCTCGGTCTGGACGCGCTGACCGTAACTGGTCCGCGATCCGGCCCGCGAAGCACCATCGATGCAGGTGAAAAAGGGCTTTCGGGTGGGTTACCCCGGAAGTCGCGCCCGGCAACCCCCGGTAGCGCCCACGTGCGCGCCCGGCAGCGGAGCGGCTCAGGTCAGGGGCCTGCGGCAGATGTAGTGCAGGATCGGCGGGGCGCACCGCCAGGTGGTGGTCGTGAGCACCTCGTCGAAGTGGGTCTCCAGCAGGCCGCGGAAGTGCTTGCCGCCCGCGCTGCGCTCGGCGGGCAGGTAGGTCAGCGCGGTGAACACGCCGTGCGGCGGCAGCGCCTCGGCGACCTGCTGCAGGGTGTGCTCCTGCGCGTCGGTGGCCAGCAGCGACCACGGGATGCTGCTGATGATCGCGTCCGGCCGGTCGATGCGCAGCTTGTCCAGCAGCGCGAGCAGGTCTCCTGCGTCGCCGTGCACGACCTCCAGCCAGGGCTTGTTCGCGCGCAGGTGCTCGACCAGCTCGCCGCCCAGTTCGATGCCCACGTGCCGGGCGCCCTCCGGCAGCCGCGCGCGGATGCCGTCGCTCAGCGAACCGGTTCCGGGGCCGAGTTCGACGACCACGGGGGAGCCGGTGGTGGGCACGACCTGGCCCACGGTAGCGGCCACGGCCGCGGTGGTCGGCGTGGCGGCGCCGACCTCGCGCGGGTGTTGCAGCGCGCTGTGCAGAAACGTGCGGTACTCGTCGAGCCTGCCCACGGCGCTCTGGGCAGCCGCCGCGAGCCGCGATGCGGTGGAACGTGTCACGCTGCTCCTCGCTTAGTCCCCGGTGTGAACGTCCTCGACCGCGCTGTCGAGCGTCTGATCGAACTTAATGAGGGTGCGAATGCCTCCGCAAGCCGTGCCGGGGCGGCTCTCAGGGTGCGCATAGGTACCGATCCAGACGAACCGAACGCGGTCGAATCATCGGCAGGAAGTGCCTGTAGCCCACTTGAGCTGCCCCGATGTGGAGTGGTAATTCGGCGGCGCGTACGATGAACTATCGGCGCACGAGTGGCGCCGGTTCGTTGTGCCTGCGCGCTCCGTCCGGGTGGCTTTCTTCAGCCTATCCGTTGCGGACGAACATCGGTATTTCGATCCGGGCCGCGCGTGTGCCGGTCGTGGCCGCCGGGGCTTCCGGTGGTCGCGTCAGGGATCGCGAGGTCCCGCAAACCGTCACCGTCACGAAACGCGGAGGACATGGGCAAGAAGGACGGGGCCATTGAGGTCGAGGGTCGAGTGATCGAGCCGCTTCCCAACGCGATGTTCCGCGTCGAGTTGGAAAACGGCCACAAGGTCCTCGCACACATCAGTGGCAAGATGCGTCAGCACTACATCCGCATCCTGCCCGAGGACCGGGTCGTGGTGGAGCTCTCGCCGTACGACCTTTCCCGTGGGCGCATCGTCTACCGCTACAAGTGACCTCCACGGTGTCCGGGGCGACCCGGACACGCGTCCGAGCAGGAGAGCACGACCGTGAAGGTCCAACCAAGTGTGAAGAAGATCTGCGACAAGTGCCAGGTCATTCGTCGTCACGGACGAGTCCTGGTGATCTGCGACAACGCCCGGCACAAGCAGCGCCAGGGCTGACGCGGACCACTTAGGTCGCGGCAAGCTCACAACAAAGTGAAGAACTCCCGCAGCCTGCCGGTTCGGAAGTGAACCGGTGAGACCCCTGGGCCAGGCCGGGGCTCCGCACGTCACGTGCGGGGGCGGTGCGGGAGCAGACCTGGACCGAGTGAAGGAGAAGGAGCCGACATGGCACGGCTCGTTGGAGTCGACCTCCCGCGCGAAAAGCGCATGGAGATCGCGCTCACCTACATCTTCGGGGTCGGCAAGACCCGGGCCAAGGAGATTCTCTCCGGCACCGGGATCTCGCCCGACCTGAAGCCGCGCGACCTCGATGACGATCAGATCACCACGCTGCGTGACTACATCGAGGAGAACTACCGGGTTGAAGGTGACCTCCGCCGTGAGGTTCAGGCCGACATCCGCCGGAAGATCGAAATCGGCTGCTACGACGGCCTGCGGCACCGCAAGCACCTGCCGTTGAACGGGCAGCGGACCAAGACCAACGCCCGTACCCGCAAGGGGCCGAAGAAGACGGTCGCCGGCAAGAAGAAGGCCGGACGGAAGTAAGCCTCACTAGGAGACACCTGCATGCCACCCAAGGCTCGCGCCGGCGCCGTGAAGAAGGTGCGGCGCAAGGAAAAGAAGAACGTTGCCCACGGGCAGGCTCACATCAAGAGCACGTTCAACAACACGATCGTTTCGATCACCGACCCCACGGGTGCGGCGATCAGCTGGGCATCGGCCGGCCACGTCGGGTTCAAGGGCTCTCGCAAGTCCACCCCGTTCGCCGCGCAGATGGCCGCCGAGAACGCGGCCCGCAAGGCCGCGGAGCACGGCATGAAGAAGGTCGACGTCTTCGTGAAGGGCCCGGGTTCGGGCCGCGAGACGGCGATCCGCTCGCTGCAGGCCGCAGGCCTCGAGGTGGGCACCATCCAGGACGTCACCCCGCAGCCGCACAACGGTTGCCGCCCGCCGAAGCGTCGTCGGGTCTGAGCCGCGGGAAGGAGTAGACAACACCAATGGCTCGTTACACCGGTCCCGCGACCCGCAAGTCCCGCCGCCTCAAGGTTGACCTTGTCGGTGGCGACCAGGCCTTCGAGCGTCGTCCGTACCCGCCGGGGCAGCACGGTCGCGCGCGCATCAAGGAAACCGAGTACCTGCTGCAGCTCCAGGAGAAGCAGAAGGCCCGGTACACCTACGGCGTGCTCGAGCGTCAGTTCCGCGCGTACTACGAGGAAGCCAACCGCCGCTCCGGCAAGACGGGTGAGAACCTGCTGCAGCTGCTGGAGAGCCGGCTGGACAACGTCGTGTACCGCGCCGGTCTGGCCCGCACCCGCCGGATGGCGCGTCAGCTGGTCAGCCACGGCCACTTCACGGTCAACGGCAAGCGCGTGAACGTCCCCAGCTTCCAGGTCTCGAAGTGGGACATCATCGACGTCAAGCCGAAGTCGCTGGCCATGACGCCGTTCCTGATCGCGAAGGAAACCCTGGGCGAGCGCCCGGTTCCGGCGTGGCTCCAGGTCGTGCCCTCGAACCTGCGGATCCTGGTGCACCAGCTCCCGGAGCGCGCGCAGATCGACACCCCGGTCACCGAGCAGCTCATCGTCGAGCTCTACTCGAAGTGACGCGTTCCGCCGGCGGCCCGATGCGGTCGCCGGCGGTCGCAGCCCACGGTGGCGGTGCAGGAATCCGCCACCGGCCCGCGCGAAGCGGGCATGCCATTCCATCGGCGTCATATGGCGGTCGCCGTGAGGAAAGGATTACGAAGTGCTCATCTCCCAGCGACCCACGCTGTCCGAGGAGGCGGTGTCGGAGACTCGCTCCCGGTTCGTCATCGAACCGCTGGAGCCGGGTTTCGGTTACACCCTCGGCAACTCGCTGCGTCGTACCCTGCTCTCCTCCATCCCGGGGGCGGCGGTCACCAGCCTGCGCATCGACGGTGTGCTGCACGAGTTCACCACGATCCAGGGTGTGAAGGAGGACGTCACCGACGTCATCCTCAACATCAAGGAACTGGTCGTGTCCTCCGAGGAGGACGAGCCGGTCACGATGTACCTGCGCAAGCAGGGCCCGGGTGAGGTCACCGCGGCGGACATCGTGCCGCCGGCCGGTGTCACCGTGCACAACCCCGATCTGCACATCGCCACGCTGAACGCGAAGGGCAAGCTGGAGATCGAGCTCGTCGTCGAGCGTGGTCGTGGCTACGTCCCTGCGATGCAGAACAAGCAGGCCGGTGCCGAGATCGGCCGGATCCCGGTCGACTCGATCTACTCGCCGGTCCTGAAGGTGACCTACAAGGTCGAGGCGACTCGTGTCGAGCAGCGCACCGACTTCGACAAGCTGGTCCTCGACGTCGAGACCAAGCCGTCCATCACCCCGCGCGATGCGGTGGCGTCGGCCGGCCGGACCCTCGTCGAGCTGTTCGGGCTCGCCCGCGAGCTCAACATCGATGCCGAGGGCATCGAGATCGGCCCGTCGCCTGCGGAGGCCGACACCATCGCGGCCTACGCGATGCCGATCGAGGACCTCGACCTGACGGTGCGCTCCTACAACTGCCTCAAGCGGGAGGGCATTCACACCGTCGGCGAGCTGGTTTCGCGGAGCGAGGCCGACCTGCTGGACATTCGCAACTTCGGTGCGAAGTCCATCGACGAGGTCAAGATGAAGCTGGCCGGGCTGGGGCTCGCCCTCAAGGACAGCCCGCCCGGGTTCGACCCGTCGGCCGCGGCGGCCGAGTACCCGTCCGAGGGCTGGTCCTCCGATGAGGACGAAGAGGAGACCACCCTGGGGTCGTTCGGTGCCGTCGAGGACACCGGCTTCGACGACGGTCAGGACTACGCGGAGACAGAGCAGCTTTAGCTGTGTTGCGCGTCCGGGGTTCACCGGCGCGCCCTTGAGAGGAGCAACCGATGCCCACCCCGACCAAGGGTCCGCGTCTCGGCGGGTCCCCGTCGCACGAGCGGCTGATCCTGGCCAACCTGGCCACCTCGCTGTTCGAGCACGGTCGGATCACCACCACCGAGGCGAAGGCGAAGCGGCTGCGGCCGATCGCCGAGCGGCTGATCACCAAGGCCAAGAAGGGCGACCTGCACAACCGTCGCGAGGTCATGAAGACCATCCGCGACAAGGACGTCGTGCACAAGCTCTTCGAGGAGATCGGTCCGTTCTTCGCCGACCGCAACGGCGGTTACACCCGCATCGTGAAGACGATGCCGCGCAAGGGTGACAACGCGAAGATGGCCGTTCTCGCGCTGGTGGCGGAGAAGACCGCCACCTCCGAGGCCGAGGCCGCTCGCGGTACCAAGTTCGCCAAGGACGAGCCGAAGGCCGAGGCCGCGGAGGAGACCACCGAGGCCGCGGAGGAGACCACCGAGGCCGCCGAGGCGACCGCGGAGGACACCGCCGCGGAGGAGACCGCTGCCGAGAAGAAGGACGACGAGTCCTGATCTTGGCTGGTGAAGTCATGAACGAGCCCGCCGCTCCCGCTGGGGAGGGCGGGCTCGTTCGCGTTCGCGCCGAGCTCTCCTACGACGGCACGGACTTCGCGGGCTGGGCCAAGCAACCCGGCCAGCGCACGGTCCAGGGCCTGCTCGAGGACGCGCTGGCCAAGCAACCGCCCGGCGAGCGAGTGCCGCGTTCGGTCGTGGTCGCCGGTCGCACGGATTCCGGCGTGCACGCCGATGGCCAGGTCGTGCACTTCGACGTGGAACCCGTCGATGCCGCGTCGAGCCGCCTGCCGGTGGACGCCGACGGCATCCCCGACCTGGACCGGATGGCCCACCGATGGAACCGGATCCTGCCGCCGGACGTTCGCGTCCGGAAGGCGGAGAAGGCCCCGGCGGGATTCGACGCCCGCTTCTCGGCGATGCGCAGGCACTATCGCTACCAGGTCTCCGATGCCCCGTGGGGCGTCGATCCGCTGCGCAGGCGCGACACCCTCGCCTGGAACCGGCCGCTGGACGTGGACGCGTTGAACGCGGCGGCCCGGGAGTTGCTGGGGCTGCACGACTTCGCGGCGTACTGCAAGCCGCGGGAGGGCGCCACGACGATCCGGGAGCTGCAGTCGTTCACCTGGACCCGGGTCGAGGAGCACCTGGTCGTGGCCGAGGTCATGGCGGACGCCTTCTGCCACTCGATGGTCCGGAGCCTGGTGGGCACCCTGCTGATGGTTGGCGACGGTCGCCGCCGGACCGGCTGGCCGCACGAGGTCCTCGACTCCGAGGTCCGCACCTCGGCGGTCGCCCCGCCGCACGGCCTGTCCCTGGCGGCGATCGACTACCCGCCGCCGGAGCAGCTCGCGGCCAGGGCCGAGCAGGCCAGGGCCGTCCGCGACCTGTCCTGAGCTCCTCAGCTCGGAGTTGCGTGGCGGCGCGGATGGCGGCACCTGACGCGTCGTGCGGCGAGGACGGCCGCGACGCCGCGCAGGCCGCTGCTCAAGGAGCGGATCCCGCAGCCGCACGACGCGTCAGGACCTGCGGCGGTAACGGTTGAGTCCGGCACCGCGAACAGCGGCTCCCGCCGCACACCGCTGAGGCTCCCTGATCCTTGGGTCCACGGCGTCCGGTGCCGGTTGAGTTCCCGCACCGCGTGCGGCTGGCACCGCGTGATGAGGGGACCCGTCAGTTCTTCGGGTTCAGCGTCTCCGCGATCGAGGGCTTCGGTTCTCCGGGCTGCGGGGTGGAGGGCACGTCGAGCTGCCTCGCCGCACCCGGTTCGGCCTGCTCCGGTTCCTCCTCGGGTTCGCCGAACACCGCGGGCGCGGCGTCCGGTGGGGTTCCGAAGAGCTCCTCGGGGCCGTTCTTGATGCGGGAATCGTTGGTGCGCTCCTGCGAACGGCCGCCCTGACGGCCCAGCATCGCGCTCATTCCGCCCATCATGCCCATGGGCATCATGCCGCTCGCCACGCCGGCTCCCGCGGCTCCGACCGCGGCCCCGGCGACGCCGCCCGCCGCGCTCGCGGCGGGCTCGTCCTCCGGTGGTTCGGCGGATGACGTCGTCGCGCCGGGGGCCAGTGCGGACGGTTGGCCGGGATCCGGTGCGGCACCCGGTGTTTCCGGTTCGCTCGGGGTTCTGGAGTCCGACGAGGACGACGCGTTCGCCGGGGAACCGCTCGGCGCGGCCGCGGCTTCCGGGTGCGGGGCGGCCGGGGCTTCGAAGCGCCGCGGGTTCTCCCGGTCGGCGCTGAGATCGCCGCAGCGGTGGGTGAGGGCGCGGTAGGAATCCGCGACGGCCTCCAGGATCTCCGCGACCGGTTCGCCGAGATCGATCAGCTTCCTGCGGGCCCGCTCCGGTGCTCCGGGCATCGCCTCGCGCACCTCGTCGGCCGCGTCGGCCACGAGTTCCCGCAGATCGCGGCTCTGCACGCGCAGCGCTTCGGCCGTGTGCTCCAACGCCTCGGCGAGCGCGCGCATCGTGTCGGTGAGCTCGTTGCCCGCCAGGCCGACCTCGCGCACGTGCGCGAGGAAGGCGTCCGCGCCCGCGCCCTCCCAGGCCGCGTCGACGTCCCCGAGCTTGCCGGTGGCCGCGCCCGAGGAGCGCTCCACGGTCTCGGCGAGCTCGCGCCACGCCTCGGCAGCGTTGCGCAGATCCTGCTGCCTTCCGAGGAGCCCGGCGGCGTCGGCGGGGATGGCGTGCGGTACTTCCAGCTCGTCGGCCACCCGCGCGAGGTAGCCGAGTTCCTCGGTGAGTTCGGCGTGCTCCCGCATCGTCCTCACCGCTCCTGTCCGCGGAGCTGACCGGCACCGTCGTCATCGCCACCGGTGTAGGCGTCGACGACCGCGCGCAGCCCGTCCCCGGCCTCGGTCAGTGCTTCGGCCGCGCGCTCGCGCCTGCCCAGCAGCTCCGAGCACAGCCGCGCGTACGCCTCGGCAGCGCCGTGCCCGAGCTCGCCGAACGCCGTCGGGTCGAGCCGCAGGTCGTGATCGGTGGTCTCGGTGATCTCCTCGCCGGCCGCGCGCACCTGCCGCGCGCAGGTCGAGAGCACGTCGACGTCCACCCGGATTCCCGGCATCGCCAGCACCTCCCAGGTCGTCCGGAAAAAGAACCGCCCGCAGCCAACCCCGGCTGCGGGCGGTTCGCTCGTTCCTCGGACGTGCGAAGCAGGCGGTGCGGTTCCGCCTCGGGCGGGCGAATCAGCTGCCCGCGGCGGCTCCGGACTGCTGCGCGTCGTCCTGCGGCGGCCGATTGACCCCGCCCGGGCCGACTGGCACCGAGTCGTAGGTCATGCTGGCGTTCGCCGGGTCGAGGAAGTCACCGCCCGGCAGCGTGCGCATCAGCCAGGACGGTCCCGCCTCGATCTCGCGGGCGTTGTTGACCACGCCGAGTCCCTGCGCGGTGGCCGCGTCCTTGATGCCGTACTGCACGCCCTGGTCGGAAACCAGGAAGATCGGGCCGCTCTCGGCCCCGGCCTCGTTGGACGTGCCGCGCACGACCGCTGACTTGCCCGCCGGGGCGTAGTAGTAGTCGACCTTCGGGCCGGTCCCGTCGGCCTGCGCCAGCTGCACGGCGGGCTTCGCGGCCGGGCTGCCCTGGTTGAGGGTCACCGTGATGTTCTGCGCGCCGTTGACGTTCTTCCAGCTCAAGCAGGACGTGTCGGCCTGCTGGAAGGTCGTCGGCTTGGGCACCTCCACCGGGAAGTGCGAGAGGTCGATCCGGTCGCTCTCGTCGGCGTTCGGTGCGTCGGTGATGGCACCGGTCGCGTTGGGGATCTCGCGGCTGCTCTGCTTGGACGCGTGCAGGACCGCGGCCGCGCCGGCGTTGATCTTCTGCTTGCCGCTGGGCATCAGCGCGAAGTACTCCGCGTCCTCGCCCGGCACGCTGCGCTTGACCACGTCGCCGGCCTGGTAGCGCGACATGTAGTCGAGCTGGGCGCCGTCGATGTCCGGGACCTCCAGGTCCGGCACGCTCGGGATGGCGTTGAGCATGTTGGTGGTGATGGTGCGCGGCGTGGCGCTGTTGAGACCGAAGATGTCGCGCACGGTCTCCTCGTCATCGGAGATCTTGGACTTCACCGCGTGGGTGTGCTCCCGGTTTCCGCTGAGTTGCTCGACCCGGTAGATGAGGTACTCGTCACCGGTGGTCTGGTCCTCGACGAACAGCGACCGGTTCGGCGCGAGTTCGGTGCCGTGCTGCCCGTCACCGCCGATGACCGTGGTCTTGACCTCGGTCGCCTCCTCGACGCGCGAGGAGCTGACGTTGGCCACGTCGCCGACGTCGCAGATCGCCCACGACGGTTCGGCCTGGTTGTCCGCGCTGGGCAGGTAGGTGGGGGCGTTGACCATGCCGGTCACCGGTCCGCGCGGGAAGTCCCCGAGCGCGGCCTCCTTGACCGTGGTGGTCGGCACCGCGCCGCTGCCCTGCTGGCCGCCCTGGGCCATGACCAGCAGCTTCGCCGAGGCCATGTTCAGCATCGGGATCAGCCGCTTCTGCGCGCGGTCGTCGGAGGTGACGACGAACACGCTGCCGCTCTCCTTCGCGATGGCGATGTTGCCGGGTTCGGGAACCGTGCCCTTGCCGCCGAACAGGCCCCAGACCAGGAACCCGATCACGCCGATGACGGCCAGAGCCGCTCCCGCGCCGGTGGCCCGCTTGTGCGAGCCCATCGGGTCGTGGAGCATCACGGCGTCCTTGCGCACCAGCGCCGACTCCATGCGGCGAAGTACGAACCGATAGGCCTGGACCTGTGACTTCGTTGTGGGTGTTGATGCCATTCTTCGCCTACAGCTCTCCCGTCCGAGGTACGGTCTCGCAGGATAGTCGCTGAGTTATGCGGAATGGGTGCGGTTCGACGGACTCGGTCAGTATTCTCTTCACGCGGCTAGCACCCGGATCGTTCTGCGCCGCACTTAACCTGCGAGGGGGAGAGACCGAACGGATGTCCGTGCCCACACAACATCCGGCCCAGCCGAGTTCTCCCGGGCCCGCCAATCCGCCCCGCACGCGAATTCGCGCGCGACGCAGGCGGATCAACGGCGTGACGCTCGGTGGCATCCCGGCGGCCAACATCGTGCTCATCGAGGTCGGTCTGGCGATCGGCCTGGGCATCTTCGCGTGGAACCAGGCGTTGTGGCCCGCTGCGGCGAGCGTCGCCGGGGTGGCGCTGATCATCGCGCTGCTGCGGCGGCGCGGTCGCTGGTTCACCCAGTGGTTCGGCCAGGTGCTGGACTACCGCGGCCGCAACCACACGCGGGTCTCCGAGCCGGCCAACGTGGACGCCGCCGAGCCCGCGGAGGACAAGGACGGCGACGGCATCATCGGCCCGGAGGAGAACCACCGGGTCGCGCTGTTGCGGCTGGTCGTCGAGGACCTGGTCATCGCCCGCACCCAGGATCACGATCGCAGCCCGGTCGGGATGTCCTGGCACAACGGCAAGTGGACCGCGGTGCTGATGGTCGAGCCGACTCCCTCGTTGCTCAGTCCGGTGGACAACGCGCCGAACCTGCCGCTGGGCGTGCTGGTGCCCTGCCTGGAAGACCGCGGTGTGGTGCTGGACGCGATCCAGCCGATCTGGCACTGCTACCCGGGAAGTGCTTCGCTGCCGTCGAATTCGCCCGCGCTGAACTCCTACATGGAGGTGCTCGGCAGGCTGCCCGCGGCGGCCCGTCGCACCACCTGGATCGCGGTCCGGCTGGATCCGCAGCGCTGCGCCAAGGCCATCGGCGAGCGCGGTGGCGGCGTGCTGGGCGCGCAGCGCGCGCTGCTGGGTGCGCTCTCGCGCGTGCGCAACGCGCTGGAGCAGCAGGGGATCACCACCCGCCCGCTGGATCCGGACGAGCTGCTGCAGGCGGGGATCTCCTCGGCCGAGCTGCACGGCGTGCTCGGCACGCAGCGCCCGGTGGCGTTGAAGGAGCGCTGGGAGGGCGTGACGGCCGGACAGGTCGGCCACTCCAGCTACGCGATCACCTCGTGGCCGAACCAGATGAACAACAGCCTCAACGCGTTGACGGGTATTCGCGCGCTGTCCACCAGCATCGCGCTGTCCGTTTCGCCGGTCGGCGAGGACGGCGAGGTCGGTCTGCGCGGCCTGGTGCGGGTCAGCGCCCGCACGCCCAACGAGCTCGACACGGCCGACGCCCGGTTGAAGGCCATCAGCAACCGTCTCGGGCTGACGCTCACGCCGCTGCGCGGTTCGCAGCTGGCAGGTTTGGCGGCGACCATGCCGCTCGGAGGTGCGGCATGAGCCGAAGCAGGACCATCGACGTGCCCGGAAACCAGGGCGTCGCACCGGAATTCCTGGTAACTCCGGAGACGCTGGACGCGGTCAGTCCGTCCGGCGATCGCGGCGGCGTGATCATCGGGTCCGATCCGCAGGGCGAGGCGCAGGCGGCGTCGCTGCTGCGCAACCTGCCGACCAGGATGGTGACCGTCGGCGGCCTCTACCTGGCCCGGCAGCTCGCGCTGCGCGCGATGGCCACGGGTGCTTGGGTGATCATCGCTACCGGTCGGCCGGCCGCCTGGAAGGTCCTGGAGCGCGCGGCCGGTGAGACCCCGGACGGCAAGCCCGTTCCGCTGGTGCAGATCCGCCGCCTGGCTCCGTTCGACCTCCCGCGCTCCTCCGAGGACACCCCGCTGCTGGTGATCCACGACGGCGGCGCGGTTCCGCAGGAGCTGTTCCCGCCGCGCGCGGCCTGGCAGACCACGATGTACGTGCTGCCGTACCTGCACCCGCAGGTCAGCAGCGGCAACGCGGCCAACACCGCGGACCTGGTGCTGTTGCAGCGCCTGCCGCTGAACCAGGCTCAGCTGGCGCAGCGGATCTGGTCGCTGCGCAACCACCAGGTGCAGCCGCTGACCCAGCTGCAGGACGACCAGGTGATCGCGCTGGGCAACATGACCTGGGCGATGATCAGGCTGGTGACCAACCAGCAGGAGAAGGAGATCCTCGGCCCGATCCGCCGGGGCGACTGACCCGCGCAGCACCGCGAAATCGCGAAATGCCCCGGCGAAACGGATGTTTCGCCGGGGCATTTCGCATGAGGGGGATTTCCCGTGTGCGCGGTGCTCAGTCCTCGCCGGAACCTCGGGTCCTCGCTCGGACGCTCCGGACCGCGTTGATCAGGAACGCGGTGAAGATGATCGCCGCGATTCCCGCACCCGCTCCGCCGATCGCGACGATGATGGCCGGGAGGTCCTTCTGCTGCAGCGCGTCGGCAGCGAGGTGGGTCTCCCCCTTGGGCGGCGGCGCCTTGCCGTGCTCGGCGGGCACCACGTCGGACAGGGCGGCCTGCGGGTCGATCATGCCGTACCCGACGATGTCGTTCTTGCCGTTGGCGCCGCCGGGGTGCAGGGCGGTGGTCTTGATCCGCTCCATGACCTCGCCGGCGTCCAGCTCCGGGTGCTTCTGCTGAACCAGCAGCGCCAGCCCGGAGACGTACGGTGCGGCGAAGCTGGTGCCCTGGATCGGGCCCATCTGGCCGTTCTCGCCCTCGGCGACCTGGCTGGCCAGTCCTTCGCCCGCTACGCCCGGGTCCAGGGCGATCAGGCCCTCACCGGGAGCGGCCACGTCCACCCACGGGCCGGGGACGTCGAACTCGGACGGCGCGCCCTGCCTGTTGGTCGAGGACACGGTCAGCACGTACTCGTCGAACCACGCGGGCAGCACTGCCGTGGTCGGGTCGCCGGTGGCGTTCTTCTGGCACTGCCCGCCGACGTTGCCCGCCGCCGCGACGACCACGACACCCGCGTTGTACGCGTTGATGACCGCGTTGTGCAGCATCTGGTTGCCGCTGTCCTGGAAGTTCGAGGCCTGGGCGATCGTCTGGCAGGACGATTGCGAGATGTTGATGACGTTCGCGCCGCTGGCCACCGCGTGGTTGATGGCCTGGGCCATCGTCTTGGTGTTTCCGACGGTCTGGTTGGTCTCGTTGTCCTTGAACAGGCTGGAGGTCTGCCGGATGGACAGGATCTGCGCGTCCGGTGCCATCCCCACGTAGGCGTCCTGGCCGGTCGGGTCGGGCTGCGCGCCGATGATGCCGGCGACGATCGTGCCGTGCCCGTCGCAGTCCTCCGAGCCGCGGTCGTCGTGAATGCTGGTCGGGCCGTCCTCGAGGTTGGGCAGCCGCGGGTGGTGGTTGACACCCGTGTCGATCACGGCGGCCTTCGTGCCCGCACCGGTGAGGCCCTGCGCGTGGATCCGGTCGACGCCGAGGACCTGCTGGCTCCAGGGCTTCTCCTCGATCGTCCCGCCGCTGCTGCTGCCCATGCAGGCCTGCTGCTGCGGGAAGTTCATCGGATCCAGGGAGCTCCCGGCCTGCTGCGACGGGTCCAGCCTGGGCGGGCCCTCGGTCTGGGCCAACGCCGGGGTCGCGGGCCCGCTGAGGGCGAGGACGCCCACCGCGGCGCCCAGCGCCCCCACACGCTTCAAGCTCATCAACGCAGCCCCTCAGAAGTTGAGGTTGAGGTCGCGAATGGCCATGTAGAGGTCCATCGCGGCCAGGGCCAGCGGCAGCACGAGGGCGATCAGCACTGCCTCGAGGATGTCGACCATCCGCCGCTGCACCGGCGAGAACCGGCGGTTCGGGAACACTACCCCGAAGATGATCGCCAGCATGCCCAGGACCAGCAGCGGCGGGAACACCCACGCGACGGCCATCGGGTTGTCGGCCACCTGGTAGAGCAGCCCCATCGCGATCCCGCCGGAGGCCAGCAGGCCGCTGAACAGCAGCGCCAGCGCCTGACTGCCGTTGGCGTAGTTGCGCCCGCGCAGCAGCAGCACGGCGGCCACCACCACGGCGAACGCGGAGCCCCAGATGTGGCTGGCCGCCGCCGCGGTCATCGCGCCCAGCGCGGCGACCAGCCCGCAGCCGATGATCAGGCCGGTCATGTACTGGTGCGCCAGCCCGGTCTGCTTCTCGATCTCCCGGTAGTCCGGGAATCCGCTGTCCTCCTTGAGGTCCTCCGAGCTGCCGGGCACGTGCGGCAGCGGCAGCCGGGCCAGCTGGATGGTGATCCGCGGCAGCAGCGAGATCCCGGCCAGCGCCACGGCAGCGGCGCCCGCCGCGACCCCGGTGGCATCGGCGTGCGGGACGAGGGTGGCGACGATGAAGGCCAGCGTGCCGAAGGCTCCGGCGGTGGCCGCGGCGATGAAGGTGACGATCCCGGCGCCGATCACCATGATCGCGATCGAGGCGAAGATCAGGACCAGGGCGCTGCCCAGCAGCAACCGCGGTTCGAGGCTGTTGCCGGGCACGATGTTGAAGCCGCCGACGAAGGCCATCGGCAACCCGCCCGCCGCGGCGATCACGGTTCCGGTGGTCGGCGCGGCGTAGGCGCGGGTGACGATCGAGCCCACGCCGGTGGCGAAGATGGCTACGACCAGCGTGGTCACCGCGGCGATGAGCTGATACGCAACAGCGGTGGTGCCCTGCACGTCCTGCGGGTGCAGCAGCCCGGCGGGCCCGGCGAGGCCGATGGCCGCCGCGGCGGCGATCATCGCCAGCGCGCCGGCCACGTGGCCGACCTTGGCCGCCGTCTCCTTGGTCCACGGCCGGTAGCTGCCTGGCTCGGCCTCGGCGAGCGCGTCGACCACGTCGTCGTAGAGCGGCGGCGGCGGATCGTCGGAGCGGCGGCGCAGCTGCAGCATGTCGCCGTCGACGACGCCCTGCGCGGACAGCGACTGGCTCGGGTCGAGCGGCTGGCTCTCGCCCAGCTGCGCCAGGACCCAGCCGCCGTGCCGCGAACCGCCGTCGGGCGACTGCTCGCGCGCGTGTTCCAGCAGCATCGGCAGCAGGTCGGCCACCGATACGTCGGAAGGTAGCGCCAAGTCGATACGCGTTTGAGGCGCCACCACCGTCACGCGGCTGAACACCGTGGTCCCGGTCGCCACTTGGGCCCCCTACTTCCTCAAAGTCATGTGCTTTCACTTGTCGCGGGCTCGATCCAACCAAGACCGGTTTTCTCGTCGAAACCCACCCGCCCGATCGAAGAGCGCCCCTAGTATGGCCACACCGACCGTCGACAGGTGACGGGTTTGGTGGAACTCGTGCCAACTACTTCGTATCTGGTTGGTCACGTCGTGCGGCACCCCGCCGCTCGGCGCGGATCGACCGTGAAGAATGGCGCTCGTTCGCGTCCGATGACACGGAAAGGTTGTTGCCTCCGGTGAGCACGCTGCAGTTCAAGCGCCCGCCGCGCCTGGCCGCGCCCCGGCCCCCGGGCGGGGAGGTGCACCTCGAGCCGCCGCCGGAGATTCCGCGCGCGGTCCCGGGCAACGTGGTGCAGAAGCTGCTTCCCGCAGTCATGATCGTGGCCTCGCTGGGAATGATGGCCTTCATGCTCACGCGGGCCAGGAACAACCCGATGATGATGATGATGCCGATGATGATGCTCATCTCAACATTCGGGATGATGGCAGGCGGCGGGCGCGATGGGTCGCAGAAGAAGGCCGAGATGAACGAGGACCGCAAGGACTACCTGCGGTACCTCGGCCAGATGCGCGAGCGCGCCCGCGAGGCCGCGGACGAGCAGCGGTTGGCCCGCGAGTGGGTCCACCCGGACCCGCAGTCGCTGTGGTCGATGGCCGCGGGTAGCCGCCGCATGTGGGAGCGCCGTCCCAACGACAACGACTTCTGCCAGGTGCGGGTCGGGCGCGGTTCGCAGCGCCTGGAGACCCGCCTGGTGCCGCCGCAGACCGGCCCGGTCGACGAGTTGGAGCCGATCACGACGCTCGCGCTGCGCCGGTTCGTGCGCGCCCACTCGCTGGTCTCGGACCTGCCGATCGCCACCTCGCTGCGCGGGTTCGCCGCGGTCGGCTTGCAGGGCGACCGGGAGCAGACCCGCGCTCTGGCGCGCGCGATGGTCTGCCAGCTGGCGACCTTCCACACCCCCGAGGACGTGATGATCGCGGTCGCCTCCAGCGGTCGCGCGCGTCAGGAGTGGGAGTGGGTCAAGTGGCTGCCGCACGCGCAGCACCCCACCGAGACCGACGGCATCGGCCAGGTGCGGTTGATGTCGGGTTCGCTGGCCAACCTCGAGAGCATGCTCGGCGAGCAGCTGGCCGAGCGGCCGCGCTTCCAGCGCAACGCGGCTCCGCCGGAGGGCCAGCCGCACATCGTGATCATCCTCGACGACGCGGAGATCAGCCGCGAGGAAGCCCTCTACGTCGAGGGCGGCCTGGCGGGCGTGACCATGATCGACCTCTCCGACGTGCTCGGGCCGCTCACGGCCCGCCGCGGCATGCGAATGGTCGTCGAGCAGGAGCGCATCGGTGCTCGCGGCGGTTCCGGCGTGGAGTGGTTCGGCAAGCCGGACTGGCTGACCATGGAGGAGGCCACCGCGCTGGCCCGCCAGCTGGCCCCGTGGCGGATGGCCGCGGGTCAGTCCGCCGAGACCGATTCCGGCGAGTACGAGCCGCTGACCACCCCGCTCAACTACGTCGAGCAGCTGGGGCTGGCAGGTGACGTGGTCACCTTCGACCTCAACGACGCCTGGCGGCCGCGCTCCCGCGACGACCTCTACCGCGTCGCGATCGGCCCCGGCGAGCAGGGCGAGATCGTGCACCTGGACATCAAGGAGACCGCCTCGGGCGGTATGGGCCCGCACGGCCTGTGCATCGGTGCGACCGGTTCCGGTAAGTCCGAGTTCCTGCGCACGATCGTGCTGGGTCTGCTCGCCACGCACTCGTCGTCGATGCTCAACTTCGTGCTGGTCGACTTCAAGGGCGGTGCCACGTTCAACGGGTTCGACCCGGCGCCGCACGTGTCGGCCAACATCTCCAACCTGGAGGGCGACGGCTCGCTGATCGACCGGATGCAGGACGCGCTGGCCGGTGAGATGAACCGCCGCCAGGAGGTCCTGAACAAGGCGGGCGCGAAGAACGTCTGGGACTACCGCAAGATGGGCGAGGCCGGCGACGAGAACTGCCAGGAGCCGCTGCCCGCGCTGTTCGTGGTCATCGACGAGTTCTCCGAGCTGCTGTCGCAGCAGCCGGAGTTCGCCGAGCTGTTCGTGATGATCGGTCGGCTCGGCCGGTCCCTGCAGGTCCACCTGCTGCTGGCCTCGCAGCGCCTGGAGGAGGGCAAACTGCGCGGCCTGGATTCGCACCTGTCCTACCGGATCGGTCTGAAGACCTTCAACGCGGCGGAATCGCGCGCGGCGATCGGTGTTCCGGACGCCGCGGACCTGCCAGCCACCGGTGGCCACGGCTACATCAAGCACCCCGAGGGCATGGACCGGTTCCGCGCCGCGTTCGTGTCCGGCCACATGCACCAGACGAGCGGTCGCCGCCCGGTGATGGGCGGCGGTCCGGCACCTGTGACCGGCGAGAAGATGCCGAAGCACTTCATCCCGGACTTCGTCGAGAAGCCCCCGGAACCGGAGCAGCCGGAGGTCGTCGAGGAGAAACCGAAGGAAGAGGAGGACGAACTCCGTCCGACCGACTTCCAGGTCGTCATCAACAAGGTGCACGGTCAGGGCCCGCCCGCTCACCAGGTGTGGCTGCCGCCGCTGGACACCCCGCCGACGCTGGACAACCTGCTGCCGCCGCTGCAGCAGACCGACGACCGCGGCTACACCGCCGCTGGCTACACCGGCAGCGGCAGGTTGCAGGTGCCGATCGGTCTCATCGACGTGCCGTACAACCAGCGGCAGGACCCGTTCGTGCTGGACGTGTCCGGTCAGGGCGGTCACGGCGCGATCGTGGGCGGTGTCGGCGCGGGCAAGTCGAACACCGTCCGCGCGATGATCACCGCGATGGCGCTGACGCACACCCCGCAGGAGGTGCAGTTCTACTGCGTCGACCTCGGCGGTGGTTCGATCAACGCGCTGCGCGGCCTGCCGCACGTGGGCGCCTACGGTTCCCGCCGCGACCCGGACACCGTCCGGCGCACCGTCGCCGAGCTCAAGACGGTGCTTTCCGAGCGGGAGGCCCGCTTCCAGCAGCACGGCGTCGAGGGCATGAACGACTACCGCAACCGCAAGCGGCGCGGTGAGTTCGAGGACGACCCGTACGGCGATCTGTTCCTGATCGTGGACGGTTGGCGCACGTTCCGCGAGGAGTTCGAGAGCCTCGAGCAGGACGTGCTGAACCTGGCTGCCAACGGTCTCGGCTTCGGCGTGCACGTGTTCGTCACCGCGACCCGGTGGGCGGAGATCCGCCCGGCCATGAAGGACCTGCTGCAGACCCGGATCGAGCTGCGGCTCGGTGACCCGGGCGAGACGGAGATGCCGCGCAAGGCCGCGCAGAAGGTGCCGACCGGTCGGCCCGGCCGCGGTATGCACGATTCCGCGCTGCACTTCCTCACGGCGCTGCCGCGAGTGGACTCGGAGAACATCGGCGACCGCGTCGGCGCCGAGGCCGAGGCCGCCGAAGCCGAGCGGCGTCCGGCCAAGATGGGCTGGGAGCTCTACAACGACGACGTCTCCGAAGGCGTCGCCGACCTGGTCAACCGGGTCAAGAGCTCCTGGCAGGGACAGCCCGCCCCGCAGGTGCGCCTGCTGCCGGAACTGCTCCCGCACAACCAGCTGCCGCGCCCGGAACAGCAGCCGCACCCGAAGCTGGTGCCCATCGGCATCAACGAGGACGGTCTGCACCCGGTCTACCTGGACTTCAAGGCGGAACCGAACTTCTACGCCTTCGGCGAGCGCGAGTCCGGCAAGACGGCGCTGCTGCGCACCATCGTTCGCGGCATCACCGAGCGGTACACGCCGAAGGAAGCGCTGATCCTGCTGGTCGACTACCGGCGCTCGATGCTCGGGTTCCTCAACACCGGGCACCTGCTGGAGTACTCGGTCAGCGCGGACCAGCTCAAGTCCAACATCAACGATGTGGTCACCTCGCTGAAGAAGCGGTTGCCGGGGCCGGACGTCACGCAGGAGCAGCTCAAGAACCGCTCCTGGTGGAAGGGTCCGGAGCTGTTCGTGGTGGTCGACGACTACGAGCTGGTCGCCCCGCAGGGCAACAACCCGCTCGCGCCGCTGGCCGAGTTCATCCCGCAGGCCGCCGACGTCGGTCTGCACGTGGTCCTCGCGCGCAACTCCGGCGGTGCGGGTCGTGCCCTGTTCGAGCCGGTCATCGGCAAGATGCGGGAGACCTCGGCGCCCGGTTTGGCGATGAGCGCGAACAAGGACGACGGACAGCTGGTCGCCAACATCAAGTCGCGTCAGCTCCCCGCCGGACGCGGCACCCTGGTCAGCCGCAGCCTCCGCGGAGGCCCGCAGCTGATCCAGACCGCCTACATCCAGCCGGAATGACGATGTTCCAGGTGTGCGGTTGGCGTGGCGGTGCCGGGAGCGGAACTTGAGGACCCGCGGCGGCGTTAGCCCCTGTTCCAGGTGTGGGCCGCAGCTCGCGCCGCCGCGGGTTCCGCCACGCGAACCCCGAACTTGAAGTATCTCCCTAGTCGGTGAAACCGCTCCTCGGCCGGTCCGAGGGGCGGTTTCGTCGTCCGGGAGGGATCGGGCGCCACGCGGAGGGTGACCGCCCGGCGACAGCGAGCTGTTTTCTTGGCAAGCTTGCAAGGGTGCAATTGATGCGAATCACGGCCGCGGCGGTGACTGCCGCCGCGGCCGCAGCCGTGTTCTCCAGCTGCGCGAGCACCTTCGAGTCGCCGGAACCGCCCGGCTCGCTCGCGGGTGCGGATCCCTGCACGGTGCTGTCCGGCGAAGAGCTGATGGTGATGTTCGGCGTTCCCACGCCCGGCGAGCCGGTGCGCGACGCAACGGGATCCGGCTGCCGCTTCGAGCACCCCGAGTTCCAGCTCGCCATCACCAAGCACGAGGGCCGGGGCCTGCAGTACTGGCAGGAGCACCGCGCCGACATCGGTCTCTTCCAGGAAGCCCAGATCGGGGAGCACAAGGTCCTCAAGCTGATCCCGGAGGAATCGATCGGTCAGCGGGTCTGCAACCAGTCGGTCGTCGTCGGCACCGGTTCGATCAACGTCCAGGTCGCCTACGCTCCCGAAGCCCTGGAGGGGACCGCCGACGCCGCTGCGGCCTGCCAGAAGGCTTGGGAGATCGCCTGGCCCATCGAGGGCAAGTTCTCCTGAGGCGATGTTCCAGTTTGGGTTGCGGGCGTTGCCGGGGCGGAACCTCGGACGCCGCCGGGCCGCGGGATCCGCTGCTCGAGCAGCCACCTGCGCGGCGCTGCGGCTGTCCTCGCCCGGCGACGTCTGAGAACCCCCGGCGGCGCGGGCTGAGTCCCCCGCCTGAAGCAGCGGCTCCGCCGCATTCCGCAAGGCCCCTAGCGCCGCCGAGCCCGCTCGCTCGCGGGCGCTGCGCGCAGGTCGCTCGGCCAGGAGCGCGCGCGTCGCTCCGAAACGCTTGGCGCCCGGCGGATATCACCGCACGGGTGTCTTGCCGGTCGGGCTCAGCTGGTTTCGGCTCCGGATGAGGCGAAGTGGATGCCGTGCTCGTGCGCGCAGCGCCCGAAGCGCGCGGCGAGATGCCAGGCCGCACCTCGATCGGGCGGATGACTCCGGACCGCTGCTCAGCCGGCGAACTTCGTCGCGAGGTGCTGCCAGCAGCCCATGCAGGTCGGTTCCACGATCCGCGTGATCTCGCTCGGTTCGCGCAGACCACCTGCCGCGGTGGCTTCGCCGGGGCCGATCCCGACCCGGGAACCCGGTCAGCTACCTGGAAGCGCACCTGTCCGGGGCGTTCAGCGACGACGCCGAGAACGTTGGCTAGTTCGCGGGCGGCGTTCAACTCTTGGAAACAAGGCTTCGTGCGCGGAAGACTCTCGCGGGATACTGAACTCGTACGTGCAGCAGTACGAGAGCGAGCTGGGATGACCCACGAGTTGCATGGCTGGCGGACGGCTTCCCACAGTGGCGCGGGCGCGGACTGCGTTGAGGTCTCGGTGGGGCGCGAGCTGGTCGAGGTCCGGGACTCGGAGGATCGCGGTGGGTCCGTGCTGACCTTCTCGCGCCGGCAGTGGGAAGTCTTCCTGAACCGCCTGCGCGGCAGCTCTCCCCGGAAGGGCGAAGGATGAAGGTTCCCGAGGCGCTTAGCGTCGGGACGTTTCGAACGTGGAAGGCACACCCGCGGCGATTCGTCACCCCGCCGGGGGCGAACGTGCAGCAGTACGAGAGCGAGACGACATGACCGATGCTTTGAATCGCTGGAAGACGGCTTCGTTCTCAGGCGCCGGGCGCGACTGCGTTGAGGTCTCGGTCGGGCGCCAGCTGGTGGAAGTCCGGGACTCGGAGGATCGCGGTGGGTCCGTGCTGACCTTCTCGCGCCGGCAGTGGGAAGCATTCGTGAACCGCCTGCGCGACTGATCGTCGATGGTTCGGCCGGTTGCCGCACACCCGGACGGGTGCGTCAACCGGCCGAACTCCGCGGTCCCGTCCGGTACGACGACCGGTCAAAAGCAACCTCGCGCCCGGGCGTTCGAACGCGGAAGGCCGGGCGGGGCGATGCGCACCCCGCGAGGGTGTCGCTGCTGGTCGGTCTCGGCGCCTACCCTCTAAGCTGCTCCACTCGGGGGTCAGGCGATTAGGAGTACTGGGTGTCCCTGCACGTCTCGATCGACTTCGGCACGTCGAGCACTTGCACGGTGGTCTCCGCCGGCGGGGCCGAGCCGCAGGTGGTCGTCATCGACGGTCAACCGCTGGTGCCCTCCGCGGTGTTCGCCGCGGCCGACGGGACGCTGTTCGTCGGGCACGAGGCCGAGCGCCAGGCGGCCGTGGATCCGTCCCGGTTCGAGCCGCACCCCAAGCGCCGCATCGACGAGGGCGAGCTGCTGCTCGGCGGCACCGTGTTCAAGGTCGGCGACGTGATCCGCGCCGTGCTGCAGCGCGCGGTCGACGAGGCCCGCCGGTTCGCCGGGGGCGCGGCCGTCGACCTGCTGGTGCTCACCCATCCCGCGGACTGGGGCTCCGTGCGCACCGCCGAACTCCGCCAGGCCGCGCTCGGTCTCGGCAAGGAGATCGTGCTGGTCGCCGAGCCGGTCGCCGCCGCGGTGTTCCACTCCGCGGGGCACGGGCTGCCCGATGGTGGCGCGCTGGCCGTGCTCGACCTCGGCGGCGGGACCGTCGACGCCAGCGTCGTGCGCAAGCAGGGCGCCTCCTTCCAGGTGCTGTCCACCCGGGGCAAACCGGACTTCGGCGGTGCCGACATCGACCAGGTGTTGCTCGATCACGTCGGCCGCCTGGTCAGCGGCACCGACCTCGACGCGTGGCGCAAGCTGGTCGCCGGTCGCGAGATGCCCGACCGGCGGCGCCGCCGCGTGCTGCGCCAGGACGTGCGCGGCGCCAAGGAGACGCTGTCCCGGCACGCCTACACCGACGTGCCGATGCCGCCGCCGTTCTCCGATGCGCACATCACCCGGGCCGACCTGGAGAGGCTCATCGCCGCACCGCTGGCGGCGGCGGCCGACCTGGTTCCCGCGACGCTGCGCGACGGCCAAGTGCCGCGCGAACGGCTCGCCGGTGTCTTCCTGGTCGGTGGTTCCAGCCGGATCCCGATGGTGTCCCGGCTGATCCACGAGCGCACCGGCGTGGTGCCCACCACCCTCGATCAGCCCGAGACCGTCGTCGCCAGGGGCGCGTTGCGCGCCGTGCGCCTCGATCCGGAACGCGGCGGTCTCGCGCCCGCGGGCACGTGGGCGGGCACGACCGTCCGCTCGCTGCCTGCGCCCGGCACCGCCGAGGAGCTCGGCCGCGCCCGCACCGTCGTCCTGGACGACGAGCCCACCAGGCCCGCCCGCGAGAACCCCCTGCGCAAGTCCAAGCGCCGTCGGAAGCCCTGGCTGATCGGCGGTGCGGTGGCGTTGGTGCTCGCCGCCGGTGCCGTCGCGACGCTGTTGCTCACCGGGGGCGACCGGCCGCGGGCGGCGCCGGAGCAGGCGCCCGCGCAGTTCAACGCCTACGACTACGGCTTCGCGCATCCGGCGGACTGGAAGCCGACCGGCGACGGCGACCCGGCGAAGCTGCAGACCCTGCTCGCCCCCGTGCGGGGTGCGCAGGGCTCGCTGGTCGCGATCGAGGAAGGGCGCCTCGATTTCGACACCGACAGTGATCGGAGCCGCGCGGTGCAGGTGCTGCACGGCGAGTACCGGGAGAGCGTCGCCAACGGCGAGAGCTTCAGCTCCTTCGCGCCGTCCACCAGTTTCGCCGGTCGCAACGTCGTCTACTACCGGGAGAACCTGCCGGAGGCGACCGTCGAGTGGTACACGCTCTACGAAGGCCGGTTCAAGGTCAGCGTGGGATGCAAGTACTCGCCCGCGGGCAAGGACGACGTGGTGCGCGCCTGCGAGCAGGTCGTCTCCTCGCTGCGAATCGGCTGAGGGCGCGGGCGATTCCCGCGGCGGAATTGCCGTTGACCGCACCGGTATCCGCGCGCCGGTTCCGCGCCGAACCGGACATCGCCGTCGGGCGCGGCGGCAGGCGCGCTGATCAAAGCGCTGGCGCCTGCCGCCGAATCCGACGACGCCGGCAACTCCGGGGCGCCAATCAGTCCACTGTGGATACTCTCGTCGCGAGCGGTGATTCCCGAGCGCACGGGCAAACGCTGGTCACCGATGCCGACATCGACTTTTCGCAACTGCGAATCCTGTCCTGACCAGCGCGTTTCCGTTTCGTCGTTTACAACCGCAACGGCTTGCCCGGAAATCGGGGACAGGGCGGAACCGGACGTGGCAATGTCTGCGTCGCAGGTTCATCCGGACTTGAAATCGAGTGCTTGAAGGGGGTCATCCACAGATGGCTGGAATGGGTGCGGACGTTGAGGCGATTCAGCAGGCTTCGACGGACATCGAAGAGGCCCGCAACGCCGTCGAGCAGGCGCTGAACCAGCTGCACGGTCAGCTCGAGGGCCCGGTGCAGAACTGGAAGGGTGCCGCCGCCGACACCTTCCGCCGGCTCATGGAGCAGTACCAGGAGAGCGGCAAGAAGATCATCCAGAAGCTGGACGAGCTGGGGCAGAACGTGCAGTCCTCGGGTCGGGACTACGCCGCCACGCAGGAGGAGCAGGCTCAGGAGATCTCCAAGATCACGAGCATGCTGGACGGCTGACCTTTCGGATTCGCGTCACGCGGACCCGCATTCTTGATCGACACGCTTTTCGAGGGGATAGGTAAATGAGCGAGATCAACGTCAACTTCGCGGAGCTGCAGCAGGCTTCGGACGACCTGCAGCAGGCGGCCCAGAAGATCCAGGGCGAGCTGGACGACCTGGAGAGCAAGATCCAGCGCCTGGTCTCCACCTGGGAGGGCGAGGCCGTGCAGTCCTACCAGCAGGCGCAGGCCGAATGGGACGCCGAGGCGGCCAAGATGCAGGAGACCGCCGCCAAGATGGGCATGGCCGTGGGCGCGGCCAACGAGGCCTTCCAGGCCGGTGAGCGGAAGAACGCCGGCCGCTTCGGTGGCTGAGCTCACTTCGAGCCGATTGCTCTGCCGCGGCCCCGGTCCTCGCACCGGGGCCGCGGTCGTGCCCGGCAGCTCGCGATCTTCATTTCGCGTGGTCGGGGGCGATTGCGCCGGGGCGGCGGAAGGGTCCTCTCGGGCATTGCTATAGTTGCTGCGGCGATTGCCGGGTCAGAGACCTCGAACCCGCTACCGAGGACCCGTTTTGACCGGGCAAGAAGCCACCAAGTACCCTCATTTTTTGTTGTGCGGTGCGCGGTCGCAGTCCGCGCCACGAGAACGGCTCGCTAGCGCGAGCGAGTTCCGGGCGGCGGTACTGACGGACGTGCCGGTTCGATGGGAATGGACCACGAACCGACCGGCGTGATCGAGACGGGCTCCGCACTGACGATTCCGACGCGAACGACGACGAGGTAGACCCGTGCGCACGTACAGCCCGAAGCCCGGCGAGGTGACCCGCGCCTGGCACGTGATCGACGCCGAGGATGTGGTGCTCGGCCGGTTGTCAACCGAGGCCGCGACGCTGCTGCGCGGCAAGCACAAGCCGACCTACGCGCCGCACGTCGACACCGGTGACTTCGTCGTCATCATCAACGCCGACAAGGTGGCCCTCACCGGTAACAAGCGCGACCAGGCGTTCCAGTACCGGCACAGCGGTTACCCCGGTGGTCTGCGCAAGCAGTCCTTCGGCCAGGTGCTCGACTCGCACCCCGAGCGGCTGCTCGAGAAGGCGATCAAGGGGATGCTCCCGAAGAACAAGCTCGGCCGCGCCATGGGCAAGAAGCTCAAGGTCTACGCCGGCCCGGAGCACCCGCACCAGGCCCAGAACCCGCAGCCGTTCGAGATTAAGGCGAAGGTCAAGAAGTGACTGAGGAATTCCAGCAGGAAGAGGCAGTGACCGCTGCCGAGGAGACCGCTGCCCCGGAGGAGACCGTCGAGACGACGGAGACCGCTGAGACGGCCGAGGTCGTCGCTCCGGCTCCGGTTCCGGTGCCCTCCGGCCGTCCGGTGCAGACCGTCGGCCGCCGCAAGGAGGCCGTGGCCCGCGTCCGGCTGGTGCCGGGCAGCGGTGGGTTCAAGCTCAACGGCAAGTCCCTCGAGGACTACTTCCCGAACAAGGTTCACCAGCAGGTCGTCAAGGAGCCGCTGGCCACGGTCGAGCGCCTCGAGGGCTTCGACGTGCTGGGCACCCTGCGCGGCGGTGGCCCGTCCGGTCAGGCCGGTGCCCTGCGCATGGCGATCGCCCGCGCGCTGGCCGCCTACGAGGCCGACGACCGCCCGGCACTGAAGAAGGCCGGCCTGCTCTCCCGTGACTCCCGGGAGAAGGAGCGCAAGAAGTACGGTCTCAAGAAGTCCCGTAAGGCCCCGCAGTACAGCAAGCGCTGACGCGAGCCTTATCGAGCAACACCTGCGGGAGCAGCGTCCGTCCTCAGTTCGGGGCGGGCCTGCTCCCGCAGTCGTTGCATGCGGGGGAATTCCCCCTACCGGGTGCCTGGCACGTACCCCTCGGAGGTTTGTGCGAGGCTTGTCCGCGAACCGGTCGCGGTGACACGAGGAGGATTTCTGCTGATGGCTCGATTGTTCGGCACCGACGGCGTGCGCGGATTGGCCAACGGCGATCTGACCCCGGAACTTGCGATGCAGGTCAGCGCAGCAGCGGCTCGCGTCCTCTACGACCGGGATGATTCGCGCCGCCGGGTGGCCCTGGTCGGCCGCGATCCACGAGCCAGCGGCGAGATGCTCGAGGCGGCCGTCGTGGCCGGCTTGACCTCGGCCGGGGCCGATGTCCTGCGTGTTGGGGTGCTGCCCACCCCTGCGGTGGCGCACCTGGTCAACGACCTCGGCGCCGATATCGGCGTGATGATCTCCGCCTCGCACAACCCGATGCCGGACAACGGCGTCAAGCTGTTCACCGCGGGCGGGCACAAGCTGCCGGACGCGGTCGAGGACGAGATCGAGACCCGTCTGACCGAGCAGGTCGAGCGCCCGACCGGTGTCCGCATCGGCCGCGTCCGCGATGCCGTGGACGCCGAGAAGCGCTACGTCGACCACTTGCTCGCCGCCGCTCCGCAGTCGTTGGAGGGCCTGAAGGTCGTCGTCGACTGCGCCAACGGTGCGGCCTCGGTCGCCGCCCCGGACGCCTACCAGCGCGCGGGCGCGCAGGTCATCGCGATCAACGCCGCCCCGGACGGCATCAACATCAACGACGGCGTCGGCTCCACTCACCTGGAGGGCTTGCAGGAGGCCGTGGTCGAGCACGGCGCGGACCTGGGCATCGCTCACGACGGTGACGCGGACCGCTGCCTGGCGGTGGACTCGGCCGGCGCGGTCGTCGACGGCGACCAGATCATGGCGATCCTCGCGGTCGCGATGCTGGAATCCGGCGAGCTGGCGGAGAACACCCTGGTCGCCACGGTCATGACCAACCTCGGCCTGCACCTGGCCATGCGCGAGCACGGCGTGGCGCTGCGCACGACCAAGGTCGGCGACCGCTACGTGCTGGAGGAGCTGCGCGCGGGCGGGTTCTCGCTCGGCGGGGAGCAGTCCGGGCACGTCGTGCTGCCCGGCCACGCCACCACCGGTGACGGCCTGCTCACCGCGCTGCGCCTGATGGGCCGGGTGGCCGAGACCGGTACGAGCCTGGAGACGCTCGCCAAGGTGATGCGGAGGCTGCCGCAGGTGCTGGTCAACGTTCGAGTGGCGGACAAGGCCACCGCCGTGACGGCCGAGCCGGTGACCGCCGCGGTCGCCCATGCCGAGGCGCAGCTGGGCGAGACCGGCCGGGTGCTGCTGCGCCAGTCGGGCACCGAGAACCTGGTGCGGGTGATGGTGGAAGCCGCCGATGAGCAGCACGCACAGGCCACGGCGGACCAACTGGCAAAAATCGTGTCCACCGTTCGGTGATCGTTTGTGATTTGGGTCTCCTATAGAACGTGTTTCTATGAGACCCTGCTCACATGAGTGCCATCGCTGTCGCCATGTTGGTCGGGCTCGTCGCCGTCGGGCTCGTTGTCGGGATCATCGCGCTCTCCGCGCTGATGCTCACAGGCCTCAAGGCCGTCAACGCGGTCCACGAGGGCCGCAGTCGTCTGGTGAACCGCCGATCCTCAGCGTGATCCGATCATGAGAACTCTCGGTGACCTCTTCGCGGTCCTGATCACCCCGCTCGCGTGGCTGCTCGTGATGGCCGCCGCGGCGGTCGTGCTGGCCATGCCCAACGGCGTCGCGGAGCTGCTCGGCTGACCCGGGGACACCCCCTCGCTTCCCCGCACCTGTCATGCTGCTGGGTGCGGATGTGCGCGTCCACGAACGAGGGGTTGGGTGTTCTCAGTTGAGTCTGTTCCATCTGCTGATCGGGTTGCTCGTGGGCGGCGCGATCGGCTTCGGCGTCGGTTACCTGGTCTTCGGCAAGAAGCGGGACAACGCCCACCAGCAGGGCTTCGGGCAGCCGCAGTGGGGCCAGCAGCCCCCGCCACCCCAGCAGCTTCAGCAGCAGTGGGGTCAGCCGCAGCAGTGGCAGCCCGGCGCCCAGCAGCCCCAGCAGCAGTACCCGCCGCAGCCTCCGCAGCAGCACCCGCCGCAGCAGGGCTTCGGGCAGCACCCACCGCGGTAGATCCCCGTTCGCGACTGCAAGCACCTGGTCGAAACGGCCATTTTGCGGCGAACACCCTGACAAGATGTGGAACCGAGCGGGCAGCCGGGCCCGTCCGATCTGCATCGGTCGCGGGCTCGGAGCGGCCGGTCTGCAGATGGCGGAGGGGAGAGCACGGTGAGTGGGCTGAGCGCCAATACTGGCGAGCTCGCGTCGGCTGCGACAGCGATCAAGGGGAACTCGCAGACGATCGGCGGTCTGAAGGACGAGGTCCAGTCGTCGAAGCTGGGGAAGAACGATTTCGGGCGCGCGCACCAGGAGTCCGCCCAGCCCTATTTCGACGGTCTCAAGCGCATCGGTGCCGCGATCGACAAGAACGCCCAGATCACCGACGACTTCGCGGACAGCCTCAACGACGTCGCACGCGGTCTCGAGTGGGATGACGCGGGCAACGCCGAGACGGTCCAGAAGGCGGGTGGCCAGCAGTGACTGCGTCGAGCGGCAACGCGTACGACCCCAGCCCGCAGTACCCGTCCTGGTCCGAGATCAAGAAGGTCCTCGAGGACCCGGACGTCCCGGAGGAGCACAAGCGGTCCCTGGTCCGGGACATCCGAGCTGACGAGCACACCTACAAATCCGAGGTCGGCCATCGCGCGAGGGACGCGGACGAGAACTCCCTCGATGCGAGGGACCAGTTCGACAGCGAGCTCTCGAAGTACGAGCAGAAGTTCAAGGTTCAGTACGACAAGACCTCGGACGCCGCCGATGGCGACGACATCAACGACGCCTACGACGCCGCCAAGAAGGCCGGCAAGAAGGAGTCGAACTACGACGACGCGGTGCAGGGCAACAAGGGTGCCCTGGAGGACATCACCCGCAAGGCGTCCGACGGCGGCGCCGGTTGCTCGAACTCGAACGAGATCCTGGACAAGGGGCAGCCCGCGCTCGCGTACTTCGCCAACTTCGGGCCGGAGTACCAGAAGCTCGACGGCTTCATGCGCGAGAATCCTCCGAAGGGGGATTTCGGCAAGGACGGCGTCCAGAAGCGCTACGACGAGCAGCGCGACATCAACTTCGCCAACTTCGAGGCCGACGCGAACGGCCTGAGGGAAGCGGCCCGGAAGCAGAACGCGCAGTCCCAGAAGATGGCCGACCGGATGAAGTCGGTATGGGGCAGCTGGAGCGGTGCCGCCTCGAACGCCTCGCAGCAGAACTTCGCCGACATCAGCACCGGCGCCGCCAAGGTCGGCGACTACCTCGACAACACCGCGCAGGTGATCACCGACGCGATCCACCACGTCTCCAAGGCGTGCGTGCAGAAGGCGGACGGCGTTCTAGACGCCATCACGAACGTCGACACCGTCGGCGGGCGGAACTCGGCCCAGATCAGCTGCATCATCGAGGTCGCGAAGGGGACCGCTGACGACGACACCGTCATCGAGGTCTGCGGCTACTTCGGCATCGACGCCACCAGTTGCGATAGCGACGACTACACCCCTCCGGCGACCAGGCAGGCGATCAAGTGGGTGCAGACCACTTTCGTGCCGGACTTCGAGGCGAAGTACAAGGCGTTCGACGAGATCTGCAGCACCGCCAAGGAGACGGTCAACAAGCACTGGAAGACGCTGACCGAGCACCTCGGCGGGCTCGAGGAGGACCCGTTCAAGAACCCGGGCGGTGAGCAGGACTACAAACCGGGCGAGCAGGGCGCCGGCGGTCAGCAGGGAGCCGGGCAGCAGGGGTCCGGCGGTGGACCGGGTACCGGTGGCGGACCCGGCGGTGGCGGTGGCACCGGAGGCGGCGGTGCCGGAGCGGGCGCCGGTGGTGGCGGTACCGGCGGTGGAGCAGGTGCTCCGGAGGCGCCGAAGATGCCGGAGACCCCTGCGATGCCCGAGCCTCCGCAGATGCCGCAGCCGACGGCTCCCGGAGCACCCGGTGCGGAGGGCGAGAAGGTCACCCTCGGCGCGGGCGAGGACGCGGTGAGCGTGCAGGAGCCCGGCTCGGACGGCACGACGCGGGTCGAGCTGATCGGGGAGGACGGTCAGCCCAAGACCTACGCGGTCGACTTCGGCCAGGGCGGACCCGGTGCGGCTGAGCCCGGCCCGATGCCCGGCCAGGCGATGCCGGGTCAGACGGGCCCCGGTCAGGCGATGCCCGGCCAACCGGTTCCCGGGCAACCCGCTCCGGGGCAGCCCGTTCCCGGTGCGCCCGGAGCTGATCAGGTCGCCGGTGACCAGCGGCAGACCGGGCCGCAGCCGGTTCCGGTGCAGCCGGGCCCGGACGGCACGGCCGTCATCCAGGAGGGCGACCGCACCATCACCCTGGAACAGGGCCAGGACGGCGAGATCGAGGTCAACGTGGACAACGGCGGGGACGAGCCGCCGCTGAACCAGACGATCGACTTCGGCGACGAACCGCAGGCTCCCGCGCTCGGTGACGAGGGCGTCGGCGGCGGTCCGGTTCCCGGCGAGCCGCCCTCGTTCGCTCCGGAGGCGGGTCCCGGCGCCAGCGGCGGTCCGGTTCCGGGAGAGCCACCGGCTTCCCTCGCGCAGGACCCGGTTGCGCAGGCCGAACGGCCCGCGGAGCCGGTCGCGGCGCCCGCTGCCGAGGCGTCACCACCCGGTTTCGCCGATTCCCCGGCCGCCGCAGGAGCCGCTGGCGGCACGCCCGGCGTACCCACCGCGCCCACCGCGAGCGCTTTCGGCGGCCCGGTGCCGGGCGAACCGGCCATGACGACGCCGCAGGCGTCCGGGATGAACGCGTTCACCTCGGGCGAGGGCGTGCAGAACTCCTTCGGGAGCGCCGCGGGCAACCTCTTCGGGGACGACGGTGCCGGCCCGGGCGAGCAGCCGGGCGGTTCGAAGGGCTCGGCCGGGCTCTCCTCGCTGGGCGGGGGCGACGCGGCTGCTTCGCCGCACAACACCGGGTCGACGGGCATGTCCTCGCTCGGCGGTGACGCTTCCGGTGCTGGGCAGCAGGGCCAGTCGAGCGCCGCCACCGGTGGCGGAATGATGGGCGGCGGCATGATGGGCGGCGGCGCCGGGCAGGGCCAGGGCGGCGGCGACCAGGAACGCACCAACGACAGCCCGTGGCGCACCGAGGGCCAGTTGTTCGACGACGGGGTGGAGGCCTCCAACGTGCGCTTCCGCTCGGTGCTGGGCGAGGACCGGGATCGGTGATGGCTGAATGACGACTGCGGGTGACTCGCCGAGCGAAGCGGTGGCCGCCGCGCGGCGGAAGTTCGAGGAGACGAGCAATTCCGCCGCCGCGCGCGTGAGCGCGAGCGCGCAGGCCTCCGCCGAGGCGGGCAAGAAGGCGAACGAGTCGAACGAGCGTTTCACCGAGGACGTCCAGAAGATCGATCGGCGAGTCCGCGAGCTGATCGACAAGCGCGCCCAGGACGCCCTTCGGGAGAACGAGATCCAGGTCGGCGGCGAGGACGACGAAGAGCCGCAGGACGAGATCGCCATCGAGTTCAAGGACCTGATCGAGAACTACCCGATCGCGCGCCCGGCGGAGACGACTCCGGCGGCCGCCGAGACGACCGGGGTGCCGCAGGCGGACACTTCGCCAGCCGCGCAGCCGGACGACCGGACACCGCCGCCCGATCCGAAGTGGCAGGTGCAGGCGGGCCGCTTCGGTCGTCGCGACCAGCAGCAAGCTCAGCAGGCTCCGCCCCCGGCTGCGCCGAAGCCCCCGGCACAGCCGAAACCGGCACCGCGCAGGCAGCGGCCCGCGTTCGACGATGACGACGACTACGAGAACCAGACCTGGCTGAGGTGACACCGAAGAAGACCTCCCCGTCACCGCGACGGGGAGGTCTTCTGGTTCCGAGCTCGTGCCGGGAACCGGTCGCCGGCGCTGCTCAGCGCAAGCCGCGGCGCAACGGCGGGAGCAGTCCGAGAACCAGCGGGACGAGCCCGATGATCAGCATTGCCGCGATGAAGGGGTTGCGTGGGACGTACGGCACGTACTCGATGATCGTCGGTGCGTTTGAAGAGGTGCTCGCTGCCCACGCGTAACCGCTGACGTAGTTCGCGATCGCCGCGGACGTGCTGACCGCTCCGCCGGCCAGGGTGAACGGTGCTCCCACGCGCTGCCTCTGGAGGAGTCGAACCGCGCCTATGATCAGCAGGCCGGCTGCTACGAGCATGAGCACGTCACCGAAGATCCAGATAATGGTGGCTGGAAGGACGAACTCTTCCTCGGACGCGCTCTTGCTGTACAAGATCGCGAAAATCACGCCCACGATCGCCGTGAAGGCGCTGACCGCGAGGTTCAGCACGGCGGTGGTCACCCGTAGCGGGTCGTTCGGCTTCCCCGGGCCCTGTGGATAGCCCCGTTGCGCGTAGTGCCACTGCCCGCCCTGCTGGGGATGAGCCTGTGGATAACCCGCCTGTTGCTGGTAAGCGCCCTGCTGAGGGAACTGCTGCGGTGTGCCTTGCTGGGGGTGACCGCCCTGCTTGGGGCGGTTCTGCGGATACCACGCCTGCTGCCCGGGGGCGGCAGCAGGTTGTTGCGGGGAGCTCATGATCGCGAATTGTGTCGCATTCGCTCCCCGCCGCGCGTGTCCTTCGGGCAGATCAGGACGCGAGTTCGCCGTGGGTGTGCAGCTTGTCGATCTCGTTGCCCTTGAAGGCGTCGTTGAGCAGCGAGTCGCCCCGGTGGTCCTTGGCCAGCGCGCGGAGGAAGAACGCCGTCAGCAGCGCCTTGGTGATGCGCTGGGTGGACCACTCCGGCTTGCCGTGCATCAGCAGCTGGGTCCAGTGGGTGCCCTCGGTGAAGCCCAGGTGGGTGGCCTTCTTGATGGTGCGCAGCTGGACCGGGCCGCCCCAGGCGCGGGCGAGGGGCTCGGCGTTGGCGACCGAAGGGGTCAGCAGGTCGTTCTCGGCGGCCAGGTGCAGCCCGGGGACGGTCACCCGGCTCGCCGCGTCGAACGCCGACGGGTGGGTCTCGGCCGGGGCAAGGGTTGCCACCGCGCGGATGCGCGAGTCCTCGGCGGCTGCCTGCACCGCGCAGCCGCCGCCCATGGCGTGCCCCGCGATCCCGAGCTTGTTCTCGTCCACGCTGATTTCGCCCTCGCCGAGGCGAACGCCCGTGGCGACGTCCAGGGCGGTGCGCAGATCGGCGGTGAACAGGCGGTGGGAGGCCAGCGGGCCGCGCTGCGTGCCGGGGGCGACCACGACGACGCCCCACGAGGCCAGGTGCCGCATCAGGTTCAGGTACCGGTTGGCCGGCTGCAACCAGCCGTGGCCGAAGGCGATCGCGGGCAGCCCGAGTCCCTTGCGGGGAGTGCAGACGACGCCGGGCAGGCCCACCAGAGCCATGTCGCCGTGCAGCACGTCGTGCGGTCCGCGGCGGGACAGTTCGGCGAGCGCGTGTTTCGCGGAGGGAGCCTTCTTGGCAGTGCGTGCCATGGTCGACAACCGTAGCGGACTCAGGCGTGCGCGCGCGGTAAGCCACGTGTGCCGTATTCGACTCCCGGCAGGTTCTGACCAACAGGACTAGCTACGCTGGGCCGCGTGTGCGGCATCGTTGGTTACGTAGGACATCGCCAGGCGCTGGAAGTCGTGCTGGGCGGGCTTCGTCGGCTCGAATACCGGGGTTACGACTCATCGGGGGTGGCCCTGCTCGACGGTGAGGGCGGCCTCGCGGTGGAGCGCGCGGCAGGCGCCCTGTCGAACCTGGAGAAGAAGCTCGCCGAGGACGGAACGTCCCGGTTCGAGGGGAACGGCGGCGTGGGTCACACCCGATGGGCGACCCACGGCGCGCCGACCGATCGCAACGCCCATCCGCACCGCGACGCCGTGGGCAAGGTGGCGGTGGTGCACAACGGCATCATCGAGAACTTCGCCGCGCTGCGCGCCGAGCTCGAGGGCTCCGGTGTGGAGATGGCCAGCGAGACGGACACCGAGACCGCTGCGCACCTGGTGTCGACGGCGTACGCCTCGGGTGCCACCGCGGGCGACCTCACGGCCAGCGTGTGCGCGGTGGCGCGGCGCCTCGAGGGCGCGTTCACCCTGGTCGTCACGCACGCCGACGAGCCGGGCACGATCGTGGCCGCGCGCCGCTCCTCCCCGCTGGTGGTGGGCGTCGGCGAGGGCGAGCACTTCGTGGCCTCCGACGTGGCGGCGTTCATCGAGCACACCCGCGACGCGGTCGAGCTCGGTCAGGATCAGGTCGTGACCATCACCCGCGATGGATACCGGGTCACCGACTTCCACGCCGCCGAGGTCGAGACCAAGCCGTTCCGGGTGGACTGGGACCTGTCGGCCGCCGAGAAGGGCGGTCACGACTACTTCATGCTCAAGGAGATCGAGGAGCAGCCCGAGGCCCTGGCCGACACCCTGCGCGGGCACTTCTCCAACGGTCAGGTGATGCTCGACGAGCAGCGGATGACCGAGCAGGACCTGCGCGATGTCACCAAGGTCTTCATCGTGGCCTGCGGTACCGCGTACCACTCGGGACTGCTGGCCAAGTACGCCATCGAGCACTGGTGCCGGATCCCGGTCGAGGTCGAGCTGGCCAGCGAGTTCCGCTACCGCGATCCGGTGCTGGGGCGCGACACCCTGGTCGTGGCGATCTCGCAGTCCGGGGAGACCGCGGACACCCTGGAGGCCGTGCGGCACGCGCGCACCCAGCGGGCGCGGGTGCTGGCGATCTGCAACACCAACGGCGCGCAGATCCCGCGCGAGTCCGACGCGGTGCTCTACACCCACGCGGGGCCGGAGATCGGCGTCGCCGCCACCAAGACCTTCCTCGCCCAGATCGCGGCGAACTACCTGGTCGGGCTGGCCCTGGCGCAGGCTCGCGGCACCAAGTACGCCGACGAGGTCGCCCGCGAGTTCGGCGAGCTGGCCGCGCTGCCGGACGCCGTGCGGCAGACGCTGTCCACCGTCGACCAGGTGCGCAAGCTGGGGCAGGAGATGGCCGACTCCAAGGCGGTGCTGTTCCTCGGCCGTCACGTCGGTTACCCGGTGGCCCTGGAGGGCGCGCTCAAGCTCAAGGAGCTCGCCTACATGCACGCCGAGGGCTTCGCGGCGGGCGAGCTCAAGCACGGGCCGATCGCGCTGATCGAGAACGACCTGCCGGTCGTCGTGGTCATGCCCTCACCGGTGGGTCGCGCGCAGCTGCACGCCAAGATGGTCTCCAACATCCGCGAGATCCAGGCCCGCGGCGCCCGCACCATCGTCATCGCCGAGGAGGGCGACGAAGAGGTCAAGCCCTTCGCCGACGAACTGGTGGTCATACCCGCGGTCCCGACGCTGCTGCAGCCGCTGGTCTCGACGATCCCGCTCCAGGTCCTCGCGGCCGAGATCGCCCGAGCCCGCGGCTACGACGTCGACAAGCCCAGAAACCTGGCCAAGTCCGTCACCGTCGAGTGAGCGAGCCGCCTCGGTCCTGCTGGGCGCGTCAGCGCTGACAGTTTTGCCTAAAACTGTGTGGATATTCCGTGCGCCGAGGCGTCACAGTTTTAGGCAAAACTGTCACGGCTCGCCCGTTCGTGGGTGAGTGGGACGTGGTTCTCCGGGCCCTTGCCGGGCAGACTGTGCCCGGATCTTGGGCTTCGTCGAGGGAGTCGCGATGTTGGGTGCGTGGACGCCCGAACAGGTTCGGGCCGCCGAGCAGCGGTTGTTCGCCCGTGTGCCGGAAGCGAGCGTGATGCGGCGCGCCGCCTGGGGCGTGGCCACCGAGACCGCTCGGCTGCTGCGCGAGCGGACCGGCGGCACCGCCGGACGGCGGGTCGCGCTGCTGGTCGGAGCCGGGAACAACGGGGGTGACGCGCTCTGGGCCGGGGCGTTCCTGCGGCGCCGCGGCATCGGCGTGACCGCCGTGCTGCTGACGCCGGACAAGGCGCACGCCGCCGGGCTCGACGGGCTCCGCAGGGCGGGCGGCAGGGCCGTGCCCGCCGCGGGTGCCAACCGGGACACCTCCGGCATCGGCGCCGAGGCGACCGATGCGGTCGAGCGCGCCGACGTCGTCGTAGACGGGATCGTGGGCCTGTCCGCCACCGGAGGGCTGCGGCCGACCGCCGCCGAGCTGGTGCGCCGGGTGGACGTCCCGATCGTGGCCGTCGACATGCCCAGCGGCGTCGACCCGGTGACCGGAGCGGTGGACGGGGACGCCGTGCGGGCGGAGCTGACCGTCACCTTCGGCGGGCTCAAGCCCTGCCACGTGCTCGGCGCGGGCGCGGTGCGCTCCGGTGCGGTGGAGGTCGTCGACATCGGCCTCGACGACGAGCTGCCCGACCCCGAGCTGCACCTGCTGGAAGCCGAGGACGTCGGAGCGGGCTGGCCGGTGCCCGGACCGGACGACGACAAGTACTCCACGGGCGTCGTGGGCGTCGCCGCGGGATCGGCCACCTACCCGGGCGCCGCGATGCTGGCCACCGGCGCCGCCGTGCATGCCACGGCGGGCATGGTGCGCTACGCGGGCCCGGCCGCCGACGCGGTCCGGGGGCGCTGGCCGGAGACCGTGGCCACTGGTTCGGTCGGCGATGCGGGCCGAGTCCAGGCCTGGGCCGTCGGCCCCGGGATCGGTACCGGCAGCAGCGGGCGGGACGTGCTGCGCTACGTCCTGGAGTCCGGCCGCCCGGTCTGCGCCGATGCCGACTCGATCACCCTGCTGGCCGGTGACGAGGCCTTGTGGGACGCCCGCGATCCCGACGCGGCGCTGGTGCTGACCCCGCACGCGGGCGAGTTCGCCCGCCTGGCGGGTGCGCCCCCGGGAGCCGACCGGGTGGCCGCGGCCCGCGAGGCCGCCGCCCGCTTCGGCGTGTACCTGCTGCTCAAGGGCAACACCACGGTCATCGCCGCGCCGGACGGGCGCGCGCTGGTCAACGACGCCCGGCACGCCTGGCCCGCCACCGCCGGGTCCGGCGACGTCCTCACCGGTCTCATCGGAGCCCTCCTGGCCACCGGCGCGGACCCGTTGCTCGCCTGCGGGCAAGCGGCCCACGTCCACTCGTCGGCGGCGGAGATCGCAGCGCACGGCCCCAAGTCCGATGGCAGTCGCGCCGCGGCGGGAGCTCCGATCGGTGCCTCGGCGCTGCTGGCGGCGGTGCCCACCGCCATCCGAACGGTCCGCGACGCGGTTCCCGAGCTCGACTGAACGGGGGCGCCGTGTCGTGCCCGGGGACGAGTCCGGCGGCCGGTCGCGCTCGGTCGCGGCGTGGGAGATAGGGCGGAATCGCAGGTATGCGACTATTGCCTTGCCATGAGTGACCAGCACGTGCGCCGCGCCGACCTGCGGATCGACGTCGATGCGATCCGCCACAACGTCGGCGTGCTCGCGGGCCGGGCCCGGGAATCCGGAGCGGCCACGATGGTGGTCGTCAAGTCCGACGGCTACGGCCACGGTGCTGCCGTGGTGGCGCGCGCGGCGCTGGAGTCGGGAGCCGAGCGGCTCGGCGTGGCCGCCGTCGAGGAGGCGCTGCAGCTGCGCGAGGCCGGCATCACCGCGCCGATCCTGTGCTGGTTGTTCGTCGAGAGCGACCGGTTCGGCCCGGCGATCGACGCCGATGTCGACCTCTCCGCGTCCTCGCAGGCGACGCTGGCCCGCATCGTCGACGCGGCGGCGGAGCGGGGCAAGACCGCGCGGGTGCACCTCAAGATCGACACCGGGCTGTGCCGCAGCGGCTGCCCCGCGGACCTCTGGCCGGAGCTGGTCGAGGCCGCCGCCAAGGCCGAGGCGGCTGGCCGGATCCGCGTCGAGGCGGTCTGGTCCCACCTGGCCTGCGCCGACGAGCCCGGGCACCCCTCGATCGACCGGCAGGCCGAGCGCTTCGCCAGGGCCTACGAGCAGGCGCGGGCGGTCGGTCTGGAGCCGATCCGGCACCTGGCCAACTCGGCGGCCACCCTCACCCGCCCCGATCTGCACTTCGAGCTCGTGCGCCCGGGCATCGCCAGCTACGGCCTGGATCCGGTGCCGCAGGCCGGTGCGCACGACCTGATTCCTGCGATGACCTTCCGTTCCTCGGTCTCCCTGGTCAAGCGGGTCGCAGCGGGCGAGAGCGTCTCCTACGGGCACACCTGGACCGCCGAGCGGGACACCACCCTGGCGCTGGTCCCGGTCGGTTACGCCGACGGCGTGCCGCGCTCGTTGTCCGGCCGCATGGACGTCTGGCTCGCGGGCAGGCGGCGCCCCGTGGTCGGCCGGGTCTGCATGGACCAGCTCGTGGTCGACACGGGCGGCGACGTCGTCGACGAAGGTGCCGAGGTGATCCTCTTCGGCACCGGTGACCAGGGCGAACCGACCGCGGCCGAGTGGGCCGACGAGCTCGGCACGATCCACTACGAGATCGTCACCGGGATGTACCGGCCGCGGGTCACCCGGACCGCGGTGGGGGCGCCATGAGTGGTGGCGAGCACAGTGCGGTGCGCGGGATCGCCGGCGATGTAACGATCTTGACGTTCAGCTACCGGAGCCGGACGGAGACGACGTGAAACCGGTGTGGCAGGTTCTGGCCTGGACCAGCGGGGCCGTCGGTGCGGCGATCACCGGCGCCGCCGTCGGCGTGGCCGCGCACAGCACGAGGGCGGGAGCTCGCAAGGACGAGGAGCTCGAGGCGCTGGGCATGCTGCGCCCGGACCGCCAGTCCACGGTCGCCGCGGACGACGGCGTCCCGCTGTCGGTGCAGGAGGTCCTGCCCGCCGACGGCGGCAAGCCGGATCTGACCGTGGTGTTCGTGCACGGCTTCACGCTGAACTCGCGCGGCTGGCACTTCCAGCGCCGCGACCTCCCGGCCCTCACCAAACCGCGCGCGCGGTTGGTGTTCTTCGATCACCGCAGCCACGGCGAGTCCGGTCACTCCAGCAAGAAGACCTCCACCATCGACCAGCTCGGGCGCGATCTCGACGCGGTGCTGCGCGCCGCCGCTCCGCGCGGCCCGATCGTGCTGGTCGGGCACTCCATGGGCGGCATGACGATCATGGCGCTGGCCGAGCAGCGCCCCGAGCTGTTCCCCGACCGGGTCCGCGGGGTCGCCTTGCTCGGCACCTCGGCGGGCGCGGTCGGCTCCTCCGGGCTGCCCCGGCCGTGGCTCTCCCGCGCCAACCCCGTGCCGCGCGGCCTGGCCATCCTGTCGGATCTGCAGCCCGGTCTGGTCGAGTGGACGCGCAAGATCGGCGACCGGCTCGCCTGGTCGATCATCCGCGCGGTGTCCTTCGGCGATCGCAAGACGCCGAAGAACGTGGTGGACCTGATGGCCGAGATGATCGGCTCCACCTCGGTGGAGGTGGTCACCGACTTCCTGGAGACGCTGGCCCAGCACGACCGCAAGGACGCGCTCGCGGCCCTGAGCACCTGCGAGGTCCTGGTTCTCAGCGGCGACGCGGACAAGCTGACGCCGTTCTCGCCGCACGCCGAGGTGATCGCCGAGGCGCTGCCGAGCGCCCGCGTGGTCGAGGCCGAGGGCGCCGGTCACCCGGTGATGATGGAACGGCCCGAGCTGGTCACCGGCGAACTGGAGGCGCTGCTGCGCCGCGCGTACCGATCGAAACCGCAGAAGGGAACCGGGAGTGAGCGCCGCGCTGAAAACCGTTGAACTGCCGGAGGAAACCGACACGCTGGAGCTCGGCCGCCGTCTCGGCGCGAGCCTGCGGGCCGGTGACCTCGTGCTGCTGGACGGGCCGCTCGGGGCGGGCAAGACCGTGCTGACCCGCGGCATCGCCCGGGGCATGGGCATCTCCGCCGCGATCACCTCGCCGACCTTCGTGATCGCCCGCGTGCACCAGCCGGACTCCGGCGGCGGGCCCGCGCTGGTCCACGTCGACGCCTACCGCCTCGGTGGCCTGGAGGAGATCGACGACCTGGACCTGGACACGGACCTCACCGAGGCGGCCGTGATCGTGGAGTGGGGCGAGGGGCTGGCCGAGCGCCTCGCCGAGGACTACCTGCTGGTCCGGTTGCGCCGCCGCGAGGACGACGTCCGCGAGCTCGATCTCGAACCGCACGGCGAGGGCTGGCCGGAGCGCCTCGCCGCGCTCGGCTGAGCCGTCCTCAGGCGCTGGCGCTCAGCTCCGCCGACAGGCTGCTCGCCAGTCGCTGCATCAGCGGGATGACCTCGTCGGTGGAGATGCGGGTCATGCGCGCTTCCGGACCGGAGATCGAGATGGCCGCTCCGGCCGGGGCGCCGGGCACGGCCACCGCGAAGCAGCGCACGCCGACCTCCTGCTCGCCGTCGTCGATGGAGTAGCCGCGGGCGCGGATGCGCTCGAGCTCCTCGTGCATCGACTCGATCGTGGTGATGGTGTTCTCGGTCTTCGGCGACATCGGGGTGCGCGCGAGCAGCTGCGCGACCTCGTCGGCCGGCATCGTCGCCAGCACCGCCTTGCCGACCGCGGTGGCGTGCGCGTCGACCCGGCGCCCCACCTCGGTGAACATCCGCATCGAGTGCGGGGACGGCGCCTGCGCGACGTAGACGATCTGCTCGCCGTCGAGCACCGCCATGTTCGCCGATTCGCCGGTGATCTCGGTCAGCTCCGCCAGGTAGGGCCGCGCCCAGGAGCCCAGCGCCCGGCTGGCGGTCTCGCCCAGCCGGATCAGGCGCGGGCCCAGCGCGTAGCGCCGCGACGGTTGCTGGCGTGCGTACCCGTTGTTGACCAGGGTCCGGATGATCCGGTGGATCGTCGGCAGCGGCAGGCCGGACTGCTCGGCCAGGTCGGAGAGCGCGACCTCGCCGCCGGAGTCGGCCATCAGCTCCAGCAGCTCGAAGGTGCGCTCGACCGATTGCACACCGCCGCCCGCTCGCTGTGGGCCCGTAGTCATAGTGGCTCCCTCTCCCGGCATCAGCCGAAGTTTAGTCCGCCGTCGGTGTGCAAGCTCATGTTGCCTTGAACGCTATGTGGAAACTAACATCCACGATGCAGAATTTCATGGAGATGTTCATCGCGTCGCCACGAGCTCGTCCGCTGCGCGGATCGGGGCAGCGCGGCAGGGTGAGTCATCAACCACCGTCTTAAGGGGATGTTTCAGCTTGCGGCTCGCTCGGCGGTGCGGGTGGCGGAACCTCGGACGCCGCCGTACTGCGGGGACCGCGACTCGAGTCCCGCACCGCGCGCAGCTACTGCCGCATGCTGGAACAACCCCTTAGATCCGGCAGCAGAAAGAGGTGGACGATTCATGTCCGAAACGGCAGGGGTGCAGGTCCTCGGCGGCGCCGTCGAGCGCGGCGACGAGATCCTCACCGCCGAGGCGTTGGAGTTCGTGGCCGGGCTGCACCGCGCGTTCGGCGCGCGGCGCGATGAGCTGCTCGAGCGTCGCGCGGAGCGTCGCGCCGAGGCCTCGCGCAACGGCAGGCTGGACTTCCTCGAGGAGACCAAGCACATCCGCGAGGGTGACTGGCAGGTCGCCGCGCCGCCGGCCGACATCGCCGACCGCCGCGTGGAGATCACCGGTCCGACGGACCGCAAGATGGCGATCAACGCCGCCAACTCCGGCGCGAAGATCTGGCTGGCCGACCTCGAGGACGCCAACACCCCGCACTGGGACAACGTGGTCTCCGGTCAGGTCAACCTCTACGACCTGGTGCGCAAGCAGATCGAGCTGCACGTGCCCGGCGGCAAGTCCTACACCCTGCGCGACGACGTCACCCACGCCGTGCCGCTGGTGCGGCCGCGCGGCTGGCACTTCGACGAGAAGCACATCCTCGTCGACGGCGAGCCGGTCGTGGCCGCGCTGGTCGACTTCGGCCTGCACTTCTTCCACAACGCGCAGGAGCTGATCAACCGCGGCAGCGGTCCGTACTTCTACCTGCCGAAGATGGAGACGCACCTCGAGGCGCGGCTGTGGAACGACGTGTTCACCCACGCGCAGAAGGAGCTCGGCATCCCGCACGGCTCGGTGCGCGCCACCGTGCTGATCGAGACCTACCCGGCCGCCTTCGAGATGGAGGAGATCCTCTACGAGCTGCGCGACCACTCGGCGGGCCTCAACGCGGGTCGCTGGGACTACCTGTTCAGCGTCATCAAGACCTTCCGCGACTCGGACCAGTACATCCTGCCGGACCGCAACTCGGTTGGCATGACGGCGCCGTTCATGCGCGCCTACACCGAGCTGCTGGTGCGCACCTGCCACAAGCGCGGTGCGTTCGCGATCGGCGGCATGGCCGCGTTCATCCCGACCAAGGACGACTCCAACGCGGCCGCGATGGAGAAGGTCCACGCGGACAAGAAGCGCGAGGCCGGCGACGGCTTCGACGGTTCCTGGGTCGCGCACCCCGGTCTGGTCCCGATCTGCTTCGAGGAGTTCGACGCGGTCCTCGGCGACAAGCCGAACCAGATCGACCGCAAGCGCGAGGACGTCGAGATCACCGCCGACCAGCTGCTGGCCGTGTCCGAGACCCCCGGTGAGAAGACCGCCGAGGGCCTGCGCGCGGCCGTGGACGTCGGCGTCCGCTACATCACGTCCTGGCTGGGCGGCAACGGCGCGGCGGCGATCCACAACCTGATGGAGGACGCCGCGACCGCCGAGATCTCGCGCTCGCAGATCTGGCAGTGGCTGCACAACAGCGTGACGCTGTCCAACGGCCAGCAGGTCACCCTCGAGCTGGTGCGCGAGAACCTGGCCGACGTGGAGAAGTCGCTGCGCAGCGAGGCCGGGTTCCCGACGGAGAACCTCTCGCGCGCGGTGGAGCTGTTCGAGCAGGTCGCGGTGGCCGACGACTTCGTCGACTTCCTCACGCTGCCCGCTTACGAGCAGATCGACTGAGTGGTCCTGGTGGGGGTGCCGGCGTTGCGTTCCGGCACCCCCGCTTTCACGTTGAGGGGAGTTCGAGTGTCCGGAACCTCGTTGGAAACCGCAGAAGTCAACCGCCTGCTGTCGCGCCTGTCCGCTGTGGACGATCACGTCGCGCGGCGGTACCCCGGTGCGCGCGCCGCGCGGCAGCCGGTGCACACCTGCTACGTGCCCGCGGATCGCGTGGACGCCGAAGTGCTGCGGCGTTGGGGTTCCGAGGCGCTGTCCGCGCTGGACTCGCACGCCGCCACGCCGGAGGCGCTGGCTTCCGCGCTCGGCCTCTCCGGCGAGATCGCCGGGGCCGTGCACCCCCGGGTGCGGTCGAAGCTGGCCTCGGATCCGGTGGAGGACCTGCGGATCGACTTCGAGGACGGCTACCTCGCCCCCGCGGGAGCCGCGGACCCGGACGCCGTCGAGGACGCCGACGCGGAGCGCACCGCGGGCGTCGTGGCGGACTGGCTGCGCGACGGCGTGGCCCCGGGCGTCTTCGGGTTACGGGTGAAGTCCTTCGACACCCCGCAGCTGCGGGCGCGCTCGGTGCGCACCCTCGACGTGTTCCTGACCGCCCTGCTGGCGCGGCACGGCAGCGTGCCGGACGGGCTGGTGCTGACCTTCCCGAAGGTCGTCGACGTGGCCCAGGTCGAGGTGTTCGTGGAGGTCCTGGCGCTGGCCGAACGGCGATTCGGGCTGGCCGACGGCGCGCTGCGGTTCGAGATCCAGGTCGAGACCACCCAGTCCATCGTGGACTCCGAGGGCCGGTTCGCGCTGCCGCGCTTCCTCGGTGCCGGTGCCGGCCGGGTGAGCGGGCTGCACTTCGGCACCTACGACTACACCGCCGCCTGCGGGCTGACCGCCGCGCACCAGCACCTCGCGCACGGCGCCTGCGATTTCGCCCGGCACGCCATGCAGGTCGCCGCCGCGGGCACGGGCGTGTTCCTCTCGGACGGCTCGACGAACGTCCTGCCGGTCGGCGAGCAGGTCGAGCACGGCTGGCGGACCCACTACGACCTGCTCCGCAGGTCGCTGGCCCACGGCTTCTACCAGAGCTGGGACCTGCACCCGGCCCAGCTGGTCACCCGCTACGCGGCCGTCTTCGCCGCCTTCCGGGACTCCGCCGGTGCGGAGGCGGCCAGGCTCGCGGCCTACACGTCCGCGGCGGGCGGCGCGGTGCTCGACGAGCCCGCCACGGCCCGAGCGCTGGCTGCCTCCTTCGTCCGCGCGCTGGACAACGGCGCCACCGATGCCGAGGAGGTCGAGTCCATGACCGGCCTGGCCGAGGACGACCTGCGCGCGCTCGGGCGCCTCTGAGCCGACCGCGAACGCCCCGGTGAACAGCGGATTCGCCGGGGCGTTCGCGCGGGTTGCGGCAAGTGTCTTGCGCCGGGAGGTCCGACGTGCGGAGATGGGTCTGTCGGAAGGAGCGTGGGTATGCGGATCCGGGGTGCTGTGCTGCAGGAATGCGGCAGGCCTGGTCCTTGGGAGTCGTCCGAGCCGATCGCGGTGACCGAGCTGGATCTCGGTGAGCCGGGTCCCGGGGAGGCGCTCGTGCGGCTGGAGGCCGCGGGGGTGTGCCACTCCGATCTGTCCGTTGTGGACGGAAACCGGGTGCGGCCGACCCCGATGCTGCTGGGGCACGAGGCATGCGGGCGGATCGAGCGGGTCGGGCCCGGGGTCACCGACGTCGCCGAGGGGCAGCGGGTGGTGCTCTACTTCGTGCCGCGCTGCGAGGAGTGCGAGGCCTGCCGGGCGGGTGGCAAGCGGCTGTGCACGCCCGGCTGGGCGGCCAACGGCGCGGGCACCCTGCTCTCCGGCGAGCGCAGGCTGAGCTGGAACGGCGCCGAGGTGCAGCACCACTGCGGCGTTTCCGGCTTCGCCACGCACGCGGTGGTCGACCGGCACTCGATGGTCCCGGTCGACGACGACATCCCGCCGGGGATCGGAGCGCTGCTCGGTTGCGCGGTGCTCACCGGCGGCGGGGCGGTGAAGAACGCCGCCGCGCTGCAGCCGGGCGAGGACGTCACGGTCGTCGGCGTCGGCGGGGTGGGCATGGCCGCGGTGCTGGTCGCCAAGGCCCTGGGCGCCGGGAGCGTCACCGTCGTCGATCCGCTGCAGGACAAGCGCGACCGGGGGCGCGAGCTCGGCGCGACCGGCGCGCTCGACCCGGACGAGGCCGTCGAGTCCGGGCACAAATCCGCGGTCGTCATCGACGCGAGCGGCAACGGCAAGGCGTTCGAGACCGCTGTCGCGGTCACCGCGCCCGCGGGCCGCACCGTTTCGGTGGGGTTGCCGTCGCCGGAAGCCCGGAGCACGATCTCGCCGCTGGCCCTGGTCAGCGAGACCCGCACCATCATCGGCTCGTTCCTGGGGTCGGGGCTGCCGAGCGAGGACATCCCGGAATACGCCGATCTCTACCGGGCGGGGAAGCTGCCGGTCGACGAACTGGTCTCGGGCGAGGTCACCCTCGACGGCATCAACCGCGCGATGGACGAGCTGGCCTCCGGGCGGGCGATGCGCCAGGTCATCACCTTCTGACTCCCTCGCCCGGTTTGGCCCGCGCGTTCGTCGCCGGGCGGGCAGACTGGGTGAACCGGATCCGGGAGGTATGGGCATGGAGCACAACGGCGACATCGCGACGCAACTCGCGGGCAGGCTCGGCGAGCGCGAGGTGTTCGGGACGCCGGTGCAGCAGGGCGGGACCACCCTGCTGCCGGTGGCCCGGGTGCGCGGCGGTGGCGGCGGAGGCGGCGGCGGAAAGGCCGACGAGAACGGCGCGGGCGGCGGGTTCGGGCTCAACGCCGAACCGGCCGGGGCGTTCGCCATCTCCGCCGACGGCGCGGTCGCCTGGCACCCCGCGGTGAACGTCAACCGGATCGTCTGGGGCGGGCAGCTGGCGCTGGCCGTCGCGATCACCGCTTGCGCGATCGCCTTCCGGCGCCGCTAGGCCGTCCGGAAGCCGCTGCGCTCGCCGGGGACCGCATGTCCCCGGGGGCGCTACCCCGGGTCCGCCGCTGCCGGGTCCAGGCCGGACCAGTCGATCAGGCAGGCCGAGACCTCGGCGATGCTCGGCCGATCCTTCGGCTCGGGAGCCAGGCAGGCGTCCACCAGTTGCGACAGCGCCGCCGGCAGGTCGCGATGAGTGCCCACCGGGGCGGCCGGTCGCTCGCGCTGGGGGTAGTAGCGGCTGCCGCCGTCGGATCGCTGCCGGTGCGATTCCTCGGCCCAGGGAGTCGTGCCGGACAACGATTCGTAGAGGGTCACGCCCAACCCCCATACGTCCGCGGCCGGCGTCATCCGCTCGCCGGCGGCCTGCTCCGGGGACAGGTAGTCGAAGGTGCCCGCCGAGCTGCGCTCGCCGACCCGGCACACCAGGCTCAGGTCGAGCAGCACGGCGCGACCGCCCGCTTCGACCACATTGGACGGTTTGACGTCCAGGTGCACCCAGTTGTGCCGGTGCAAGTACGTCAGCACCGAGCACAGCTGCATTCCCAGCACGGCCACGTCGAGCGGCTCCAGCGTGCCGTGCTCGGCGATCAAGTAGCTCAGCGTGCTCCCGGGCAGCGTCTCGGTGATCAGCACCGGGCGGTCCGGGTCGTCGTTGCGCACGATCTCGTAGCCGCGCACCAGGTGCGGATGGGCGAACTGGGTCAGCAGCACGCCCTCGTTGCGCAGCCAGCAGATCGCGCGCTCATCGGTCGCCCGCTCCGGACGCAGGGTCTTCGCGATGCAGCGGCACGTCCGCTGCTCGCTCCACACGTCGTATACGTCGAGCCTGCCGCCCCGGCGCAGATGCGTGACCACCCGGTAACCGGGCGCCAGGGCGTCGCCGGGGCCCAGCACGGGCCCGGGCGGGCCCCACGTCTGCGTCGGCTCGTCCGGGTAGTAGGAGCTCGCGGACTCGATCAGCACCGCACGCTGCTCGCCCACGATCAGCTGTGACTGCGACGACGGCGATGCCCACCGCTGCTGGATCGCCTGCGCCGGTGGTGATCGCCGCTGCTGGAACCGTGGCGCCCGCCGGAGCCGGATCCCCGGCCGCGCTTCCTGCCGGAACCGGAATGATCGGAGGAATGGTGCTTGGCCGGTGTGACCATCTTGAACAGCTTGGAGAAATCCATCGCCCGCGCACTCCCGAGACCGCGTTGTCATCTTGCCCGATGACGTCATTGTTCCCGGATCGGCGCGTGCGGTCGAGCGGTTTCGCAACAGCGCTGGAACGCCGTGAGTGATAATAGCGAAAAGCATTACCGCTCACGGCGTTCCGGTCACGACTGCCCGGTCACGTCGTGCTCACAGCGGCTGCTGCACGGCGGCCAGGGCGTCGACGACGCCGTACCCGTAGATCGGGTCGTAGAGCCCGCGCGTCCCGAGGATCGGGGTCACCGCGGTCTCCATCAGCGATTGCTCGATGCCGTCGGCATCCCGGCCCTGGGCTCCCAGCAGCGCGGCGACACCGGCCACCTGCGGTGCCGCCATCGAGGTCCCGGCCAGCGCGTCGTAGTCCGGCATGCCGCACTCCGGCGAGCCCGTTCCTCGCGGCACCGCGGACCACACGTCGGCGTCGCAGTCGCCCAGCGAGGATCCGCCGGGCGCCGACACCGCCTTGGTGTCCGGGGAGATCCCGAGGTTGGAGTACACCGCGTGCAGCCGGTTGGCATCGGTGGCGCCCACGCACAGCGCGCCCGCTTCCCACGCCGGGGTGTCGCACAGCGGCGAGGTCTCGTTGCCCGCCGAGGCGACCACGACAACGCCCTTCTCCCTGGCGTAGGCGATGGCTTCCTTGGCGCCCGCCTGCTGGCCGAGCAGCGTCAGCACCTGGGTACCGGGCGCCGCGCCCAGGCTGAGGTTGATCACGTTCGCACCGCGGTCGGCCGCGTAGCGAATGCCCGCCCCGATCTCGTCGAACGTGCCCGAACCGGCCTCCAGCGCCTTGATCGGCATCACCTTGGCGTCCGGGGCGACACCGGCGATGCCGGTGCCGTTGCCCGTGGTCGCCGCGGCGATGCCGGCGACGTGCGTGCCGTGCCCATCGGTCTCCTGGCCGACGCCGTCGGGGCCCCGCCAATCGCCGTTGCCGCACGGGGCCGGGCCTCCACCGCAGGTGAAGGTGGCTCCTGGGACGAGCTTGCCGGACAGGTCCGGATGTCCCAGGTCGACCCCGGTGTCGACCACGGCGATGACTTCTCCGGCACCGGTGCTGTGCGCCCACGCTTCCGGGGCGTGGATCTGATCGAGGCCCCACTGCTTGTCGCTGAGCGGGTCGCCGCCTGCGGCACTGGCGGTGGCCTGCGAAGCCAGCAGTGCTAATCCGATCACGCTCGCTGTGACCGGGGTCCGCATCCGCATTGCGTCTCCCAACGGTTGGCGTCTGATCGGCTCAACGAGACCCGGCCAATGTGGTTTCCCGCACAACAGCAAGAACGGCCGTTCGCCGGGCGAAGTTCAGGCACATGGCGCAGTGCGGCCCGGGTTTCGTTGCTCTCCGATGAAGCCGAAACGCAGGGAGTGACATTTCGGCTCAGGAGATTTTTCAGTGTGGGGCTTGCGCGGCGGTGCCGGTGGCGGTTCTGACGCGCCGTGTGGCTGCGGGATCCGCTCCTCGAGTAGCCACCTACGCGGCGTCGCGGCTGTCCTCGCCACCCGACGCGTCAGAACCCGCGGCCGCGCGAGCTGAGTCCCACACCTGAAGCAGCGGCTCCGCCGCATACCGCAAGGACCCCTAAAACTGTCCGGACATTTCGGGCTCCGGAGGCACCGCAGTTTTAGGCAAAACTGTCACCGCCGCCGCGCGCATGTGCGGAGCCGTGGTGCAGGGCCCCGAGGTCGTGCTGGGAGCGCGGCGGAGCCGCTGTTTCAGGTGGGGACTCGGGTAGAGCTGTCAGTGCGTCTCGGGGGTTGCGGTCTTGGTGGGGCGGAAGAGGAGGTTGAGCGCGAGGGCGGCGATGCAGCCCGTGCTGATGCCGGAATCCAGCACGGTGCGCAGTGATTCCGGGAACCCCGTATAGAACTCCGGAGCAGCAACCGGGATCAGTCCGATGCCCAGCGCGCCCGCCACGATCAGCGAGTTGCGCGGATCGCCCAGCTCGCACTTGCTCAGCGTGCGCATGCCGCTTGTGGCCACCGAGCCGAACAGCACCAGCGCGGCACCGCCGAGCACGGGTTGCGGGACCAGCGATACGACCGCGCCCACGACGGGGAACACGCCGAGCAGCACCAGCACGCCACCACCTGCGGCGACCACGTACCGGCTGCGCACCTGGGTCAGCGCGACCAGGCCGATGTTCTGCGCGAACGCCGAGCAGGTGAACCCGCCGAACACGGCGGAGATCGCGCTGCCCGCGCCGTCCGCGCGCAGGCCCGCGGCGATGGTCTTCTCGTCGGCCGGCCGGTCCACGATCTCGCCCAGGGCGATCATGTCCGCCGTGGACTCCATCATCGCCACCAGCATCACGATGCAGATCGAGATGGTCGCGGTGATGCTGAACGAGGGCATTCCGAGCGCGAAGGGCGTCGGCAGGTTGAACACCGGGGCCGAGCCGAACGTGGAGGTGTCGATCAGGCCCAGCGGCCAGGCGATAAGGCTGCCCGCGAGCAGGCCGATGAGCAGCGCGATCCGGTTCCAGAAACCGGTCAGGAAGCGGTTGAACAGCAGCACCAGGGCGAACGTGACCGCGCCGACGGCGATCTTGGTGGGAGCCGCGTAGCCGGGTGACTCGGCGTCCTGGCCCGCGATCCAGTCGATGGCGACCGGCATCAGCGACAGGCCGATCAGCGTGATCACGGTGCCGTTGACCACCGGCGGGAAGAACCGCACCAGGCGGGAGAAGTAGGGGGCCGCGAGGAAGGCCAGCACGCCCGCGATGAGCACCGATCCGTAGACCGCGGAGAGCGGGTTGCCGCCGCTCTGCTGCGCGACGATGGCCAGGATCGGGGCGACCGATCCGAAGGTGACGCCGTTGACGAACGGCATCCGGGCGCCGATCTTCCACACGCCCACGGCCTGCAGGACGGTGGCCAGTCCTGCGGTGAACAGGCTCGCGCCGATCAGCAGGGTGAGTTGCACCGGGGGAAGGCCGATGGCTTCGCCGACGATCAGCGGTGGCGCCACGACCCCCGCGTACATCGCGGCGACGTGCTGCACCCCGTAGGCGAGCATGCGAGTCGGCGGGAGGACTTCGTCCACGGGGTGAACGCTTCGGTGGTCGGTACGGGCCATAGCGCACTCCAATGTGGGCCAGGGGATTTTCGAGTTAGACCACTATCGCCACTCGTTGTTTTGGTTGGTTTTTATCCGTGTTCCCAACACGTTTCGCGTCGGAACTGGGAATCGGATATGAGTGATCACCGCAGAAATCGCGCGCTGCGGTGGGACGGGCACCTCGGCGCCCGACTTCTGCGGTGATCCGTTCGACGTGGAGCCCGGTGGTCGAAGCGCCGGGCTCGAGGAAACTGCGGGCAGTGCCCCGGGAATCAGAACTCCGGGGTCGTGTACCAGGCCATCGGCTCGTCTTCGACGTCGTCGCGCTTGACCGTGCCCTCGATGAGGCCGTAGGGGCGGTCGGCGGCGAAGAAGACCTCGTTGTCGTTCTCCAGCCCGCAGAACGACAGGTCCACCTGGAAGTGGTGCTTGTTCGGCAGCGAGAGCCGGACCTCGGCGAGCTCGGGGTGCGCCTCCAGCGCCGCCTTGCCCATCTCGTAGAGGCTCTGCTGCAGCGCGAGGCTGTGCGTGGTGGCGAAGGCCTGCATCAGGCTGGCCCGGATGGCCTCGAAGCTCTTGGCCCAGTCGACGTCGGTGTGCCGGTAGCGCCAGCGCGCGGTCACCGCGGTGGCCAGGATCCGGTCGTTGGTCTCCGGCAGCGTCGTGTACTCGTCCTTCGGGTAGCCCCAGAACTCCGAACCGGTGGACTTGAGCACCACGAGGTCCTTGAGCCCGGAGACCACGTGGGTGCGGTCGCCGTCGATGGTCACCGCGGTGGTGCGCTTCTCGTCACCGGTGCGGCTGAAGGAGTGGTCGTGGCCCTCGCCGTCGACCGGGATGCGCTGCCAGCCGTACTCCTCGATCAGCACCCTGGCGCCGGTGATGCCCTCGGCGGTGGAGGTGAAGTGCTTGCCCAGGCGCTGCGCGAAGTCCTCGATCTCGCCGACCGGCTGCTGCTTGGCGAAGGCGAAGACGGTGTTCTTCTGCGTGTCGGTGGGCAGCACCTTGCTGTTGTCGCCGCGGTGGTGGACGGCGTCGAGCTCGCCCCGCAGCGCGGTGCTGACGCTGAGGTCCTTGACGGTGTGCCGCGGGCTGCTCCGGTCGACCGCAACCAGGCGGACCTCTGCCTTGCCGTACTGGTTGGGGCCCATCACGATGCCCATGTCAGCTCCCTCGGTAGGTGGAGTAGGCGAACGGGCTCAGCAGGAGTGGAACGTGGTGGTGCTGAGCGGGATCGGCGATGCGGAAGGTGATCGCGACCTCGGGGTAGAACGTGTCGACCCCGCGTGCGGCGAAGTAGTCGCCGGTGCCGAAGGTCAGCCGGTAATCGCCGGCGTCCAGCCGGTCCGGGCCCAGATCGCCGATCCGCCCGTCGGCGTTCGTGACGCCCTCGGCCAGCGGCGCACCGCCTGCCGTCTCGAGTCGGACCGCGATGCCTTCGGCCGGTTTGCCCCGGGCGGCATCGAGGACGTGCGTGGTCACGGCGCTCAAGAGTCGATCACCTTCTCCAAGCGGATCCGGGCGATCTTGCGCAGCTCTTCGGCCACGATGCCCAGCTCCGTGTCGGGGTCGTTGTTCAGCCTGGAACGCAGGATCGCCAGCAGCTCCTCGCCGGTCCGCCCGGAGGCGCAGACCAGGTAGACGTGGTCGAACCGGCGTTCGTACTCGGCGTTGGCGGCGCGCAGCTCCTCGGCGAGCTCGTCTCCGACTCCCGCCTGCTCGCTGCGCGAGAACCTGGCGTCCCGGTTCTCGCCCCTCGGCTGCTCGCCGATGCGCGGGTGCGCGCTGAGCGCTCGGTGGATCTCGTCGGTGGTGAGATCCGGGGCGGCCTCGTCGGCCGCGTTCAGCAGCTCGCCGGAGGTCGCGTAGGGGCGGGCCGCGGCGATGTCCTCGGCCCACCGCGGAACGTTCATGCAGGCCAGCAGCCTGTCGACGAGCTCGTCGTGGGCCAGTGCGTTGAGGTCGGGCATCGGATCTCCCCGAGGTGGCGTTCGGTGTGACTGAAGCTACGACCGCCCCCGAAGAGTGTCAACACTTTGTTGAAACCCGCAGGTCAGTTTGTTGAAACCCGCAGGTCAGGATTTCTCCCGGTTGAGGTAGTTGTACACCGTGAACCGCGAGACGCCGAGCGCTTTGGCGACCGTCTCCACGGACTTGCGCATCGTGAAGGCCCCGCGCTCCTCGAGCAACCGCACGGCCTTCTGCTTGTCGGCGCGCGGCAGTTCGGGCAGGCTGCCGCCCAGCTCGGTCTCCACGGTGCGGATCAATCGATCCAGCGCGCTGGTGAGTTCCTCGCCGGGCACCCGGACCGCCACCGCGGGCTCGCCGTCCCAGTCGAGCACGATGTCGCCGGGCCGGCGTTGTTCGGGACGCACGGCGGTGGCGCCGATGTGCTCCAGCAGCGGGGCGATCGCGTCAGCCAGCGGATGCATCTCAGGGTTGGTCGTCATCGGCGGTCACCTGCAGCGTGATGCGGGTGGCGCCCGCGTCCAGAGCTTTGTCCAGAACCTCGGCGAGGGCGGGCAGCAGTCGCTCGCGGTCGGCGGTGATGGCCGTGCCAAGCGGGCCGAAATCGGGTTCCAGGCCGGCTTCGGTCAGGCAGTTGTGGGCAGCTGCGGCGTGCTCCGGCGGTTCCCCTTCGCCCTCGAAGGGTTCTGTGGTGAACTCGGCGTGCAGGATCATCGGCGCCACCTCCTGGGGACAAACCGTATCCGTTGGGTCGTCGCTCGTCGTGGCGAACCCGTTGACCCGGGGTACGCCGGTGGACAAGAGTTTCGGCACCCGTCGTTGAACTCGTCGAGCAGAGGTGAGGCCGAAGTGCGAGTCACCACCGGCTCGACGTCCGGCGACGGGCAGCCAGCGCCCACCACCGCCGGACTCGCACCGCGGCGCGGGGCGGGTCCGCAGGGAAGTCTTGAAGCCACGTAGGAGAGAACGCGTTGCCTGGTCCCGTACTGATCGCACCGGACAAGTTCAAGGGTTCGCTCACCGCGCCCGAGGTCGCCGAGGCGGTGGCCGCCGGTATCCGCGCCGAGCGGCCCGACGTCGAGGTCCGGCGGGCCCCGATGGCCGACGGCGGTGACGGAACGGTGGAAGTGGCTTTGGCGGCCGGGTTCTCCCGGATCCCGGTGCGGGTCAGCGGACCCGTCGGGGGACCGGCCGACACCGCCGTCGCCGTGGACGGGGACACCGCGGTGGTCGAGCTCGCCTCGGCCTCCGGTCTGTCGGCGATGGACCCGGACGACGAGCTGGAGCCGCTGTCCGCCTCCAGCGACGGCACCGGCGAGGCGGTGCTGGCCGCGCTGGACGCCGGCGTGCGGCGGATCGTGCTGGGAGTCGGCGGCAGCGCCTGCACCGATGGTGGAGCGGGCATGCTCACCGTGCTCGGCGCCCGGGTGCTCGACGAGCGCGGCTACCCGATCGCGCCGGGCGGTGGACCGCTCGCCAGGGTCGCCGAGGTCGATCTCGCCGGGCTGGACCCCCGGCTGTCCGAGGTGGAGATCGTGCTCGCGTCCGACGTGGACAACCCGCTGACCGGGGAGCGCGGCGCAGCGCACGTCTACGGGCCGCAGAAGGGCGCGACGCCGGAGCAGGTGCGGGTTCTCGACGAGGCGCTGGAGAAGTTCTCCCGGGCCGTGCTGGCCGCGGGTGGCCGCGACGTCGCCGAGCTGCCCGGGGCCGGTGCCGCGGGCGGTGTCGGGTTCGGGGCGATGGCCGCGATGGGCGCGTCCATGCGCCCGGGCGTGGACGTCGTCCTGGAACTGGTCGGTTTCGACGATCGGATCGACGGCGCCGGGCTCGTCGTCACCGGCGAGGGCTCCATCGACGAGCAGACGCTGCACGGCAAGGGGCCGGCGGGAGTGGCCGCTCGTGCCGCCGCGGCGGGCGTCCCGGCGGTGGCCGTGGCTGGCCGTTGCGACCTCGCCGAGGAACGCTGGGCCGAAGCGGGTTTCAAGTCGGTGCACACCCTCGCGGCTCTCGAGAAGGACCCGCAGCGGTGCATGACCGAGGCGGCGTCGTTGCTCGAGACGCTCGGGCGCGATATCGCCAAGCTCCACCTGTGAGCCGTCGGCCGGACGGTGGTGCGGGTGGCCGAACTCGACACGCCGTCCGGCCGCGGGGTCGTTCCGGATCCGGGGACCAGCGGGTCGCCCGCGCCGGACGACGTGTCGGAACCGGCGGCGTTGCCGGTGGCCGCGCTCCGGCTGGCGGCCGCCTCCGCATGCCGAAAGGGCCGCTCAGTCGGTGGCCGGTCTGCGGACCAGCAGTGCGACGATCGTTGCCAGCAGGGCGACGATCACCACCCCGCCAGCGGTGTAGAACCACGGCATCGCCGACGAGCCCTTCGCACCGGCCGGAGCCGGCGCCACCTGGAGGTAGTAACCGCCGTTGGTGGTGTGGCCGTCGTCGAAGGTGATCGTGTACTTCACCGTGTGGAGCCCCTTCTGCAGCGGCTCCATCGACACGGAGAGGTGATTTCCGGAGATCTCCGGATCACCGGTGACCAGGTTGGTGCCCGCCTCGTTGCGGACCTCCACCGTCGCGTTGGACCCCAGGTCACCCGCGAAATCCATCTCAATGCGGTCGACCCCGGCCTGGGCGGTGCCGCCCGGGCCGGGGTCTGCGCTGCTCAGCCCGCTGTGCGCGTGGGCCAGGCCGGGCATCGCCAGCAACGCGGTCAGGACCGCGCCGAGGGTGCTGCTCAGAAATCGGCGCATGCCACGCGATTGTCGGAGAACTCGGCCGGGTGCACCACCAGCGACTTGGCCTCGGCGCGCCGGTCGTTGTTCGCCGTCATCAGCGCGTGACCGTCCGCGTCGGCGGTGAAGACCAGGTGGACCTCGTTCGGCGGCTTCTCCGAGCCGTTCGGGTCGAACTGGAAGTGACCGCCGCCGTTCTCCTCCGAGCACGGCTTGGCGTGCAGGTGCGACTTGTACTTGCCGCCGGGCTTGAGGCCGGTCATCTCCAGCGTCGCGGTGGTGCCGCCGTCGTGGAGCGCGAGCCAGGCGGTGCCGGTCGCCTGGTCCAGGCCGGGCGGCCGGGTGGGCAGCAGCTTCAGCTCGCCGCTGCGCAGGTCCGCCCCCTCGATGGAATCGGCGCGGGGCAGCGATGCGTCGCCCATGTGCGGCTTGTTCGCGCCCTGCGTCTCGTTCTCCGCCTGCGGAGCGGGCTGTTCCTGGGGCTGCTGGTTACCGGAATCGCCGCCGCATCCTGCCAGCGCCGCGGTGGCGGCGAGCGCCAGCACGACGGAGCTGCTGCGGCGGACGGTGCTTCGAAGTGTCATTCCCTCATCAAATCTGTGCATGTTGCGCTTTCTCCGGTGGCCGGTCCGGGTGAACCGGCCACCGACCCTGGGGCTCCGAAAGGCTCGGAACCCCAGGGGTTTCCGACTCCCTGATTACCAGAACCAGCCGGAGTTGGTGTTCTCGGCGGCTTGCTTGATGGCCTGGCGGATCCGCCCGTAGGTGCCGCACCGGCAGACGTTCTCGATCTTGTCGATGTCCTCGTCGGTGGGTTCGCTCTTCTCGTTGAGCAGCGCGACCGCGGTCATGATCTGTCCCGGCTGGCAGAAGCCGCACTGCGCGACGTCGTTGTCCAGCCAGGCCTGCTGCACCGGGTGCAGCCCGTCGTCGTCGGCCAGCCCTTCGATGGTCGTGACCTCGGAGCCGTCGGCGTCCTGGATCTTGACCATGCAGGTCTGGACTTCCTCGTCGTCCTGCAGGCAGGTGCAGGCGCGGCAGACGCCGACACCGCAGCCGTACTTCGGCCCGGTGATGCGCAGCTCGTCCCGCAGCACCCACAACAGGGGCATGTCCTCCGGGACGTCGACCTCGACGTCCTTGCCGTTGACGGTCAGTTCGTAGGAAGGCAAAGCAGGTACTCCTTGAGGCGAAGAAGGCGGAGAGGTCAGTGGTTGACCGGGAAGGTGCGCGGCTTGGTGCCGGTGGCCGCGGCGTAGGCGCTGGCGATCGCGCCTGCGGCGACCGGAACTCCGAGCTCGCCCGCGCCACCCGGGTCGCCGGTGGTCGCGGGCAGGACCTCGACGCCGAGGTCGCGCGGGGTGTGCCGCTGCCGGGCCCACTGGAAGTCGCCGTAGCTGCTCTCGCGGACCGCGCCGTCGTCGATGTGGTTGCTCGCTCGCAGCACGGTGGAGATCGCGTCGACCAGACCGCCCTGCATCTGCGCCTCGACGCCGCGCGGGTTGATCGGCTGGCCGACGTCGACGACGATCCGGGCCTTGGTCACCCGCGGGTTCTCCCGGTCGTTCGCGTCGATCTCGACCAGGCAGGCCGCCACCGACCGGTACTCCTCGTGCACGCAGATGCCCTGGGCCTTGCCCTGGCCCAGCGAGCGGCCCCAGTCGCCGTTCTCCATGGCCTTGCGCAGCACGGTCATCGCGCGCTCGTTCTTGAGGTTGTCCATCCGGAACTGCGCCCGGTCGGCGCCGGCCTGCTCGGCGAGCTGGTCGATGACCAGTTCCTCGGCCGTGCGGAAGGTCGCCGAGTGCACCGATCGCCAGCTGCCGGTGTGCACGCCGTCGAGCTGCAGATCGTTGAGCGAGATCGTGGTGGTGCCGAACTCGTAGGGAATCGACTGGGTGAGGTTGAAGTAGAGCTGGCTCGCGGGCAGCTTGCCCACCTCGGCCTGCACCACCGTGGAGGTCAGCAGATCACCGAGGCCGTGCGTGAAGTCCACCTGCACCGAGGACATCTTGTGCGCCCAGGAGCGCACCGATCCGTCGCGCATCGAGGCCTTGATGCGGTGGTGCGAGGCCGGCCGCATCCGGCCGTGCTTGGTGTCGTCGGGGCGGGTCCAGAACAGCTTGATCGGCTTGCCGACGGCCTTGGACACCTGCGCGGCCTCGATCGCCGCGTCGTGGAAGAGGTGCCTGCCGAACGAGCCGCCCGCCCGGGTGACGTTGACCGTCACCGAGGACAGCGGAATCCCGATCGCCGCGGCGATGTCCTTCTGCGCGGCGACGGGGGACTGCGCGGGCGTCCAGATCTCGGCGCGCTTGTTCTTGACGTCGGCGACCGCGTAGTTGTTCTCCATCGGCGCGTGGCTGACGAAGGCGAAGTCGAAGGTCTCATCGATCTCGCCGGCGTCCGCGCCGTCGCCCAGCGTGTCGCCGAGAGTGCCCGTCATGTCGGCCAATTGCGCCTGGATGTCCGAATCGGACTGTCCCGCGATCGGCCCCTGCGACCAGGTGACCTCGACCTTCTTGGCGGCCTCCATGGCCTGCCAGGTGTAGTTCGCGACGACCGCGACACCGGTCGGGATCTCGGTGACCTCCTTGACGCCCGGCATGCGGCGGGCGGCGGAGTCGTCGAAGGACTGGACCTCGCCGTCCAGCGTCGGCGGGCGGACCACCACGGCCACCAGCGAACCCGGGATCTTGATGTCCGAGACGTACTTGGCCCGGCCGGTCACGATGTCCCTGGCGTCGGCGCGCCCGTGGCCCTTGCCGACGACCGCGTACTCCGCGGCGTCCTTCGGCGCTGAGGACACGGACGGGGCGATCACCTTGGCCGCGTCCTTGGCGAGGTCGCCGAACTTCGCCTTGCGCCCTCCGGGGCCGACGATGCCGGTGCCCTGCGCCTTCAGCTGCTCGGCGGGCACGCCCCACTTCTGCGCCGCAGCGGTGATCAGTCGCGCGCGACCGGCGGCGGCCATGGTGCGCAGCGGGTGCCACAGCGTGCGGATCGAGGTGGAACCCGCGGTGAACTGGTTCCAGACCAGTTCGGGGCGGGCGTCGGAGAGCTTCACCGCGACGTCGTCGACCCGGGCGCCCAGCTCTTCGGCCAGGATCATCGCCACGGAGGTGTTCAGGCCCTGCCCCACCTCCAGCCGGGGCAGTTCGAAGAGCACCTTGTTGTCGCCGGTGAACTCGAGCTTCATCAGCGCGGTGGTGGGCGTGGAAGCCAGCACCATCACGTCGCCGAAATCGGCGACCTCGGACAGCGGCGGCAGCGGCAGCTGCGCGGACACCGGACCGGGTGCGGCCGCGGCCTCGCCTTGCGCGGCGAACTTGGCGGCCACGGTGAGCGTCGGGGCCGCCGCCAGGTAGGCGAGGAAGCGCCGACGCCGCAGTCCGGACGGCGGTGCGGCTTCCTCTTGATCGGTGGTGGCGGGGTGGACCATCCAGAACTCCTCTCGCGTCGGCACGTCAATCCCGACCGGGACCGATTCACCGAGCGGAAAGAGATGTGCCGACGTACCAAACAGGCCAAGGCAAAACATCCCCGGTGCAGGGACGCGAAAGGCCACGCGATGGGGGAGCACCGCGTAGTTAAAAATTTAAGAAGCCGCCGACAGCAAAACGCGGCGCAGCATTCAGCAGCGCCCCGGAGCGACGGCGACCAGAAGTGTTTGGAAGTTAACTATCGGGGTTGAGTCCGCTTCCTCCACGCCGGGAATTCGTACTTGAAAGCCAGTGCGGACCGGGATTTGCCGGTCATTGCCGCGTGAGCCTACCTGAGAGTAGTGATCTGTCTGAATCGCCCTAATGGCGGTGCTTTGACTGCTCCAAATGGGCTAGTGTCACGCGTATTCGGCCGGGATGAATACTTGTGGGTCCGCTTCGGAATCGGACAATGGCGACTCCGATTCCGGAGGGGTAATGCAATTCAAGCCTTCCGGATGGAGTCTGCTAGCGTTCCGGCGACACTGCTCGACCAGCATGTATAACAATCGAGTCGATTGATCCCCGTCGCGTTGACCGCTTATGCGTGCGGTCCTAGGCTGCGGCGTCATCTGACGCGCAGCCGTCTCTCGGATTTTTCGACGCATCCACCGATCCTGAACGTTTCAAGAACGCGGGGTCGTGTAAGGAATTCCTGACCGCGGGCCAACCAACGGAGAAGGTGTGAGACGAGGTCCATGGCAACGCTGAAACGCCTCTTCGCCTCCGGGAGCATCCAGGCGCGGCTCCTCATCATCGCGCTGGTCCCGAGCATCGCGGCCTTGCTCGTGGGCGTTGGCCTGTCCGGATATCTGGTCTACCAGGGGCTGAGCGTGCACAGCTTCGTCGGCAAGCTGGCCGACGCCAAGCAGCCGGCGGCGCGCTTCCTGTCCAACGTGCAGGACGAACGTCAGCTCACGCTCGTCTACCTCAGCGGTCGCGACGACCGCTCCGCGCTGGACGAGGTCCGTTCGGAGACCGATCGCTCGGTCTCCGAGATGAAGCAGGTCGCCGACGAGTTCGCCGAATCGGTCCCGGCCGAGGCGAAGCCGGAGATCGAGGACTTCCGGACCAAGCTGGATGCGCTGAGCCAGGTGCGCGAGCAGGTCGACGCGGGACCTGCGGAGCTGGACCCGGTCTACAACTTCTACAACGAGCTCGTCGACGCCTACAACATGAGCTTCCGGACCTACGTCCGGTACGCCCCGGACGCTCAGGTCTCCTACGAATCCGGTGTCGCCTCGGACCTCCTGGACGCGGCCGACGCGATGTCGCGTGGTCACGCCCTGGCGCTCGGCCGCACTTCGGTGGGCATGACGCCCACGCAGTACCACGAGTACGCGCACCAGATCGGCGCCTTCCACGACAACCTCAACTCGCTGACCCCGCGAATGACCCCGCAGGAGCAGGAGGAGTACAAGGCGCTGCAGAAGCGGTCCGCGTGGAAGCGGGTCGACGCGGTGCAGGACGCCATGGAGGTCGCGGGCGGCAAGGCGGCCGCGGGCGAGAAGATCACGGTCCCGGTCAGCACGGAGGACTGGATCAGCGCTTCGCACGACCTCGCCCAGGAGCTCAACGCCCTGTCCACCTCGCACTACGGCTACGCGGTCTCGCTCGGCGAGACGGTGGCCTCCGAGACGATGGGTGCCTCCGCGATCACCGGCACGATCATCGTGCTGGTGGCGGGCGTGGTCTTCCTGGTCGCGCTGCGCCTTTCCCAGCTGCTGGTCCGGCGGCTGACCAGGCTGCGGCGGGAGACCCTGGCGCTGGCCGAGCGCGAGATGCCGAGCGTCGTCGCCAGGCTGCGCGACGGGAAGCAAGTCGACATCGAACGCGAAGTGTCCTGGTTGGACTTCGGCACTGACGAGATCGGCCAGGTCGCAAGGGCTTTCAACAAGGCGCAGCTCGCGGCGATCAGCGCTACCGTGCAGGAGGCCGAGACCCGGCAGGGTGTCCGGTCGGTGTTCCTGAACATCGCCCACCGCAGCCAGATCATGGTGCACCGGCAGCTGCAGGTGCTGGACAAGGCGGAGCGCAAGCTCGAGGACCCGGACCAGCTGGAGCTGCTGTTCCAGCTGGATCACCTGGCGACCCAGTCCCGCCGCAACGCCGAGAACCTGATCATTCTCGGCGGGCAGCGCCCCGGCAGGCAGTGGCGGAACCCGGTGCCGCTGCACGACGTCGTGCAGGGCGCGGTCGCCGAGACCGAGCTCTACGCCCGGGTCGACATCGGCTCCGTCCCCGACGTCTCGGTGCAGGGCCGCGCGGTGGCCGACCTGGTGCACCTGCTGGCCGAGCTGGTGGACAACGCGACCGCGTTCTCGCCGCCGGAATCGCACGTGGAAGTGCGGGGCAACGTGGTCGGCAAGGGCGTCATCGTCGAGGTCGAGGACCAGGGCATCGGGCTGGAGCAGGAGAAGCTCGAGGAGCTCAACCAGATGCTCGCCGACCCGCCGGACTTCTCCGTGATGGCGCTTTCCGAGGAGGCCCGGATGGGCCTGTTCGTGGTGGCGCGGCTGGCGGCGCGCCACGAGCTCCGCGTCACGCTGCGCGAGTCCGCCTACGGCGGGGTGCGCGCGGTCGTCATGGTGCCGAACTACGTGGTCGCCGAGCGCGGTCCGCAGACCGATCGGGCCGAGAGCGGTGCCACGACCGCGCAGCAGCCCGCGATTCCGGACGAGGGCTCCGGGCAGCAGAAGATCCCGCGCAAGCGGCTGATGACCGGCAGGCTGGACCCGGACGTGGCGCCGGACCCGATCGGTCCGGACGCTCCGATCAACCCGCACAACCCGGTCGGGCAGATGCCCGACCTGCCGACGAAGTCGCCGGGGCGGCAGCCGACGCCGCCCTCGGTTCCGCAGCAGCCTTCGGTGCCGCAGCAACCGCCGGCCCCGCCGCAGGCGCCGCCGCAGGCCGCACCGAATCGGCCCGCACCGCAGCAGTATTCGCAGCAGCAACCGCAGCAGCGTCCCGCGCCGCAGCAGCCCGGACCGCCGCAACGACCGCAGGAGGGGCAGCGCTCGGGCCAGCAGGTGCCGGGTATGTCCACCCAGCTTCCCAACGTGCCGACGGAGAACCGTCCGAAGACGACCACTTCCGGCGCGCCACCGGAACCGGACCGCAACGGTGCGCCGAAGGGGAACGGCGTCACCAATGACGGCGCCGGATCCGCCGGCGCGGTGGACAAGCCACCGCTGCCGCAGCGCAAGCGCGGGCAGAAGGCGAACATCGCCGCCCCGCTGCGTGCACAGCTCGATCAGGGCGGAAAGCCGGAGGCCCCCGCGCAGCCGGCTGCCGAAAGCGGACCTCCGAGCACTCCGGACCGGTTCCGCACCAACATGACCGCCTTCCAGTCGGGCACCAAGCGAGCGCGCAGCAACGACACCGGCCAGGCTGCGCGGCCAGGAGGAAACGAGGCATGACGCTCAAGGCTTACAGCAAGGAAGTTGACTGGCTGCTCAACGATCTCGCGCATCGGCTCCCGGGGGTGGACAAGGCCGCGCTGCTGTCCTCCGACGGTCTGCTGCTCGGTCGCACCAGAGAGCTGCAGCAGGCCGACGCCGAGCACCTCGCGGCGGTGGCTTCTGGGTTCCAGAGCCTGTCCAAGGGAGCGTCCCTGCACTTCGAGGGCGGCGAGGTCTACCAGACCGTCGTCGAGATGGCGAACTGCTTCCTGATGGTCACCGCGGCCAGCGACGGCGCCTGCCTGGCCCTGCTGGCCACCGCCGATTCGGATCTCGGCATGATCGCTTTCGAGGCGAACCGGATGGTCACGCGGGTGGGCAACTACCTCAGCTCCGCGCCCCGAAGCGCAACCGACGTGTGAGCGCCATGTCCAGCGGCAGCGGATGGTTCGACGAGGACGCGGGTCCGGTGGTGCGCCCGTACGCCCTGACCCGGGGGCGTACGCGTGCCACGAGCTACGAGCTCAACCTGGTCACGCTCGTCGTGGCACGGCAACCCGTGCCGCCGAACGCGCGTGGGCTCTCACCCAACTATCAGCGGGTGCTGTCGGTCTGCTCCACGCCGGTCTCGATCGCCGAGGTCTCCGCGAAGGCCGATCTCCCGCTGGGCGTGGTGAAGATTCTGATCAGTGACCTGATCGATCGGGAGTACGTGGTCTTCGGGCCGGACTCGTCGCCGACGGACGGTCTGAAGCTCGACATGATGCAGAAGGTGCTGGATGGGATCCGCAAACTCTGAGCAAGTCTCCGTCAACGCGGTCGCCGCGAAGATTCTCGTCGCCGGTGGCTTCGGCGTCGGCAAGACCACCTTGGTCGGATCGGTCAGCGAGATCGTGCCGCTGCGGACCGAGGAGACCATGACCGAGGCCAGCGAGGGCGTCGACGATCTCAGCGGTGTGGAGGCGAAATCCACCACCACCGTCGCGTTCGACTTCGGCCGCATCACGCTGAGCTCGGACCTGGTCCTCTACCTGTTCGGCACGCCCGGCCAGGAGCGGTTCTGGTTCATGTGGAACGAGCTGGCCAACGGGGCGCTCGGCGCCATCGTGATCGCCGACACCCGCCGGTTGGACAGCTGCTTCGCGGCGATCGACTACTTCGAGCAGCGCGGTCTGCCGTTCATCGTCGGCGTGAACTGCTTCCACGGCACGCAGGTCTACAACACCGACGAGGTGCGGATGGCGCTGGACCTCGACGACCGGACTCCGGTGCTGCTCTGCGACGCCCGCAGCCGGGAGTCGAACAAGGAGCTGCTCACCACCCTGATGGAGCACGTGATGGCCATCACCAGGGCCAAGCAGCAGGCCGGGGTGTGATCGTCGCTCGACCGGTCCGCCGCCGTCGCGGGCGGTGAGCCCGCATAGCACGCGTGACCAGGACTGAAGTACTCTGAGTTGCCGTGCTCGTCATTGCGCTGGACACTTCGACCCCCGCGGTCACGGCAGGGCTGGTCGTCGCTGACGGCGGTCAGCCGCACGTGCTCGCCGAACGGGTCACCATCAACCCGCGTGCGCACGGCGAACTGCTGATGCCGCAGCTGCTCGACGTGCTGGCCGAGGCCGGACGCACCTTCGCCGACGTCGACGCGATCGTGGCCGGCATCGGGCCGGGCCCGTTCACCGGGCTGCGCGTCGGCCTGGCCACCGCCTCCGCTCTCGGGCAGGCCCGGGACATCCCGGTGCACCCGGTGACCAGCGTCGATGCCATCGCCGCTGCCGCCGCCTCGGACGGCCCGCTGCTGGTGGCCACCGACGCGCGCCGCAAGGAGACCTTCTGGGCCGCCTACGACGGATCCACCCGCGTCGGCGGCCCGCACGTGGCCAAGCCCGCCGAGGTGCCCACCGAGGGCTACGAGGTCGCCGCCGGCGAGCTCGCCGAGTCGCTGGGGCTGCGCGTGATCGAACCGCGCTACCCCACGGCCGTCGGGCTGGTCGCGGTCGCCGACCTCGCGGCCGATCCGGCGCCGCTGGTGCCGCTGTACCTGCGCAGGCCCGACGCCGCGGAGCCGGGCAAGCGCAAGTCGGTGCTGATCGGAGGGCAGCAGTGACCGCCGAGGCCACCGATGTGCAGGTGCTCAAGTTGCGCCGCGCCGACCTGCGCCGGTGCGCGGAGCTGGAGCAGGAGCTGTTCCCCGGTGACGATCCCTGGTCCCAGCGCGCCTTCATCTCCGAGCTCGACCAGGGTCACCACTACATCGGTGCCTACCTCGCCGAACGGCTGATCGGCTACGCGGGGCTGGCGATCAACGGCCGGCCGCCGCATGTCGAGGCCGAGGTGCACACCATCGCCGTCGAGCCCGCTCATCAGGGGCGTGGCGTGGGCGAGCTGCTGCTGCGCGGGTTGCTGACCCGCGCCGATGAGAAGGGCGCGGCGGTCTTCCTCGAGGTGCGCACCGACAACGAGCCCGCGACCGGGCTGTACCGCAAGTACGGCTTCGAGGTCGTCGGCCTGCGCAAGCGCTACTACCAGCCGTCCGGCGCCGACGCGCACACCATGCGGCGGCCCGCTCAGGAGCAGTCATGACCGATCGGATCGTTCTCGGAATCGAGAGTTCCTGCGACGAGACGGGCGTCGGCATCGTCCGGCTGGCCGACGACGGCCGGGTGGAGCTGCTCGCCGACGCCGTAGCGTCCAGTGTGGACGAGCACGCCCGCTTCGGCGGCGTGGTGCCGGAGATCGCCAGTCGCGCGCACCTGACCGCGATGGCGCCGACGATGCAGCGGGCGCTGGAGGAATCCGGACTCGCGCTGTCCGATGTGGACGCTGTCGCGGTGACGGCGGGACCGGGTCTGGCTGGTGCGCTGATGGTCGGGGTGGCCTCGGCCAAGGCCTACGCGAGCGCGCTGGACGTCCCGCTCTACGGGGTCAACCACCTCGGCGGGCACGTCGCGGTGGACGCGCTCGAGCACGGGCCGCTGCCGGAGCGCTGCCTGGCGCTGCTGGTCTCCGGCGGGCACAGCCAGCTGCTGCTGGTGGAGGGCGTCGGCGAGCGGATCACCGAGATCGGCTCCACGATCGACGACGCGGCCGGGGAGGCCTACGACAAGGTCGCCCGCATCCTCGACCTGCCCTACCCGGGCGGGCCGCCGATCGACGAGCAGGCCAAGCTCGGCAATCCGGAAGCGATCTCGTTCCCGCGCGGCCTCACCGGTCCCCGCGACGCCAAGTACGACTTCTCCTTCTCGGGGCTCAAGACCGCGGTCGCCCGCTACGTGGAGACCGAGCAGCGCGCGGGCCGGGAGATCTCGGTGCCGGACGTGTGCGCGTCGTTCCAGGAGGCGGTGGCCGACGTGCTCACGGCCAAGGCGGTCCGCGCGGCCGCGGACCTCGAGGTGGACACCCTGGTCATCTCGGGTGGGGTGGCGGCCAACTCGCGGCTGTCCGAGCTGGCGCGGCAGCGCTGCGCCGAAGCGGGCATCACCCTGCGGGTGCCCCGGCCCCGGCTGTGCACGGACAACGGCGCGATGATCGCCGCCCTCGGCGCGCACGTGCTGCGCACCGATGCCAAACCGTCGCCGCTGGACATGCCCGCCAATCCCGGTCTTCCGGTGGGCACCATCGTCGTCCAGTAGCCCGGGAGCTACCCGGCGCGGTGCGCCGCCGGTTGCCGTTGCGGCGTCAGCGGGGCAGCCAGAACGCCTTGATCGTGGCGAGGAGTTCGCGTCGCGTGCCGCGGGCGTTGACCCGGCGGAGCCCGTCGGCCGCGGCGTCGTGGCCCACGCCGCGGGCATCGATGCCGTGGCGGCGGCAGAGGGCGATCGCGCGGCGCAGGTGGAACCGGGTGGTCACCACGGTGAGCTCGTCGAGCCCGAAGTCGCGCGCCGCGCCGCGGCACGACGACCAGGTGTCCACACCGGACTCGTCGAGCGCGATCGCCGCGTCGGGTACTCCGTGCGCGAGCAGGTACCGCCGCATCACGGCGGGTTCGCTGTGCCCCCGCGACTCCGGGGAGCCGCTGACCACGATCCGCCGGGCCTTGCCCGACCGGTACAGCTGCAGCGCGACGTTCAGCCGTCCCTGCAGGATCCGGCTGGGGATCCCGTCGGACCGGACTCCCGCGCCGAACACGAGCGCGACCTCGGTGGGCGGCACGTCCGCGACCGTCCGAATCCGGCGAGCGCTGCGAAACCGGACCCACCCCAGGGGCAAGAGCACGGCCACGGCCAGCACCCCGATCCCCACCTGAACCAAGCGCACGAACCGGAGTCTGCCACCCCGGGGAAGATCAACACCCCCGCGGTGTCCGCAACCCCTCCGAGCTGAGTGGCCCCAACGCCCCCCAGCGGCTCAAGTCCCCGCGGCCACCCCAACGCCCCGGCGGCCCCAAGACCTCCGCAGTCACCTCGACGCCCCGGCGGCCATCCCGCCGAGGCCTCCGGGTGAACCCAGACGTCTCGGCGGCCATCCCGAGGCCTCCGGGGCCACCTCAACGCCTCGGCGACCATCCGATGACCCCCGCAGCCCCAACACGCCCGCGCAGCCGACCCCAACTCGCCCACGGGGTCGCACGAACGAGACCCCCACGACCGCGTGAACTCCCCGAAAACCCTCGAAAACGCGACCCCGAATTCCAGGGAATTCGGGGGACGGATTTCCAGGGAATTCGGGAACGAGGGGTGGGGGTGGTTCGTTGGAGTTGGGAGGGCGGTTACTTGGGGCGCCAGTTCGAGCGGGTTGGCGGACCGGAGGGGCCCGGTGGGCGCGCTGGGCGGGGACGGCGTTCCCACGGACGGCTCGCGGGCTTCGAGCGGGCTGGCATGGGCTGCAACCTATGGCACCGAATGGGGCCGGTGTGAAGCGCCTCGAAGCTTTGGTGACATTTGCCGCATGCCGATCTACCTGCGATGATCACGCTGCGCTGATCAATGCTCACGATGTCGCAGGTGAGCGTGGGTGGAGTGATCGACTGCGCGGTCCGGCACGGGAGGTGGCCGCGCCGCTCCGGGGCGTGACACGCCGAGGCGAAATTCGAGATCCGCGCGCCGGCTCCGGAAGTCGGCCCCGGCGATCGGCCGATCGCCGCGCCGTCATCTGCGACGATGTCCCCCCATCGGCCGTGCTCGCGGGGTTCGGCGGCGGTTGCCGCATCCGAGTGATGCGGGTGGTTGTTGAGCGTTGGCACTCGCCTGGGTAGAGTGCTAGCAGAACGGCGCCGGAGCGCCCCGGCACCCGCGACGGCGGGGAGCCACGGAGCCGTCCATTCCCAGCCAACGCTTCGAAGGCCCCAGAAGGTGGAGGTCATCACCGTGGCGAGCATCAAGCCGCTTGAGGACAAGATCGTCGTCCAGGCGAGCGAAGCCGAGACGACGACTGCGTCCGGCATCGTTATCCCGGACACCGCCAAGGAAAAGCCCCAGGAGGGCAAGGTCCTGGCCGTCGGCCCGGGTCGAATCGACGACAAGGGCAACCGCATCCCGGTGGATGTGAATGAAGGCGACGTCGTTATCTACTCGAAGTACGGCGGCACCGAGGTCAAGTACAACGGCGAGGAGTACCTGATCCTCTCCGCCCGCGACGTGCTGGCCGTCGTCAACTGACGATTTCCGCACCACGTGCGCAGTGCCGCCCCGGCGGTCCCGACCCCGGGACCTCCGGGGCGGTCGCATGTCGGCGTGAGAACCCGCGCAGATCAGGCACATATTTGAAGGGCTGTTGGAAACATGGCTAAGCAGATCACCTTCGACGAGCAGTCGCGCCGCGCGCTCGAGAGCGGCGTCAACCAGCTCGCCGACGCGGTGAAGGTCACGCTCGGCCCGCGCGGCCGGCACGTCGTGCTGGACAAGCAGTTCGGCGGACCGCAGATCACCAACGACGGCGTCACCATCGCTCGCGAGATCGAGCTCGAGGACCCGTTCGAAGACCTCGGGGCCCAGCTCGCCAAGAGCGTCGCCACCAAGACCAACGACGTTGCCGGTGACGGCACCACCACCGCCACCGTGCTGGCCCAGTCGCTGGTCCGGGAGGGCCTGCGCAACCTGGCCGCCGGTGCGAACCCGGCCGCGCTGAACAAGGGCGTCACCGACGCCGCCGAGGCCGTGGTGGAGGCCCTGAAGGCCAACGCCACCCCGGTCAAGGGCCGCGACAGCATCGCGCAGATCGCCACCGTGTCCTCGCGCGACGAGGCCATCGGCGGTCTGGTCGCCGAGGCGATGGAGAAGGTCGGCGACGACGGCGTCATCACCGTCGAGGAGGCCTCGACGCTTGCCACCGAGCTGGACGTCACCGAGGGCGTGCAGTTCGACAAGGGCTTCATCTCGCCGCACTTCGTCACCGACGCCGAGCGCCAGGAAGCCATCCTGGAGGACGCGCAGATCCTGCTGCACCGGGAGAAGATCTCCAACCTGCAGGAGATGCTCCCGCTGCTGGAGAAGGTCGCGCAGAACGGCAAGCCGCTGCTGATCGTGGCCGAGGACGTCGAGGGCGAGGCGCTTTCCACCCTGTCGGTCAACGCCGTGCGCAAGACCTTCAAGGTCGTCGCGGTCAAGGCCCCGTACTTCGGCGACCGCCGCAAGGCCTTCATGGACGACCTGGCCGTGGTCACCGGGGCGCAGGTCATCGCGCCGGAGCTGGGTCTGAAGCTGTCCGAGGTCGGTGAGGAGGTGCTGGGCTCGGCTCGCCGGGTCACCGTCACCAAGGACGCCACCACGCTGGTCGATGGCAAGGGCTCGGCCTCCGACGTCGCCGACCGCGCCGCGCAGCTGCGCAAGGAGATCGAGGCCTCGGACTCCGACTGGGACCGCGAGAAGCTGCAGGAGCGGCTGGCCAAGCTGGCCGGCGGCGTCGCGGTGCTCAAGGTCGGCGCCGCCACCGAGACCGAGCTCAAGGAGCGCAAGTCCCGGATCGAGGACGCCGTGGCGGCTGCCAAGGCCGCTGCGGAGGAGGGCAGCGTGCCCGGCGGTGGTTCCGCGCTGATCCACGCGTCCAAGAGCCTCGAGGGCGACCTCGGCCTGACCGGCGACGAGGCCACCGGCGCGCAGCTGGTGCGTCGCGCGCTGGAGGCCCCGCTGTTCTGGATCGCCAACAACGCGGGCCAGGAAGGCGCGGTCGTGGTCTCCCGGGTCCGCGACATGGACTGGGGCTCCGGCTACAACGCCGCCACCGATGAGTACGGCGACCTGGCCGCCGCCGGTGTGGTGGACCCGCTGAAGGTGACCCGTTCCGCGGTCTCCAACGCCGCATCCATCGCCCGGATGGTGCTCACCACCGAGGCCGCCGTGGTGGACAAGCCGGCCGAGGAGGCCGAGGCGTCCGGTCACGGGCACGGGCACGGTCACTGACCGGGCACAACCCAGATCGGGGCGGCACCCAGCGAGTGGGTGCCGCCCCGATTTTTGTCTTCCTGCCGGATGCGAACGACGCCCCTCGTTGCCGTTCGTCCCCGGCGACCGCCCGCACTCGGCGGTCATCGCAATTCCTCGGAGCCTGAGCTCAGAGCCTCAGCCGGCTGCGACCGCCAGCTGCTGGCGCTTCCGCGCCTTTATGATCACTTCGCGTTCCGATTCGGACAGCCCTCCCCAGATGCCGTAGGGCTCCTGGACCGCCAGTGCGTGCGTCCGGCATTGCGCGAGCACCGGGCAGTGCTGGCACACCTCCTTGGCCTTGGCCTCCCGCCTGGCACGTGCCGGCCCGCGTTCGCCGTCCGGGTGAAAGAAGTACGCACTGTCCATGCCCCGGCACGAACCCCGTATCTGCCAATCCCAGATATCGGCGTTCGGTCCTGGAAGACGTCGAGTGTCTGCCATTGCGACAACCACCTCCTACCGGTGGATCCCCTCCCTCGCTACGACGGGACTGCCGTAGCCTCGCATGATCCGACCGTAGAACCGAGTCAAAACTTGTTCAACCCTTTTCGCGTCACAAGCTGTTCATCATTGGGGTGATCTTTTGGTTTCGGGTGATCGAACCGCCAATGGCTTGCTCTCCGCGTGCGTGGACCGGAATATGTCCGGCGTGACCACGCGGCCGGAATCAACCCGAGAGGTGGACGCCCCGCTTCCGATCGACGCATCGGAGCCGGAGCGAGAGCAGGCTTCAGGTGACGCCGAGGGCTCCGACGAGGAGCCGAGACTCAGCGTCGCCGCGGTGGCGCGCCGACTCGGCGTGGCCCCGGCGACCCTGCGCACCTGGGACCGCCGCTACGGCTTGGGCCCCACCGACCACACCAGCGGCAGGCATCGCCGCTACGGGCCCGACGACATCGCCCGCCTGGAGCAGATGCAGCGCGCCCTGCTGCGCGGGGCTTCGCCGATGGAGGCGGCGCGCTACGCCCGCACCGTGGCCGCTCCGCAGTCGCAGAAGCCCGCCGAGCCCGAGCAGCAGCGGGCGCCCGGTGCTGACGAGCCGCTGATGCTGTCGGGTGTGCTGGACGGCACCGAGGGCGAGCTGAAGCTGGAGGGCGCCAGCACCGGCGGCCGCGGCCTCAAGCTCACCGGCGCGGGCCCGCGCACCCGCGGCCTGGGGCGCGCCGCGCTGGCGCTGGACTCCTACTCGGCGCAGCAGCTGCTGATCGAGGCGCTGGAGTCCGACGGCGTGGTGACCACCTGGCAGGAGATGCTGCAGCCGGTGCTGCGCGCGATCAGCGAGCGCAGGCAGCGTTCCGGTTCCGGTGTCGAGGTGCTGCAGCTGCTGACCGACTGCGCCTCCACCGCGTTGCGCTCGGTGATCGCCACCGCTCCCGCGCCGGTGAACCCGCGCCCGGTCGTGCTGGCTCCGGTGCCCGGCGAGGTCCAGGAGCTGGAGCTGGTGGCGCTGGCCGCCGCGCTGGCCGCCAACCGGGTCGGGCATCGCCTCTTCGGCGCCGCGTTGCCGCGTGAGGGCCTCGCCGCGGCCGTGCGCCGGTCCGCCCCCGCAGCCGTGGTCCTGTGGGCCGCACAGCCGCACTACGCGGCTCCGCAGGTCCTGGACGACATTCCGATCACCCGGCAGCGGTCCCGGGCGTTCGTGGCGGGCCCGGGCTGGTCGGCCGAGGCGCTGCCGGGGTACGCGGAGCGGCTCGGTTCGCTGGAGGCCGCTGTGGCCCGCGTCTCGGAGAGCGTGCTCGGCTAGATTGAGCGTGTGTGACTTAAATCACAACAGGGCGGTGAACCGGGACTGAAGTCGTCGTTCGAACGGGCTAAACCGCCGACCGCGGGTGTGCGAACGGGTGAACATCGCAGGTATGGAGCCTGGTGGATGATTCCCCGGCGTAGCCGCGACCGGTTGCTCCGACCTAGTGAAGATCTCTCACGTGTGGTCTTGAGTCACTTTCCGGACGGATTTGGCACCGGATCGTGTCAAGGTTCGCCCGCCCGCGTCCGATAGGGGAGATGGAACGTCACTCGCCTGCAGGAAGGAGTTCCCGTGACGACGGTCTTGATTTGCGATGACCGACGTAGCGTCCGGGAAGGGCTCACTCGTGTGATGTCAGCTGTCCCGGGAGTGAGCCGGATTGATTGCGTCGCACATGGTGACGAGTTGTTGGCCCGCTTCTCGCGGCAGTCCGTGGACGTCGTGCTGGTCGGAACCCAGCGTGCGGTGCCCAACGGGGTGGAAGCCACCCGAAGGCTCGTCTCCGCCCACCCGCAAGCGAACGTGATCGTGTTCGGCGCTCCGGACGATGCGGCCAGCATCGCTGCCGCCATCGCCGGTGGCGCTCGTGGTTACCTGCGCTGGGACGCGTCCCGGCCGGAGCTGGTGGCCGCGCTGGCGCACACCCTCGCCAGCACCTCGGTGCCCGCGCCGCGGCAGCCGTCCGATCCGGGCGTGCAGCTGACCGAACGCGAGCTCCAAGTGCTGCGTGGCATGAGCCAGGGCAAGAGCAACGGTCAAATCGGTCGCGAGCTCTACCTCTCCGAAGACACGGTCAAGACTCACGCGCGCCGGCTGTTCCGCAAGCTGGGCGTTCGGGACCGTGCACAGGCCGTGGCGCACGGGTTCCGCCGCGGTCTCGTCGCCTGAAGATGAACCCCGAGCCGGAGCGCGCCGTCGCTGGGGGTCGCCGGCGCTCGGCTCAACGTTGACTCCCCGCGAGCTGACGTCGTCCAGTGCGACTGTGGCTCGCGTCATGCGCCACCCCGGGCGCGTGACGCGAGCCACAGTTTCGCTGGTTCTCCGATCTTTCGCGCTCGAAGAGCGAACAAGCCGACAAATCGCCGAGATCGCCGGCGGCGGGCGGTTCTCGGTGCGCGATGTGAACACCGTCTCCTCGGCTTCTGCGAGATCGCGTTGCCCAGGACCGATACCCGGGCCTCCACCTTCTGGTAGATGTGGGTGGGTGACGACGACCGCCCGCGTATCCCACTCCCTGTTCTGCGAGCGCCCCCTGCCCGGTACGGTGGCCACGGCGCAGCGTGCGGTGCACGCGAGTTTCGCCGGGCAAATCCGAATCGCTTGAACGCGTAACACCAGGGCTGCTGTCTGCGATGACCAATGTGGGGGACGGGCTGGACGCTCTTGTAAGCGCCGCCGTCGACGGCGATCGTCAGTCGATTGAGCGCTTGCTGGCCGAAATCCGTCCTTTGGTGGTGCGGTACTGCCGCGCCAGGGTCGGACGAAACGAACGGTCGTTCGCAAGCGCGGACGACGTGGCCCAGGAAGTGTGCCTTGCGGTTCTGACCGCACTGCCCACTTACAAGGACCAGGGTCGTCCCTTCCTGGCGTTCGTGTACGGCATCGCCTCGCACAAAGTGGCTGATGCGCACCGTGCTTCGGCTCGCAACCGCTCCGACCCCGTCGCCGACGTTCCGGACACTCCGGAAGGCGAGGCGGGACCAGAGCAGCGGGCCATGCAGGGTGAGCTCTCGGGCAGGATGGCGCAGTTGCTTCGCATCCTCCCGGACAAGCAGCGCGAGATCCTGCTGCTCCGGGTGGTGGTCGGGCTGTCGGCGGAGGAAACCGCCGAAGCGGTCGGCTCGACGCCGGGCGCCGTGCGCGTGGCACAACACCGCGCGTTGGCCCGGCTGCGCAAGACGCTGTCCGCGGAGGAGGTGGTCTGAATGGCTGAGCGGAAAGGGCCCGGAGGGGAGCAGGAAGGGCGCGACCCGATCGAGTCCGGCCTGTCCCAGGACCGTTCGACCAGTGGTGACGAGCGGGATCTGTCTCCTGGATCGGCGCCCGCAGACGAGGGAACGGAACTGATCGACAAGCACCGGGAATCCGGCTCTGCCGAGTCCGAGACTCCTCAAGACGAGACCGACGCCGAGTCCGGTGCCGAGGTGCTCGCCTTCCGGCAGCGCACCGAGACCGCTGACGCGGCGGAAACCGGTACCGACGACGATTTCGACGACGAGCCGATCGACCTCGCGGCGTTGCAGGACGACGACGAGCTGCTGGACGCGCTCGGCGGGACCAACCCCGACGTCTCCGCGCTCGCAGGCGATTCCGGTCCGAGCGTCGAGGAGCTGCTGGTCGCCTGGCGTCAGGAGGTCGACGCCGCGCCGATCGGTGATCTGGTGAACGTTGACACCGCCGCTACGGCGATTGCCGAGGGCAAGCGGCCGCGACGCGCGCTGCGCCGCAGGCACCTCGTCCCGGTGGCCACCGCAGCAGCGGTTCTGATGATCACCTTCACCGGTGTCGGCGTGGCGGCTCGCGACGCCCAGCCCGGCGACATGCTGTGGGGCGTGGCGAAGGTGCTCTACACCGACCAGACGCAGGCGATCCAGGCCGCGACCGATGTGAAGGAAGACCTGAACACGGCCGAGGGCGCCGTCGAGGACGGCAGGCTCACCGCGGCCGAGGAGGCGCTGCGCTCGGCCAGGGAGCAGATGCACAAGGTCGACTCCGAGCACGGGCTCAGCGAGCTGCAGGCCGCGCACGCTTCGCTGACCAAGCGGATCGGCGAGAACGAGGAGGAGACCTCCTCGCAGAGCTCCACGCCGAGTACCTCGGAGCAGCCGACCGCACCGCCGTCGCCGTCGCAGCCGCTGCCGCCGGTGCCGCCGACCGGCAGCTCGACGCCGCCGTCGAGCACGACCGGTCCGACGGACCCGACGACGTCGCCCAGCGAGACCAGCAGCTCGGAGAGCTCCTCTTCGGGATGGAGCTTCTTCCCGCAGGACAGCAACAGCCACCAGCAGGAGACCACCTCCCAGCAGTGAGGTGGCGGACGCCAAGAAGGGGTTCCCGAAGCGAATTCGGGAACCCCTTCTTCATGCTCGGTGCCGGTGGGCCGGGTGACAGTTTTGCCTAAGGTTGCTCTGCTCGAGCGCCGCGGACGTCCGGTCAGTGCGCGCTCTCGTTCTCCGTGACCCCGTCCGCGTAGCCGCGGCAGTACTCCCAGGTCACGTAATGACCTGGGTCGGGGTTGAAAGCGGGCTCGTGCGGGCGCATCTTCCCGTCGTGCAGCAGCTGGGCGAGGCTGGAGCGAAGCAGTTCCCAGTCGTGGTAGTGGCACTCGCCGCAGTCGGTGCAGTCCACCACGATGCCGCGGACACCTCGCGGTTCCAGCAGCGCTTGGTAGACGGCGAGATCGGTGAGGTCGGCGAGCAGCTCGGCGCGCTCCTCGTCGCCGAGCGGCGGTCCGTCCTCGGCGTCGTGGTCCCCGAGTGCCATGCTCGGATCTTCCGGGTCGCCCGCGAACGGGTCTGGTGGCATCGGATCGTGCGGCACAGGCCGCACGGTACCGGCTGTGCCGGTCGTGTGGGGCTCTAGGGGGAGGTGTCTTTGAACTCCGGCACGCCGCCTCCCGAGCGCGTTCCGGGCGGACGAGCCGTTTTCACGCTCCGTGGCGTGGCGCACCTCTGCCGGGACGGGGCATATGGGGGGTGACCTGTGGTCTCTATCATTCGGGGAATCTCTGTACTCAACGCCGCGTTGCTATCGGCACAGCCCGCCCAGGACGCGCACGCCTTGGTTACCCGAGCGGCCCGCATCCTGACAGGTTTCTGAGCCACACCGTGAAGGAAGGGCACATCCCGCGCTATGACCAGCGAACTCTCCGCACCCGGCCTCCCCTCGAAGTTCGCGACTCTGGGTCTGACCTTCGATGACGTTCTCCTGCTGCCCGACGAATCGGATGTGATCCCCAGCTCGGCGGACACCTCGACGCAGCTCTCGCGCAACGTCCGGCTCCGCATCCCGCTGCTGTCGGCGGCGATGGACACCGTGACCGAGGCGCGGATGGCGATCGCGATGGCCCGCCAGGGCGGCGTCGGCATCCTGCAGCGCAACCTGTCCGTCGAGGAGCAGGCCGCGCAGGCCGAGGTGGTCAAGCGCTCCGAGGCCGGCATGGTCACCGACCCGGTGACCTGCTCCCCGGAGGACACCCTCGCCGAGGTCGACGCGCTGTGCGCCCGCTTCCGCATCTCCGGGGTCCCGGTGACCGACCCGGACGGCACGCTGGTGGGCATCATCACCAACCGCGACATGCGCTTCGAGGTGGACTACACCGCCAAGGTGCGCGAGGTGATGACCGCCGCGCCGCTGATCACCGCGCAGGTCGGGGTGACCGCGGACGCCGCGCTGGGGCTGCTGCGCCGGAACAAGATCGAGAAGCTGCCGATCGTGGACGGCGCGGGCAAGCTGCGCGGCCTGATCACGGTCAAGGACTTCGTCAAGACCGAGCAGTACCCGGACGCCACCAAGGACCCGGACGGGCGGCTGCTGTGCGGTGCCGCGGTCGGCGTCGGCACCGACTCGCACGAGCGCGCGATGGCCCTGGTCGACGCCGGTGTGGACGTGCTGATCGTGGACACCGCGCACGGGCACTCCCGCGCGGTGGTGGATACCGTGGCCACCCTGAAGAAGGAGCTGGGCAACTCCGTCGACGTCATCGGCGGCAACGTGGCCACCCGCGCGGGCGCGCAGGCGCTGGTCGACGCGGGCGCGGACGCGGTCAAGGTCGGTGTCGGGCCGGGTTCGATCTGCACCACCCGCGTGGTCGCGGGTGTCGGCGTGCCGCAGATCAGCGCGATCTACGAGGCCAGCACGGCCTGCAGGCCGGCGGGCGTGCCGATCATCGGCGACGGTGGCATCCAGCACTCCGGTGACATCGGCAAGGCCATCGCCGCCGGTGCGAGCAGCGTGATGCTGGGCAGCCTGCTGGCCGGCACCGCCGAGTCGCCGGGCGAGCTGGTGCTGGTCAACGGCAAGCAGTTCAAGGTCTACCGGGGCATGGGCTCGCTGGGCGCCATGCAGACCCGCGGGCAGGGCAAGTCCTACTCCAAGGACCGCTACTTCCAGGACGACGTGCTCTCCGAGGACAAGCTGGTGCCGGAGGGCATCGAGGGCCGGGTGCCGTTCCGCGGCCCGCTGTCCCAGGTGGTCGACCAGCTGGTCGGCGGCCTGCGCTCGGGCATGGGTTACACGGGTTCCACCACGGTTCCGCAGCTGCAGGACGCCAAGCTGGTCCGCATCACCGCGGCCGGGCTCAAGGAGTCCCACCCGCACGACATCCAGATGACGGTCGAGGCGCCGAACTACACCTCCCGCTGATCGCAGCGCATTCCGGGCGCCGGGTTTCGTCCCGGCGCCCGGTTTCGCGTCCGGGCCCGTTTCCCGGAGGAATCGGACGGGGCGAGGAGGCGATTCGGGCCGGAACGGCACGTTCGGGTTCATCGTCCGCACCCCGGTCGGCGCGGTCCGGGAACCTGCGGAGAGAATGTTGCGCTGGACATCAGCGCCGCGAGGGAGGACATACGGTGCGGGATCAGGTTGAGATCGGCATGGGCCGGACGGCCATGCGGGGCTACGATTTGGACGACGTCGAGATCGTCCCGTCGCGGCGTACCCGGTCGTCCCAGGACGTTTCGCTGGCCTGGCAGCTCGATGCCTACAAGTTCGACATCCCGCTGGTCACGCACCCGACCGACGCGACCGTCTCGCCGGCCACCGCGGTGCGCATCGGCCAGCTGGGCGGTCTGGGCGTGCTCAACGCCGAGGGGCTGTGGGCGCGGCACTCCAACGTCGAGGCGAAGCTGGCCGAGATCGTGCGGGCCGCCGAGGAGAGCACCGACCCCGAGGCGCCGATCAAGCTGTTGCAGGAGCTGCACGCGGCCCCGATCCAGCGCGACCTGCTGGTCGAGTCGCTCAAGCAGGTCAAGGACGCGGGGCTGACGGTCGCTGCGCGGGTGAGCCCGCAGCACGCCGAGGAGCTCACCCCGCTCCTGCTGGAGGCCGGTGTCGAGGTGCTGTTCGTGCAGGGCACGATCATCTCCGCCGAGCACGTGTCCCGGGACGGCGAGCCGCTGAACCTGAAGAACTTCATCAACGAGCTGGACGTCCCGGTGGTCGCGGGCGGCGTCGGCGACTACCGCACCGCGATGCACCTGATGCGCACCGGAGCCGCGGGCGTGATCGTCGGGTTCGGCCAGTCCCGGGCCTCCACCACCACGCAGGTGCTGGGCATCGGTGTGCCGATGGCCACCGCGATCGCCGACGCCGCGGCGGCGCGCCGCGACTACCTGGACGAGACCGGTGGTCGCTACGTGCACGTCATCGCCGACGGTTCGCTGTCCTACTCCGGCGACATCGCCAAGGCGATCGCCTGCGGTGCGGACGCGGTGATGCTGGGCGAGCCGATGACCGAGTCCTCCGAGGCCCCCGCGCAGGGCTACTACTGGACTCCGGCCGCGGCGCACCCGAACCTGCCGCGCAGCGAGATGGTCGGGTTCGCCGGTTCGGACGCCGACCTCGAGCGCCTGCTCTTCGGTCCGAGCAGCGACCCGTACGGCACGTTGAACCTGTTCGGCGGTCTGCGTCGCGCCATGGCCAAGACCGGCTACAGCGACCTCAAGGAGTTCCAGAAGGTCGGTCTCCAGCTCCGCGCCTGATCCGGCGCGGGCGCGAGCCGGGGGCGCTCGGCGCGGTGCGAGCCGGGGGTGCGCGACGTCTTCCTACTCGTGAGTAGTTTGGCTTACTCTGGTCCGCATGGCACAGCGTGGTGATACGGGTACCGACTTCGACGTGGTGGTCATCGGCTCGGGCTTCGGCGGCAGCGTTGCGGCGCTGCGGCTGACCGAGAAGGGCTACCGGGTCGCGGTGCTGGAAGCGGGCAGGCGGTTCTCGGACGAGGAGCTGCCCAAGACGTCCTGGGACCTTCGCAAGTTCCTCTGGGCGCCGAGCCTGGGCTGCTTCGGCATCCAGCGGATCCACCTGCTGCGCGACGTGCTGATCCTGGCAGGCGCGGGCGTCGGCGGCGGTTCCCTGAACTACGCCAACACGCTGTACCGGCCGCTCAAGCCGTTCTACAAGGACTCCCAGTGGGCGCACATCACCGACTGGGAGTCCGAGCTCGCGCCCTACTACGACCAGGCCACCCGGATGCTCGGCGTCGTCGACCAGCCCTCGGAAACCTCGCACGACGTGATCATGAAGCAGGTCGCCGCGGACATGGGCGTGGCGGACTCGTTCCACACCACCCCGGTGGGCGTGTACTTCAGCGAGCCCGGCCGCACCGACGATGACCCGTACTTCGGCGGCGCGGGCCCGGCCCGAACCGGCTGCACCGAGTGCGGCGCCTGCATGACCGGCTGCCCCGTCGGCGCTAAGAACACGCTGGTGAAGAACTACCTCTACCTGGCCGAGGCCAAGGGGGCCGAGATCTTCCCGCTGACCACGGTCAGCAGGCTCGGCAAGGGGACCGACGGCCGCTGGCGGCTGCTGACCAAGCGCACCGGCAAGAAGATCGACCGCAAGCCGAAGATCTTCAGCGCCGACCAGGTCGTGGTCGCCGCGGGGACCTGGGGCACCCAGAACCTGCTGCATCGCAGCAAGGAGCTCGGCGACCTGGAGCTCTCCGAGCGGCTGGGTCACCTGACCCGCACCAACTCCGAGGCGATCATCGGCTCGCAGATGCAGCAGGTCGACCCGGAGCGCGACTTCAGCCGCGGCGTTGCCATCACCTCGTCGTTCCACCCGGACGAGGACACCCACATCGAACCGGTGCGCTACACCAAGGGCGCCAACGCGATGGGCTTGCTGCAGGTCCCGGCGACCAAGGGCGAGGGCCAGGGCTCGCGGGTCAAGCAGCTGCTGCGGTTCATCAAGGAGAACCCGAAGCTGAGCCTGGGCATGCTCTCGGTGCGCAACTGGAGCGAGCGCACCGTGATCCTGCTGGTCATGCAGAGCCTGGACAACTCGCTGATCACCCGCGTCAAGCGGATCTTCGGCAAGGAGTTCCTGGTCTCCCGGCAGGGCCACGGATCGCCGAACCCCACGCACATCCCGGCGGGCGAGCAGGCCAACGACCTGGTCGCCGAGAAGATCGATGGCATCGCGGGCGGTACCTGGGGCGAGCTGTTCGACATCCCGATGACCGCGCACTTCCTGGGTGGTTGCGCGATCGGGGACAGCCCGGAGTCCGGCGTCATCGACGCCTACCACCGCGCCTGGGGATACCCGGACCTGTCGATCGTGGACGGCTCGGCGGTCAGCGCGAACCTGGGGGTGAACCCGTCGCTGACGATCACCGCGCAGGCCGAGCGCGCCTTCTCGATGTGGCCGAACAAGGGCGAATCCGACCCCAGACCGCAGCAGGACACCGGCTACCGGCGGATCAACCCGGTCGAACCCACGTCCCCGGCAGTCCCCCCAACAGCCCCAGCAGCCCTCCGCCTCCCCCTGGTCTGACCACCCCCCCCCGGAGTCCGGCCCGACCCGCCCACCCGCGAACCCGACCCCGAATTCCAGGGAATTCGGGGTCGGGGTTTTGGGGGTTTTTGGTGGGTTGGTCTGGTTGGGGTGGGGTTGGGTCGGCGTGTCGGCTGGTGGGAGCCCGGGGGCGAGTGTTGGGCCGATGCGGTTGTGGCCGTGGTTACCTGCGACAATGGCGGCTACCGCACCGGTGAAGCTAGGAGGTCGGCGACCACGTGTCCGGTTCCGCATCCAACAGTGCCCGAGGCCCTGTTCTCGTTGTCGACTACGGCGCGCAGTACGCCCAGTTGATCGCTCGGCGCGTCCGCGAGGCCCAGATCTACTCCGAGGTCGTGCCGCACGACACCCCGGTCGCCGAGATGATCGCGCGCGACCCCGCGGCGATCATCCTGTCCGGCGGCCCGTCCAGCGTCTACGCCGAGGGCGCGCCGCAGGTGGACCCGGAGCTGTTCGGCGCGGGCGTTCCGGTGTTCGGCATCTGCTACGGCTTCCAGGCCATGACCGCCGCGCTCGGCGGCACCGTCGAGCACACCGGAGTCCGCGAGTACGGCCGCACCGACATCGAGATCGCCGGCCCGGGCGGCAAGCTGCACACCGACCTGCCCGGCCACCACCCGGTGTGGATGAGCCACGGCGACTCGGTGAGCAAGGCTCCCGAGGGCTTCACCGTCACGGCGGGCACCAAGGACACCCCGGTCGCGGCCTACGAGGACGTGGACAAGCGGCTGGCCGGCGTGCAGTACCACCCGGAGGTGGCGCACTCGCCGCACGGCCAGGAGGTGCTGCGCCGGTTCCTGCACGACATCGCCGGGATCCGCCCGCAGTGGACCACCTCGTCCATCGTGGACGAGACGGTGGCCGCGATCCGCGAGCAGATCGGCGGCAAGCGCGCGATCTGCGCCCTGTCCGGCGGGGTCGACTCCGCGGTGGCGGGCGCGCTCGTGCAGCGCGCCATCGGCGAGCAGCTGACCTGCGTGTTCGTCGACCACGGCCTGCTGCGCGGCGGTGAGCGCGCGCAGGTGGAGCGGGATTTCGTGGCGGCGACCGGCGTCAAGCTGGTGACCATCGATGCGGTCGACCGGTTCCTGAGCGCGCTGGAGGGGGTCACCGACCCCGAGGAGAAGCGCAAGATCATCGGCCGGGAGTTCATCCGCGTCTTCGAGCAGGCCGCCCGCGACCTGCAGGCCGAGGCGGGTGCCGAAGGCGATCAGATCGACTTCCTGGTGCAGGGCACGCTCTACCCGGACGTGGTCGAGTCCGGCGGAGGCTCCGGCGCGGCCAACATCAAGAGCCACCACAACGTCGGCGGGCTGCCCGAGGACCTGCAGTTCGGCCTGGTCGAGCCGCTGCGCGCGCTGTTCAAGGACGAGGTGCGCCGGGTCGGCCTGGAGCTGGGCCTGCCGGAGACGATCGTGCACCGCCAGCCGTTTCCGGGCCCCGGCCTGGGCATCCGGGTCATCGGCGAGGTCACCGCGGACCGGCTGAGCACGCTGCGCGCCGCCGACGCGATCGCCCGCGAGGAGCTCACCGCGGCGGGGATGGACCGCGACATCTGGCAGTGCCCGGTGGTGCTGCTCGCCGACGTCCGCTCGGTCGGCGTCCAGGGCGACGGCCGCACCTACGGACACCCGGTGGTGCTGCGCCCGGTCTCCAGCGAGGACGCGATGACCGCGGACTGGACCCGCCTGCCGTACGAGGTGCTGGAGCGGATCTCCACCCGGATCACCAACGAGGTCTCCGACGTCAACCGGGTGACCCTCGACGTGACGTCCAAGCCCCCGGGCACCATCGAGTGGGAGTGACCCACCTCCGAACGACGCCGAAGGCCCGCTCCGACCAGGTCGAAGGGGGCCTTCGGCGTGCGGCGGGTCAGTTCTGCTCGACCCGGACCCAGTCGACGAGGAAGCGGGCGTTGCCCGCCTTGATCTTGTCCACGCTCTCCTGGGGCAGCCCGAAGTAGGGTTCGGTCACGCCGTTGACGCCGTTCGGGTAACCGCCGCCCAGCGCGAAGTTGAGGATCAGGAACTGCGGGTCGTCGAAGACCCAGGACCAGCCGTTCTGCTCGAACTCGGCCTTGGTGACCCGGTAGGTCTGCTGGCCGTCGACGAAGAAGGTGAAGCCCTCCGGCGTCCAGTCCACGCTGTAGGTGTGCCAGGCCGCCGGGTCCGAGCCCTCGAAGTTCTGCTGGCTCGTGATCGGGGTGTTGCCGTGGTACTCCGGTCCGTGCATCGCCGAGCTGGTCCACGGCTCGCCGACGTGCTCCATCACGTCGACCTCACCGCAGTTCGGCCACGAGGTGCCGTTCTCGATGCTCGAGCCCAGCGACCAGAACGCGGGCCACATCCCGCTGGCGGTGGCGTTCTCCGGCAGCTTGATGCGCGCCGAGTACTTGCCGTAGGTGAAGTCGACCTTGCCCGCGGTCTTCACGCGGCCGGAGACGAAGTCGTAGGTCTGCCCGTCCGGCGCCTGGAAGCCCTCCTTGGACCGCGCGTGCAGCGCGAGAGCGCCGTTCTGCGCGCCTTCGGCGGCTTGGTCGATGTAGATGGTCTCGGGCGAGTCGACGTAGGCCTGGTTCTCGTTGTTGACCGTCTGGAAGTTCTCGCCGGTCACCTCCGGTGTCCACTTCGAACGGTCGAGCTGGTCGCCGGAGAAGTCGTCGAAGAAGATCTCCGCCTTCGGCTGCGGTTCCTGCTGGGGCGCGCCCGGTGCCGCGGCTGCGTGCGCGAGCGGGAGCGAGGTGAACAGCGCGAGCGCGGCGCCGGTGGCTAGCACGCGATTCCTGGCCATGACAGCTCCTTCGTGATGGGGGAGCACGAAAAGGGATCGATCAAGCCGGAGTATCGCGAGGTCGCAGCGGAAACCGGGAGGAGTTGGCGAGTTTTGGAAGAGTCCAGTTCGCCGAACGAGTGATCACCCCGAGAATTTCCCGGAGTTCCTAGCGGAGAACGTCAGTTGCCAGATGGAGATGGGAAATCCGCCCACCTTTTCGGGCGAGCGGATTTCGCCTATTTGCTGGCCTTTTTCACAGCGGCGGCGATGAGCATTCCCACGCCCGCTGCTACCGCCGTTGCGGCCAGAATCCAATGTAGACTCGTGGCGAGCCCGAGGAGGAGGACGCCGCCGATCACGATGGCGATGGCCCCCGCGGCGAGCAGGATCGGGTCCGGGCCCGCAGTTCGGTGGTTGATCTCGTCAGTCACGGATGACCTCCACTCGTCCGGTGCCCGTCGTGAGCTGCAGTTCCAGCTTTCCACCGCCCGGGCCGTCGGGCCCGTCGTCCCGGATCGTCCGGGTCACGCCCTGCCCGTCGGCGGTGATGCCCAGGCAGTCCACCTCGCCCAGGTTGCTCCGGCAGACCGACTGGACGTCCACGTCGGGCGGAACGCGGACGGTGATCACCCCGGCTCCGACCCCGGCCGAGGACCGGACGGTCTCGCCATCGGAGATGGGCAGCTCGGTAAGGTCCATGTCGATCGTTCCGGCGGCGCGGTCGTAGGAAGGCTGGAGTTCGTTCACGGCGAGGGGTTTGACGTACAGGTCGCCCATCGAGAGCTCGACGTGGCGGTCCTGGTAGACGGGGTACATGATCCCGGTCAGCACGGCCAGCGCCGCCAGCGGTACGGCCAGCACGATCGGCCAGCGGCCGACTCGAAGGAAGGCGCCGCCGACCAGGAACAGCCCCGCGAGACCCAACATGCCCGCGAGCACCACCGGCGGGCTCCACACGCCGATCCCCACCAAGCCGACGAACAGGGTGGCCAGCACGGCGAGCGGGTTGTACCAGCGGAACCTGCGGCGCGGCGGCTCCGGTTCGCGCTCCGGCGGCGGTTCGGGCAGGTCCCATCCTTGCGGGACCGCGCCCAGCGGATCCCAGGCGGGCGGGGTCTGCTGCGCTTCCGAGGTGACCTGCGCGCCCGGGTAGACCCAGGTGTTCTCGGCGGTCGGCATCGCCCCGGTCGGCCCCTCGGGTGACACCGCCCGGGGCGAAGCGCTGGAAGTCATTTCCCGCTGCCGGTCGCCGCGCGTGACGTGCAGCCCGTACAGCGCGGCCAGCCCGGTGGCCACCGCGAGGATGGCCAGCGAGTCGGCCAGCCAGAACACGCCCGGGATCAGCAGCAGCACCAGGAGCACGGCCAGCCAGGCCGGAGCGGGCTCGGTGCGCGGCTCGGTTTCGCCCGGGCGCGGCTCGGTCTCCCGCGGGAACAACAGCCACGCCAGCAGGTACAGGGTGATCCCGGCTCCGCCGTAGAACGCGCCGACCACGAAGGCGACCCGGATCAGGATCGGGTCCACGCCGTAGCGGTTGCCGATGGCGGCGGACACCCCGGCGATCTTGCCCCCGTGACGCGGGCGCACCGGGCGGGTAGCCCAGAAGTCGCGCAGGGTGGCTTCGAAACCACCGGATTGCTGCGTGCTGTTCATGCCGTCCACTATCCGTTTTCTGCGCCGTCGCCGGTATCCGGGAGGCCCCTGAGACCGTCCCGGAACCGGGTCCGGCCAGGAAAGTCAGGGACCGTCCCTGATGCCCAACCGCGACCGACCGTGTGACCATCGATGATGTGATGCCCTGGGACGAGCGGAGGACCGAGCCCGCCGTGGCGGTTCAGGAAACGGTGCCGCAGCGGACGATCTCCGGTACCTCCTACCCGCCGCTGCGCCGCAGCCGGGACGGGCGACTGCTCGCGGGGGTGTGCGCGGGGGTGGCCGAGCACCTCGGCACGCGCGTGCTGTGGGTGCGGGTCGTTTTCGCCGCGCTGTGCGTGGGCGGCGGTTCGGGAGTGGTCGCCTACGCCCTGCTGTGGGTGTTCGTGCGGCAGTCGCCCGGTTCCGGACGCACGGCCACCCGCCTGGAGCGCCAGCAGGGCCTCGGCGTGCTGCTGCTCGGCGCGGGCGCGATGGTGGCGCTCGGCGCGATCCTGGCACTCCCCGCCTGGGTGACCGCTCCGCTGGTCGCGGCGCTGCTCGGTGTCGTGCTGGTGTGGCGGGAAGCCGACGAGTCCCAGCGGGTGCGCTGGCGGGAAGGTGCCCGGTCCGGAGTGGCGGGCACGCTGTTCGCCCAGGGCAACCGCGCGTGGGTGCGGGTCGCCGCGGGCTCGGCGCTGGTGGCGCTGGGCATCGTGCTGCTGGTGGGCAGCACGACTTCGATGGCGGGCGTCCCGGCAGGCCTGCTGGCCTCGGGCGCCACGCTGGTCGGTGTGGCGGTGCTGACCGTGCCCTGGTGGGTGCGGCTGGTGGGGGACCTCAACACCGAGCGCGCCAGCCGGATTCGCTCCCAGGAACGCGCCGAGATCGCCGCGCACCTGCACGACTCGGTGCTGCAGACGCTCGCGCTGATCCAGAAGCAGGCCGAATCCGAGAAGGAGGTCCGGCGGCTGGCCCGCGGCCAGGAGCGGGAGCTGCGCAACTGGCTGTACGGCCCGGGCGGTTACGGCGTCCAACGGGAGGGCGCCGAGGAGGAGGGAACCGCGCCGAGCACCTTCGCCGCGCAGCTGGCCGCGACCTGCGGCGAGGTCGAGGACCACTTCGCGATCAACGTGCAGCAGGTGGTGGTCGGCGATTGCGAGCTCGACGACGGGATCACCGCCCAGCTCGCGGCCGCGCGCGAGGCGCTGGTCAACGCCGCCAAGCACGCGGGCGTCAGCGAGGTCAGCCTCTACGCGGAGGTCGAACCGGATCGGGTGTCCGTCTTCGTCCGGGACCGCGGTGCGGGATTCGACCAGTCCGAGGTGCCGGCGGACCGGCACGGTCTGGCGGACTCGATCCACGGCCGGATGAGCCGCCACGGCGGCGAGGCCACCGTGCGCGCCTCGCCCGGTTCCGGGACCGAGGTGGCCATGGAAATGCCCAGGACCGCCGGATGAACCCGCGGAGCCCGCAGCACTGCGAACACCAGGAGAAACCATGTCGTTGGAGGATGTCGTGAGCGCAGAGAGCACCGAGGAAGCCGGCCCGGTCCGGGCTTTCCTGGTCGACGACCACGCGCTGTTCCGCTCCGGTGTGCGCGCCGAGCTCGCCGCTGCCGACGGCGTGGAGGTGGTGGGCGAGGCGGGCTCGGTCGCCGAGGCGGTCGCGGGCATCGGGCACTTCGCCCCCGAGGTCGTGCTGCTGGACGTGCACATGCCGGACGGCGGAGGCGCCGAGGTGCTGCGACAGGTCCGCGCCAAGTCGGGCGAGGACAAGTCCGGCGAGCCGGTGTTCCTCGCGCTGTCGGTCTCCGACGCGGCCGAGGACGTGATCGCGGTGATCCGGGGCGGTGCCCGCGGCTACGTCACCAAGACGATCTCCGGCCGCGAGCTCGTCGACGCCATAGTCCGAGTCCGCGCGGGCGATGCCGTGTTCTCCCCGCGACTGGCGGGATTCGTGCTGGACGCCTTCTCCGAGGGCCCGAACTCCGCCCCGGTCGGCGATCCGGAACTCGACCAGCTCACCCGCCGCGAACGCGAGGTGCTGCGACTGCTGGCCCGCGGCTACGCCTACAAGGAGATCGCCTCCGAGCTGTTCATCTCGGTCAAGACGGTGGAGACCCACGTATCCAGCGTCCTGCGCAAGACCCAGCTGTCCAACCGCTACGAGCTCTCCCGCTGGGCGACCGACCGCCGCCTGGTCTGAGCGCGGGCCGGTCATCTCATCGGGTGGTTGGTCACGGCGACGCGACCGCCGTTGTCGAGCAGCCTGGTGAGCGCGGTGCGCACGGCGCGGCGCAATGACCTGGTCCTGGTGTGCACGGCTGGCCTCCGGTCGTTCTGTTCGTCTGGGACCAGCCTGGCGAGCGCGTCGCGTAAGAACAAGCGAAATGTTTTCAATGGATCGTTAAGCTCACCTGTACCATCGGGGTGTGCTTGACGTTCGACGAATGCAGGTGCTGCGCGCGGTGGTCAGCAGCGGCTCGGTGAGCGCGGCGGCGACCAACCTCGGCTACACGCCCTCGGCGATCAGCCAGCAGCTGACCGCGCTCGAGAAGGAAGCGGGCACGCCGCTGCTGGAGAAGGTGGGCCGCGGGCTCCGGCCCACCCCGGCCGGTTCGCTGCTGGCCGAGCGGGCCGGGAAGATCGCGGAGGTGGTCAGCGCCACGGAGGCCGAACTCGCCGACATCCGCGCAGGACGCACCGGCCTGCTCCGCGTCCGGTTCTTCCACACCGCCGCCGTCGGGCTCATCCCTCCCGCAGTCGCCCGGTTCCGCGCCACGCATCCCGAGGTGCAGCTCGATCTGCGGATGCAGGAGGCCGAACTGTTCGACGACGTCGTGGCGGGCGAGACCGATCTGTCGGTGATCGTCGTCGGTGACGCGGTGCCGCAGCGGCGCGGTGTGCGGCTGGTGCACCTGGCCGATGATCCGTACCGGGTGGTCCTTCCCGAGTCGCACCCGGTGGCCGGGCAGGACCGCGTCGACCTCGCGCGGCTGTCCGGGGAGTCCTGGATCAACAGCGCGGTGACCAGCGGTGACATCTGCTCGGTGCTGCTCCGCGAGGCCTACGCCAGCGCCGGCTTCACACCGCACGTGGCGCTGGAGACCGACGGTTCCTACTCCGCGCAGGGCTTCGTGGCGGCCGGCATCGGCGTCGCCCTGCTTCCGAGCTTGGGTCTCGACGTGGTGCATCCGGGAGTCGAGATCCGCCCGGTGGTCAATCCCGAGCCCGTCCGGCGCCTCTACGCGGCGGTCCGGGAGCCCGTTGCGGATCGCCCGGCGACGACGGCCTTCCTCGCGTGCCTGCGGGAGTCTGCGAGCGCCGTCGTCCGTCCCGGCCGGAGCTGACGGGCGAGCATCCGATTCGCCCGCCGGTCCCGGCGGGGAATCGGCTCAGGTGTGGCGGTCGGTGTTGATGACCGGATCGCCGTCCTCGGTCTGGGCCATGCCCAGGACGTGCATCTCGGTGATCTTCTTGCCGTCCTTGGTGTACTGCAGGTTCACCAGGACGTTGCTGCCGGACAGCATGGGATCGCCGACGATCTTCACGTCGTCGATCTGCTTCCAGAACTTCTCGTACTTCTCCTTGCCCTGGGACTTCAGGCTGGGGCCGAGCAGCTTCCACGCCTTGTCCAGGTCGTCGGGCACCAGCTCGTAGTACTTCTCGACCGTGGAGAGCAGCTCCTTCTTGGTCGGCTTCTTCTGCTGCGAGCTGGTGGTGGGCGCGCTGCTCGAAGTGCTGGTGGGCGCGGCCGAGGTGGACGGCGGTGCGCTCGTGGTGGTGGGCGCGGCCGAGGTGGTCGACGCGGGGGCCGGTTCGGGCTGCGGTGCCGGGGACGACTGCGATGCGCCCTGGTCGCTGCTCGCGCCGGGCTGGCCGAAGGCGTTCACGGCCATGATCCCGATCAGCGCCGCGACGACGATCGCCACGAACCACAGCGCCACCGTCTTGCCCCGGCGCCGCTCCGGTTCCACCGCCGCTTGCGGAGCCGCGGCACCGACGCGCGTCGGCGGGGAGGCGTTCGGGTTCGTGCCGTTGCCCAACCCGGCCTGCGGGGCATGCAGGGTGCCGCCCGCCTGCGGCGGTTGCGGCGGTGCGGGCGCCGCCGCCGGTTGCGGAGCGGGGCGCGCCCAGCCCGCGCCCGGTGCGAAGTTCGGCACCGGACGGCCGTCCAGCACCGCCTGCAGCAGCTCGCGGGTCTGCGCCATGGTGGGTCGATCCACCGGGTCCGGACGCAGCATCTGCATCAGCGCGGGGGCCATCGGCCCGGCCTGGCGCGGGGGGTCGAACTGGCCGCGGGCCACCCGGTGCAGCAGGCTGATCGCGTTCTCGTCGGTGCCGAACGGCGGCCCGCCCTCGATCGAGGCGTACAGCGTCGAGCCGAGCGAGAACACGTCCGAGGCCGGTGCCGGGTCGCGGCCGAGCGCGACCTCCGGGGCCAGGTAGGCGGGGGTGCCCGCGAGGATGCCGCTCTTGGTGACGGCCACGTCACCGATCGCGCGGGAGATGCCGAAGTCGGTGATCTTGGCCAGGTCGTTCTCGCCGAGCAGGATGTTCCCCGGCTTGAGGTCGCGGTGCACGATGCCCGCCATGTGCGCGGCGGCCAGCGCACCGGCCACCTGCACGCCGATGTGGGCCACCCGCAGCGCGGGCTGCACGCCCTGCTCGTCGATGATCGCGGCGAGGCTGGTCGAGGGCAGGTACTCCATGATGAGCACCGGCTGGCCCTCGTCCTCGGCCACGTCGAACACCGCGATGGCGTGCTGGTGCTGGAGCCGGGCGGCGATGCGGCCCTCGCGCATCGAGCGCTCGCGGGCCTCCTCGGTCTCCTCCGGGGTGTAGCCGGGCTGCAGCAGCAGCTGCTTGACGGCGATCGTGCGGTGCAGGCGCTCATCGACCGCCTGCCACACCACGCCCATGGCGCCGCTGCCGATCTTTTGCTGCAAGCGGTACCGGCCCGCGATCAAACGACCTTCGGCGCTCACCGGTGTCTCCTGGTACTGGCTCGCCCCGCGAGGGCTCGCCGGTTTAAGGACTGCCTGTTTTCTTCACAACAACGACCCGACCGGATCCCCACAGCCGGTATCACCCAACGGGGTCACGTTACTGTGCGGGGCTTTCGAGGCCGCACCCCGGTCCCTGCAAACGCAGAAGGCCGGGGTGCTCCGCGCGTGCGGAACACCCCGGCCTTCGCACGGGAACTCGATCAACCGGTGTTGGAGTCCTCGGTGCCGGTAGTGCCCTCGGCACCCCCGGCGCTCGCGTCGCTCGACGAGCTCGTCGGGCTCGTCGGTTCGCCCGCGTTGCCCTCGCTGCTGGTCGTCGGCTGCGACTCCGCCGAGGAAGTGGGCGGGGCCTCCGAGGTCGGCTCCGGCGTCGAGGTCGGCGCCTGCGTGGTGCTCTCCTCGGTCGTCGTTTCCTCCTCGGTGGTGGTCTCCTCCTCGGTCGTCGTCGGGGCCTCCTCGCTGGAGGTCTCCGGCGGCGGCGGAACCGGCATCTGCGGGGACGGGGCGGGCCGGGCGGGCGGCTCCTCGTCCGAGCCCATCATCGCCGAGGTGACCAGCACCGCGATCACCGCGACCGCCACCAGCGCGATGGCGGTGATGATCAGCGGTCGCTTGCTGCGCCGCGGCTCCTCGTGCAGCGCGGAATCGGCGCGCGGGTCGCCGCCCATGTAGGAGGTGGCGTCCTCGTACGGCCGCTCGCTGTACGGATCGTCGTCGTAGTAGGCGACGGAGGTGCCCTGGGCGGCGCCGACGACGTTGGTCGCGTCGTCCGGGCCGGGTTCGGGAGCCAGCGCGGGTGCGATCGGGGCGGCCATGGTCGGAACGGAGTTCGCCACCCCGCCGTCGGCCACCGCCTGCAGCATCTCGCGAACCTGCGCCATGTCCGGGCGGTCCTCGACGCGGGCGGACATCATCGCCAGCAGCGGCTGGGCCATCGGCCCGGACTGCTGCGGCGGGTCGACCTTGCCCGCGGCGACCGAGTGCAGCAGGGCGAGGGTGTTCTCGTTGAGCCCGAACGGCGGACGGCCCTCGATGGCCGCGTAGAGCGTGGCTCCCAGTGAGAACACGTCCGAGGCCGGCGTCGGCTCTTGGCCCATCGCCACGTCCGGGGACAGGTAGGCGGGGGTGCCCGCCAGCATCCCGGTCTTGGTGACCTGAACATCGCCCTGCGCGCGGGAGATGCCGAAGTCGGTGATCTTCACGTCACCGTTGTCCCCGAGCAGGATGTTGCCGGGCTTGATGTCCCGGTGCACCACCCCGGCGGCGTGCGCGGCGCCCAGCGCCGCGGCCACCTGCGAGCCGATGCGCGCCACCTCGCGAGGCGGCAGCGGGCCGTGCTCGGACATCATCGAGCCCAGGCTCGTGGACGGCAGGTACTCCATGACCAGCACCGGCTGGCCCTCGTCCTCGGCCACGTCGTACACCGAGATCGCGTTGGAGTGCTGGAGCCGGGCTGCGATCCGGCCTTCCCGCATCGCCCGTTGCCGCGCTTCCTCGGCTTCTCCCGGATCCAGACCTGGCTGCAGGAGCAACTGCTTGACCGCGACCGTGCGGTGCAGGCGCTCGTCTACACACTCCCACACCACGCCCATCGCGCCACTGCCGATGCGTCGCTGCACCCGGTAGCGTCCGGCGACCAGGCGACCTTCGTCGCTCACCGACGTCTCCCCGTACTGCTATCGGTGCCCAGCGGAACCGCCCTTCGCGGCCCGCCGAACATCCGGCGGATTTGGCGGACCGGGCACCGGTCCCCCGAATATGTACACGTTCACGATGTGGCTCGGGTTGCGCCCGAACCGCGATAAGGCAGCCTAGCCCACGGCCTCGCGGCGTAGGTCCGAAGTCGAAAAGATCGGATTCGTCATTTCGACGGGTGCGGCCCGCTCACCGGGCCGTCCGGAACCAACCTCGTTTGTGCTGGTGGTGACCGCCTGCTCCGGTTGACGCGCTACACCTCGTAACCAGCCGGTCATCGCGTTGGCACCAACGGTACCGACCGGCCCGCAGCGCCGGTCGGCAGCCCAGCGGATATGCGTCGTTGTCGCATCGTTGTGCGAATTCGGAGACCGACCGGTCGCCCGCATCAGCCCGCGGGCACGTGGCGGGCGAAGCGCAGTTCGGCGCCGACGATGTGCGGCACCGTGCCGATGGCCACGCGCAGGTCCTGTCGCAGCAGCACCCGCTCGCCGCCGGGGTAGACGACCTCGACCTCGGTGTGCACCACGCCATCGGGCTCGGCCCTGGCCGCCGTGACGCGCACGGCGTCCGCCGCCGCCCACGCGGCGCTGAGCCGCTCGCGCTGACCGTTGAGCAGTTCGGGGCCGAGGAGTTCGGTCGCGGCGGCCGGGTCCTGCCGCACGCGGTGGTAGAACTCCTGGACCACGCTGAGCGCGGTCTCGGGGCTGCCCGCCGAGGGGTTGGCGATGTTCTCGTAGTCCAGCGGGGGGCCGGTGTCGTCGTCGCCGGGGGCTCCCGACTCGGCGAAACCGGCATTGGCGCGGAACGGCCAGCGGGCGCTGCGCACCAGATCGGGGCGCAGCGCGAGCGTCCCGATGATCGGTTCGGCCGTGGGCGCCGGTCGTGCCTGGTGATCGGTGCGGGCCAGCACCAGGGAGCCCGCCAGGGCGGCGCTGACGACCAGCACCAGCCCGAGCAGGCCGAGGACCCGTTGCCCGGCGGGCGGGCGCGACGCGGACGACAACGGTGCCAGGGACGGCCGGGTCGGGCCTTCCCCGCTCGTGCCGATGCCCGCAGCGTCGTTGCCGCGCGGCGGTGGACCGGTCGGTTGATGCTCCACGTGTGAACACCTTGTCCTCGTCCGGGGCCTCGTGCGGGCCGGTGGGCAGGTGCCTGCTCGTGGCGCGCCGGAGGGGAGCGGACCGCCCGGCGGGCGGAGCGTTCCGGCGCGTCCGGCGATCAGGACAGGCGCTCGTCGGCGACGATCTTCGGGCCTTCGCTCAACCGGTCGTAGCGCAGCTGGTGCCGCTCGGTGCGCTGCGAACCGTCGGGCAAGGTCAGGCGCAGCTCGTGCACCGTGCTCGCGGGCGAGACGTACACGTGCAGCACCTCGATCTTGGTGGCGAACGAGTACCGCGCGGCGAACGACCGGTAGCCCTCGTCGCGCAGCGCCCCGCCGGTCATCGCGTAGGCCCCGGGCAGGTCGCCCGCCGAGATCGCGGAGTAGTAGCGCTCGCTCGCGCGCTTCATGCCCTCGGTGTCGGTCAGCGGCAGCAGCGCGGGCGCCTCCTCGGTCGGCGGCGTGGTCGTGCCGCTCGGCGGTGCCGGCTCGCTCGGTGCGGTCGACCCCTCGTCGGGCGCGCCGCCGGGCACCGCGCCGGGAGCTGCGCCGGGCGCGCGGTCGGTGCCCTCCGGTGCGGCTGTCGTCGGCTGGGGCATCACCAGCTGCGGAGCAGATCCCGCCGAGCTCGGCGGGGTGGCCTGGTGCGAAGCCTGCGGGCGGGTCGGGTCGCCGGTGAGGAAGTACGGGTCGGGCAGCGGCGGGTAGTCCTCGCCGCGCGGTGCGTTCGGCAGCTCGAGGGCGTCGACGCGGGTGTTGGCGGTTCCGGCGAACATCGCGGTGGCGAACATCAGGCCGCCGAGCGCGGCCACCGAGGAACCGATGGCGAACCACGCGGCGCGCTTCCAGGTCTTGGGCGGGGTGATCGAGGCCGGGACCATGCCGAGGTCGAACTTGTGCAGGCCGCCGACCTCGGCGGTGTCGATCAGCGGATCGACGGGTGGTGGCTCCGGAGAGCCGGTGCGCTGCTGCGGAACCGGGGCCCATGCCGCTGCCGGTTCGGTTCGGTGGTGCCTGCCGCGGGCCGGCTCGGCGGCTGGTGCGGGGCTCGGCGTCGGCCAGTCGAGCCGGCCGCTCCAACCGAGTGTTCTGCCGCTGTGCATCGGAGGTCTCGACTTTCTGCGACTCGTGGCGAGTTCACTGCCTGTCGATCGCGCTCGCGCCGCACCGGCGGGCGGTTCCCCGATACCCCCGTGGTCGTCGCGCCCGGGAAGCGAGTCCGGTTCCCGGACGGCGCCGCGAACTTCGCGTGAGAGAGATCGGAGACGACGCGTGCACCCTTGATCCGCTTATCGGGTGATACGTGCCTTCGCCGGGCGACCACCGCGCCGCGCGGCGGCGACATCCGCGCGGCCGGGAGAGTGGTCATGGTCACAGCGTAGATCGCGCTGGGCCGAACGCCTCAGCGGGGTTGGATCAAACGTCCCAGGACGCGACCGCGTTGGCCTGAGACGTCCTTGCGGTATGCGGCGGCAGCCGCTGCTTCAAGTGTGGGACTCACCCGGCACCGCTGCGGGTTCCGACGCGGCGGGTGGCGAGGACAGCCGCGACGTCGCGTAGGCGGCTACTCGAGGAGCGGATCCCGCAGCCACACGACGCGTCAGGTTCCGCCACCCGCATCGCCACGCAAACCGACCGTGGAAATGCCCCTCAGTCAGTAATCGCCCTTTCGGAAGCGCTGCTGGCTCGACTGCAGTGCCTTGAGCGAGCCCAGGCCGCCGCCCGCGCCGAGCAGCATGGCGAACACGTCCGCACCCGTGCCGCCGGTGCTGATCAGCAGCGCCAGCAGCGTGACCGCGAGCCCGGCGCCCGCGATCGGGTACCGCTTCTTCGCGAACTCGGCCGCGGGACGCCCGCCCGGCCGCTTGTTCGCGGCGGAGCTCAGCATCGCGAGATACGCCGCGTGCCCGCCCGCGGCTGCCAGAGCCGCCAGCGTCACCAGAAGAGCCACCAAGCCGACGATGTCCATGCACCCAGTCTGCCCTTTACTTCCGATGTCCGGAATGGGGGTAAACCCTGAGTCCAGCCTGATTGCCCGGATCGGAGTGATCCCGGTACCAAAGGGTTGTTCCGCGGGGGTAGATCGAGACTCCCGTCACGCCTAGGTTCTCGGTCTATGAGCGCAACCGGACCGGATCTTGCGGGCAAGCGAGCCGTGGTCACCGGCGCGGCCAGCGGTATCGGCGCCGCCGTCGCCGAACGCCTGGTGGCCACCGGCGCGGAGGTCATCGCCGCCGACCGGGACGAGACGGTCACCGAGCTCGCCACCGGGCTCGGCGCGCGGCCGCGGGTCGTGGACCTGGCCGATCTGGACGCCGCGCACGATCTCGGCGAGGGCGCCGACATCGTGGTCAACAACGCCGGTTTCCAGCACGTCGCCCCGGTCCAGGAGTTCCCGCCGGAGACCTTCGGAGCCATCCTGCGCCTGATGGTCGAGGCGCCGTTCCGCATCGTGCGGGCCGCGCTGCCGGACATGTACCGGCGCGGCTGGGGCCGGGTCGTCAACATCTCCTCGGTGCACGGGTTGCGCGCCTCGCCGTACAAGAGCGCCTACGTCACCGCCAAGCACGCTCTCGAAGGCTTCTCCAAGACGGTCGCCCTGGAGGGCGCATCGCACGGCGTGACCTCCAACTGCCTCTCGCCGGGATTCGTGCGCACCCCGCTGGTGGAGCGGCAGGTCGCCGAGCAGGCCCGGCTGCACCGGGTGCCCGAGGAGCAGGTCGTGGAGGACGTGCTGCTGGCGCGCACCCCGGTCAAGCGCCTGGTCGAGCCCGCCGAGGTCGCCGATTTCGCGGCGTGGCTGTGCGGGCCTGGAACCGCTTCGATCACCGGCGCCTCGCTGTCGATGGACGGGGGCTGGACCGCAGGCTGACCCAAGTTCGTCCGGATCACGGTTCGTCAAGGAGGACGTAGCGCATGGCCACCGAGTCGATCCCGACCACAACGTCGAAATTCCGGGTGGTGATGGCGGGTCTCGTCGGCACCACGGTCGAGTGGTACGACTTCTTCCTCTACGGATCCGCCGCCGCGCTGGTGTTCAACCGGCTGTTCTTCCCGGCGCAGGACCCGCTGGTGGGGACCCTGCTGGCGTTCATCACCTACGCCGTCGGCTTCGTCGCGCGGCCGCTCGGCGGGCTCGTGTTCGGGCACTTCGGCGACCGGATCGGCCGGAAGAAGCTGCTGGTCCTGAGCCTGCTGCTGATGGGCGGCGCGACGTTCCTGATCGGTCTGCTGCCCACGTACCAGTCGGTGGGGATCGCGGCGCCGCTGATGCTGACGCTGCTGCGGGTGGTCCAGGGCTTCGCCATCGGTGGTGAGTGGGGCGGCGCGGTGCTCATCGTGTCCGAGCACACCGACGGCGAGCGTCGCGGCTTCTGGGCGTCCTGGCCGCAGGCCGGGGTGCCGCTGGGCAACGTCTTCGGCACCGCGGTGCTCGCGCTGCTGGCCGCGGTGCAGTCCGACGAGGCGTTCCTGGCCTGGGGCTGGCGGATCGCGTTCCTGCTGTCCGGTGTGCTGGTGCTGGTCGGGCTGTGGGTGCGGCTGGCCGTGTCCGAGTCCCCGGTGTTCGTGGAGGCCCAGCGCAAGGCGGCCGCGGAGGGAACCGAGCAGAAGCCGCCGGTGCTGGAGGTGCTGCGGCGGTACCGCAGCGAGGTGCTCACCGCGATGGGCGCCCGCTTCGCCGAGAACGTCGTCTACTACGTGCTGACCTCGTTCGTGCTCACCTACGTGACCACGTTCCTCGGTCTGCCGCGCGGGCTGGCGCTGAACGCGGCTCTGATCGCCTCGGTGCTGCACTTCGCGAGCATCCCGATGTGGGGTGCGCTGTCCGACCGCCTCGGCAGGCGGCCGGTCTACCTGATCGGCACGGTCGGTACGGGGCTGTGGGCATTCGCGTTCTTCGCGATGCTCGACACCGAGTCGTTCTGGGTGATGCTGCTGGCCATCACCATCGGTCTGATCCTGCACGGCGCCATGTACGGGCCGCAGGCCGCGTACTTCTCGGAGCTGTTCGGCACCAGGGTTCGCTACTCGGGCGCTTCCATCGGCTACCAGCTGGCCTCGATCGTGGCCGGTTCGCTGGCCCCGATCATCGCCACCGGCCTGCTGGCCGCCTTCGGCTCCTCGGTGCCCATCTCGATCTACGTGGCGCTGTGCTCGCTGGTCACCTTCATCGCGGTCTGGCGCTCCCCGGAGACCCGGACCAGAAGCCTCGACGAGGACCACGCGGTCTGAGGCCCGCGCCCCTCCCCGAGGAGCGCGCGGCGGTGGTGACAGTTTTGCCTAAAACTGCACGGACATCTCGGGCGCCGAGGCCTGACAGTTTTAGGCAAAACTGTCCACTGGTCAGTGACCGAGGCGTCCTCGGCCGAGGCGGAGGAGGATCATGGCCAGTTCCCGGCCCTCCGGGCCGAGTTCGCGGTAGCGGGCCAGGACGTCCATCTCGCGGTTGTAGACGATGCGCGGACCGCCTGCGGCCATGCGCGCCTGTCCTACCTGGCGGGAGACCTCGGCGCGACGCTTGATCAGCCGCAGGATCTCGGCGTCCAGGTAGTCGATCTCGTCGCGGAAGTCGCTGATGGCCTCCGCGGCCTGCTCGCTCGAGGGCTCGTCGGACCGCGGTTGGTCACCGTCCACAGTGGCGTTCATCGGAAGATTTCCTCCGGATTCGGCCCCGACCCGGGACCCGGAACGCGAAACGCCCCCGAGTCCGCGGACTCCGGGGCGTGGTGGTGGTTGAGAGCTCACGCAGCCACGGGCGCCGGAGTCCGGGGCCCGTAGTAAAAGTCGTACATCTGCGCTCGCACGACACCAGTCTGCCACAGCCCTGTCCGCGCGACCACCACCTGGGCTGCGCGTCTCATGACCCGGACGCCGCGTCGCGCGCGGGGTCGCGCGGACCGTAGCGATGCGGGGGCTGTCCGGGGTCGCCGGTAACGTGGATGGACGATGAGCGCCCCACTCGATCTCGAATTCAACGGCGACCGGCCGCAGGCCGCCGCACCTGCGCGATCCGGCCCGGACCCGGAGGACCTGCTGGCCGGGCTCAACCCGCAGCAGCGCGAGGCCGTGACGCACTCCGGCTCGCCGCTGCTGGTCGTCGCGGGCGCGGGCTCGGGCAAGACCCGGGTGCTGACCAGCCGCATCGCCTACCTGCTGGCGGGCGGGGTGCACCCCGGCCAGATCATGGCCATCACCTTCACCAACAAGGCCGCGGCCGAGATGAAGGAGCGCGTGGTCGACCTGGTCGGGCGCCGGGCCAACATGATGTGGGTCTCCACGTTCCACTCGATGTGCGTGCGGGTGCTGCGGCGCGAGGCCAAGACCCTCGGTCTGTCGTCGAACTTCTCGATCTACGACGCCGACGACTCCAAGCGGCTGATCGGCATGATCGCCCGGGAGCAGGAGCTGGACTCCAAGCGCTACCCGCCCAAGCAGCTGGGAATCCACATCTCCAACCTGAAGAACGAGCTGCTCACGCCGGAGGAGGCCGCCGAGCGGGCGGGCAACGACATGGAGCGCAAGGTCGCCCAGGTCTACGCCGCCTACCGGCGCAGGCTCGTCGACTCCAACGCGATGGACTTCGACGACCTGATCATGCGCACGGTCGAGCTCCTGCAGAACCACCCCGCGGTGGCCGAGTACTACCGGCGCCGCTTCCGGCACGTGCTGGTCGACGAGTACCAGGACACCAACCACGCGCAGTACGTGCTGGTCCGCGAGCTGGTCGGCACCGAGACCGCCGAGAGCGGCGTCGCCCCCGCCGAGCTGTGCGTGGTCGGCGACGCCGACCAGTCGATCTACGCCTTCCGCGGCGCGACGATCCGCAACATCGAGGAGTTCGAGCGCGACTACCCGCAGGCCCGCTCGATCCCGCTGGAGCAGAACTACCGCTCCACGCAGACCATCCTGTCGGCGGCCAACGCGGTGATCCGGCAGAACCCGAACCGGCGGGACAAGCGGCTGTGGAGCGAGTCCGGCGAGGGCGAGCGGATCGTCGGCTACGTCGCCGACAACGAGCACGACGAGGCCGCCTTCGTCGCGAACGAGATCGACTCGCTGGTGGATCGGGGCGAGGCCACCTTCAACGACATCGCGGTGTTCTACCGCACCAACAACCAGTCGCGCGTGTTCGAGGAGGTGTTCATCCGCCTCGGCCTGCCCTATCGGGTCGTCGGCGGGGTGCGCTTCTACGAGCGCCGCGAGGTGCGCGACGCGTTGGCCTACCTGCGGGTGCTGGACAACCCGGACGACACGGTCAGCCTCCGCCGGATCCTCAACGTGCCGAAGCGCGGCATCGGCGACCGGGCCGAGGCCGTGGTGGCGGTGCACGCCGAGCAGGAGCGGATCTCCTTCGGCGCCGCGCTTCGCGAGGCGGCCAAGGGCGAGGTGCCCGCGCTGGCCACCCGCGCGCGCAACGCGATCTCGGGCTTCGTGGAGCTGCTCGACGAGCTTCACGCGGTCGCCGCCGCCAACGACGTGGCCGAGACGCTGGACACGGTGCTGGAGCGCACCGGCTACCGGGGCGAGCTGGAGGCCAGCGACGACCCGCAGGACGCGACCCGGCTGGAGAACCTCACCGAGCTGATCACGGTCGCCCGCGAGTTCACCGAAGCCACCGCGGCTGCCCCCGAACCGGCCGACGAGGGATCGCCCTCCGACGCGGCACCGGACGCGGCGTCCGCCGATGCCGGGGACCCAGGGGTGGAGGACCGCGACGCGGACCTGCCCGCCGACGACTCGCTGTCCGCGTTCCTGGAACGGGTCTCGCTGGTCGCCGACGCCGATTCGCTGCCGGAGTCGGGTGACGGCGTGGTCACCCTGATGACGCTGCACAGCGCCAAGGGCCTGGAGTTCCCGGTGGTGTTCAGCGGAGGCTGGGAGGACGGCGTCTTCCCGCACAACCGCGCGCTGGGGGATACCACGGAGCTCGCCGAGGAGCGGCGCCTCGCGTACGTGTGCATCACCCGGGCCCGCCAGCGGCTGTACCTGTCCCGAGCGATGATGCGCTCGGCGTGGGGCCAGCCGATGACCAACCCGGCCTCGCGGTTCCTGACCGAACTTCCCGAGGAGCTGATGGACTGGCGCCGGGTGGAGCCCGCCGACCGCGCCGCGCCCCAGGTCCGCAGCACCTGGGGAAGCCGGGGCGGGGGCGCGGACCGCACCGGTGCGGACTCGGCGCAGGCGCGGGTGGCCGAACGTGGCATGCGGTCCACCTCGGCGAAGGGGTGGAAGGACACGATCGCCCTCAAGCTCGAGGCCGGCGACAAGGTCACCCACGACAAGTACGGCCTGGGCACCGTGGTCTCGACCGAGGGCGAGGGAGCTCGGGCCACCGCCACCATCGACTTCGGCGCCTCCGGGACGGTAAAGCTGATGCTCATCGGCAGCGTCCCGATGGCCAAGCTCTGAGCTGACCTCGGCGGCCACCGCGGGCGCCGCGCGTCGGATCAAGTCACGGTGCCCGGTTCCTGCGGTGCCGGGTCGTAATCTCCGTTCTCGGTGGTGCGCTGGAGGCGGGTGACGGCCGCGAGCACGTCGTGGTGCGAGGTGTGCAGGGCGTTGACGCCGAAGCGCAGCACGTCGGGCGCTCGCATGTCGGCGACGACGCCCTGCGCGGCGAGGGCCTGGATCAGGCCGTAGGCGTGCGGGTGCCGCAGCGACACCTGGCTGGCGCGGGTCTCGGGTTCGCCCGGGGAAGGATGATGCGTCGACGACGCGCAAGAGGTTCGGCGATCGGGGGACGATCGCCGAACCATTCGCGGAGCCCGGAGGATCAGGTCGGGGAGATGCCGTGCTCGCGCATCCACGGCAAGGGATTGATCTTCTTGCCGTTGGAGTTCCAGACCTCGAAGTGCAGGTGCGGTCCGGTGGAGAAACCGCGATTGCCCATGGTGGCGATCTCGTCGCCCGCCTGCACTCGCTCGCCTTCTTCGACCAGGACCGAATTCACGTGGCCGTAGACGGTGATGTAGCCGTTGTCGTGCTGCACCCGGACCCACATGCCGAAGCCGCTGGCCGGGCCGGCCTCGATCACCTCGCCGTCGGCGGCGGAGTAGATCGGGGTGCCCTTGGAGCTGGCGATGTCGATGCCGTAATGCGTGGTGCCCCAACGGCCGCCGAAGCCGGAGGTGAAGTTGCCGATCGCGGGCACGTGGAACTTGGGGCGCCTGGCCTCGGCCTCGGCGGCCTTGCGGGCCGCCTCGCGAGCAGCGGTGATCTGCTCGCTCTTGGTGATCTTCTCGATCTCGTCGCCGACGTCGGTGGACTTGGCGACCGGGAGCATCGCGGGTGCCGGAGCGCTGCCGCCGACGCCCTGATGCGCCGACTGCTTCTGCTGCGGCTGCTCGTCGGCGGCCATCGCGGTGTTGAGCGAACCGGCCGCGTCGCCCGCGTTGAAGTCCTCGTCGGGGGCGGCGCTTCCTTCGCCTGCCGCCAGCGATTGGCCTGCGGCCGCGAAAGCTCCTGCGGCGACCGCCGCGACGACGACTCGGCCGCGCCAGCGCGCTGCTGCGGATTGACCCCGGTTTCGCTCGGGGTTGCTGGAGGGGTCGTCGGGGGACGCCTCCATCTGCCCCGGTTTGGTGCGTTCGCCGCCGGGGGAGCGGTGGTGAGCCAATTCCTGCCCTTCCGTCTCGGGGAGTCGGACCACGTTTCCGGAACGGGGTTTTCCGGGCGCCGGTCGGGGAACCGGCGAGGTTGCCTTCGTGATCAGACCGTGACAACGGACCGGGGGACAGTAGCGAAGCTGATCCACCGAGGGCAAATCCCGATCAGTGACTTCACCAATACGGGGAGTGCGCGCGCTGCGCGCCATCGCACCTCCGGCGGGCGCCCAGCGGAGGTGCGCGGTGGTCGTCGCGCAACGGAGTCACCTGCGGATTCGCGCTGTGACCAGGCCATCCATTCGGCCTAGGGGGCAACCCCGGCGGAACCGATCAGGGGACCCCGGAGTGTTCAACAGTGTTTCAGGTCACACCGCAAGAGCGGCTTGATGGCGCGTCGAAAATGCTCCGTTCGGCCGGTCATCGGGCGTGTCGTCGGACATGCCGCAGCTCCCTGCGCGCGGGCGTTGTCCGGCGGCCCCCGCGCGGTTGCTAGCGTCGGCGCGGTGACTGCGCGGCCACACCTTCCCACCGGTTCGTCGGCTCCTGCCACGGGCCGGAAGCCCGCACCGATGCGACTGCGCGCCGCCCTCGTGCTCGCCTTCCTCGGTGCCCTTCTCGTCGGCCTCGGACCGTTGCCGGGGTTGATCGAGCCCAGCGCGCCCGCGGCCTATCCGGCCTGGCCGCTGCTGCTCCTGCTCGCTCTCGTGCCGCCCGTGCTCGCCACCGCGCTGATCCGGCGCGGCCTGCGATCGACGGCCTCCGCGGTGCTGGTGGGCGCGGCCGTGCTGGTGCCCGGGCGGATCGGCATGGACCTGCAGTTCGTGGTGGATCCGGCGGGAGCCGCGCGCCCCGAGCTGCTGGAGCTGGACAGCCTCGCCGCGTTCACCCCGGCGCCGGGCTTCTGGCTGCTGCTGGCCGGACATCTCGCCGTGCTGCTCGCGGGTGTCGTCGCGATGCGCGGCAGCGGCCGCGAGACGGGCGCCGGTACGCAGCGGCAGGGCGTGCTCGCCGCGGTGCTGTGCGCCGGGGTGCTCGCCGCGGTCGGCGTGCTGATGGCCCCGTTCCGCTCGGACAACCCGTTCCTGGTGGTCCAGCCCGCGCTGGACGGTCCGCTGCCGGTGCTGGTCGGCAGCGCGCTGGTGGCCGTCGCGGCTTCCGGCGGCGCCGGACTGCTGGCCGGTTCCACCGACCCGGAATTCGCCCGCGGCGGCCTGTTCGGGGTAGCCGCCGCGCTGGTCGCGGTCGCCGTGCCGCCGCTGGTCTCCGCGCTGGTGCTCGAGGACCTGCGGTTCGAGTGGGGCCCGGTGCTCGTGCTGGTCGCCGCGCTGTCCCTGGCCGCGCTGGGGATTCCGGCGGGGCGTGCCGAAGCGCCCGATTCGGAGGTCGACGACCTGCGGCTGCCCGCGCTGACCAGGCTGCTCACGCTGGCCGGGATGTTCGCGCTGCTGGCGGGTGCGCTCGCGGTGCTGGCCGCGATCGTGCCGCACGTGTCGATGCCGTTCGGCCTGCGCGACCCCTCGCAATACCCCGCCAGGATGCTCTGGCCCGCGGGCGCCGTGCTGCTGCTCGCCGGCGCCGGACTGCTGGTGCCCTCGGCCGCGCTGCGGCTGCGCCCGGTGCTGCCGGTGGTCTGGGTCGTCCTGCCGCTGGCCGCGGCGGGTTCGCTGGACGCGGTGTTCACCGCCGTGCAGGCGGCCGGTGCCGAGGTCCGGATCGGCGCCTGGGCGGCCGGGCTGGCGCTGCTGCCCGCCGCCGTCGCCGCGGTGCTGGCGACCATCGCGGGCGCGGTGGAGCGCGATGACGTCGATCTCACCGAGATGGCGATGCGGCGCTCGGTGCTCGTCCCGTCGCTGCTGGCCCTGCTGCTCGGCGCGGGCGCGTTCAGCTTCCCGGTGCTCACCGCGCCGTCCTACACGGCTCCCGGCGTGTTCACCGCATTCGGCACGACCTCGTGGGGCCTGGTGCTGGCGATGGCCGCCGTGGTCGGTGCGACGGTGCTCGCCCCGATGTGCCGTCCGCAGCGGGCCGCCGCGCTGCTGTGCGGCTCCGCGCTGGTCGTCCTGGTCCGCGTGGTGCAGTACCCGCTGACCTCGGGCCGGCTGCCGGAGTCCGCGCCCGGGATCGGGCTGTGGTTCGGCGTCGCCTGCCTGGTCGTGCTGGCCGTCACGGCGATCGCGGCCTCGCGCACGCCGGAAGCCACTTCCTGAGCCGGGGACGTTTCACACTTTTCGGTGAGTGCGGTGGTCGAATCCCTGATCGAGAATCTGGGGGCGCCGTTACGGCGCGGCTGTTCCGTTCGTCACGCGAACGCCGATATCGCTCCTGCCGAGCGGGGGAAACTCCCGCGTTGGACGGGTCGACCAGGTTTGACGCTTACCTCAGGTGAGGCAGTTCACCAGGTGCGCCGCCCCATGCGTCATCGCAGGTCGATATCGTCACCCGAGTCCGACACCGACGTCGCAGGAGAGTCGAGTGGACCTGTACGAGTACCAGGCGAAGGAGCTCTTCGCCTCCCACGGAGTGCCGACGCTGCCCGGCTCCGTGGCAACCGATCCGCAAGGGGCCAAGGCAGTCGCCGAAGAACTGGGCGGGCCCGTAGTCATCAAGGCCCAGGTCAAGACCGGGGGCCGTGGCAAGGCCGGCGGCGTGAAGCTGGCCGAGAACGCAGATGAGGCCCAGTCCAAGGCCGAGGCGATCCTCGGGCTGGACATCAAGGGACACATCACCAACAAGGTGCTGATCACCTCCGCTTCCGACATCGCCGAGGAGTACTACTTCTCCTTCCTGCTCGACCGCACGAATCGCAACTTCCTTGCGATGGCTTCGGTCGAGGGCGGCATGGAGATCGAGGAAGTCGCGGCGACCAAGCCGGAGGCGCTGGCCCGGATCCCGATCGACCCGATCGAGGGCGTGGACCTGGCCAAGGCGAAGGAGATCGTCGCAGCGGCCAAGTTCCCGGCCGAGGTCGCCGACCAGATCGCCGACGCGATCGTCAAGCTGTGGGAGACCTTCGTCCAGGAGGACGCCACGCTGGTCGAGATCAACCCGCTGGTCAAGGATCCGCAGGGCAAGATCATCGCGCTGGACGGCAAGGTCACCCTCGACGAGAACGCCGCGTTCCGCCACGCCGAGCAGGGCGAACTGGTGGACAAGGAAGCGGAGAACCCGCTCGAGGCGAAGGCCAAGGCCAAGGGCCTCAACTACGTCAAGCTGGACGGCGAGGTCGGCATCATCGGTAACGGTGCCGGTCTGGTCATGTCCACCTTGGACGTCGTCGCCTACTCCGGGGAGAACCACGGCGGCGTGAAGCCGGCGAACTTCCTGGACATCGGCGGCGGTGCGTCCGCCGAGGTCATGGCCGCCGGTCTGGACGTCATTCTGGGCGACACGGACGTGAAGTCGGTGTTCGTCAACGTCTTCGGCGGAATCACCGCCTGCGACGCCGTGGCCAACGGCATCGTGCAGGCGCTGGAGATCCTCGGCGACGAGGCCACCAAGCCGCTGATCGTCCGCCTCGACGGCAACAACGTCGAGGAGGGCCGCCGCATTCTGGCGGAGGCCAACCACCCGGTCGTCACCGTGGTGGACACGATGGACGGCGCGGCCGACAAGGCCGCCGAGCTGGCTGCGGGGGCGTGAGGCGATCATGGCTATCTTCCTCAACGAGAACAGCAAGGTGATCGTTCAGGGCATCACCGGCTCTGAAGGCACCAAGCACACCGCCCGCATGCTGCGCTCCGGCACCAACGTCGTCGGCGGTGTCAACGCCCGCAAGGCCGGGCAGACCGTCGAGATCGAGGGCAAGGAGCTGCCGGTCTTCGGCGGCGTCCAGGAGGCCATGAAGGAGACCGGCGCCGACGTGTCGGTCGTCTTCGTGCCGCCGAAGTTCGCCAAGGACGCCGTGATCGAGGCCATCGACGCCGAGATCGGCCTGGCCGTGGTCATCACCGAGGGCATCCCGGTGCACGACTCGGCCTACTTCTGGGCGCACGCCAATGCCACGGGCAACAAGACCCGGATCATCGGGCCGAACTGCCCGGGCATCATCTCGCCCGGCAAGTCCAACGCGGGCATCATCCCGGCCGACATCACCGGCTCGGGCAAGATCGGTCTGGTGTCCAAGTCGGGCACCCTGACCTACCAGATGATGTACGAGCTGCGGGACATCGGCTTCTCCAGCTGCGTGGGCATCGGCGGTGACCCGGTCATCGGCACCACCCACATCGACGCGCTGCAGGCCTTCGAGGAGGACCCGGAGACCGAGGCCATCGTGATGATCGGTGAGATCGGTGGCGATGCCGAGGAGCGGGCGGCCGACTACGTCAAGGCCAACATCTCCAAGCCGGTGGTCGGCTACGTCGCGGGCTTCACCGCGCCGGAGGGCAAGACCATGGGTCACGCGGGCGCCATCGTCTCCGGTTCGTCGGGCACCGCCTCGGCGAAGAAGGAGGCCCTGGAGGCCTCGGGCGTCAAGGTCGGCAAGACGCCGAGCGAGACGGCCAACCTCATGCGCGAGATCGTCAAGGGCTGACGTCCTTCCGACGCGCTTTTTCGGGGCCGGATTCCCTCGGGGTCCGGCCCCGAAGCCGTTCCGGGCGGGAGTCGCGCCCGATCTGATCGGGTTCGCCGATTCCGGCCCGCGCGGTTCGGTACGGTCGGACTTGCTCTCCCACCCCCTGATCGAGTGGCCTCGAGGAGTCCGATCCAACGATGTCCGCGCCCTATCCGCAGCAGCCGCCGAGTGGACCGGCTCGTCGTTCGCTCGAGCTCAAGGAGATCCTGGCCCTGGCGGCGGCCGGTGCCGGCGGAATCGGTTACCTGCTGGGCTTCTTCGACGAGGCCGCCGGGGTCGCTCTGGGCAGCAACGCGGGATTCGCGCTGATCGTCGCTGCGGTGCTGGCCGGGCTCCGATTCGTGCCGCGCACCCCGAACGGTCTGTTCGCCGCTGCGCCGCTGGCCGCGTACGCGGCGCTGGCGATGCTGCAGCAGCTGCTCCGGGGCACCGCCGGTGGGCTGGGCATCGTTCTGGTGCTGGCCGCGCTGGTCCAGTGCGTCGCCGTGTTCGGGGTGCTGCTCGCCGACGGCGGTGTCCTGAAGATCGGCGCCTCGGCGCAGCCGCGGCCGAACGGTCAGCCCCCGCACTCGTCCCAGCCCGGTGTCCTCCGAGCTCCGGGCGGTCCAGGTGGCCCCGGTGCGCGCTTCGGTCCCGGTGGGCCGGCCAACGGCGGCTGGGCCCCGCAGGGCAAACCGGCGCAGGGTCCGCCAGCGCACCCCGGTCAGCCCGGCCCGCCGAACCCGCCGTGGGGGCAGCCCCAGCAGCCCGGTTCGCGTCCTCCGTCCTCTGACGGGGCTCCGGTTCCGGGCGGCCCGCAGCCGGAATCCGGCGGCCAGCAGGTGCCCGGTGGTCCTGGTCAGCAAGGACCTGGTCAGCAGGCCCAGTACCCGCCGTCGGGCCCGCAGCCCGCGAGCAAGCCCGAACCGGACAACGGGCCGCAGGGCACGCGGCAGATGCCGCACCCGGGGGCGAATCCCTCGAACTACTGAGCCGGCCCCGCCGCGCGCGACGGATCTCCCGGGCTCCGTCGCAGGCCGTTCCGCAAGATCTGTCCCACGTTGGGGGGATGGGCTGGCGTGTGGTGAGCTGTTCGGCCCAGAACCGGTGCGACATTCGGATTCGTGTCGCTGTTCGAGCCGATTTCCCAAGCCATCGCTGGAAAACCGGATGACCGCCGCTCCGGCGTGCGCTGGCCGTCGCTGGTCGTAGCCGTCGTCGGGGTGCTGGTGATCGGCTACCTGCTCACCACCGCACTGCTGGCTCTGATGGTGGGCACCGCCAGCGACGCCGCGTCCGGTCCGCTGGCGATCCTGGCCGCCGCGCCGCCCGGCTGGCTCGCGATGCATCAGGTGCCGCTGCTGATCAGCGGGGCACCGCTCAGCGCGCTGCCGCTGCTGCCCACGATCGCCCAGGTGCTGCTCATCGCCGTGGTCTCGGGGCTGCTGGCGCGGCGCTGCCGGATGCGCCGCCCGGACCAGGCTTGGCCGGTGATCGCCGCGATGGGCCTGTCCCACGGTTTCGTCGGCGCGGGCTTCGCGCTCCTGCTGCCCGCCCCCTTCGGGGTGGTGCCGGTCGAGGCGTTCCTGGGCTGCGGGCTGACCGCCGCGCTCGCCGCGACCGCCGGAACGGCCAACCGGTGCGGCCTGTTCTACCTGGTGTGGGAGCGCACCGGTGGTGATGTGTGGACCGCTCTGCGGCTCGGGTTGCTGGCCACCGCGGCGCTGATCGCGGTCGGTTCCGGCGTGCTGCTGGCCGCCATCGTGCTCTCCGGGGGCGAGATGGCCGACTCGATGTCCCGGATGGGGCACGCGGGCGATGCCATCGGCGCCACGGTGCTGTCCCTGCTCTACCTGCCGCACGGAGTCCTGGCCGGTTGGTCGTTCGCCGCGGGCACCGGGTTCTCCGTGGGAGGCCTGGTGCTGCAACCGCTGCGGGATTCCGGCGGTTCGCTGCCGGACCTGCCGCTGCTGGCCGCGCTGCCCACCGACGGCCCGGCGGTCTGGTGGGGCGGTGTGCTGCTGCTCCCGTTGCTGGCGGGCGGGTGCCTCGGCGCGGCGGCCAAGCGAGTGCCGGGCACGATGTTCCGGAGGCTGCTGGTGGTCTCGGTGGCCGCCGGGGTGGCCGCGCTGGCCGTGCTGCTGCTCGCGCTGATCGCGGGCGGGCAGCTGGGCGAGCGCGCGGTGTCGTTCAATCCGTTCGGGCTCGCGGTGGCCACCCTGCTCTGGCTCGCGATCCCGGCGGCCGGGCTGACCTGGCTCGGCGGCGAGGACGAGGATCCCGGCTTCGACGAGGAAGTGCCGGAGCACGACGACGAGCGGGACGACGAGCACGACCACGAGCGCGATGATGAGCGGGTCGACGAGCCGGAGGGCGAGCTCGAGTACACCGACATCGCCGACCTGATCGCCGAAATCCCGGTCGCCCGAACCGGATCCGACGGCATCGAGGAGTCCGAGCTGACCGGGGAGTTCGACGCCGACGAGACGGAGCAGTCCGCCGACTCCGATCGCCGGTGAGTGCTGCGCCACTCGCCGGGCCCCTGACGGCGTTCCTCCTGCCACCGGGCCTTACGCTGCGGGGGAGATCGTGCCGAGGCCTGTCAGGAGCGAACGCTGAACCCGAGTACGCCCGAGCAGCCGAGCACCACCGCGCAACCGGTCCGGTTCGGCACTGCCGACCCCGCACGGGTGGTCGTGCTGGTATCCGGCTCTGGAACCCTGCTGCAGTCGCTGCTCGATGCCACCAGCGCCCCCGGCTATCCGGTTCGGGTGGTCGCGGTGGGCGCCGACCGCGACGGCATCGAAGGGCTGGCCCGCGCCGAGCGCGCCGGGATCCCGACCTTCACCCGCAAGGTGTCCGACCACGCCTCCCGCGAGGAGTGGGACAGGGCGCTGACCGAGGCCTGCGCCGAGCACGAGCCGGACCTGGTGGTCTCCGCCGGGTTCATGAAGCTCGTCGGCACCGACTTCTTGGCCCGCTTCGACGGGCGCTACCTCAACAGCCATCCGGCGCTGCTGCCCGCGTTCCCCGGGATGCACGGGGTGCGGGACGCGCTGGAGTATGGGGTCCGCGTCACCGGCTGCACCCTGTTCGTGGTGGATGCCGGCGTGGACACCGGGCCGATCCTGGCCCAGGAGGCCGTCGAGGTGGTCCCCACCGACGACGAGGCGAGCCTCCACGAGCGCATCAAGGACGTCGAGCGGCGACTGCTCGTCGGCACCTTGGAACAGCTGGCGTTGCACGGTTGGACCGTGCAGGGACGGAAGGTGAGTATCCCGTGACCGCGAACTCGCAGGAGCGGCGCCCGGTTCGCCGCGCGCTGATCGGCGTCTCGGACAAGTCGGGCCTGCTGGAGCTGGCCACCGGGCTGCACGCCGCGGGGGTGGAGATCGTCTCCACCGGCGGCACCGCCCGGGCGATCGCGGACGCCGGCGTCCCGGTCACGCCGGTCGACGAGGTCACCGGCTTCCCGGAGGCCCTGGACGGCCGGGTCAAGACCCTGCACCCGCGGGTGCACGCGGGCCTGCTGGCCGACCTGCGCCGCGAGGCGCACGCGGAGCAGCTGGAGGCGCTGGACATCGCGCCGTTCGACCTCCTGGTGGTCAACCTCTACCCGTTCGTGCAGACGGTGTCCTCCGGCGCGGGTCAGGACGAGGTGATCGAGCAGATCGACATCGGTGGTCCGGCGATGGTGCGCGCCTCGGCGAAGAACCACGCCAACGTGGCCGTCGTGGTCGACCCCAGCCGCTACGAGTGGGTGCTGGAGGAGGTCCGCGCAGGCGGCTTCACCACGCCCGACCGGGTCGAGCTGGCCGCCGCCGCGTTCCGGCACACCGCTTCCTACGACGTGGCGGTGGCGTCCTGGATGAGCAAGGTCCCGGTCGGCGACGAAGCCGCCTTCCCCGGCTGGATCGGCGAGACCTGGGAGCGCCGTTCGGCGCTGCGCTACGGCGAGAACCCGCACCAGCCCGCCGCGCTGTACGTCTCCGGCGGGGAGGCGACCGGTCTGGCCGCTGCCGCGCAGCTGCACGGCAAGGAGATGTCCTACAACAACTACGTCGACGCCGACGCCGCGTGGCGCTCCGCGCACGACCACGACGAGCCCTGCGTGGCGGTCATCAAGCACGCCAACCCGTGCGGGATCGCGGTCGCCGACAACCTCGCCGAGGCGCACCGGAAGGCGCACGAGTGCGACCCGGTCAGCGCCTTCGGCGGCGTCATCGCGACCAACCGCGAAGTGACCGTCGAGATGGCCGAGCAGGTCGCCGAGATCTTCACCGAGGTCGTGGTCGCCCCCGGCTACGCCGACGGCGCGGTCGACGTGCTGAACAAGAAGAAGAACATCCGGCTGCTCACCGCTCAGCCGCCCAAGTCGGGCCGGGTCGAGATGCGGGCCATCTCCGGCGGCGTGCTGGTGCAGGGTTCGGACGCCATCGACGCCGACGGCGATGACCCGGCCAACTGGACGCTGGCCACCGGCAACGCCGCCGACGAGCAGACCCTGGCGGACCTGAAGTTCGCCTGGCGGACCTGCCGCGCGGTGAAGTCCAACGCGATCCTGCTCGCCGATGACCAGGCCACGGTCGGCGTGGGCATGGGCCAGGTGAACCGGGTCGACGCGGCCCGTCTCGCCGTCTCCCGCGCGGGTGACCGCGCCGAGGGCTCGGTGGCGGCCTCGGACGCCTTCTTCCCGTTCCCGGACGGTCTGCAGGTCCTGCTGGACGGGGGCGTGCGCGCCGTCGTGCAGCCGGGCGGTTCGGTCCGCGACGACGAGGTGATCGCCGCGGCCGAGGCCGCGGGCATCCCGGTCTACCTGACGGGCACCCGCCACTTCGCGCACTGAGGCCTCTTCGCTGTTGCTGGGCTCGTTCTGCGTGACGGTGCGGGTCGGGGAACCTGACACGCCGTGTGGCTGCGGGATCCGCTCCTTGAGCAGCGGCCTACGCGGCGTCGCGGCCGTCCTCGCCGCACGACGTGTCAGAACCCCGGCGGTGCGGGTTGCTGAGGCGGGCTAACGGCTTCGCCGTTGCGGGCCGTTGCTCAGCTGCTCGCCCTGCTCGTCGGCCTCACCTTGCGTTGGTCGGGTGACAGTTTTGCCTAAAACTGTGAGGCCTTGGTGCCCGAAATGTCCGTACAGTTTTAGGCAAAACTGTCACGGACTGCGGGCGGGTGGGGCTGCGGGCTTTGGCTCGCAGCCCCTTTTTTGTGTCTTGTGCGCTGGGGTGGGCGGGGTTTTTCGAACTGGTGTTCACCTGATTTGGCGACGGTGGTTGACGTCGAGCCGGGGGCGCGGTTTACTGGTCTTGTTCGAACTGAGGTTCGAGTGATCGGAAACGGCCGGTGTCGGGGTCGGCCGCTCCGATGGGGACGGGCGCTGTGTTCCGGGTGCAGGCGCAGCGTTCGGCCCCACCGCTGCCTTCCCCGCGGCGGACTGTGTAGGTGGGTGCCCGCACCGGGGTCGGGCACCCACCGCGGTTTCGCGTACGTGGGGAGGGTGGCGATGTCCGCGATGGCGTCTTCGGCGCTGGACATGCCCATGGTTGACGGGGTGTCCATGGGCGTTCCGGAGGTCGAGGCGGGCGGCGTTCCGGGAGCGGGCCGGGTGCTGCCCACGCGGGCTGAACTGACCGCCGTGCTGCCATGGCCGGGGTTGCGCCGTGGCAGCACGGTGGCGGTCCACGGATCGGTCTCCCTGCTGTTCGCGCTGCTGTCCGAAGCGACGTCGAGAGGTTCCTGGGCTGCCGTGGTGGGCTTGCCCGGCATCAACCTGGTCGCGGCCGCCGAGTCCGGTGTCGAGCTGGAACGGCTCGGTGTGGTGCCGCGCACCGGTTCGGATCCGGCCGGCGTGATCGCCGCGCTGCTCGACGGCGTGGATCTCGTGGCCGTCGGTGGTACCGGGGCGGTTCTCGACGCCGACGCGCGCAGGTTGTCCGCGCGAGCGCGCAATCGCGGTTCGGTGCTGCTGCCCTTCGGCCGGTGGCCGGGTGCGGAAGTGCAACTGCGCTGCACCGGAGCCGTCTGGAGCGGGCTCGGGAGCGGGCACGGGCATCTGCGGGAGCGCTCCGTCACGGTGCACGCGCGCGGTCGCGGCGCGGCGGTGCGGCCGCGGACCTGCGGGTTGTTGCTCCCCTCGCGCGACGGATCGGTCGCCGCCTCCGAAGAGCGCCCGCCGGGACGTCCGCACTTGCGTCCGGTGGCCGGGTGATGGCGATGCCCGCACGACGTCTCGTCCTGTGGTGCCCGGACTGGCCGGTGGTCACCGCCGTCCGGGTGGCCGAACTGGAACCGCTTTCTCCCGCAGCGGTTTTCCTGGCCAATCGAGTGGTGGCCTGCTCGGCCACGGCCAGGGAGAGCGGAGTGCGCCGCGGCATGCGCCGCCGCGAGGCGCAGGGCCGTTGCCCGGAACTCGTCGTCTTCGACCACGACCCGGCCCGCGACGCCCGGCTCTTCGAATCGGTCGTGGTCGCGGTCGAAGACCTGGTTCCCGGTGTGGAGGTGGTGCGCCCGGGGCTGCTCGCCATGCCCGCGAGGGGGCCCGCGCGCTACTTCGGCGGGGAGGAGGTGGCGGCCGAGCGGCTGGTCGACCAGGTCGACGCGCAGGCCGGAGCCGAGTGCCGGATCGGAGCCGCCGACGGGCTCTTCGCTTCGATCCTGGCCGCTCGCCGCGCCCGGCACGTGCCACCCGGCACGAGCGCGGACTTCCTGTCGCCGCTGCCGATCGAGGAGGTCGAGCAGCTGGGCGACCTCCTCGGGTCGAAGCGCTCCGCGCAGGCGGAGCTGGTGGATCTGCTGCGGCGGCTGGGGATTCGCACCCTCGGCGAGTTCGCCGCGCTGGGCTCCTCCGAGGTCACCACGCGGTTCGGCAACACCGCGCTGCTGGCGCACCGCGCGGCGCGAGGGCTGGAGGAGCGGCCGGTCGAACGACGGCAGCCACCGCCGGAACTGGAGGTCGCCGAGAAGCTCGATCCGCCGGTGGACCGGGTGGATCGGGCCGCGTTCGTCGCCAAGGCCCTCGCCGACGAGCTGCACGCCAAGCTCGACGGCCTCGGCCTGGCCTGCACCCGGCTGGGCATCTCGGCGCGCACCGAGAACGGGGAGGAGCTGCACCGCGTCTGGCGCTGCGCCGAGCCGTTGACCCCGGCCGCGACCGCGGACCGGGTGCGCTGGCAGCTCGACGGCTGGCTGAGCGGCAAGGGGAATCGAGAGCGCCCCACCGCCGGGCTCGGCGAGCTGAACCTGCGCCCGGCGGAGGTCGTCGGCTCCGGCGGGCTGCAACTGGACCTGCTCAACGCCGCCACCGGTGAGGCCGCGGCGCGCGCCGCCCGGGCCTTCGCGCGAGTGCAGGGCATGCTCGGCCCGGAAGCGGTCGTGACCGGTGTCCTCGGCGGTGGCCGGGATCTGCGCGATCGGGTCCGCTTCGTGCCCTGGGGTGACGAGCGCGCCCCCGCGCTGGCCGCCGAACCGCCGTGGCCGGGGCGGATTCCGCCGCCCTCGCCCACGGTGGTTCCCGACGAGTCGTGGCAGGCCAGGGTGCTCGACGAGGCGGGCGATCCGGTGCGGTTGACCGACCGGAAGCTGCTCACCGGGGCGCCGAGCCGGGTCGAGGTCTCCGGCGGGCGCTCCCGCGCGGTGGTCGGCTGGGCGGGTCCCTGGCCGATCGCCGAGCGCTGGTGGGTCGACCTGCTGGCCTGCGGTTCCGGTCGGACCGCACCGGATTCGCAGGTGAGTCCGCGCGCGGCGGCCCGGATGCAGGTGGTCCTCGAAGCCGCGGCGGAGGGGGAGGAGTCCGAGGCGGGCGAGGTGGCGCTGCTGCTGGTGCACGAGCGCGGCGACTGGTGGGTCCAGGGCGTCTACCGCTGACGGCTGCGAGGTACCGCGCCCGAGGTCGCACCGCTCGACCTGCGGGCGAACACTCGTTCGAGTGGAGTGCCGGGCGAATGCTGGCGAAGGTCGTTCGAACAGGAGTTCACTGGTTCCATGAGTTGGTTCAACCCTCCTCAGAGTTGGTCCGAGCTGGAGAAGGCGCTCTCCGGCAAGCCCCTGCCGAGCGAGTCCGGACCGCGCGGCGAACGCTTCCCGGGCAGCGGTGACGACGGCCCGGCGTGGACGCGGCGCCGCGCCGCGTACCGGGCGCGGGACGGCGATCGCGCGGCACCGGGGGCGGTGCCGTACGCGGAACTGCACGCGCACTCGAACTTCAGCTTCCTCGACGGCGCCTGCCACCCGGAGGAGCTGGTCGCCGAGGCGGCCCGGCTGGGGCTGGAAGCCGTCGCGCTGACCGATCACGACGGGCTCTACGGCGTGGTGCGCTTCGCCGAGGCGGCCAAGGAGCACGACGTGCGCACCGTCTTCGGTGCCGAGCTGAGCCTGGGGCTGTCCGGGGCGCAGAACGGGATCGCCGATCCGGAAGGCGAGCACCTGCTGGTGCTCGCTCGCGATCCGGAGGGCTACGCCTCGCTGTGCCGGTCGATCAGCACCGCCCAGCTGCGCGGCGAGGAGAAGGGCAGGCCGATCTACCGGACGGAGGAGCTGGCCGAGGCCGCGAACGGGCACTGGCAGGTGCTCACCGGATGCCGCAAGGGCGCGGTGCGCGCCGCGCTGGAGTCCGGCGGAACGACCGCGGCGGCGGCCGAGATCGACCGGCTGGTGGGGCTCTTCGGCCGCGACCACGTCACGGTCGAGCTGACCGATCACGGGCTGCCGACCGATTCGGCGCGCAACGACGCGCTGGCAGAGCTCGCCGACCGCGCCGGGCTGAGCACGGTGGCTTCGACCGGTGCGCACCTGGCGCGGCCGGACCGGGCGAGGCTGGCGAGCGTGCAGGCCGCGATCCGCGCTCGGCGCAGCCTGGACGAGATGGACGGCTGGCTGCCCGCGTGGGCGGGCAACCACCTGCGCTCCGGCGCCGAGATGGACCGGCTCTTCGAGCGCTACCCGGGGGCCGTGCAGCGCGCTGCTGAGCTGGGCAAGTCCTTCGCGTTCGACTTGAGCCTGGTCGCTCCGCAGCTCCCGCCGTTCGACGTGCCCCCGGGCTACACCGAGGCCGCGCACCTGCGCGAGCTGACCTACCTGGGCGCGCTGGAGCGCTACGGGCCACCGCTGCAGAACCCCGAGGCCTACCGGCAGATCGAGCGCGAGCTGGCGATCATCGAGAAGCTGGACTTCCCCGGCTACTTCCTCGTGGTGCACGACATCGTGGACTTCTGCCGCCGGGAGCGGATCCTGTGCCAGGGCCGGGGATCGGCGGCCAACTCGGCGGTGTGCTTCGCGCTGCGGATCACCAACGCCGACCCGGTGCGCTACGGGTTGCTGTTCGAGCGGTTCCTGGCCCCCGAGCGGGACGGTCCGCCGGACATCGACATGGACATCGAGTCGGATCGTCGCGAGGAGGTCATCCAGCACGTCTACGCCAAGTACGGTCGCACGCACGCCGCCCAGGTGGCCAACGTGATCAGCTACCGTCCGCGGTCCGCGGTGCGCGACGTGGCACGCGCCCTGGGGTACTCGCCCGGGCAGCAGGACGCCTGGAGCAAGGAGATCGAGCACTGGGGCCCGCTTCCCGAGGACTCCGAGATCCCCGCCCCGGTGCGGGAGCTGGCCGACGAGCTGATGGGTTCCCCGCGCCACCTGGGGATTCACTCCGGCGGGATGGTCATCTGCCACCAGCCGGTCAGCGAGGTGTGCCCGGTGGAGTGGGCGCGGATGCCCGGCCGGACCGTGCTGCAGTGGGACAAGGACGACTGCGCGGTGGCAGGCCTGGTCAAGTTCGACCTGCTGGGCCTGGGCATGCTCTCCGCGTTGCACTACGCGATGGACATGGTCGCCGAACACCACGGCCGCGAGGTCGATCTCGGCGAGCTGGACCTCACCGATCCCGAGGTCTACGAGATGCTGCAGCACGCCGACGCGGTCGGGGTGTTCCAGGTGGAGAGCCGCGCGCAGCTGGCCACCCTGCCGAGGCTGCGGCCGCGCGAGTTCTACGACCTGGTGGTCGAGGTCGCGCTGATCCGCCCCGGGCCGATCCAGGGCGGCTCGGTGCACCCGTACATCCGCCGCCGCAACGGCGAGGAGGACTGGGACTACGAACATCCGCTGATGGCAGGGGCTTTGGCGAAAACCCTCGGTGTGCCGCTGTTCCAGGAACAGCTGATGCAACTCGCCGTGGACGTCGCCGGGTTCAGCCCTGCCGAGGCCGACGAGCTGCGCCGCGCGATGGGCGCCAAGCGCTCCGCGGAGCGGATGGAGCGACTGCGCGGGCGGCTGTTCGAGGGCATGGCGGCCAACGGCATCGGTGACGAGCTGGCCGAGCGGATCTACCACCGGATGCTGGCCTTCGCGAACTACGGATTCCCGGAGAGCCACGCGCTGAGCTTCGCGCTGCTGGTGTTCGCCAGTTCCTGGTTCAAGCGCTACTACCCGGCGGCCTTCTGCGCGGCCCTGCTCAAGGCGCAGCCGATGGGCTTCTACTCGCCCCAGTCGCTGGTCGCCGACGCCCGCAGGCACGGAGTGCGGGTGCGCGGCCCGGACGTCAACGCCTCCCGGGTGCACGCCGACCTGGAACCGGATGCGGAAAGCACCGGGGGCCGGGCGGTGCGCCTGGGGCTGTCCTCGGTGCGCAGCCTCGGCGAGGAGGCCGCCGAACGACTGCTGACCGAGCGCGCGGCGGGCGGTCCGTTCGCGGACCTGGCCGATGTGGCGCGGCGCGCGCAGCTGACCGCGACGCAGATGGAGGCTCTGGCCACCGGTGGCGCGTTCGACTGCTTCGGGTTGTCCAGACGTGCGGCGCTGTGGAACGCGGCAGCAGCGGCATCGGATCGTCCGGACCGGCTACCCGGCACCACCGCATCGGCACCGGCCCCGGAACTACCTGGCATGAACGGCGTGGAACTGGCCGCGGCCGATGTCTGGGCGACCGGGGTCTCCCCGGACAGCTTCCCGGTGCAGTTCGTCCGCAGCAGGCTCGACGAGCTCGGCGCGCTGCCCGCCACCCGGCTGTCCGAAGTGGAGCACGGAACCAGGGTGCTGATCGGCGGGGCAGTGACGCACCGGCAGCGGCCCGGCACCGCGGGCGGGATCACGTTCCTGAACATCGAGGACGAGACCGGGATGGTCAACGTCGTCTGTTCCCCGGGGCTGTGGGCCCGCTACCGCAAGACCGGCCGCACCAGCGCCGCGCTGCTGGTGCGCGGGGTGGTGGAACGGACCGAGGAGGTGATCAACTTGCGTGCCGACCGGCTGCAGAAGCTGGACATCCGCGTGCCCTCGGAGTCCCGCGACTTCCACTGAACCGGGCCACGACCGGCGTCGGACGACTCCAGCGTCAGGCGACCCCGCAGCGGCGGATCGCCAGGAGCGCGTAGGTGCGGGCGCACTGCTCCAGATCGTCGATGGCCACGTGCTCGTCGTGCGCGTGCGCGTACTGGACGTCCCCGGGGCCGTGCTGCAGCGTCGGGATTCCCGCGCCCGCGTACTGGCGCAGGTCGGTGCCGTAGGGCGCGCCAACGGCTTCCGGTTCGGGTCGGCCGGCGTCGACGATGGCGTCGCGGGTCTGCTCCAGGAGCGGATGCCCTTCCTGGAACCGGCCGGAGGCGAAAATGCCGCCCGGCCAGCTGACCCGCACCGGGTGCTCGGCCAGCCACGGGTCGGCCGCGCAGGCCTCGGCGACGGCTGCGGTGAACTCCGACTTGGCGTCCTCGACGGACTCGCCCAGCCGCACGCCGTAGCGGCCCTCGGCGACCGCGAGGTCCGGCACCGTGCTGGCCCAGTCGCCGACGCGGGCCATGCCCACCGACAGCGGGAACGGGATCTCCAGGTGCTTGACCAGCGGGTCCGGGTCGGTGTTGCGGCGGGTCTCCAGGTCGCGCAGCACCGGCAGCAGCTCGGCGAGCTTGTCCAGCGCGTTCACCCCGCGGTAGCGCGTGGAGCCGTGGGTGCCCTGGCCGGGAATCTCCAGCCGGAAGGTCAGCGAACCGCCGTTGGCCGCCACGATGGTGTTCAGGCTCGGTTCGCCGATCACGCAGGCCTCGCCGCGGTGCCCGCGCTGCAGAGTGGCGAACGCGCCGACGCCGCCGTCCTCCTCGCCGATCACCGAGTGCACGGCCACCGGGCGCGCCAGTTCGATCCCCGCGGTCCGCAGCGCCTCGAGAGCACCGAGGAAGGCGACCACGCCGCCCTTCATGTCGCAGGTGCCGCGCCCGGCTGCGATCCCGTCGGCCACCCGCAGCGCGTACGGATCGCGGTCTGGCCAGCGGTCCAGGTCGCCCGGCGGAACCACATCGGTGTGCCCGCAGAACACCAGCGCGGGCTCGCCATCGCCGCTGGTTCCGACCAGCCCGTAGCCGGACTCCCGGTCGGCCTCCTGGCCCGGGAACCCGTCGAGCCGGGACAGTTCGTCGACGTCGAACCGCCAGTGGTCGAGTCGATGTCCCAGCGCTGCCAGCCGGTCGGCGGTCCACTGCTGCGCTTCGCGCTCGGCGTCGGTGCCCCCGACGCTGGGAATCGCGACGAGTTCGCCGAGATCCGCGACGATCCGGTCGATGTCGATGGCGTCCAGCGCGCGGCGTTCCGCTTCGGAGCGAGGTTGAGCTGCGTTCACCCGCGAAACCTAACGCGCGGCGGGGGCGGTCGGGAATCGGCGGACGTACCAGCGCGCCGTGTCGCCGATCTCGTCCCAGTTCACCCGCCCGGGTTGGGCGCTCCCGCGCTCGAGGCATCGCGGGGATGCTTCGACTCAAGACTTCTGTCTCGACTGCGTCGCGCGCGTCCACGCCCCAGGACGTAGCCGACTACCATCGCCGCGTGGTCGACGACGACAGCAGCACCAAGCGTGGATTCGAGATCGGCAAGGACGGCCTGGGCGGCATCGTCGTCGGGATGGACGGCAGCCCGGCCAGTTTCAACGCCGCGGCGTGGGCGGCTGGCCTCGCCAGGCGCGAGCGCGCCCGACTCGTGCTGGTCTACGTCGAGGCGGTGGGCGGCGTCGCGTACTGGTCCCCGATGGGCGTGGCGGTGGCCAGCGAGGCCGCCGAGAGCCTGGTCGAGGAGCTCCGCGGGGAGGTCGTCTCGCACCTGGAATGGGTCGACATCGACTGGGACTTCGTGCACCACCGGGGCGACCCCGCGGTCGGTCTGGAGCAGGTCGCCGAGCAGTACCGGGCCGACCTCATCGTGGTGGGCCGATCCCGCCGCAGGGGAGGCCTGCTGGGCACCGTCCCGGCCACCCTCGTGGTCGAAGCGGTCCGCCCGGTCGTCGTCGTGCCCTAGAGATCACCGGTGCGACAGGATGTTGATCACGGTGCCGCTCGGGTCGAGGCAGAAGAAGCGGCGCACGCCCCACGGCTCGTCGGTCAGCGGGTGCACGATCACCCGCTCCTGCTCCCGTGCCGCGGCGTGCGCGGCATCGACGTCGTCGACCTCGATGGAGATGTCCGGCGGCACCGGGGCCGTGGCGTCCTCGGTCATGACGCTGATCTGACGCTTCGGGTCACCGGGGGCGACCAGCGTGACGATCCAGTCCATCTCCATGACGACCTCGAACCCGAGCAGGTTCACGTAGTGCTCGCGCGTCGCGGCGAGGTCCTCGGACTGGATGATCGGCATGATCCGGTGGATCTGCATGTCGCCTCCGGAGGTGTCGGCGGCCCGTGCCAGGGTGTCGAGCATGACGAGCGCGGTCGATGAGGACTTCCAGGATGCCGTATTGCCCGACCAGGAGTGGGTCGGCCGCACTTTCGAGCGATGCGATTTCTCCGACGCGGATCTCTCCGGGCTGAGCACCCGCAACTGCGCGTTCACCGACTGCGTGTTCACCGGAACCGATCTCAACGGCTCGCAGCACTTCGCGACGGCCTTCCGGTCCTGCACCTTCGAGCGGACCGTGTTCGGCAAGACCGGGTTCAACGGATGCACCCTGCTCGGATCGTCCTTCGTGGACGTCCGGATGCGTTCGGTGCGGATCACCGACACCGACCTCACCCTGGTCGGCATGGGCAAGGTCAACCTGCGCGACCTGAACCTGCGCGGTACCCGCTTCCGGGAAGCCAACCTCACCGAGTGCGACTTCCGCGGCTGCGATCTGCGCGAATGCGACTTCGCCGGGGCGCGACTGCGGCAGGCGCGATTCGCCGAGGCGGACCTCCGGGACGCCCGGCTCGACGCCGATGCGCTGGTGCAGGCGAACCTTCGCGGGGCGCGCGTGGACACGGCACAAGCCCTGTCCTTCGCAGCAGCTCACGGCCTGCACGTCGACTGAGCGGCCTCTACCTCGCGCGGCGGTGGTGGGTGGTGACAGTTTTGCCTAAAACTGCGAGCCCTCGAGGCCCGAAATGTCCGTGCAGTTTTAGGCAAAACTGTCACCGGGCATGAAAACGGCCCTTCCGTTTTGGTGGAAGGGCCGTTTTCGCTGGGGTTTCACTCCATGGGCGGGCGTTCGTTGGCCGGCATTTCGGCCAGGGTGCCGTCGGACAGGAGGTCCGAGACGGCGCCCGGGAGGACGAACGCCGTGCCGCCGCCGGGCTGCTCGAACCACGGGACCGCGGTGCCGCGCAGCGCCTGGATCGGGCGCTGGACCCGGTAGGCCGCGTACGTGCGGTTCGACCACTGCGGGGGCAGCGAGCGGTGCGTGTACGGCGTGCGGGCCGTGTAGAGCACGTTGCCGTTCGGCTCGCCGAAGCGGTCCAGCTCGGTGCCCGGCTGCAGCATCACGATCCGCCGGTCCCGGTACAGCGTCAGCGGCGGTTCACCGTTGAGCGGCTGGATCTGCTGACCCTGCTGCGGCTGCTGACCGGGCTGCTGCCCACCTTGTGGCTGCCCACCTTGCGGCTGCCCACCTTGCGGCTGCTGGCCGGGCTGCTGCCCGCCCTGCGGCTGGCCGCCCTGCGGAGGACGCGGCGGCGCGGGCGGCGGGCCCTGCCGGTTCGGTCCGGACATCCCCGGGCCGCCCGGTGCGGGCGGAGCACCCGCCGGGCCGCCCTGAGCCTGCGCCGGACCGCCCTGGGGCTGGCCACCCTGCGGCTGGCCACCTTGGGGCTGGCCACCCTGCGGCTGGCCACCTTGCGGCTGCCCGCTCTGGGCGGGAGCGCCCGGAGGCGGAACCGGGGCACCGCTGTCCCGGCGCGGCTGCCGCTTGGGCAGCGGAGCCGAACCCGGTGCGGCACCGTCGGACGGCTGCGCGGGCGTACCCGCGGGCGGGGACGGCGGGGCCTGCGGCGGAAGCGGCCGGTCCATCGCGGGAGCCTGCGGCGGCTCCTCGGCCGGAGCCGCGGACGGCGGCTCCGGAACCGGAGCGCCCGGCTCCTGGTTCGCGGTGAACAGCGGATTCCCGCCGGTCGACGGGCCGGAGCTGGACGGCTTCGGCGCGGGCTCCTGCGGTGTCCGCTTCGGCAGGTCGGAAACCGGTTCCTGCGGCGGCAGATCCGCGGCGGGAGTCTGCGGCGCACCCCGCTGCGGGAGCTCGGGCTCCGGCGTGCGCTGCGGCAAGTCGGTGTCCGGGGTCCGTCGCGGGAGGTCGTTGGCCTCCGCCGGAGCGACGGGCTCGTCCGGCTCGACGACGGGCTCCGGGGTCGCGGCGGTCGCGGACAGCTCGGGAGCCTCCGACGGCGCCGGCTCGGGGACGTCGGTCGCGGGAACCGCGGCCGGAGCGGCGATCCCGGCGCTGTCGGCGTCCGGTGCGGGCCGGTCCAGCAGCAGGCGGCCGAGCAAGAACGACGCGGCGTGGTCGACGCGCGCGAACCGCACGTCCTCGCCACCGCCGACGACCGCCCAGTCCTCGCCGTCCTGCACCAGGCAACGGGCCTCGTCGCTGGTGCTGCCGATCCGGTACTCGGCTTCGTCCACCCGGTACGCGGTGAGCCGGTCGTGCAGCTGCGCCAGCACCTCCTGGGTGTCCGGAAGGTCATCGCCCTCGTCGAGCACGTGTCGCGAACCGGTGGCCGCGGGGATCTCCTCGAGCTGCTCGTCGATCGCGGCATTCTCCTCGGCGGCCGCCTCGGCCTGCTCGGCCTGCTCGGGCTCCTCGAGCTGCCCGTCGACCGGCTGATCGGCGGGCTCGTCCGCGGGCTGCTCGGTGAGTTCGCGCACGACCGCCTCGCGGGTGGCCTCGTCGACCTCGCCGACCTGGAACCCGCGGCTGCGGACGTGATCGACCAGCGCGGTCTCCGGCGGCAGGCCGTACTGCGCCAGGTAGTAGGCCACGGCGCCTGCCCACACCCAGGTGCCGTCGGTGTGCCAGCTGCTCGGCACGGACCGGTCGCGGTCCGAGGCGAGCATGTCCTCCTCGTTCTCCCGCGCGGACAGCACGACCGGAGCGCTCTCCAGGTACTGGCGCAGCGCAGTGACCTCGTCGCCGGGCACCGGCTGACGCTCGGCGACCACTGGCCTGCCCTCGTCGTCGACGCCGTCGAAGACGTTGGCGAAGCGGAAACCACCGGTCTGCTCGGTCGCGTTCTGCGCGGCGGTGACCTCGGCGGGGGAGTCCGGGACCTGCGGAGCGGCGTTTCCGGGCTCGATGCCCTCGACGCGTTCCCGCATCCAGTCCGGGATGTTCTCCTCGGCGCGCGGGTAGCGGCGCAGCTCGTCGACGTAGGCCGCGCGGGGCAGCGGGCGCTGCCACTGCGGCTCGGTGTCGAAGTTGATATCGATTCGATAACTGGACGGGCGCTCGACCACGTAGAGGGCGCTCAGCCACGTGCCCACGTCGGGCCGGTACATGCCCTCCCGCAAGCGCTCGAAGATCTCGCGCAGTTCGGCCGGAGGATCGAGCTGACGCGAACTGCCGTCCTGGGCGGACATCTCACCCAGCAGGTCGGTGTACTCGCCGGTGGCGCGGTACTCCACCGTGATCTCCTGCCAGTCCTCGGGAGCACCCTGTAACAGCAGAACCCCGATCTTGCGGGCGATCTGTTCCTGCTCTTCCGGACTGATCGCTGTCGGACGCGACATGGGTGACATCCTCCCCCTCTCGACGAGGCAACCCGACTCCACCCCGCCGAAACGCTACTCGACGTGGGTCCGGCCATGTGCGCTGGTTAGGACTTCCGGCCTCGTTGACCAAGCTTTTCAAGATCGTCCGGACACGATCGGCGTTGTCGCCCCAGAGCTTGCCCGCTCCGCGGACGAATGAACATCACACCACCAGGTGTATTGGATCAGTCATTGACCCCGAAATCCGTTGGCTGTATGTGGGTGCCGAACGACACAGTGATCGGGTGCTCCGCCCCTACCGGCTGCTGGCCGCCACCCCTCACGTGCCGAGCGTGCTGACCGCGTGCCTCGTTGCGCGTTTGTACCAGCCCGCGCAGATCATCGTGCTGACCTTCCTGGTGGCCAGCTGGACCGGCTCCTACGCCGCCGGGGGCGTGGCCGCGGCGAGCAAGACGATCGGGCAGGCGATCGCGAGCCCGGTGCGCGGACGGCAGATCGACCGCCGCTCGGCGCCGAAGGTGTTGATGCTCACCGGCTCGGGCGCCGCGCTCGGGTTCACCGCCATGACCGCGGTCGCGCACTGGACCGACCCGGCGTGGTGGGGCCTGATCGTGCCGGTCGCGCTGGGCACCGGTCTGATGAGCCCGCCGCTGGGCCAGGTGGGACGGGCCATGTGGCCGCGGCTGACCGAGGGGGAGGCGCGCGAGTCGGCCTACACCGTGGACGCGACGCTGCAGGAGTTGCTGTTCGTCTCCGGGCCGGTGCTGGCCGCCTTCGTCGTGGCCGGCTGGGGTCCGGAGGTCGCCATGCTCGGCTGCGCGGCGTGGGCGCTGCTGGGCACGAACGTCTTCGCGGGCGCGCTGTGGCGCGCGGGCCTTCGCGAGGGGCTGGGCGGCGTCCCGGCGTTCAAGACCGGTCCCGGACTGCGGCGGATTCCCGGGTTCGGATCGCTGCTCGGCTTCTGCTGCCTGATCGCGGGTGCGCTGATCGCCGCCGACGTGCTGCTGGTCGGCTGGGCGCGGGAGCGGAGTCAGCCCGAGCTCGCGGGGATTCTGGCCGCGGTGTGGGCCGTCGGGTCGCTGGTGGGCGGCCTGGTGGCGGGCGGTATGACCGGAAAGCCGCGCCTGGGGCGGCGATCGGTGCTGGTGGCGCTGGGCATGTGCGCGCTGGTCCCGGCGCTGCCGCCGGTGTCCGATCCGGGGTCGCCGCTGCTGGTCGGGGCGATCCTGCTGGCCGGTGGTGCCGCGATCGCACCGACCTTCGCGGCGTCCAACAGCAGGCTGGCCGACCTGACCCCGGCGCACCGGCGGGGCGAGGCGTTCGGCTGGTCGGGCACCGCGATGACGCTGGGCGGCTCGATCTCGTCGCCGCTGGTGGGCGCGATGCTGGACCTGTCCGGGCCCGCCGCGGGTGCCGCCGTGATCGCCGGGCTGGCCACGGCCGCGGCCCTGCTGGTGGCCTGGCACCTGCGCCGGACGCGGCGCGCGGTGTCCTCGCCGGTCGTGGCGGGTGAATCCGTGGACCGCCCCGCCGATGCCCCGGGCGATCTGCCACGATGAACAGCTGTGAGCGCGAAGATTCTCGACGGCAGGGCGACCAAGGACGCGATCTTCGAGGAGCTGCGACCCCGCGTCGCCAAGCTCAGCGAACAGGGCAGGGCTCCGGGGCTGGCCACGGTGCTGGTCGGTGACGACCCCGGATCGCATTCCTACGTGCGCGCCAAGCACAACGACTGCGCCAAGGTCGGCATCACCTCGATCCGCAAGGACCTCCCGGCCGACATCGGTCAGGCGGACCTGGAGGCGGTGCTCGACGAACTCAACGCCGACCCGGCCTGCACGGGCTACATCGTGCAGCTGCCGCTACCGGACCACCTCGACTCGGGCGCGCTGCTGGAGCGCATCGACCCGGCCAAGGACGCCGACGGCCTGCACCCGACGAGCCTCGGCAAGCTGGTGCTCGGCGAGGCCGGTCCGCTGCCGTGCACGCCGAACGGCATCATCGCGCTGCTGCGCCGCCACGACGTGGAGCTCAACGGCGCGCACGTCGCGGTCGTCGGCCGCGGCATCACGGTGGGCCGCCCGATGGGCCTGCTGCTGACCCGCCGCAGCGAGAACTCGACGGTGACCCTGTGCCACACCGGCACCAAGGACCTGGCCGCCGAGGTCTCCCGCGCGGACGTCGTGATCGCCGCCGCGGGCAAGCCGGGCCTGATCACCGCGGACATGATCAAGCCTGGCGCCGCGGTGCTGGACGTCGGCGTGACTCGCACCGACGACGGCCTGTCCGGCGACGTGCACCCGGACGTCGCCGAGGTCGCGGGCTTCATCTCGCCGAACCCCGGTGGTGTCGGCCCGATGACGCGCGCGATGTTGCTGAGCAACGTCGTCGAGGCGGCCGAGCGCGAATCGGCCTGAACCGGATCGCGGCTGACGGGAGGAACGCGGTGAGCGAGCGGTTTCCGGACAGGTACCGCCTGTCCGTCCACGTGCCGTTCGCCCTGGTCGGGGCGATCGGCCTGATCGGTTTCCTGCTGGTGGCCATGCAGCACTGGCGCCGGGGAACGGTCGTCCTCGGGCTCGCGCTGCTGCTCGCCGCCGTGTTCCGCGCCCTCGTTCCCGAGGAGCGCACCGGTCTGCTCAACATCCGCAGCCGAGCGGTGGACATCCTGCTCTACGGCGGTTTCGGCGTGGTCATCATCTCCATCGCCATGACCATCCGAGGCCTGTTCGGCTAGCTTCCACCGCTTCGAGGGGCTGCTTCGCCCGGAGCGGGTGCTGAGCGGATCCGCAGCATCCCGGAAGCGGCCCTGCCCGCGGGATTTTCACGCGCGGTCGGCGAGCGGACCGGGTGCTCAGTCCCACCAGAACGACCAGGTGCGGCGCCCCCGGATCTCCTGCGCGTAGGCCGAGATCGAGCCGGTCTCCTGCAGGATCCGGTCCGGGCAGAAGGTCCAGTGCTCGGCGGCGACGGCCTTGGCGTGGTCGAGGTTCTGCGGGGGCGCCGCGACGCTGAGGTCCAGGCGGTCCGGGCCGAGCCGCAGGATGCGGGCGCCGAAGCGCTCCTCCCAGCTGCGGATCATGGCGGAAAGCCCTGCGGTGCGCGAGACGTGGTTGGCCGCGCCGGACCAGCCGAGCACCGTGAGCACGTCCGCGCCGCGCTGGACCGGGACCAGGGACAGCCGGGTGTCCTCGTCGACGAACTTCGGGAGCTGCTGGTTGGCCAGCACGTCCGGGTCCGCCAGCAGCGCGCCGGCGTGGGTCGGTCCGGGGCAGGTGTAGTCGAACGGCGCGAGCACCTCGAGGTCGTAGGCCGGTCCGAGGTCGTCGTCGGCCTGCACCAGGCCGTCCCAGATCCGCTGCATCACGTCGAACACCCGCCAGCGGTCGATGTGGTCCAGCGGTTCGGGAGGCACCACGCCGACGGTGCACCGCTCGCCGTAGGTCTCGTCGCTGTCGCACAGCAGCAGCGGCCACAGACCGCTGCGCCGGTGGCCGCCGCGCAGCGCGGCGACCAGCCGCGGCTCCGGAGCTTCGTGACTGATCCAGCACAGCGGTGCCGGGTCGCCGGTGAGCGCCGTCTGCTCGGTGAGGACCTCGCCGGGCGGCAACTCCACGGGCAGCCCGGAACCAACGCCGAACACGGCGGAAAGATCGGCCGGTGCCCCCGCGTCCCGGTCGTCTTGCAACACTTCACCGCCTCCTAGCCGCGATACCCCATCGCGACACACCTTAAGGACGTGACGCGCCCACCGGGAGCCCGGGCTGGTGCAAACCGGCTAACACTTCGGCCCTCCCGCGGGGTGAGATCCGGGCAGCAGCACGATACGGCCGGTCTTCTCCCCGGAGAGGTGCAGGTCCAGTGCCCGTTCGGCCTCCTCCAGGCCGAGCCGTTCGGCGATCAGCGGGCGCAGCTGCCCAGCGGTGACCATCCGGAAGAGCTCGGCCAGATCCGCGCGGAAACGCGCGTCGCCGCGCACGTAGTAGGTCCGCGCGCGCCGCCCGCCGGTGCGGCCGAGCAGTCTCGCCAGCTCCCACCGCGCCAGCAGGCCGACGATGCCCACGTACGGCCGCCACCACGGTCCGGATTCGTGCAGGGTCGCGGAACTGCCGTAGCTGAGCAGCGCGCCACCCGGTGCGAGCAGCCGCCACGAGGTGCGCATGCTCGCGGCTCCGAGCGGGTCGAACACGGCGTCCACCCCACCCGGGGCGAGCTCGGCCACGCGCGCCGCGACGTCCTCGGTGCGGTGGTCGATCAGCTCGGCGCCGAGGTGGGCGAGATCCGCGTGCCTGCGCGCGGAGGCCGTTCCGATCACCCGGACTCCCTCGGCGGCGGCGAGCTGCATCAGCAGCGTTCCGATCCCGCCGCCCGCGCCGAGGACCAGCGCCGTCCGCCCGCTCCGGATCCCCGAGGCGCGCAGCAGCTGGCGCGCGGTGACCCCGTTGACCACCAGCGAGACCGCCACCGCCGGGTCGATCTCCGCGGGCACCTCGACAAGGTCGCGGTCGCGGACCTCGACGTGCTCGGCCCACGCGCCGGTGCGCGACATAGCCGCGACTCGCTGCCCGACCCGCCAGGAGGACTCGGAGCCCACCGCGACGATCTCGCCCACCAGGTCGTATCCCGGGACGAACGGGAAGGCGGGCTGGGCGGGGTAGCGCCCGCGCCGCATCTGCACCTCGGCGAAGGCCACGCCGGTCGCCTCGGTGCGGACCAGCACGCCGTGCGGTCCCGGTGCGGGTGGTGCGGCCTGCCGGATCTCGATCTCGTCGAGCCCGGTGAGCACGACCTCGGTGCCGGTGATCGTCATGACAACCCCTCGTGAGAAGTGAGAACGAAAGTAATAAGCTCTAACCACAATATGAGCCTGTTACCGTGATGCGTCAAGGAGGGCAGATGTCAGATGCGCCGCGCAGCCCGCGCGAACGGTTCCGGGAGCAGACCCGCAACGAGGCCAAGCAGGTCGCGATGGAGCAGCTGGCCGAGTCCGGGGCCGCCGGCATCTCGGTCAACGCGATCGCCAAGAGGATGGGTGTTACCGGACCCGCGCTCTACCGCTACTTCGCCAATCGCGACGCGCTGCTGACCGAGCTGGTCACCGACGGCTATCGCGATCTGGCCGAGACGCTGGAAGGGCTGGCCCACGAGCATCGCGGGGAGCCGCCGGAGGTCAGGTTCCGCGAGGTGGCGGCGGGCTTCCGGGCCTGGGCGCTGCGGGCGCCGCAGTGGTTCCTGCTGCTGTTCGGCACGCCGGTTCCGGGCTTTCGCGCTCCGGAGGGGACCGTCGAGTTCGCCGACCGCGCGTTCCGGCCGGTCCTGGAAGTCCTGGCCGAGACCGAGCCGCCCCCGGCCTCGGCCGCCGACGCGCTCGACGGGCAGCTGCTGGCCTGGCGCGACCGCAGGGGCGGGCTCGCGCAGCCCGCGCCAGCGCTGCAGAAGGCGATCCGCGCTTGGGCGCGAATGCACGGCATGATCAGCCTGGAGATCACCGGTCAGTTCGCCGGGATGGAGGTGGACCCGGAGCCGCTCTACCGGGCGGAGGTGGAATCGATCCTCACCGGGTCCTGGTGAGCCGCTCGGCGGCGGGCCGCCGAGCGGCCGCCGGGATCAGTCCCCCTGGCGCGGCGCCGGTGGCTCGATCACGCAGTCGCTGCCGGGGAACACCAGTCCTTCGTGGCCGTCGTTGTAGCGGACCTTGTACGGCGGTTCGCCATCGGCCCCGAGGACCTCCACGATCTCGCCGAACTTCTCCGCCTCGTCGATGTGCCTGCTGTGCACGTGCAGGCGATCTCCCACGGTTGCTCGCATCGCGCATCACCTCCGCGCCCAGGTTAGGTGACGCGCGACACAGCGCGCAGGCTCAGCCCGCTTGCTCCGAGCAGGTCGTGGTGACCGCCTGGTACTTCTCCAGCTGCCCGGAGACCCAGTCGTCGCTGGCCTCGATGTCGATCTTGCCATCGGCGACCTGCTGCACCGAGCGCTGCACCTCGACCAGGTCCTGCTTGAGCGTCTCGTCCTTCGTGCGCTCGGCGAGCTGCTGCAGTTCCCGGACCTTCGCCTGGGCGTCCCGTTGCGCCTTCTGCGGGTCCGCGAAGTTCGGCACGAAGTTGGCCGTGTTGATCGCTTCCAGGCAGGCCTGGGCGTGCGCCAGGTTCCGCTGCCCGTCCTGGATCTGGTGGTTGGCGCCCTCGAGCCCTTGCTTGGCCTCCTGGAGTTCGCCGCACGCGGAGAGCCCGGCCAGCATGGGCGCTGCCAGGGCCGCAGCCACGATCCGCTTTCGAGCTCGCATCTTCCCTCCGAGGGCCTCGTACGACGCCGCGTTGGTGTCGCAACTGCACCTTATCGGGTGGACCGGAGGCTTATACCGTTTGTCTCCTTTTAGCTACCAACGGTCTAAACCCTAGGCCAGTCGGACGTATCGTCACGGGCCGTTCTCGATCCATGACATCACAGCCGGTGGGAGGTCCATTCCGGCGAGCCAAGGTGCGGCTCCGATCCGGTACAGCACCACCGCGCTCAGGCACACCGCCGCCAGCGTCAGCCCCGGTCCGATGATCGCCATCTCGACGGTTCCGCCGGTGGTCATGCGCAGCGCCTTCGGCGGGGCGACCGGGTACCAGGTCTTGCCGCCCAGCGGCACCGGCCACAACATCGGGCAGCCCTGCTCGGTGATCGCGTCGCCGAGGAAGTGCGCGACGCAGCCGATCATTACGGCCATGCCGAACGCGGCGGCTTGGGTGGGCTGGTTCCCGGTCCAGGCCCAGCAGGCCACGGTGAGCAGCAGCGAGGCCCCCGCGATCAGCAGCGCGTCGGACTTGGCGCTCCAGGTGTGCACCAGACCGCGCACGGCCAGGCCCGCGAAGAAGAACATCAGCACGCCGAGCGCGCCGCCCTGGCTGCTCTGCACGATCGCGGTGGTGACGATCCCGGCGAGCACGGCGAAGACCACGGTGTGCGTGAAGCCGCGGTGGGTGCCCTCCCGGTCGCTGTCGCGCTTGGTTCGGGTCAGCCGGTAGACGAAGCCGCTGAACCCGGACATGGCGGCGGAGAAACCCCTGGAGATGGCGCCGAAGGTGGCCGCGACGGTCGACTTCGGGTGATCGATGTCCGGGAGCAGCGCGGCTCCGGATGCGAGCGTGGCCCCAACGAGCCAGGTTTTCGGGGATAATTGCCCTATCGCGTGCGTGTCGGCCAGGGCGGTAACTGCGGCCCAAGCGGCCAGCCCGCTCATCGCGTGCGTCGGTCCGGTTGCCATCTCACTCCTGGGTCGCCCGCCGCAGCATGTGCTCGACGAGATCATCGTTCTGCTGTTCGAGCGTAGAAGAAGATCACGAGAGGTGTCGCATTCGCCGAAAGTGGCGTATCGCGCGCCGGCGGCTCTGGTGGTGGGCGACGGGGGCAAGGCACAATCGAATCAGATAGCAGTACGCTTGTACCGCTTGCATTCTCGTGAGAGGAGCACCCCGCCACATGAGCAAGATCAAGGTCCAGGGCACGGTCGCCGAACTCGACGGCGACGAGATGACCCGGATCATCTGGTCCTTCATCAAGGACAAGCTGATCCACCCCTACCTGGACATCAACCTCGACTACTACGACCTGGGCGTCGAGCACCGGGACGCCACCGACGACCAGGTAACCGTCGACGCGGCCAACGCGATCGCCAAGCACGGGGTGGGCGTCAAGTGCGCCACCATCACCCCGGACGAGGCCCGCGTGGACGAGTTCGGCCTGAAGAAGATGTGGCGGAGCCCGAACGGCACCATCCGCAACATCCTCGGCGGCGTCATCTTCCGCGAGCCGATCGTGATCTCGAACATCCCGCGGTACGTGCCGACCTGGAACCAGCCGATCATCATCGGCAGGCACGCCCACGGCGACCAGTACAAGGCCAGCGACTTCAAGGTGCCGGGACCGGGCACGGTCACCATCACCTACACCCCGGAAGACGGCTCCCAGCCGATCGAGATGGAGGTGGCGAAGTTCGGCGAGGACGGCGGCGTGGCCATGGCCATGTACAACTTCCGCAAGTCCATCGAGGAGTTCGCGCACGCCTCGTTCCGGTACGGCCTGGACCGCGGCTTCCCGGTCTACATGTCGACCAAGAACACGATCCTGAAGTCCTACGACGGCATGTTCAAGGACGTGTTCGAGGAGATCTACGAGAACGAGTACAAGGAGCAGTTCGAGGCCAAGGGCCTGACCTACGAGCACCGGCTGATCGACGACATGGTCGCCACCGCTCTGAAGTGGGAGGGCGGCTACGTCTGGGCCTGCAAGAACTACGACGGCGACGTGCAGTCCGACACGGTCGCGCAGGGCTTCGGCTCGCTGGGTCTGATGACCTCGGTGCTGATGACCGCCAACGGCACGGTCGAGGCCGAGGCCGCGCACGGCACGGTCACCCGGCACTACCGCCAGCACCAGCAGGGCAAGCCCACCTCGACCAACCCGATCGCGTCGATCTTCGCCTGGACGCGCGGCCTGGCGGCCCGCGGCCGGATGGACTCGACCCCGGAGGTCAGCGGTTTCGCCGAGACCCTGGAGAAGGTCGTCATCGAGACCGTCGAGAGCGGCAAGATGACCAAGGACCTGGCGCTGCTGGTCGGTGGCGACCAGGGCTTCCAGACCACCGAGGAATTCCTCGCCAGCCTGGACGAGAACCTGCAGAAGAAGATGGCCGAGCGCTGACCTTCTGCTGAGCACCGCAAAGCGCCGCCCCCGCGAGCACGGGGAGCGGCGCTTTTGCGTTCGCGGGAGGACCCGCGGATCTGCCTGGCCGGGTCGTTCCCGGCCGTGCGGCGCCCCCGCGCTGAGCGCGCAGGGGCGCCGCGGGGTCAGTGGACCTCGGAGAGGGTTCCGCTCAGCCGGTTGTGCAGGATCGCGCTGTCCTGGTTGAGGCCGATGACCTCCACCTCGGTGCCCTGGGCGGCGTACTTGCTCTTGATCGCGTCCAGCGTGGCCACCGTGTGCGCGTCCCAGATGTGCGCGTCGGTGAGGTCGATGTAGACGTAGCGCGGATCGCCCGCGTAGTCGAAGCGGTCGACCAGCTCGTTGCTGGAGGCGAAGAACAGCGAGCCGGTGACCGCGTAGACCACGTGCTCGCCGTCCGGGTCGGTCACCGAGGTGACCACCACCGACTTCGCCACCCGCCGGGCGAAGATGAGGCTCGCCGCGATGATGCCGACCGGCACGCCGATGGCCAGGTTGTCGGTGGCGACCACCACGGCCACGGTCAGCGCCATCACGATGATCTCGCCGGCGGGCAGCCGCTTGAGGGTCGTCGGCTTGACGCTGTTCCAGTCGAAGGTCCAGAAGGCGACCAGGACCATCACCGCGACCAGCGCGGCCATCGGGATCTGCGAGAACCAGGGCCCCAGCGCGATGCACATCAGCATGAGGAACACGCCGGACAGGAAGGTCGACAACCGCGAGCGGGCGCCGGAGACCTTCACGTTGATCATGGTCTGGCCGATCATCGCGCAGCCGCCCATGCCGCCGAAGAGGCCGGTGACCACGTTGGCGATGCCCTGGCCGACGGACTCGCGGCTCTTGTTCGACCGGGTGTCGGTGATGTCGTCGACGAGCTTGGCGGTCAGCAGCGACTCCATCAGCCCGACGATCGCGAACGCGAGCGCGTAGGGCGTGATCAGCGCCAGCGACTCGGGGCTCAGCGGCACGTCCGGCAGGCCCGGGGACGGCAGCGAGGCCGGCAGCTCGCCCCGGTCGCCCACGGTGGGCACCGCGATGCCCGCGGCGATGGTCACCGCGGTCAGCGCGACGATCGCCACCAGCGGGGCCGGGATGATCCTGCTGACCTTCGGGAACAGCACCATGATCAGCAGGCCCACCGCGAACAGCGGGTAGACCTGCCACGGCACGTCGACGAGATCGGGCACCTGGCTGAGGAAGATGATGATCGCGAGTCCGTTGACGAACCCGACCATCACGCTGCGCGGGATGAACCGCATCAGCCGCGCCACTCCCAGCGAGCCCAGCACGACCTGGAAGAGCCCGCCCAGGATGACCGCGGCGATCAGGTAACCGAGACCGTGCTCCCTGGCCAGCGGGGCCAGGACCAGCGCGACGGCACCGGTCGCCCCGGAGATCATCGCGGGCCTGCCGCCGACCACCGAGATCACCACCGCCATGGTGAACGAGGCGAACAGACCCACCGCGGGGTCTAGCCCCGCGATGATGGAGAACGAGATGGCCGAGGGGACCAGTGCGAACGCGACGACGAGCCCGGCGAGGATCTCGGTGCGCGCGACCTTCGGCGACAGCCACGCCGGACGCGTGAAAGCTGGGGACTTCGGCACTTGCACCACCTGGACATGCTCGGGCGCCGCCGGGCAGCACGGGATGACGCCGCGCGGCGCGATTTTCTGCGTAAGGGGGGACGGCGGCGAGTGCCGCCTGGAAGACGGATCGACGACGGTAACGGGTGCCCGGCCGGGCTGGCGGCCCGGGGGCTGTCGAACAGTGCCCCGGGAGATTAGATGACGCTCCCGGGCCCACGCTCTCCCCCAACGGTGCGATTTAAGCCACCGCCGGGCGGTCCCGCTCCGCGCGGTTCCGCCGGTGCCCAACGCCCCGCGCGGCCGTCGAAATTTCCGCGCGCGAGAAGAAATGCGCGCCGTGTCGTGGTGATTACCGCGCGCACAGGAGTCGGCCGGGCGACCCTCGGGGAACTGAAGTCCGCTCCCGAGCGTGTGGTGCGCCTTTCTCGTCCGGAGCGCGGCGGTTATAGCTGGGGACGACGTTCCTGACCAGGAGGTTCGCCGTTGCTTCCCGTTCCGCTTCCCCGTCCCGTGCTGCTCGCGGGCGCCGGCCTCATCGGCGCCGTCTACCTGATCGGCGGCGATCAGGAGGGCAGCGGCTCCGCGGAGCCGAAGTGCTCGTTCGAAGTCACCGCCGACGTCCTCAACGTCCGCTCCGGCCCCGGCGAGGGCGCCGCCAGGGTCGGCAGCCTGCAGCACCGGGACGAGATCGAGGCCACGCCCAACGTCGTCGACGGATTCCGCGAGCTGGAGGAGGGGCGCTGGGCCGCCACCGAGTTCCTCGCCCAGGCCCCGGGTGGCAGCTGCGCGCCCTAGGGAACGGCTTGTGCGGCGAAGCGAGTCCGGCTCGCAGCTGACCCGGCGTCCCCTCCAGCGCGCCCCAGGGCCCTTGCGAAGGGACGGAAACCCGTTCGCTAGACTGATCGCAGCAACGCGGGAAACCGCGAAGCGCGATTAGCTCAGTGGGAGAGCGCTACCTTGACACGGTAGAGGTCGCTGGTTCAATCCCAGCATCGCGCACCCATCCCCTCGCAGGTCGATCACCCTGCCGATGTTCATCGTCGGCAGGGTTTTTCGCGCGGTGGGAGGGTCTGCGGCGAGTCGATCGCAACTCCTGCCCAGGCGGTGCTCGTTCCGCTGAATGCCGGTCGTCGTGGCGATGGCCCGGTCGTGCGCGCTTCTGCGATCGCGGTACGACTATCTCCGCCGGATCGCTGCCGCAGCGCGCTCGTCCCGGCGGTTGCCTCGGAGCTGGCCGGTCGGTCGAGGTGAGCAGCGCAGGAGACTGGCTGCCAGTGCGTGACGAGCTCCGGGATCGGATGGCGACCTCGGACATCGAACTCGCTTTCCGGGATACCCAGCCGATCACCGCGTGAATTCTATTCGCAATTTCTCGGCCCGCCAGGAACTGCGAGCGCCGCCGATGCGATGATCTGCACGACGTGACGTCGATTGCCTGGCACGATTTCCGCGACCGATCCGGACGATGCCGAAGGTCAGTTCAATCTAGCGAGTGAACAGAATCCTCGCGAAGAGGATAGACGTGATTCTCATTCAAATCGAACTCTCACTCGAATGGATCATGTACCAGCGCCTTCCCAGGCTCGATGCTCTCCACGGGTCTAGCCTGATCGACAGTCCTTTTCTCGAGAGGGCCGCGGAACTGGCCATCAAGGACTGCGGTCCCGTCCGCGGGTAAGGGCTGGTGATTCGGCGCGTGCGAAGCGCCAAAGCAACTCGAGGATGAACAGAAGAATCCGCTTTCCTTCGCCGGAGGAGTTAGGTCCGCGATGACACCGACCGTCTCTGGTGCGCCGCGCTGGCGCACAATTTCCGTCTCAATGGTCCTCGCGGTGTTGCTCGTCGCCGCCGCAGTGGTGCTGACGTCGACACGAGCAAATGCCATTGCAACAGCCGTTCCTCTCGGCACGGCAGACAGCTTCGCGGTTCTGGGCGGCCAGTCCGTGACCAATACCGGTCCCTCGGTGGTTACCGGAGATCTAGGCGTGAGCCCTGGGACATCCGTCACCGGGTTTCCGCCCGGCACCGTGAACGGGGCCATCCACTCCGCAGATGCCGTCGCTCTCCAGGCCCAGACCGACCTGACAACGGCGTACAACGATGCCGCTGGCCAAGCCCCGGATGAAAGCCTTCCCCCAGATGCCGGTGGTCTGACGTTGGCCCCGGGCGTTTACAACGCGTCCTCCAGCCTGGGGCTCACGGGCACTCTCACCTTGGACGCTGGTGGCGACCCCAACGCCGTTTGGGTGATCCAGGTCGGATCAGGTTTGACGACGGCATCCGCGAGCAGCGTGTCGCTCATCAACGGCGCGCAGCCGTGCAACGTCTTCTGGCAGGTCGGAAGTTCCGCAACGCTGGGCACGGACACCGACTTCGTGGGCAACATCCTGGCCTTGACATCGATTTCCGCGGACACGGGGGCGAACATCGATGGCCGAGCCCTCGCGCGGAACGGCTCCGTGACGATGGACACCAACACGATCACCCGGTCCTCGTGTGCCGATGACACCAACGGAGGGACGACGACCGGGGACACGACTGGAGATACGACCGGGGACACGACCGGAGATACGACCGGGGACACGACCGGAGATACGACCGGGGACACGACCGGGGACACGACCGGGGACACGACCGGGGACACGACCGGGGACACGACCGGGGACACGACCGGGGACACGACCGGGGACACGACCGGGGACACGACCGGGGACACGACCGGGGACACGACCGGGGACACGACCGGGGACACGACCGGGGACACGACCGGGGACACGACCGGGGACACGACCGGGGACACGACCGGGGACACGACCGGGGACACGACCGGGGACACGACCGGGGACACGACCGGGGACACGACCGGGGACACGACCGGGGACACGACCGGGGACACGACCGGGGACACGACCGGGGACACGACCGGGGACACGACCGGGGACACGACCGGGGACACGACCGGGGACACGACCGGGGACACGACCGGAGACACGACCGGGGACACGACTGGAGATACGACCGGGGACACGACCGGCGGCGACACAGGCGGTGGTGCTCCGCGGCCTCCGCACGAACCCGTGCCCGCACCGCCGGGCGCGAAGCCGGAAGAGGCTCCCAAGCCGACGCCCGTTCCGGGGCACCTCCCGGTGACTCACTGACCCACGAAGAAGACGGGTCGTTGCTTGATGGCACCCGCTAAGTCGTTCCGGCCCCGGGGTAGTTGCCGGGACGAGCGCCTCCGCGGCGCGCGGCGGATCATCACCGCCGCGCGCCGCGGAGGCCGAACGCCGAGGAAGGCGCCACTCGCAACCGGGGTCCACCCATGCCTCCACAGCGGCACAGCACTCCCCGGCGTGGGCGCCGCGGCGCTCGGAAGCGGATACGAAGCTCGGGAGAAGCAGATGAGGGAAAGGCCGGTCGGCCGCGTGCTCGGTGGTAGCGAGTCAGTGGATGTGAAGGAACCTGGTGAGGGACCGGTTGATGGAGTGCGCACAACCGGCGCCGTGCAGGATCTGGATGAGACCGCACCTTCGGCGCCTCGAGGGCTTCCACGCCTGTTGGGGGCGGCAACGGGCGTCGCAGTTGCCCTGTGCCTGGCGATTGCAGTTGTCCACGTACTTCTCGTATTCCTGCACGTGGCTCCCTCGAACACGATTTCGCAGCGCTATCGCGCGGAGGTCGATGCCTGGATCTACCCGTACTTCGAACAGAACTGGCGGCTCTTCGCTCCGGATCCGCAATCAGCCGCTCGGCAGATCTCAGCGCGGACCATGCATTCCCCTCCCGGCGGTGCCCCTCAGGTCAGCGACTGGTTCGACCTGACCGCCGTCGACACCGCCGCAGTGCAGCACAACCCTTTTCCGAGCCACACGAACCAGAACATGCTGCGCCGGGCCTGGGACTCCTATCTCGAACAGCACGGCAGCAGCGATCAGTCGCGCTCGGAGCGGGCTCTGATGATGCAGAAGTACCTGCGCAACATAGCGGTGGACCGGATCGCCGCACATCGGCCCGGCACCTTCGAGGCCATCCAGTTGCGGGTCATCACGCGACCGATCGCGCGGCCCGGCGCAGCGGACCGTTCGCAGCCGGCTCCGGCCGACACCAGGTATCTGCCCTGGTGGAAGGTGGGGCCCAATGGCGACTGAGACGACACCAGTCGCGGGATCATCACCGCGTCCTGCGGCCGTGGGAGCTGAAAACCCATTTCCGCGCCGAGTTTTCGAGCGCTTGGATGCCTTCTGCGCTCGTCTGGTGGAGCAAGCGGTATCCCCCCACGCGGCGGCAGTGCTGCGCATCGGGTACGGACTGCTCTACCTCGTGTTCCTGCTGAGGGAGTTGCCCCACCGAAACGAAATCTGGGGCCCTGGTTCACCCTGGACGCCTGCTCTGGCAACGCAGCTGTCCGAACAGACCGGCTGGCTCAGCATCCTCACGCTGTCCGATGGCCGGGCGTACTTCGAGAGCTGCTACGCGCTGGCCCTCCTCGCGTCCGCGCTCTTCACGCTCGGCTGGCGGACCAGGGCGGTGTCCGTCCTGTTCGCGGTGGTGGTGATCTCGTTCCACGGGAGGGCCATCTTCATGACGGACGGAGCGGACAACCTGATCCGCCTCATGGCGATATACCTCTGCTTCACCGCGTGCGGTCGATGCTGGTCCCTCGATGCGCGCAGGACTCGACTCCGGGCTTCCAGGTACGAGGCCGCGCGTCTCCCGGGTAGACCGGAGGGCCACCTCTGGCGCCACCTCGTGTCGGCCCGCCGGCAACTGAGCACGGTGGTGCACAATTGCGCGATGTTCGTCATCGTGGCCCAGATCTGCATCGTCTACGGAGCTGCGGGGCTGTACAAGATCCAGGGCAGCTCGTGGCAGGACGGGACCGCACTCCACTACGTGTTGAACCTCAGCCCGTTCCAGCCCTGGCCCGCGCTGTCACAACTGATGGACAGCCAACCGATGATGCTCGCCATCGCGAGCTACCTGAGCGCGTTGCTGCAGGTGGCCTTCCCGTTCGTCCTGTTCAGCAGGATCAAGTACATCGTCTTGACCATGCTGCTCGGCATGCACCTCGGCATCGCGATTCTCCTGGGGCTCCCGCTCTTCTCCGGCGCCATGATCGTCGCGGATGCCATGTTCATCCCGCGCCGCTTCTACCGGTACCTGGGGCAGGCATGGCGGCGCGCCTTCCGGCGGACGGTGAGCGCCCCCGTGGCGGAGGCCTCTTCCCCGGCTGAAGCTGCGGTCGTCCCGCCACGGGCCAGATCGGCTGTTGACCCCGGTCGGTAGTCGCCGCGGGGCATCAGCCGGGGAGCGCGCGGCCGAACTGGGCGAACGGAGCTGGGCGGGCCGTTGTGGAGCTACCCGGGCACGGTAGAGAGCACTGGTTCGATCCCAGCATCGCGCACCGGAATCGCAGTTCAAACCCCCTTCGGCCGACCGGCCGGAGGGGGTTTTCTGCGTTCGCCCAGTTGCTGCCGGACAGTCCGGGGTGTCGTCCCCGATGGACGGGAGGGCTTGCTCGCGTAGAGTTAAGTCAACTGACTTATCTACTTGGGAGGGCGTTGTGACCGAGTGGCAGGAGCGGATCGTGGACGGGCGATTCGACGGCCGGACCGTGGTGGTGACCGGGGCCGCCTCGGGCATCGGGCGGGCGACCGCCTCGCGGATCGCGCGCGAAGGCGGGCGGGTGATCGCCGCCGACGTCGTCGAGCGACCGCTGCAGGAGCTGGCGGACGAGGTGCCGGGCGTGCAGACCGTGGTCGGCGACATCTCCGACGAGGACGACGTGGCGCGGATCGTGGAGCTCGCGGGCGAGCGCATCGACGGGCTGGCCAACGTCGCCGGGGTGATGGACGACTTCAGCCCGGTGCACGAGATCTCCGACGAGCTGTGGGACCGGCTGTTCCGGATCAACGTCGACGGGACGATGCGGCTGACCCGGGCGGTGGTTCCGGCCATGCTGGCCGCCGGCAGCGGCGCGATCGTCAACGTCGCCTCCGAGTCGGCGTTGCGCGGGAACGCCGCCGGCGTTGCCTACACCGCCTCCAAGCACGCGGTGGTGGGCATCACCCGCAACACTGCGTTCATGTACGGCGACAAGGGGATTCGGGTCAACGCCGTGGCGCCGGGCGGGGTGGCGACCGGGATCCAGATGCCCGAGAGCACCTCCGAGTTCGGGCTCGGGCGGCTCGGCGCCTTCCTGAGCGCGATCCCGCCGGTGTCCACCGCGCAGATGCAGGCGGCCACGATCGCCTTCCTGCTCAGCGATGACGGCGTGAACATCAACGGCGTCATCGCGCCCACCGACGGCGGCTGGTCGGTGCAGTGACCGCCCGCGGTGTTGCCGAGTTGTTCCTCGCGGAGCGTTCCACCGCTCAAGATCAACGGTAAGATGGAGGAGAAACCGGCGCGGTGCAGGAGGAGTGGATCCAGATGCCCGACTTCGACATCAGCACGCCGCAGTCGGCGCGGATCTGGAACTACTGGCTGGGCGGCCGGGACAACTACGCCGTCGACCGGGAGGCCGGTGACGCCGCGGCGTCCCAGATCCCGGAGATCCCGGAGGGCGCCCGCGCCGAGCGGGCGTTCCTGGTGCGCGCGGTCGGTCATCTGATCGGCCGCGGCGTGCGGCAGTTCCTGGACGTCGGCACCGGCCTGCCGACCGCGAACAACACCCACGAGGTCGCCCAGCGGCTCGCTCCGGAGAGCCGCGTCGTCTACGTCGACAACGACCCGATCGTGCTCGCGCACGCACGCGCGCTGCTGACCAGCGCGCCGGAGGGCAAGACCGACTACATCGACGCCGACCTGCGGCAGCCGGAGCAGATCCTGCGCGAGGCCGAGCGCACGCTGGACTTCGACGAGCCCGTCGGGCTGATGCTGCTCGGCGTGATCAACCACATCATGGACGACGCCGAGGCGCACGCGGCCGTCTCCGAGCTCCTGGCGGCGCTGCCCGCGGGGAGCTACCTGGTGCTGACCCACTCCACCGCGGAGATCCACGGCGAGCCGATGCGGGAGGCGATGCGCGACATCACCGAGCGGGGCGGCACTCCGATCCGCCCGCGCACGCCCGCGGAGATCGAGGAGTTCTTCAAGGGCATGACGCTGCTGGAGCCGGGTGTGGTGACCTGCTCGCTGTGGCGCCCGGAGGACAGCATCCACACGCCGCGCCCGGTGTACCTGTTCGGCGGTGTGGGGCGCTTGGACTGATCCCGGCCGATCGAGCCGCATCCCGCGGGGTGCGGCTCTTTTTGCGCCACCGAGCAAAAAATATTTTGTTGCTGTGTTGATGATGCGACGAAGCATATTGCTCATGTTCGTGGATCTGCTGTAATTCTTGTTGTGCGTGACGTTCGCGCAGACCGCAGCCGGGAGGGCGAGACATGACCGCTCAGCACGAGACCGTCCAGCAGCCGACCTCCGTTCCCGACCAGCGCGCCGCCGACCCCGTCGAGGCGCTGAAATCGCAGGTCACCGGTGACTTGATGAACATCGTGGCCGATCTCGACGCCGGCGACGGGTGCCGGTTGCGCGACGTCCGGGACGGCACCGGTTACCTGGACCTGACGATGTTCTTCAGCTCGGCACCGCTCGGGCACGGACACCCCGGCCTGCGCACGCCCGAGTTCGAGGCCGCGCTGGTGCGCGCCAGCAGGGTCAAGCCGTCCAATCCCGACTTCGCCACCACCGAGCAGGCGCGCTTCGCCGCGACCTTCCGCCGGGTGGTCGGCATCGACGCGCTGCCGCTGCTGTTCTTCATCGACGGCGGCACGCTCGCGGTGGAGAACGCGCTCAAGGTCGCCTTCGACTGGAAGACCAAGCTCAACGCCCGGCGCGGGGTCGGCGTGCGCGGCAGCCGGGTGCTGCACCTGGAGCGGGCCTTCCACGGGCGCAGCGGCTACACGATGTCGCTGACCAACACGGATCCGAACAAGGTCCGCGACTACCCGATGTTCGACTGGCCGCGGATTCCGAGCCCGGCGGTCGAACCGGGCGAGCGCTGGGATGCCGCCGAGCTGCTGCCCGAGGAGGAGGTCGCGCTGGACGCGGCGCGGGCCGCGCTGCGGCGCTACGGCGCCGAGGTCGCCTGCTTCGTCTACGAGCCGATCCAGGGCGAGGGCGGCGATCGCCACCTGCGGCCCCGGTTCCTGCAGGCGGTGGAGGCGTTGTGCCGGGAGCACGACGTGCTCACCGTCGCCGACGAGGTGCAGACCGGCGCGCTGACCGGACGCGCCTGGGCGCACCAGGCCCTGGGCCTGGAGCCGGATCTGGTGGCGTTCGGCAAGCGGATGCAGGTCTGCGGCGTGATGGGTGGTCGCCGGGTGCTGGAGATCGCCGACAACGCCTTCCGCGAGCCCAGCCGGATCAGCTCCACCTGGGGTGGATCGTTGACGGACATGGTCCGCGCGACCCGGATCCTCGAGGTCATCGAGGCCGAAGGGCTCTTCGACCACAGTCGTTCGATGGGGGAGCTGCTGCTGGGTGAGCTCCGCGACCTCGCGGCCGAGTTCCCGGCGCTGGTGCACTCAGCCCGGGGGCGGGGGCTGATGTGCGCGATCAGCTTCCACGACCCGGCCGATCGCGATCGCGCCCTCGCGATCGCCCGCGACACCCACCACACCCTCTTCCTGCCGTCCGGCCCGGACTCCCTGCGCGCCCGCCCGCCGCTCTCGGCCCGCCCGGACGAACTCGTCGACGCGGTGGCAGCCCTCCGCAAAACCCTCGCCGACCTCACCTGACACCGGGCGCTCACAGTTTTGCCTAAAACTGTGAGCGCCCGGCACCCGAAATAGTTTCAGGGGGTCAGATCCAGCCCTCCTGCCAGGCCTTGTTGGCGGCTTCGTGGCGGGTGGTGACGTTGAGCTTGGCCATCGCCGCGGAGAGGTAGTTGCGGACCGTGCCCTGGGCCAGGTGGACCTCGGCGGCGATCGTGGCGACGGTGCCGCCCTTGAGGGTGTGCCGGAGGAGTTCCAGCTCGCGGTCGGTGAGCGGGCAGGCGTTGCCGGTCAGGGCGCTGGTCGCGATCTCCGGGTCGATGTACCGGCCGCCGGCGTGGACGTCGCGGAGGATCGCCGCGAGCTTGGTCGCCGGTGTCGTCTTCGGCACGAATCCCCGGATTCCAGCGGCCAGGGCGCGTTTCAGCACGCCGGGGCGGGCGTGCCGGGTCACCAGGACGATCGCTGTTCCGTCGAGCTGTTCCGCGGCCTGGACCCCGTCGGGCTCCGGCATCTCCAGGTCGAGCACGGCGATGTCCGGTGCGTGCTCGCGGACGGCGCGCAGCGCGTCCGGACCGTTGCTCGCCTCGGCGACCACGTCGATGTCCGGTTCGAGGGCCAGCAGGGCTGCGAGCGCGCCCCGGATCAGGTCCTCGTCGTCGGCCAGCACGAGCCGGATCACCGCGCTCCCTCCGGTCATGACCGGCTCCCGGGCTCTTCCGCGGAACCGATGAGCTCGAACCGCTCGCCGTCCTGGCGGGTTTCGACGCGCCCGCTCAGCGTCGCGAACCGCTCCCGCAGGCCCGCCAGCCCCGAACCGTCCTCGTCCGAGCCCGGATTCGCCGCGTCGTTGCGCAGCACCACTCGGGTGCGCGGGCCGTCGGTGGTGAACTCCATCGTGCAGTGCCGGGCGCGGGAGTGGCGCAGGACGTTCGTCGTGCCCTCCCGAACCAGCGCGCCGAACAGCGGTTGTAGGGGAGGCGGCACCATCGCGGCGTCGCCGCGCACCTCGGTGCGCACGCCCGCCGCCTCCAGGATCTCCTTGGCGTTGGACAGCTCACCGGGAAGGTCGCTGTGCCGGTAGCCCCGCACGACGTCGCGGGTCTCGCGCAGCGCGGTGCGGGCGAGCTCGGCGACCTCGGCGGCCTGCGCGCGGGCGGCCGCGTCGTCGTTGCCGACGAGCCGCTCGGCCAGCTCCGCCTTCAACGCGATGGCCTGCAGGTTGTGCCCCTGGATGTCGTGCAGGTCGGCGGCGAAGCGCAGCCGCTCGCGGGCGATCGCGAGCTCACCGCTGACCGACCGGGCGCGATCGAGCTCCAGCACGATGTCCCAGAACCACACCACGCCCGTGATCAGCGCGATCCCCATCGCGACGAGCACCGCCGCGTAGAACGCGTAGAACATCCCGATCATCGGGTGCGGGCCGTGCAGCGCACTGCCCACCCAGCCCACGACGGCGGCCAGCACCGTGGCGCCGATCGCGAGCCGCCAGCGCAGCCGCGCGGGAGCCAGCGACACGTGGATCCCGGCCAGCGCGCCGACGCTGATCGCCCACAGCAGCCCGCTGAGGTCCCGCGACAGCGCGTAGCCCATCGCGAGCAGCCCGAGCGCGAACACCGCCGAGCGCAGGACCGGGCGCCGGGCGCCGTTGCCGAAGCCGCGCATGAGCAGCACCGAAAGCCGCGTCCCGTCGACCACGATCAGCAGCACGGCCAGCGCGAGCACGATGATCTCGGGAGCGGAGTAGTCCGCTCGAGCCAGGTTGATCGCCGGGAACAGCGCGTAGGACGACATCGTCGGCACCAGCGACCACCACGTGTAGCGGCGCAGCCGCACCAGCCGTCGCGGGTCGAAATCGGTCGGATCATCGGTCACCCCGACAGCATCGCGGATGAAGCGCCGCTCGTCGCGTGGCTCGGCCGGGCCGATGACATCTGTCATGAGATGCGTTGACACCGCTCCCGCGCACACCTGACGGAACGCTCTACCCGCGGTCACCCGCCGCGGCCAGGCTGGAGACATGGAATCAGTGATCGAGGTGAGCGGCCTGCGTTGCCGCTACGGGAATTTCGAGGCGGTGCGCGGCGTCGACTTCGAGGTGCACCGGGGCGAGCTGTTCGCGCTGCTGGGCACCAACGGGGCGGGAAAGACCACCGTGCTGGAGACCATCGAGGGACACCGCGCGCCCGCCGAGGGACGCGTCCGGGTCTTCGGGGTCAATCCGGCGCGCGACCGCCGCATCCGCAGCCGCACCGGAATCATGCTGCAGGACAGCGGTTTCGCCGGTGATCTCACCGTCGCCGAAACCGCTCGGCTGGCGGCGCGGATGCTCACCCGGAAGTCCGATGTGGACGGCGCGCTGGACGCGCTCGGGCTCGATCCGCGCCGCGACGTGCGCGTCAAGCAGCTCTCCGGGGGCGAGCGGCGCAGGCTGGACCTGGCGCTGGCGCTGCTCGGCGAACCGGACCTGCTCTTCCTCGACGAGCCCACCGTCGGCATGGACCCGGAATCCCGCCGCGCGACCTGGGAACTCGTCCGCGGGTTGCTCCGCACGGGCACGACCGTGCTGCTGACCACGCACTACCTGGAGGAGGCGGAACGGCTCGCGCACCGGCTGGCGATCATGCACGAGGGTTGCGTCGCCGTGTCCGGAAGCCTCGTCGACGTGCTCGCCGAGCACGACGCGCGCATCGTCTTCACCGCTCCGGAGATCGAGTTGCCCGCGCTGATCGGCAGCGCGATGCGCCACGAGAGCCGGGTGGAGATCCGCACGCCCGACCTGCAGCGAGACCTGCAAACCCTGCTGAACTGGGCCGACGGCCGCCTGGACCTGTCCGGACTGCGCGCTCAGCCCGCATCGCTCGAAGAGATCTTCCAGTCCGTTCGCGAGGAGGTTCCCGCCCGATGATGGTCTTGGCGCTCGCTCAAGCCGAGCTGAAACTGCTGCTGCGCAACACGGCCGTGGCGATCAGCGCGCTGCTGCTGCCGATCGGGGTCGGCGTGTTCGCCACCTTCAACCTGCCGGACGACGCCGGGCCGTCGGCCTGGTCGATGGTCATCTCGATCCAGCTGCTGATGGTGCTGGGCTTCACCGTCTACTTCACCACCACGGCCGCGCTCGCCGCCCGGCGCGAGGACCACTACCTCAAGCGGCTCCGCAGCGGCGAGGCCTCCGATGCGGCGATCCTCGCGGGCCTGCTCGCCCCCGCCGTCGTGCTCGGCCTGGCGCAGCTGGTGCTGCTGGCGGTCATCTCGGCCTACCTGGGCGCGCCGATGCCCGCGAACGTGCTGCCGATCGCGCTCGCCCTGCTGCTGGGGATCGCGCTGTGCCTGGTCGGCGGGATCGCCACCAGCGGCCGCACCGCGAGCTCCGAGCAGGCGCAGGTCACCACCATGCCGCTGTTCTTCGGGATGATCGGTGGCGTCGTGATCGGCGTGTTCAGCCCGGCCGGCGTGCTACTGCCCGGGGGCGGACTCGCCGGGCTCGTCCAGCACGCCATGACCGGCAGCGGACCCCTGCTGCCCGCGCTGGGCTCGATGATCGGCTGGATCGTGCTGCTGAGCTTGCTGGCCAAGGCCTGGTTCCGCTGGGAGGCGCGCTGAGCTGAGGGGTCCGTGGCGAGTGGGCGGAGCCGCGTGCGGTGTGGGACTCGACCCGCACCGCCGGGGGTGCTGACGCGTCGTGTGGCGAGGACGGCCGCGATGCCGGGCAGGCCGCTGCTCGCGGAGCGGATTCCGCGGCCACGCGACGCGTCTGGGTTCCGCCACCCGCACCACCACGCACACGGCGAGCTGAAACATCTCCTAGCGCCAGGAGGGCAACCAGAGCTCGGCCTGCCAGTGCGCGTAGGTGATCGGCTCGCCGTTGAGGATGGGCCAGAGCCAGGCGAAGTTGGCGACCACCAGACCGAGGTAGAGCGACACGGCCAGCAGCCCGGTCCGCCGACGCTCGTGGTGGTCGCCGGCCTTGCCGAGCACCTCGCCGAGGACCAGCGTGATGCCCAGCACCAGGAACGGCACGAGCGGCGTCATGTAGAAGAAGTACATCTGCCGCTCCAGCTCGACGAACCACGGCAGGAAGCCCGCGCAGTAGCCGACCAGCACGGCGGCGTAGCGCCAGTCCACACGGCCGACCGCGCGCCAGATCGACCACCCGGCGACCGGCAGCGACAACCACCACATGGCCGGGGTGCCCAGCAGCATCGTGGCCTGCACGCAGTTGTCCCGGCCGCAGCCGCTCGCGCCCGATTCGTAGTAGTAGAGCATCGGGCGCATGCCCATCGGCCAGGACCAGGGCTTGGACTCCCACGGGTGCGGGGTGTCCGGGGTCGTCAGTCCGGTGTGGAACTGCAGCACGTTGAACTGGTAGTACAGCAGCGATCGCCACATGTCCGGCAGTGCCGCGAAGCCGACGTCATCGCCGGCGATCTGAACCGCGTGCCGGTCCGTGGCGGTCTCGCTGGCGAACCAGCCAGTCCAGGTGGCGAAGTACACCAGCAGCGGGAGCACCAGCAGCGAGCCCAGCGCCGGAGCGGTGTCGCGGACCAGCGCGGCCCGCCACGGCCGCCGGACTCCCGCCGAGCGCCTGGCCAGCGCGTCCCAGAACACGGTGAGCAGGCCGAAGGCCATGATGAAGTAGACGCCGTTCCACTTCGTCGCGCAGGCCAGGCCGATCAGCAGGCCCGCGCCGAAGCGCCACCAGCGGAAACCCATTCGCGGACCCCACCCCGCCGGGTCGAGCCTGCCCTCGGCGACCACGTGCCACATCCGCTCGCGGACCTGGTCGCGGTCGACCAGCAGGCAGGAGAACGCCGCGAGCAGGAAGAACGCCTGGAAGATGTCCAGCATCCCGACCCGGGACTGCACGTGGCTGAGGCCGTCGCAGATCAGCAGGATCCCGGCGACCGCGCCGAGCATCGTGGAACGGGTCATCCGGCGGGCGATGCGCACGACCAGCAGCACCATCAGGGTTCCGCAGAGCGCGGCCACGATCCGCCAGCCCCACGGGTTGTAGCCCAGCAGCCACTCGCCGATGGCGATCATCTGCTTGCCGACCGGCGGGTGCGCCACCAGCTCGTAGCCGGGGTTGTCCTCGTAGCCGCCGTTGCGCAGCATCTGCCACGCCTGCGGGACGTAGTGCTTCTCGTCGAAGACCGGCGTGCCCTCGTCGGTGGCCCGTCCCAGATCCCAGAACCGCACGAGCGCGGCGATCAGCGTGATCACGCCGGTGACCAGCCAGCCGCGCATCCGGTCGGCGGGCATCGAGACGTCCAGCAGGGCAAGCCGGTCGGTCGCGCCCGGTTGCCGGGCCGCCGGGCGGCTTCCGACCTGGACGAGGTCGTCGGAACCGCCGTTGTTGCGGACTGGGGCGCTCACGCAACCGATCGTAAGGCGGGCGACCACGCCCGCCGGGCACGCCCCGCGCCCCCGGCCGGAGCCGGTGCGGAGCACGGCGGCATACGCTCTGGTCCATGGACTCCGGCACCCTGCTGCTCGCCGCCACCCCGCTCGGCGACGCCCGCGACGCCTCGCAACGGCTCGTCGACGCCCTCGGGACGGCCGAGGTGATCGCCGCCGAGGACACCCGCCGGGTGAAGTGGCTGGCGAGCGCGCTGGACGTGACGCTGACCGGGAAGGTGGTCAGCTACTACGAGGCCGTCGAGTCCGCCCGCGCCCCGATGCTGCTGGAGGCCCTGCGCGAGGGCCGGACCGTGCTGCTGGTCACCGACGCGGGAATGCCCAGCGTCTCCGATCCCGGTTACCGGCTGGTGTCGGTGTGCGTTGACGAAGGGCTGCCGGTGACCTGCCTGCCCGGGCCCTCGGCGGTGACCACCGCGCTGGCGCTGTCCGGCCTGCCCTCCGACCGGTTCTGCTTCGAGGGCTTCCCGCCCCGCAAGAGCGGTGAGCGCAAGCGCTTCTTCGGGCGGCTGGTCGCCGAGGAGCGCACCAGCGTGCTCTTCGAGGCACCGCACCGCATCGCCGACACCCTCGCCGACGCCGCCGAAGTCCTCGGCGCGCAGCGGCGGGCCGCCGTCTGCCGCGAGCTGACCAAGACCTACGAGGAGGTCAAGCGCGGATCTCTCGGCGAGCTGGCCGAGTGGGCCGCCGAGGGCGTGCGCGGCGAGATCACCGTCGTGCTGGCGGGAGCCGAGCCGCAGGCCCCCTCCGACCCGGCCGACCTCGTCGAGCAGGTCGAACGACGAGCCGCCGACGGGGTCCGCCTCAAGGACGCGGTCGCCGAGGTCGCCGAGCTGGCAGGGGTGCGCAAGAAGGAGCTGTACGACGCGGTCCTGGACGCTCGCGGGTAGGAGTGCTTGTCGAGGCGCTGCGCTGCGTGGCGGTGTGGGTGGCGGAGCCTCGGCGGCCCGCTGGCTGCGGGATCCGCTCCTTGAGTAGCGGCCTACGCGGTGTCGCGGCTGTCCTCGCCAGCGGGTTTTTGCTTTCGGGTTGGTTGTATTGCGTGGCGGTGTGGGTGGCGGAGCCTCGGCTTCGCCGCTTGCGGTTGATCCGAGGCTCGGGTGGGGTTTCGGCTCGCGGGTTTGCCGCTTGGGCTTTGTCCGGGGGTTGCTCTCTCCCCCGCTGGGTGGGCCGCTGAGAGTCCGCTGCGGTGCGGGTTGAGTTCCGCGCTTGGAGCGGTGGCTCCGCCGCGACGCGTGAACGACCAGCTGCCCCGTTTGGCCCGGTTCTGGGGTTGTTGTGCGTAGGGGCCTGGGTGAGGTGCGTGGCGGGGAGACCGTAGGCTTGAGGGCATGAGCGCCTCTGTCTTGACCGCTGTGGCCTGGCCGTATGCCAACGGTCCTCGGCACATCGGCCATGTCTCCGGATTCGGTGTGCCCTCGGACGTCTTCTCGCGCTACCAGCGAATGGCGGGCAACCGGGTGCTCATGGTGTCCGGTACTGACGAGCACGGCACTCCGATCTCGGTGCAGGCCGAGAACGAGGGGCTGACCACCCGCCAGCTCGCCGACAAGTACAACCGGGTGATCACCGAGGACCTGCAGGGCCTCGGCCTGTCCTACGACCTGTTCACCCGCACCACCACGGGCAACCACTACCAGGTGGTCCAGGACCTGTTCCTGGCCATGCACCGCAACGGCTACGTGCTGCCGAAGACCACGACCGGCGCGATCAGCCCGTCCACCGGCCGCACGCTGCCCGACCGCTACATCGAGGGCACCTGCCCGATCTGCGACTACGACGGCGCGCGCGGCGACCAGTGCGACAACTGCGGCAACCAGCTGGACCCGGCGGAGCTGAAGAACCCGGTCTCCCGCGTCAACGGGGAGACCCCGAAGTTCGTCGAGACCGAGCACCTGTTCCTCGACCTGCCCGCCTTCACCGAGTCGCTGGGCAAGTGGCTGTCCACCCGCACCGGCTGGCGCCCGAACGTGCTCAAGTTCGCGCAGAACCTGGTCGAGGACATGCGCCCGCGCGCGATCAGCCGCGACCTCGACTGGGGCGTGCCGATCCCGCTGGACGGCTGGCGCGACCAGCCGATGAAGCGGTTCTACGTCTGGTTCGACGCGGTCATCGGCTACTTCTCGGCGAGCGTCGAGTGGGCGCGCCGCATCGGGCAGCCGGACGCCTGGAAGGAGTTCTGGACCGACCCGTCGGCGCAGGGCTACTACTTCATGGGCAAGGACAACATCACGTTCCACGCCCAGATCTGGCCGACCCTGCTGATGGGCCACAACGGGCACGGCGACAAGGGCGGCGAGGTCGGCCCCTACGGCGAGCTGAACCTGCCGGAGCAGATCGTCTCCAGCGAGTTCCTCACCATGAGCGGCTCCAAGTTCTCCACCTCCCGGGGGACCGTGATCTACGTGCGGGACTTCCTCGAGGAGTTCGGCCCGGACACCCTCCGGTACTTCATCTCGGTCGCCGGGCCGGAGAACCAGGACTCCGCGTTCACCTGGGACGAGTTCGTCCGCCGCACCAACTTCGAGCTGGCCAACGAGTGGGGCAACCTGGTCAACCGCTCCATCTCGATGGCTGCGAAGAACAACGGCGCGGTGCCGGCCCCGACCTCGCCGGCCCCTGCCGACGAGGAGCTCAAGGCGATGGCTCGCGGCGCGTTCGACACCGTCGGCGGACACCTGCGGAGCTCCCGCTTCAAGCAGGCCACCCAGGAGGCCATGCGCGTGGTCTCGGCGGCGAACAAGTACCTGTCCGATCAGGAGCCGTGGAAGCTCAAGGAGGACCCGGACCGCCGGGACGCCGTGCTGCACACCGCGCTGCAGGTGGTCTCCGACGCGAACACGCTGCTGACGCCCTTCCTGCCGCACTCCGCGCAGAAGGTGCACGAGCTGCTCGGCGGAACGGGCGTCTGGTCGGCGCAGCCGGAGATCCACGAGGTCGACGACCTCGACGTGCCCGAGCGGTCCTACCCGGTGCTGATGGGCGAGTACGCCGATGAGCAGGCCAAGTGGGAATCCACCGAGATCGAGGTGGGGCGGCCGCTGAACAAGCCCAAGCCGCTGTTCGGCAAGCTGGACCCCTCGCTCGGCGAGACCGGACCCGAGTGGGCGCCGATCCAGTAGTCCCGACCGCCCAGGTCACCGAGCCGGTCGGGGTGCACCCGACCGGCTCGATCACGTTCAGGGAGCAGTGCGATGAGCAAGGGCGACAAGAAGCGCGAACTGCCGCCGGTGCCGGAGCCGACGTCGGCTCCGTTCGTGGACGCGCACACCCACCTGGACGCCTGCGGTGCCGAGTCGGCCGAGGACGTGCGCGCCATGGTCGACCGCGCCGAGTCCGCGGGAGTGGGACGCGTGGTGACCGTCGCCGACGACATCGCTGCGGCGCGCTGGGCGGTCGAGGCCGCGACCTGGGACGATCGCGTGTTCGCCGCGGTGGCGCTGCACCCCACCCGGGCGAAGGACTTCTCCGAGGCCGATCGCGCGACGCTCACCGAACTGGCCGCGCACCCGCGCGTGGTCTCCATCGGCGAGACCGGCCTGGACTACTACTGGGACTACTCGCCGCCGGAGCCGCAGCAGGAGGCGTTCCGCTGGCACATCGAGCTGGCCAAGCGCACCGGCAAGCCGCTGATGATCCACGACCGCGAGGCGCACGCGGACATCCTGCGCATCCTCGACGAGGAGGGCGCGCCGGAGAAGGTGGTCTTCCACTGCTTCTCCGGGGACGCCGAGTTCGCGAAATCCTGCCTGGCGAAGGGATATGTGCTCTCCTTCGCCGGCACCGTGACGTTCCGGAACGCCGAAAATCTTCGTGAGGCAGCCAAAATGGCGCCCGAGGGGCAGTTCCTGGTGGAGACCGACGCGCCCTTCCTGACCCCGCACCCCTATCGGGGACGGCCGAACGAGCCGTATTGCGCCAATTACACCCTTCGTGGGCTTGCCGAACTCCGCGGTATGACGGTCGAGGAACTTGCCGTGTCCGTCACCACCACGGCCGAGCGAGTCTTTGCACTCGAACAGGTGTAGACGCACCCCGCCTATTATTACTCCCTGATCACTGATATTGGCGGTTGATCAGTGCCCGCTTGCGTGCTCCGTCAACGCTCCTAGCGTCCATTGTGGAAGCCGGAGCGGGGACACCCCGAACTCCACCGGATTCCCGGCGGAGGTCCTCGACTTCGGACCTACGGAGTGAGGCGAGGCATTGGAGATCCATAGGAGTTCCAAGTGGATGGTGGCGGCGGCAGTCGCGCTCAGTGCTGCTGCCACGGTCGCGGTGGCCCCGAACGCCGCGGCAACCGATCGATCGGCCGTGTGGGAGCGACTCGCCGCGTGCGAGTCGAGCGGTAACTGGGACGCCAACACCGGCAACGGGTACTACGGCGGGCTGCAGTTCAACCGCAGCACCTGGTCCGCCTACGGCGGCGGCGAGTTCAGCTACTACCCGCATCACGCGTCGCGGGGTGAGCAGATCGCCATCGCCGAGCGGCTGCGCGCTGCCCGCGGTGATTACGGCGCCTGGCCGGCTTGCGCGCGCAAGCTCGGGTTGCCGCGATGAGGTGATCGATCGTTGCGAGGGAGCCGAGGTTCCCTCGAGCGAGGGGGAGGGGATCTGGCCCGAGCGCGCTGCGTGCTCGGGCCAGATCGCTGAGTAACCGTTCTGGTCTGCGGAGATGCCTGCTTGGTGCCTGTTGCGCTGGGTGAGGCCCGTGCGATATGTCACTGAAGTGCTGCGGAGTGCTCGCTAACGAAGTCCGCAACTGCCCTCCAAATGGACTAGCAATTCTCCAGAGTGATCACAGATCGTGCTGAGTTGTGTGGCAGCGTGATGTAACCCAGGTCACACGATAATAATCGGTGCTTGGCCGCCCACATTGATCACGGTAGAGTCTCGGCCCCGTAACCGATGACAACCAGTCATGGGGAACGCCCGGAAGTCTCGCCGGTGTACGTCGGGGAAGCCGGAAGCGAGCGGAAATAGGCTCGTGGACGGTTAGGACGGCGCTTGGCTTACGGGAGTCGGATACAGACACGAAGCACGAAGGTTGTGCGCGCGCGAGCGGCAGGGGAGGGGTTGAGCGAGCAGTGATCTCGCCCAATGCGTCCTCCGTCGAGCCACGCGAGCGCGACTTCCGCCTTCGGGAGGTAACGACCCTGTGAACGGACGAGGCGCGCCCAGCCATTCGGGTTTTGCTCCGCAGCAAGACAACGCCTACTGGGCCGATTCTTTCGACGCGTCGACAGACTGGTTCACCCCGGTGGAGCCGACGAAGCAGCACACCGTCGTCGGCGTGCTCGACACCCCGGAGGCCGAGCAGCAGACCTGGTTCTCCGACGAGCACCCCAGCCTGCCGCCGGGGAGCCTGGACATCACCGCGGCCGACGTCTACGAGGCTCTCGGCCCGGACGCCGAGGACATGCTCGCGACGGCCGAGATCGACGTCGACGAGGTCATCGCCCTCCTCAACGCCGAGACGGTGATCCTGCCGCCGCTGGACTTCACCGAGCTCGAGCCCGAGGGGCAGCCGGGTCTCCAGCCGCAGGCCGCCCAGGCCGAGGCGATCACCGCCTGGAAGCGCCGCTTCCTCAAGGGCGCGGTGGCCGGTGTCCTGCTGAGCCTCACCGGTACCGGTAGCGCTGCCGCGGCGATGGACAAGTCGGTCACGGTCGAGGTCGACGGCAAGGAACAGACCGTCAGCACCTACGACGACACCGTCGGCGAGGTGCTCGAGGACCAGGGCATCAATGTCGGTCCGCACGACGCGCTGAGCCCGTCCCCGCAGGCCGAGCTCGATCACGGCGACAAGATCACGCTCGACCGGGGCCGGCTGCTCAAGCTCAACATCGACGGCGAGGTCCGCGAGGAATGGGTCCGCTCCGGATCCGTGGGTCAGGCGCTGAGCGCGCTGAACGTCGACACCGAGGGCGCGTGGCTCTCGGCGGACCGGTCCATGGCCGTGCCGGAAGACGGCATGGAGCTCAAGGTCCGGACCCAGAAGGACATCACCGTCGTCGACGGCGCGGGTGAGCCCAAGCAGCTGACCACGCACGCCGCGAACATCGACGAGCTCGTCAAGGAGCTCAACCTCAACCTCGGTCCGCACGACAAGGTCACCCCGGGCGGCGACGCCAAGGTCGTCAACGGCGTCCAGGTGGACATCGACCGGATCTCGAGCAAGGTCGTCAGCCTGACCTCGCAGATCGAGCCGCCGGTCAAGGAGATCGTCGACCCGAACATGTTCAAGGGCGAGGAGAAGGTCGTCGAACCGGGCAAGCCCGGCGAGAAGATCCAGTTCACCCGGATCACCACGGTCAACGGTGACGAGGACGGCCGCGAGGTGGTCGACGAGAAGGTCACCAAGCAGGCCGAGCCCAAGGTCGTCCGCGTCGGCGGCAAGGAACCGCCGAACAGCGGCGTGTGGGACAAGCTCGTGCAGTGCGAGGCCACCGGCAACTGGTCCGCCAACAGCGGCAACGGCTACTACGGCGGGTTGCAGTTCGACAAGCAGACCTGGGACGCCTACGGCGGCGACCAGTACGCCGAGTACCCCCACCAGGCCAGCCGCGAGCAGCAGATCGCGGTCGCGGAGAAGGTCCGCGACGCCCGCGGTGGCTACGGCGCCTGGCCCTCCTGCTCGTCCAAGCTGGGCCTGAGCTGACGCTTCGCGCGAGGGCCGCCCACCGCTTCGCCGGTGGGCGCCCCTTCGTAGTTCGCCCTGGTGAGAAAGCTTCCCCGGGACACGGCTAGGGTTTGAGCCGTGGAAGACCAGCTGCTAGGACCGGGCGATGTGCGCCGGTTGGCCGCCGAGCTCGACATCCGGCCGACGAAGAAGCTCGGCCAGAACTTCGTGCACGACCCCAACACGGTGCGCCGCATCGTCTCCGCCGCGGAGGTCACCGCGGACGATTCGGTGCTCGAGGTCGGTCCCGGGCTCGGTTCGCTGACGCTGGCCCTGCTGCCCGCGGTCGGTTCGGTGACGGCCGTGGAGATCGACCCGGTGCTGGCGGCCAAGCTCTCCGCCACGGCCGCCGCGTTCGCGCCCAACTCCGCCGAGAACCTGACGGTGCTGCAGGCCGACGCGCTCAAGGTGCGCGCGGAGGACTTCGCGGAGCCGCCCACGGCCCTGGTCGCCAACCTGCCCTACAACGTCGCCGTGCCGGTCGTGCTGCACCTGCTGGCCGAGCTGCCGAGCCTGCGGCGCGGCCTGGTGATGGTGCAGTCCGAGGTCGCCGACCGGATGGCGGCCGAGCCGGGCAGCCGGGTCTACGGCGTGCCCAGCGCCAAGGCCGGCTGGTTCGCCGAAGTGCGCCGCGCGGGACCGGTTTCGCGCAACGTCTTCTGGCCGGTGCCCAACGTGGACTCCGGTCTCGTCGCCTTCCGGCGCGTCGATCCGCCGTCGAGCGCGCCGCGCGAGGAGGTGTTCCGGGTCGTCGACGCGGCTTTCGCGCAGCGGCGCAAGGTGCTGCGCGGTGCGCTGGCGGGCTGGGCCGGTTCGGCGACGCGCGCCGAGGAGTACCTGCGGGCGGCGGGCATCGAGCCCACCGATCGCGGTGAGCGGCTCACCATCGCCGACTTCGCCCGGATCGCCGAGGCGAAGCAGTCCTGACCACCCGGCCGGGCGATTGCGGGTTCGAGCGATGTCGTTACTGAGGGTTGGCTGGAACACCACGCGGTGTCCGGAAATTCCCGCTTCGCCGGGTGTGTGACAAGTCAAACAAACTCCGGAAAGTGACCGCTATCAACTTGCGCTACGGCGTGCCAGTGGGGTCTACTATTCGGGAAATCCATCCCGAGCGGCCGAGAGACCTGGCTTGTTGACGCCGCAGCAACCACCCGATGCGGGCAGGTGCTAACGCCAGGGCCGATGGAGCGATCTTGGATTCCAACGCGCTGTTAGCGACCACGCCCGCCGGCGAACCCCGGTTCGAGGCGTTCTTCCCGCTGCCCGCGCAGCACCTCCAGGCCACGCCGCCGCGCGCTCGAGCACGAGTAGCGCGCTCGGAGCCTGCCCTTCTCCGGGAGCTGTTCACCCAGCGCCGCGTCATCGATCACGGGCTGCGCACCACCACGGCCTGTCGTCGCGCGATGTGACCCGGTCCTTCCCCCGTTTCTTCAACTTCTTCAAGTTCACCCTGACCTGCTGCCCGCGACGCGGGCGCGGTCGTCGCGAGCTGATGTGGAGCAGATCGTGATCTCTGTCGAGAACCTGACCAAGTCCTTCCAGCACAACGGTGCTGCCGTCCGCGCTCTCGACGGTGTGTCGATGGAGGTCAACCCCGGTTCCGTGTGCGGTGTGGTGGGGCCGAGCGGGGCCGGGAAGTCGACCCTGGCTCGCTGCATCGCGTTGCTGGAGAAGCCGGACAGCGGTGCCATCCGGGTCGACGGCACCGACCTGGTCGCCCTGGAGGGCCGTGCGCTGCGCGCCGCGCGCCAGCAGATCGGCGTTGTGCCGCAGGGTGATTCGCTACTTCGGCAGCGCACCGCCGCGGGCAACGTGGCGCTGCCGTTGGAAGCCGCCGGGATCAGCGGGCCGCAGCGGCGCACTCGCGTCGCCGAGCTGCTGGACCTGGTGGGCCTGACCGACAAGGCGTCGGTCTACCCCGACCAGCTCTCCGGCGGGCAGCGCCAGCGCATCGCGGTCGCCCGCGCACTGGCCGCCAAGCCGTCGGTGCTGCTGGCCGACGAGCCGACCTCGGCGCTGGACCCGAGCACCACCGACTCGGTGCTGACCGTCCTGGACCGCGCGCGCTCCGAACTGGGCGTGACCGTGCTGGTGGTCACGCACGACATGGCGGTGGTCCGCAAGGTCGCCGACGACGTCGCGGTGCTCGACGGCGGCCGGGTGGCCGAGCACGGCAAGGTGCTGGACCTGGTGGCCGATCCGGGCAGCCAGGTCTCGACCAGCCTGCTGCCCGCCACCGACCAGGCCGAGCCGCTGCGGCCCTCCGCGAGCGGTGGGCACGACGTGGTCGCCGAGATCGTGCTGGTCGGTTTCGCCGCCGTCGGGGCGCTGCTGCCGGAGGCGGGCAACCGCTTCGGCGTGGACCTCGCGATCCTGGGCGGCGGTTTGACCCGCCTCGGCGACACCCCTGTCGCCAAGTTCCGCATCGGCCTGACCGGGGAGCGTTCCGAGGCGGCGCTGAATTGGATGATCGAGCGGGACGCGCATGTCCGGCGCGCCCCGGTGTGCGTTGACGGAGTTGCTGCTGCGTGACTGATGTGACCCCCTGGACGGAGGTCGGAGAACTACTGGGCGAGGCAACGCTCGAAACGCTCTACATGGTGCTGGTGTCGACCCTGCTGGCGGTCGCCGGCGGGTTGCCGCTCGGCGTGCTGCTGCACCTGACCTCGCCGGCCGGGCTGAACCCCAGGCCGACGTTGTACCGGGTGCTCGGCGTGATCGTGGACGTGGTGCGTTCAGTGCCGTTCGTGGTGCTGCTGGTCGTGCTGGCCTCGTTCACCCGGTTGCTGGTCGGGACCTCGATCGGCAGCACCGCGGTGATCGTGCCGCTGACCATCGGTGCCGTGCCGTTCTTCGCCAGGCTGACCCAGAACGCGTTGCGCGAGGTCGGCTTCACCCTGGTGGAGGCGGCGATCACGACCGGTTCGAGCAGGCTGCGGATCGTTTGGACGGTGCTGCTCGGCGAGGCCCGGGCGGCGCTGGTCGGCGCGGTCGGCGTCACCGCCGTGGCGCTGATCGGCTACGCCGCGATGGCCGGTGCCATCGGTGGAGGTGGCCTGGGGGCGACCGCCATCCAGGACGGCTACCAGGGCTACGACGACCGGATCCTGTGGGGATCGGTCGTGGTGCTCGGGGCGCTGGCCTTCGCGATGCAGCTGATCACCGACCTGGTCGCCAAGATCGTGGATCGCCGGCGCACCGCCACCGGCTGAGTTCTCCCTCCTCCTGACCCGAGAACACGTGTGCCGCACGACGGCGCGCGTGCTGCTGAACGTGCCCGCGAACCGGGCACGCGGAAAGGAAAGTCGAAAATGCGCTTGCGCTTCGCCGCCCTCGCGGTCGCGGCCGGTGTGCTGCTGTCCGCCTGCGGTTCCGGCCCGTCCGCGGCCGAGGATCCGGACGCGCCGCTGCGGATCGGGGTCAGCCCGACCCCGCACGGCGAGATCCTGGAGTACGTCGACGACAACCTGGCCGAGCAGGCCGGGGTCGACATCGAGATCGAGAAGTTCAACGACTACATCCGCCCGAACCAGGCGCTCCAGCACGGCGAGCTGGACGCGAACTACTTCCAGCACCAGGCCTACCTGGACGAGTACGAGAAGGAGCACGGCGGGGAGTTCGCCTGGGTGCAGTCGGTGCACCTGGAACCGCTGGCGCTGTACTCGAAGAAGTTCAACTCGGCGCAGGAGATCCCCGACGGGGCCACCGTGACGATCTCCAACGACCCGTCCAACCGGTTCCGCGCCCTCAAGCTGCTGGAGCAGGGCGGGCTGATCAAGCTGAAGCCGGAGGCCGGCGTCGGGGCCCGCCCAGCCGAAGCGATCGCGGAGAACGCGAAGAACCTGCAGATCACCGATCTCTCGGCCGATCAGCTGCCGCGCTCGATCGAGGACGCCGCGGCCGCGGTGGTCAACGGCAACTACGCGGTCAAGGCCAACCTGTCCGATCCGCTGGTGGTGGAGAAGACCGAGGGCAACCCGTACGCCAACGGTCTGGTCACCACACCGCAGCTGGCCGAGGACCCGCGCGTGCGCGAGCTCGCCGAGCTGCTGCGGTCCCCGCGGGTCCAGGACTACATCGAGCAGAAGTGGGGTGGCGAGGCCGTCCTCCCGGCTGCCTGAGCGCCGGTGGGAGGGCGGTCCCGAGGAATTCGGGGCCGCCCTCTTCGCGTTCTCACTTCCGGGGTGAGTGCTCAGGTAAGTGGACGGCGTGCCTTGCCGGGCACGTAGGCTGGAACCGTGCTCTCCGTGGTTCCTACTCCGATCACCGTTCGCGTACCGGCGAAGGTGAACCTTCACCTCGCGGTCGGCGATGCCCGCCCGGACGGCTACCACGATCTGGTCACCGTCTTCCAGGCGTTGTCGTTGACCGACGACGTCACGGTGGTGGCCGCCGAGGAGTCCGGGATCGAGGTGCGCGGTGAAGGCGCCGACCTGGTGCCCACCGGCCCCGAGAACCTGGCCTGGAAGGCCGTGCGGCTGCTCGCCGAGCGCGCGGGCAAGGACCCGGACGAGCCGGGCGTGTGGATCTCGATCAACAAGGGCATCCCGGTGGCGGGCGGCATGGCAGGTGGCAGCGCCGACGCGGCCGCCGCGCTGCTGGCGCTCAACCAGCTGTGGAAGCTCGAGATCGGGCGCGACGAGCTCGGCGAGCTGGCCGGCGAGATCGGCAGCGACGTCCCGTTCTCCCTGCAGGGCGGTACCGCGCTGGGCACCGGTCGCGGCGAGCGGCTCGTCCCGGTGCTGGCCCGGCACACCTTCCACTGGGTGATCGGGCTGGCCAAGGACGGGCTGAGCACTCCCGAGGTCTTCGGCGAGCTCGATCGCCTCCGCACCGACAACGGGACCAACCGGGTCGGCGAGGTCGAGCCGCTGCTGGAAGCGCTGGCATCCGGCGACCCGAGGCAGCTCGCCCTGCTGCTGGGCAACGATCTCCAGTCCGCCGCGGTCTCGCTGCGGCCGGTGCTGCGGCGCACGCTGCGCGCGGGTGTGCAAGCGGGAGCGCTCGCGGGCATCGTTTCCGGGTCCGGCCCCACGTGCGCGTTCCTGTGCACCGATGCGGACTCCGCGGTCCGGGTGGCCGCCGAGCTCTCCGGCGCGGGCGTGTGCCGCACGGTCCGGGTCGCGCACGGACCGGTGCCCGGCGCCAAGATCGTCTCCGAGGAGTCCGCGCACCGGCCCACCCCGCCCCAGGTCCACGCCTGAGCTGCGAAGAGCGCGGTCGGTTGGTCGCCGGCTGACTCCCGCACCGCACGCGGCTGCCGCCGCGTGCTGAAACGACCTGCTAGAACCGGCGCGAGCGGCCCAAGCCGCGACAGATCTCGATGGAGAAGACGAACACTCGATGGTGAACCTGGTCAACCTGGAAACGGTGCACAAGAGCTACGGCGTGCGTCCGCTGCTGAACGGCGTGTCGCTCGGCATCGCCGCCGGTGAGCGGATCGGGGTCGTCGGGCTCAACGGTGGTGGCAAGACCACCCTCCTGGAGATCCTCTCCGGATTCGAGGAGCCCGACACCGGGCGCGTGAGCCACTCGCGAGACCTGCGGATGGCTGTGGTCACCCAGCGGACCGAGCTCCCCGAGGGCGCAACCGTGCGCAGCGCGGTCCTCGACCCGCACGGATTCACCGCCGAGCACGAGTGGGCCGCCGATGCCCGGGTGCGCTCGGTGCTCACCGGCCTGGGCATGACCCGGCTCGGCCTGGACACCCCGGTCGAGAACTTCTCCGGTGGTGAGCGCCGCCGAGTCGCGCTGGCCGCTGCGCTGGTGCGCGACCTGGACCTGCTGGTGCTCGACGAGCCCACCAACCACCTCGACATCGAGGGCGTCCGGTGGCTCGCCGACCACCTCCTCGAGCGCAAGTGCGCCCTGGTGATCGTCACCCACGACCGCTGGTTCCTGGACACCGTCTGCAACCGCACCTGGGAGGTCACCGACGGCCGCGTCGAGCAGTACGAGGGCGGCTACGCGGACTGGATCTACGCCCGCGCGGAACGCGCGCGCATCGAGAAGGCCACCGAGGAGAAGCGGCAGAACCTCGCCCGCAAGGAGCTCGCCTGGCTGCAGCGCGGAGCCAAGGCCCGGACCTCCAAGCCCCGCTATCGCGTCGAGGCGGCCGAGGCGCTGATCGCCGACGTCCCGGAGCCCCGCGACAGCGTGGAGCTGCTCGCCTTCGCCAAGCGCAGGCTGGGCCGCACCGTGATCGAGCTCGAGGACGTCGACCTGCGGGTCGCCGACCGCGCGCTGCTGACCGGGACCACCTGGCGGATCGGCCCCGGCGACCGGATCGGCCTGGTCGGCGTCAACGGATCCGGCAAGACCACGTTGCTCAAGCTCCTGGCGGGCGAGCGCGAACCGGACGCGGGCAAGCGCGTCGAGGGCAAGACCGTGCGGCTGGCGCACCTCAGCCAGGAACTGCACGACCTGCCCGGCAACTGGCGCGTGCTGGAAGCCATCGAGGACGTCGCCAAGACCGTCCAGCTCGGCAAGTACGAGCTCACCGCCTCGCAGCTGGGCGAGCGGTTCGGCTTCGGCAAGGGACGGCAGTGGACCCCGGTCGGTGACCTCTCCGGCGGTGAGCGCCGCCGCCTGCAGCTGGCTCGGCTGCTGATGGACGAACCGAACATGCTGATCCTCGACGAGCCGACCAACGACCTGGACATCGACACCCTCCAGCAGCTCGAGGACCTGCTCGACACCTGGCCGGGCACCCTCGTCGTCGTCTCGCACGACCGCTACCTGACCGAGCGCGCCTGCGATCAGATCTACGCGCTGTTCGGCGACGGCGGCCTCACCCACCTGCCTGGCGGCATCGACGAGTACCTCCAGCGCCGCCGATCCCTGCTGGCCGCCGAGTCCAGCGCCGGAGCGCAGGCCGACGACGCCAAGAACTCGGACTCCGGTCCGCGCAAGCTCTCCGGCGCCGAGGCGCACGCGGCCCGCAAGGACCTCGCCCGCTACGAGCGCCGCCTCGACAAGCTCGCCGACAAGGAGGCGAAGCTGCACGAGCAGCTCGCCGAGGCGGCGACCGAGCCGGAACGGCTCGCCGAGCTCAACACCGAGCTGCAGACCTTGCGGGAGGAGAAGGAAGACCTCGAAGCCCGCTGGATGGAACTCGCCGACGAGCTCGACTGAGCCCTTCCAACCCAGCTCACGAACTCACCCCTGCAGGGGCCCGTCTCGCCTGGCGGTGCCGGTGGGCGCGGCGACAGTTTTGCCTAAAACTGTCCGGACATTTCGGGCGCCGGAGGCTTGCAGTTTTAGGCAGAACTGTCACGGCCCCTGCCGCGCGGGGCGGTGAGCCGGCTACTTCCGGGTGTCGTTCGCGCGGGTTGGGTTTCGGCTGGGGTGCCTGGCGGGCTTCTTGGGCCTACGCTGCGCCTTATGAGTCGGTTCGTCGAGACTTTGGTGGATTCGGCGGTGCGGAACTCCGGGGCGGACGCCAGGGGGTTGACCACCGGGGAGCCGAAGGAGCCGCGGTTCCGGAGCTGGGGGCGGGTGCACTCCGATGCGCTCCGGATGGCCGGCGGGCTCGGGGATGAGCTCGCACCCGGCAGCGCGGTGGCGATCCTGGCCGCCGATCCCGGGTTGATCGCGCCGGCCGTGCAGGCCGTGTGGCTCGGCGGCGGCAGCGTGACGATGCTGCACCAGCCGACGCCGCGGACCGACCTCGGGCACTGGGCCACCGACACCCTGCGGGTGCTCGAGATGGTCGGGGCGCGGCTCGTGCTGCTCGGCCCGCCCTTCGAGCAGCTGGCCGGGGTGCTGGAGGAGAACGGCATCGCCTACCGCAACCTCGTCGGGCTCGCCGACTACGACGGCCCGTCCGCCGAGCCGGTCGACGTGGCCGAGGACGCCACCGCGCTGCTGCAGCTGACCAGCGGGTCCACCGCCGATCCGAAGGCCGTCCGGATCACCCACCGCAACCTGCACGCCAACTTGCGCGCCATGGTCACCGCCGCCGAACTGGACCCGGAGCGGGATGTCGCGGTGTCCTGGCTGCCGCTGTTCCACGACATGGGGATGGTCGGCTGCCTGACCGTGCCGATGGCCATCGGGATGTCCACGGTCAAGGTGACCCCGGGCGACTTCCTGGCCCGCCCGCTGCTGTGGCCCGAGCTCGTCAGCAAGTACCGGGCCACGGTCACCGCGGCGCCGAACTTCGCCTACGCGATCGTCGGTCGCCGGATGGCCAATGCCGCGGACGGGGCCTTCGACCTGTCCAGCCTGCGCTTCACGCTCAACGGGGCAGAACCCATCGATCCGGAAGCCGTCGCGACCTTCACCGGCGAGGGCGCGCGCTTCGGCCTGGACCCGGCGTGCGTCGTGTGCGCCTTCGGCATGGCCGAAGCGACGCTGGCGGTTTCCTTCGCGCCGCTCGGCCACGGCCTGGAAACCGACACGGTCGACGCCGAAGCCCTCGAACGGCACCGCGAAGCCCGGCCGTCCGAGGCCGCGGACGCGCGCCGCTTCGCCCGGCTCGGCGAGGCCCTGCCGGGACTCGAGGTCGGCGTCGTCGATGACAGCGGAAACGAGCTGGGCGAACGCGAGGTCGGCCGGTTGCGCATCCGGGGCGAGGCGGTGACGCCCGGCTACCTCACCGTCGACGGTCCGCTGTCCACTCAGGACGCCGACGGCTGGCTGGACACCGGCGACGAGGGCTACCTCGCGGACGGTCAGGTGGTGATCTGCGGGCGGCGCAAGGACGTGATCATCATGGGCGGCCGCAACATCTACCCCGTCGACATCGAGAAGGCCGCCTGCGCGGTGGAAGGCGTCCGCGCGGGGAACGCCGCCGCGGTGCGGCTGGAGGCGGGCGGCAAGCGGGAACGCTTCGCCGTGGTCCTGGAATCGCGGCTCGCGGGTGATCCGGCGGCGGTGAAGAAGCTGCGCAAGGACGTCGCCGCGCGGATCGTCGACGCGGTCGGAGCGCGTCCCGCTGAAGTGGTGGTGCTGGAACCGGGCTCGCTGCCGAAGACCCCGTCCGGGAAGCTGCGGCGCGCCGCGACGGCCGAACTCGTCCCGAGCTAGCGCATCGGCGACCACGCACCGGGGAGCGCGGCGAACGCCGGGCGGCTCAGTGGAAGTCGTTCTGGGCCTGTTCGAGGCCCTTGGCGGCGAGCGCCTCCGCCGCGTCGGCGCACTGGTCGATGAAGAAGGCCAGTTCCTTGCGCTCGACTCCGGAGAAGTCCTTGAGCACGTAGTCGGCCGGGTCCATCCGGCCCGGTGGCCGACCGACGCCGAAACGGACCCGCAGGTAGTCCCGCGTGCCGAGCGATTTGGTGATCGACCGCAGCCCGTTGTGGCCGTTCTCGCCGCCACCGCGCTTGAGCCGGACCGTGCCGAAGGGCAGGTCCAGCTCGTCGTGGATCACGATCAGCGACTCCGGCGCGGTCTTGTAGAACTTGACCGCGCCCGCGACCGGCCCGCCCGAGAGGTTCATGTACGACCGGGGCTTGACCAGCACGGATCGCGCCCCGGAGAGGCGGCCCTCGACGACTTCGGCGCCGGACTTGTGCGACTTGAACTTGCCGCCGACGCGGTCGGCCAGCTCATCGGCGACCAGAAAACCGATGTTGTGCCGGTTTCCCGCGTAGCGCGGACCGGGATTTCCCAGTCCGACGATCACCGAAACCGCGTCCTCGGTGCTCACGAAGTCTCCTCGGAAGATCGAGGGCACGCTGCGCGCTGCCTCGCCCCGCGGGACGAGGCAGCGCGCGAAGCGCCCGACGTGGGGGAGATCAGCCCTCTTCGGAGGACTCGCCCTCGGACTCCTCGCCCTCGGCCTCCTCCTCCATCGATGCGGAGGCCTCGGAGACGGTGACGACCATGGTGTCCGGGTCGCCCTGCAGGGTGGTGCCCTTGGGCAGCTGGATGTCCGAGCTGTGGTACTGGGTACCGATCTCGGCGCCGTCGATGGACAGCTCCAGCTGCTCGGGGATGTGCAGGGCCTCGGCCTCGACCTCGAGCTCGGTCAGCTCCTGGCTGACCAGGCCGCCCGGGCCCGGCTCGCCGGTGACGTGGATCGGCACCGAGACGGTGACCTTCTCGCCGCGGCGCACCAGCAGCAGGTCGACGTGCTCGATGTAGTTCTTGATCGGGTGGCTCGTGATGGTCTTGGTCAGCGCGAGCTCGCTCTTGCCGCCTTCGACGTCGAGGGTCAGCACCGCGTTGTGCCCGTTCTCACGGACGGCGCGGGCGAACTCGATGTTCGGCAGCGACAGGTGCTTCGGCTCGGCGCCGTGGCCGTAGAGGACGGCGGGGATCTTGCCTGCGCGGCGGGTGCGGCGGGCCGCTCCCTTGCCGAACTCGTTGCGCTGTTCGACGGTGATACGTACCTCGGACACGGTGGTGCACTCCTTGAACGTCGGGCGGAACGTGGTGGTCGCCTGTGGCGGTGGGGGCGCGCTACTGGCGTGGACGACGCGGTGCCGGAAGAAAACGGCACCTCAGAGCATGCGCGACATCAGTGCGCCGAACCATGAGCGGTCGGCCGTCACCGTGCCACCGCGTCGATCACGCCGGGCGTACGTCCCGACCTCGCCGAGGCAACCCGAACAGTCTAAACGGTGCTCGCGTAGCCGATTCCGCACGGGTGGGCGCGGGGGTGCGGGTGATGCCGATAACACCGCCGATCGGAATCCTTGAAAGCTAAACCTGGTTGCGGTGGGGTGTCGGCGACCGCAGTTCGACCCACGCTCTTCCGATCGCAGGAGATTGATCATGACGGTTACCCAGTCCGAGCTCGTGCTCGACGCCGAGGCCCAGGCGCTGCTGTTCCGGGAGGCCCGCACCGCCAACACCTTCAGCGACGAGCCGGTCACCGACGAGCAGATGCGGGCCGTCTACGAGCTGATCAAGTGGGGTCCGACGTCGATGAACCAGCAGCCGCTGCGCATCGTGCTGCTGCGTTCCGACGAGGCCAAGGCGCGGCTGCTACCGCACCTGATGGAGGGCAATCGGGGCAAGACCGAGCAGGCGCCGCTGGTGGCGCTGCTGGCCGCGGACACGGATTTCCACGAGAACCTGCCCAAGACCTTCCCGATCAAGCCCGATGCCAAGGACATCTTCGCCGAACCGGGCTTCCGCGAGTCGAACGCGCGGCTGAACGCGACCCTGCAGATCGGCTACTTCTTCCTCGGCATCCGCTCGGCGGGTCTGGCCGTCGGCCCGATGACCGGCTTCGACGCCGCGGGCGTCAACGCCGAGTTCTTCCCGGAGGGCAAGAACAGGGCCCTGGTCGTGGCCAACATCGGCAGGCCGGGCGAGGACGCCTGGTCCGACCGCCTTCCCCGCCTCGACTACGACGAGGTCGTCACCACCCTCTGACCCGAATTCCCTGGAAATCGGGGTGCGGAATTCCCTGGAAATCCGGGTCCCCGTTTTCGGTGCTTTCGACTTGTCGTGTGATGTGCGAATGCCCCCGGTTCCGCGTGGAACCGGGGGCATTCTCGATGCTCGCGGTCAGGCGCGGCCGTCGAAGAGGCTGGTGACCGAGCCGTCCTCGAAGACCTGGTGGATCGCCTCGGCGACCAACGGAGCGATGGACAGCTCCGTCAGGTTCGAGAAGCGACGCTCCTCCGGGATCGGCAGCGTGTTGGTCAGCACGACCTCCTTGGCGCCGCAGTTGGACAGCCGCTCAACGGCCGGACCCGACAGCACGGCGTGGGTGGAGGCGATGATGACGTCCTTGGCGCCCGCCTCGAGCAGCTGCTCGGTGGCCTTGGTGATCGTGCCGCCGGTGTCGATCATGTCGTCGACCAGCACGCACAGCCGGCCCTCGACGTCGCCGACGACGCGGTTGGCGACCACCTGGTTGGGCTTCGTGGGGTCACGCGTCTTGTGGATGAACGCCAGCGGGGTCCCGCCGAGGTCGTCCGCCCACTTCTCGGCGACGCGGACGCGGCCGGAGTCCGGCGAGACCACGGTGATCCGCTCGTCCGAGTAGTTCTCGTGGATGTAGTCGGCGAGCACCTTCTGCGCCATCAGGTGGTCGACCGGGCCGTCGAAGAAGCCCTGGATCTGGTCGGTGTGCAGGTCCACGACCATGATCCGGTCGGCGCCCGCGGTCTTGAACAGGTCCGCCATCAGCCGCGCCGAGATCGGCTCACGACCCTTGTGCTTCTTGTCCTGGCGCGCGTAGCCGTAGAACGGGATGACCACGGTGATGCGCTTGGCGCTGGCGCGCTTGAGCGCGTCGACCATGATCAGCTGTTCCATGATCGCGTCGTTGAGCGGCGAGCAGTGCGACTGGATGACGAACGCGTCGCAGCCGCGAACGGACTCGTCGTAGCGCACGAAGATCTCGCCGTTGGCGAACTGGTAGGCAGCCTGGGGCGTGACCGTTACGTCGAGCTGCTTGGCCACCTCCTCGGCAAGTTCCGGGTGACTGCTACCGGAGAAGAGCTTGAGGCTCTTTTTCGGCGTGGCAGACATGGCACTCACGGTCATCGTCCCTCCCCGTTCGACGCCTGGACGTCATCGGTCGGCTTGTCGGCCCTGGCCTGCTGGGCGGCCTGGTCTGCGGCGGTTCCCGGGCGGCGCCTGGCCACCCAGTCTTCGATGTTGCGTTGCCTGCCGCGAGCGACTGCCATCGCTCCCGGCGGGACATCCTCGGTGATCACCGAGCCGGCGGCGGTGTAGGAGCCGTCGCCGATCTCGACCGGGGCGACGAACATGTTGTCCGCGCCGGTCCGGGCGTGTGATCCGATCACGGTGTGGTGCTTGGCCTCACCGTCGTAGTTGACGAAGACGGTCGCCGCGCCGATGTTCGACTTCTCGCCGATCGTCGCGTCGCCCACGTAGGTCAGGTGGGGGACCTTGGTGCCTCCGCCGATGGTCGCGTTCTTGGTCTCCACGAAGGTGCCGATCTTGCCGCCGGTGCCCAGCGAGGTGCCCGGCCGCAGGAAGGCGAACGGGCCGACGCTCGCGCCCGGCCCGACCTCGGCGCCCTCGCCGTGGGAGCGGATCACCTTCGCGCCGGGCTGCACGACGCAGCCAGTCAGCGTGCTGTCCGGTCCGATCGCGGCGCCTTCGCCGATCGAGGTGCCCGCCCGCAGCTGCACGCCGGGCTCGAGCACCACGTCGCGCGCCAGGGTCACGTCGCAGTCCAGCCAGACCGAGACCGGGTCGGTGACGGTGACGCCCTGGCGCATCCAGTTCAGCACCAGGCGGCGGTTGAGCTCGGCACCCAGCTTGGACAGCTGCACCCGGTCGTTGACGCCCTCGACCAGCCACGGGTCGGCGCAGACCAGCGCGCCAACCGGGCGTCCGTCGCCGCGAGCGATGGACAGCACATCGGTGAGGTAGAGCTCGCCCTGGGCGTTGTCGGTGGACAGCCGCTGCAGCGCGTCGGAGAGCACTGCCGCGTCGAAGGCGTACACCCCGGAGTTGATCTCGGCGATCTCGGACTGCTCGGGCGTGGCGTCCTTCTGCTCGACGATGCCGGTGACGTTGCCCTCGGCGTCGCGCAGCATCCGCCCGTAGCCGGTGGGTTCGTCGACCACCGCGGTCAGCACGGTCACGGCGTTGCCGGATTCGGCGTGCTCGGTGAGCAGGCCCTCCAGCGTGCCGGCGTCGAGCAGCGGCACGTCGCCGTAGCTGACCAGCACGGTTCCGGTGAGCTGCGCGGGCAGCGCGGCCAGCCCGCAGGACACCGCGTGTCCGGTGCCCAGCTGCTGCTCCTGCACGGCGGTGGTGACCTCGCGCCCCAGCGCGGTCGCGACCGAGGACAGGTGCTCGCCGACGGCCTCCTTGCCGTGCCCGAGCACGACGACGAGCTGGTCGGGATCGACACCGGCGGCGGCGCGCACGGCGTGTTCGACGAGGGGGCGCCCGGCGAGCGGGTGCAGCACCTTCGGTGTCGCCGATCGCATCCTGGTGCCCTCCCCGGCGGCCAGCACCACGGTGCTGATCGGTGCGGAGCGCGCCGCGGCGCGTTGGGAGGAGGGCTGGGCGTTGTCGCCCTGGAGCATCAGCGCTCTCCCTTGATCTCTAGGAGCTCCTCGGCCGTCGCGGGCCCGAGGGGTCGGCCGCCACTGGCCGAGTGCTCGTTGCGTCCAAGCGGGTGAAGAGTATCCGGCCGGGTGGCCTTTCCCGACCGCGCCCCTATCGGCTTCTCCAGCGCCCGTGATGGTACCGCCAAACGGCTTCCCTGCCGCGGCGAAACGGCGTCCGAGCTGGGGTGATGTGATCTGTATGCGAAGTTTGCCCGCGTCGGTGAACCGGTTCGGGCACGGTGCGCGAACCGATTACTACCGGGCGTCGGGAGGGGTCCACACGCCTTGATCGATCGCGGACGAGTGACGTTCTTCGGCGTGGAGAGTTCCGGAGAGTGCGGACACGCGGTTCCCGCCGTTTCGCTTGGCCTGATACATCGCCGCGTCCGCGCGGGCGAGCGCTTGGGCGGCCGGCTCCAGCGGGCGCATGGACACCACCCCGATGGACAGCGTCACGCCGCGGGAGAGGCCGGCGGGTAACCGATCCACGGCGGTCACCGTGCGGCTCAACGCCGCCTCGGCGGCGTCCAGCGTCGCGCCGGGCAGCAGCACGACGAACTCGTCGCCGCCGTAGCGGGCGAGGAAGTCGTCGGTGCGCAGCGTCTCGCGCAGCGTCCGGGCGACGGTGCGCAGCACGTCATCGCCCTCTGCGTGCGAGCAGCGGTCGTTGACGCCCTTGAACCCGTCCAGGTCCACCAGCGCCACGGCCAGGGGCTGCTCGGACGCCGAGTTCAGCAGCGTCTCGAGCCGGTCGTCCAGCGCACGGCGGTTGCACAGGCCGGTCAGCGGGTCTTCCCGGGCTTGCCGGGTGATCGCGTCGTGCTTGTGGCTCAGCCGCGAGTTCTCCAGCCGCGTCACCAGCGTGGACACCCGCGCCTCGCGCATCGCCCAGAGCTCGGTCTCCAACTCGGTGGCGTAGGTGCGCAGCGAGTCCCTGGGCCTGCCGTGCGAGTCGTTGAGCATGGCGAGTTCCCTGGCCAGCGAGATGCGCAGGGTCTGCTCGGAGGTGTCCGACATGAGGTTGTTCAGCGTCTCGGACAGCACCCGGATCGCCTCGTCGCGATGATCGGAGCGCACCAGGCAGCGCGCCAGCGCGATCGCGACCAGGATCTGCTCGCGCGGGTGCATCGAGCGGTCCACGTGCCGGAGCTCCTCGAGCTTCGGGATGTTCTCGGCGCCCGGCGAATCCAGCGCGTGCGCGGCGCCGAGCACCGGCATCTGCTCGCTGGCGCTGCGGTTGGACACCCGGGGGAACAGCGACTCGCGCCACGGCGCTTCCACCGCGACCGCGATGGCCGAGGCGGTGGAGAACTGGCTGGCGGCCTCCTCGGTGTGCCCCACCCGCTCCAGCCGCAGGCCCCAGGCGAGCTGCATCCGGCAGCGGTTGATCATGTGCACCGCGATCTCGTGCGGGCCGCCGCTCTCCCGGATGCGCTGGTGCGCGCGGGCCATCACCTCGTCGGCCATCTCGTAGACGCCGAGCTGGGTCAGCACCAGGCCCAGGTCGATCAGCGAGGTCGCCAGCAGGCGCTCCCAAGAACGTCTGCCCAGCGCGCGGTCCGGAGCGAGCTCGTCGTCCAGCATCGCCAGGCCCCGCGCGACCTCGGTGAGTGCGTTGTCCTCGCTGCCGCCGAGCAGCGCGCGCTTGCCGCGCAGCGCGTGCGCATCGGCCTGCAACACCTCCAGGCCGTGCCTGCGGGTGTGGTTGAGCAGCTCGTCGAGCAGCGGGTCGGCCTCGTCGGTGAGCTCGATGTTGGCCAGCCGCATGGAGGCGCAGTGGCGCAGCAGCTGGGCGACTATCCGGGGTTCGCCGCGTCGCTGCGCTTCCAGGAGCAGGTTGTCGGCCTCGCGGATGGTGGTGTGCTGGCCGGACGGCTCGCTGTGCTGGCCGGCGGCGTTGAGTTCGCGGGCGCGCCCGACCAGCCACGCGTCGGACACCTCGCTCAGCGTGGCTGCCGGATCTTCGCGCACGGCGGCAGTGTCGTCGCGCAGCGGCGCACACCCCCTGTTCACCTTGGCCCCCGGACGCCCGGTGCGGGCCGCGTGACCGCGAACCGCACCAGGGCCGGGAGGGCTGCTCGCTCCGCCGCCAGGATTCGAACCTGGACCATCGGAACCAAAATCCGAGGTGCTGCCTTTACACCACGGCGGATCGGGCGTCGAGCACCCGTGGCGCCGGTCAGTGCGCTCCGGTGCCGGTGCTCGAGCTTACCGGTACGGCATCGCGACCGGACGCGCCCGCCCGGCATCGTCACATCTCGTTGATCTCGGCGGGCGAGCGGGCGGCCTCGGTGCCGCACTGGCGTTTCCGGTGAAGCGGAGTTCGGGATTCCGATGGGCACACGGGTGGGACGGAACGATCAGGAGCCCGGTTGCACATCGACAGTCCGCCGATCAGGTGAGGTTGGCTCCCCAGACACGCCCGAATATGCGCGACACGCCGCATTTCCCCCGACGGGGGGTGACGATTCCGCATCGTTCTACTTACGCTAGCGTAGGTTACGGTCCCGTAGGGTGGAGGTGTTGCGGGCCGTGATCGCTGGTCGTGGACCAAAGTTCTTCCCACCTCCTCAACGCCATTCGAGGTATCGAGCATGACCGCAGCTACAGAGTCGGTGGCCGAGACCAGAGCTCCGAGCGATTCCGCCAACAAGACCGGGCCGAAACCGCTGACCGCGGGGTACCGCCCGCTGGTGGGGCAACTGTCGGTGTACGTGTTCGTCCTGGTCCCCTTCGTGGCGCTGCTGCTGGCGGTGCCCGCCGCCTGGGGGTGGGGGCTGGGCTGGCTGGACATCGGTCTGGCCGCGGTGTTCTACGTGGTCTCCGGGCTGGGCGTCACCGTCGGTTTCCACCGCTACTTCACGCACGGCTCGTTCAAGGCCAACAAAGCCGTGAAGATCGCGCTGGCGATCTCCGGGATGATGGCCGTGCAGGGGCCGGTGATCACCTGGGTAGCCGACCACCGCAGGCACCACGCCTACTCCGACCGGGACGGCGACCCGCACTCCCCGTGGCGCTTCGGCAGCACGCCGATGGCCCTGGCCAAGGGCTTCTGGTACGCGCACATGGGCTGGCTGTTCGAGCGCAACCTGACCAACGTCGACCGCTTCGCCCCGGACCTGCTCAAGGACAAGTCCCTGGTCAAGACCAACGACCTGTTCGCGCTGTGGACCGTGATGAGCCTGGTGCTGCCGGGCGTGCTCGGCGGGCTGATCAGCTGGTCCTGGTGGGGCGCGCTCACCGCGTTCTTCTGGGCCGGACTGGTGCGCGCCTCGCTGCTGCACCACGTGACCTGGGCCGTGAACTCGATCTGCCACATGATCGGTGAGCGCCCGTTCAAGAGCCGGGACAAGGCGGCCAACTTCTGGCCGCTGGCGATCCTGTCCTTCGGCGAGTCCTGGCACAACTCCCACCACGCCGACCCGACGTGCGCCCGGCACGGCGTGCTGCGCGGTCAGCTGGACATCTCCGCGCGGGTGATCTGGGCGTTCGAGAAGCTCGGGTGGGCGTGGAAGGTGCGCTGGCCCAACGCCAAGCGCCTCGAGCGCATCGCTGTTACGGACTACAAGGCATGACGTTTCGCTGTGGTGAGTAGTGTTTCCGCTCGTGCTGCTTTGCGGTGTGGGTGGCGGAACCTCAGCGGCCCGCTGGCTGCGGGATCCGCTACTTGAGTAGCGGCCCTACGCGGCGTCGCGGCTGTCCTCGCCAGCGGGCCGCTGAGAACCCGCGGCGGTGCGGGTTGCTCGGGTGGGGTTCCGGCTCGCGGCTTCGCCGCTTGCGCTTTGTCCGTTCTGGCTCGCGGGTTCGCCGCTTGCGCTTGGTCCGGGGGTTTCTTCGCTCGGGCTTGATTCGGGTCCGCTCCTGGTTGGTGGTTGACCGGGGTGGATGCTGCAAAACCAATGGTTAGCCGGGTCCGCGCTTATAGTGCGGACCCGGTCGCTTTAGGGTGGTCCGAGTGGCACGGCGACGCGCGAAGAACACGCCCGAACCGGGGGAGCCCCGGCCCGCGGGCAGAACTGCTCGGGTTCGGATGACCGGAACCGAGCGACGACTGCAACTGCTGGACGTGGCCCGCGCGCTGTTCGCGGAGAAGGGCTTCGACGGGACCTCCATCGAGGAGATCGCGCACCGCGCGGACGTGTCCAAGCCGGTCGTCTACGAGCACTTCGGCGGCAAGGAGGGCGTCTACGCGGTCGTGGTGGACCGCGAGATGCGCAACCTGCTGGACGCGGTGGTCGCCGCGCTCGGCACCGGGCACCCCAAGGACCTGCTGGAGCAGGCGGCGCGTGCGCTGCTGGACTACGTGGACAACAACACCGACGGCTTCCGCGTGCTGGTGCGCGACTCGCCGGTGGCCAGCAACAGCGGCACCTTCTCCAGCCTGCTCAACGACATCGCCAAGCAGGTCGAGCACATCCTCGGCATGCAGTTCAGCGCGCGCGGCTACGACGCCAAGCTCGCTCCGCTCTACAGCCAGGCGCTCGTCGGCATGGTGGCGCTGACCGGGCAGTGGTGGCTGGAGGCGCGCAAGCCGAAGAAGGAAGACGTCGCCGCGCACCTGGTCAACCTGGCCTGGAACGGCTTGTCCCACCTCGACCACAAGCCCAAGCTCGCGACGAAGTGAGCCCGCCGGGCCGGCTCAGCGGGTGATCCGCAGGACCTGGTCGTCGGTTCCGTTCGACGTCGTGACGTAGAGCGCGCCGTCCGGACCCTGCCGCGCCGCGCGCAGCCTGCCGTGCGTGTCGTCGAGCTCCGCCGGGACGGCGGGTCGCTCGACGCCCTCCGGGGAGGTGCGGAAGATCAGCAGCTTGCTGCCCTTGAGCGCGGGTACGGCCAGCGCACCGTCGAGATCGCCCCACTGCTCACCGGTGAGGATCTCCGCGCCGCAGATCGCCTCGGTCGACGACCCCGAGGACCACGCCGCCGGTACCGCCTCCGGGAAGCGCTGCAGGTCGGTCATCGGGACCGACTCGTCGTAGGAGTCCTCCTCGCCGCCGCGCGACGGGTCCCAGCCGTAGTTGCCGCCGGCCCGGAGCACGTTCACCTCGTCGTCGACGTCGGGGCCGTGCTCTGCGACGAACACCCGCCCGTCCGGGTGCAGCGCCAGTCCCTGCGGGTTGCGGTGGCCGTAGCTCTGGACCCGCCGCTCCGCCGGGTTCGGCGAGTTGATGAACGGGTTGTCCGGGAGCGGCGCACCGGTGTCGATGTCCATCCGCAGCACCTTGCCGCCCAGCGACGTCCGGTCCTGGGATACCGGGGCGCGGGCCGTGTCGCCGGTGCTGACCAGCAGCGCCCCGTCCGGCCCCAGCTCGGGACGGCAGCCCGAGTGGCGTCCGCTGGGATTGATCGGCAGCCCGGTGAGCAGATCACCCATTCGCCGCGCGCTGGTGCCGTCCTCGGCCAGCCGCCACCGGACCAGCCGGATGTCGACCGCAGTGCCGTTCTCCTGGTGCGTCTGGCAGGTGATGAACTGCCGGTTCGACGCGAAGTCCGGGTGCACCAGCAGGCCCATCAGCCCGCCCTCGCCCCGGTCGTGCACATCGCCGAGGTCGGCGCGCACCGGTCGGGGCGGACCGGGTTCGGGCCCGACCAGGGCCAGCTCGCCCGGCCGCTGGGTGACCAGCCCCGAACCGTCGGGCAGGAACCCGATGTCCCAGGGATGCTCCATCCCGCCCGCGAGCACTCGCACGTTCAGCGGTGGGACGGCGTTCGCCGGAGCGCCGCCGGAGGGCGCGGACGATCCGCAGGCGGTGGTCGTCAGCAGCAGGACCAACACGGCGAACCGGAGGCTTCTCATACCGCGAGTGTGGCAGCGCGCATGCCCGGAGCTCGGGTAGTCGTGTTCCTGTCACCCCGGAGTCGTAGTCTGGGAGCAACCCCAGCGACCGTTGTGCGCAGTCGACTGCTGCGCGCGGGCGCCCAGCCGGTAGTCCCGGGCGGGGGTGTGTGTCGTGTCCGCTTTCGCCTCTTTCCGCTGCGAGGTAGCTCCATGAGCCAGGCAGGTCCCCTGCGCGGGCTGCTCGACAACGTGCTGCGCGATCCGGCCCTGAGCCGGGTCGTCGAGGCCGCGGGCAAACCGCGCCTGGTGCTCGAAGGTCCCGTCGCGGCTCGTTCGTTGACGGCGGCCACCCTCGCGGGCGGTGCGCAGCGCCCGGTGCTGCTGGTGACCGCCACCGGCCGGGAGGCCGAGGAAGCGGCGGCGGCGTCCGCGGACCTGCTCGGCCCGGACGGCGTCGAGGTGTTCCCGTCCTGGGAAACCCTGCCGCACGAACGGCTTTCGCCGCGCGCCGACACGGTCGGCCGCCGCATGTCGGTGCTGCGGCGCCTGGCGCACCCGGAGGACGACCCGCGGGGCCGGATCCAGGTGCTGGTCACCACGGTTCGCAGCCTGATCCAGCCGATCGCTCCCCGGCTCGGCGAGCAGGTCCCGGTGCGGCTGCACGTCGGCGACGAGCACGACTTCTCGGAGCTGGTGGAACGACTCGCCGCGCTCGCCTACGACCGCGTCGACATGGTCGAGAAGCGCGGCGAGTTCGCGGTGCGCGGCGGCATCGTCGACGTCTTCCCGCCCACCTGCGAGCACCCGCTGCGCCTGGAGTTCTGGGGCGACGAGGTCACCGAGATCCGGCCGTTCTCGGTGGCCGACCAGCGGTCGCTGCCGGAGGCCACCGACACCGAGCTGCACGCGCCCGCCTGCCGCGAGCTGCTGATCACCGAGCAGGTCTCCGAACGCGCGGCCAAGCTGTCCGAGCAGCACAAGGCCGACGGCGATCTCGCCGAGATGCTCGGCAAGATCGCCGCGGGCGCCCCGGTCGAGGGCATGGAGGCCCTCATCCCGGCGCTGTGCGAAGGCGAGATGCAGCTGCTGTCGGACCTGGTGCCCGCCGGGACCCACGTGCTGCTCGCCGACCCGGAGAAGGTCCACGCCCGCGCCGCCGACCTGGTCCGCACCGGCCACGAGTTCCTCGAGGCCTCCTGGATGGTGGCCGCCGACGGCGGCAAGGCCCCGATCGACCTGGGCGCGGCGGCCTACCGCGGCCTCGCCGAGGTCGCCGAGCACACCCGTGAGATCGGCCTGTCCTGGTGGTCGCTGACCCAGCTGACCAGTGAGGACGGCGAGGACGACGAGGTCGTGCGGCTGTCCTTCAAGCAGGTCGAGGCCTACCGGGGCGAGATCGACCGCGCCTACACCGACCTGCGGGCGCACACCGCCGCCGGTGGTGCCGCGGTGATCGTGGTGGCCGGTTCCGGCACCGCTCAGCGCGCCGTGCAGCAGCTGCGCGAGGCCGAGCTGCCGGCCTCGCACGCCGAGGAGGGCCTGCCCGGTGAGCCCGCACCCGGTGTGGTGACCGTGGTGCGCGGCGGTCTGGAGGACGGCTTCGCCGCCCCGGACCTCTCGCTGGTGGTGCTCACCGAAACCGATCTCACCGGCGGACGCCACGGGACCTCCACCCGCGACATGCGACGGATGCCGTCCCGGCGGCGCAACGGCGTCGATCCGCTGGCGCTCAAGACCGGTGACTACGTGGTGCACGAGCAGCACGGCATCGGCAAGTACGTCGAGATGGTGCAGCGCTCGGTCGGCGGCGCCACTCGCGAGTACCTGGTGCTGGAGTACGCCTCCAGCAAGCGCGGTCAGCCCGGTGACCGGCTCTTCGTGCCCACCGATCAGCTCGACGAGGTCAGCCGCTACGTCGGCGGCGAGGCCCCGGCGCTGAACAAGCTCGGCGGCTCGGACTGGACGAACACCAAGGCCAAGGCGCGCAAGGCGGTCAAGGAGATCGCGGCCGAGCTCGTGCAGCTCTACGCGGCCCGCCAGTCCTCGCCGGGCCACGCCTACGGCCCGGACAGCCCGTGGCAGCGCGAGCTCGAGGACGCCTTCCCCTACACCGAGACCGGCGACCAGCTCGCCGCCATCGACGAGGTCAAGGACGACATGCAGCGCTCGGTCCCGATGGACCGCGTGATCTGCGGTGACGTCGGCTACGGCAAGACCGAGATCGCGGTGCGCGCGGCGTTCAAGGCGGTCCAGGACGGCAAGCAGGTCGCGGTGCTGGTGCCCACCACGCTGCTCGCGCAGCAGCACCTCAACACCTTCACCGACCGGATGCGCTCGTTCCCGGTCACCATCAAGGGCCTGTCCCGGTTCACCGACCCGACGGAGTCCGAGCAGACCGTCAAGGGCCTGGCCGACGGCGAGGTCGACATCGTCATCGGCACGCACCGGTTGCTGCAGACCGGGGTCCGCTACAAGGACCTCGGCCTGGTCATCGTCGACGAGGAGCAGCGCTTCGGCGTCGAGCACAAGGAACACATCAAGGCGCTGCGCACGCACGTCGACGTGCTGACCATGTCGGCCACGCCGATCCCGCGCACCCTCGAGATGAGCATGGCGGGCATCCGCGAGATGTCGACGATCCTGACCCCGCCGGAGGAGCGGCACCCGGTGCTGACCTACGTCGGCGCCTACGACGGCAAGCAGGTCGCCGCCGCGATCCGGCGCGAGCTGCTGCGCGACGGCCAGGTGTTCTTCGTGCACAACCGGGTCAGCGACATCGAGAAGACCGCCCGCAACCTGCGCGAGCTCGTGCCGGAGGCCCGGATCGTGACCGCGCACGGGCAGATGAACGAGGACCGGCTGGAGAAGATCATCCAGGGGTTCTGGGAGAACGAGCACGACGTGCTCGTGTGCACCACGATCGTCGAGACCGGGCTGGACATCTCCAACGCCAACACGCTGATCGTGGACCGCTCGGACATGCTCGGCCTGGCGCAGCTGCACCAGCTGCGCGGCCGCGTCGGCCGCGCCCGCGAGCGCGGCTACGCGTACTTCCTGTACCCGCCGGAGAAGGCGCTGACCGACACCGCGCACGACCGGCTCGCGACCATCGCGCAGAACTCCGAGCTCGGCGCGGGCATGGCGGTGGCGATGAAGGACCTGGAGATCCGCGGCGCGGGCAACATCCTCGGCGCCGAGCAGTCCGGGCACATCGCAGGCGTGGGATTCGACCTCTACGTCCGCCTCGTCGGCGAGGCCGTAGAGGCGTTCCGGCGCTCCGCGGGCGAGGAGCCCGGCGAGGCCGAGGAGGAGCTCACCGACGTGCGCATCGACCTGCCGATCGACGCGCACATCCCGCACGAGTACGTGCCGGGCGAGCGGCTGCGCCTGGAGGCCTACCGCAAGCTCGCGGCAGCGACCGACGAGGAGGCGCTGGAGGCGGTCCGCGCCGAGCTCGGCGACCGCTACGGTCCGCTGCCGGAACCCGTCGAGCGGCTGCTCAAGGTCGCCCGGTTCCGCCAGCAGTGCCGCGAGCACGGCATTCGCGAGGTGACGTTGCAGGGCAGCTCGTTGCGGTTGTCCCCGCTGGAGCTCGCCGATTCCAAGCAGGTCCGGCTCAAGCGGCTCTACCCGAAGGCCGTCTACAAGCCCGCCATGCGGACGGTGACCGTTCCGCATCCCACCGAAGGTGCGGCAGGCGGGCGCATCGGGGCGCCGAAGCTGCGGGACGAGGGGCTGTTGGCCTGGTGCGCGGAATTCCTCGAAACCCTCACCCAAACACCTGCTCTTTCTTCGTGACCTGCTGCTCCGGTCTCGCCTCGGTGCGGTGGCGGTGACAGTTTTGCCTATAACTGTCCGGACATTTCGGGCGCCGGAGGCTCACAGTTTTAGGCAAAACTGTCACCGCCCCTCTCGGGTGCCGTTGTCGGACTCGGATCGAGGCTTTCCCCGGTGCCGGGTTCGCCGGTTGCTGGGAATCTGATGGGTGACGTCTTCGCGCAGAGGCTTGGTTTGGACCTCGGGGCGGTGTGATCACTCGGTAGGAGGATCGTGGTTGCTGGCCTGCGGTGCGGGCGTGACCGTTGATCCGGTTGACTCCTACGTGAGGCGGCGGGTCTATGGCTGAGCAGGACGATTTTGCGCAGCAGTCGCACGCCGTGCGGCACCAGGCGAGGACCGACCGCGTCGTGTTCGGGGTGACCGCCGCGCTCACCGTGGTCTTCGTCGCCTGGGGTGTGCTGTCCACCGGAACGCTCGACGCAGTCGCCGCCGGCGGTCTGTCCTGGCTGGTGACCAACGTCGGCTGGGGATTCGTGCTGGCCGCAACGGGATTCGTGGTGTTCGCGCTGTGGCTGGCGGGCAGCCGGTTCGGGGCGATCCCGCTGGGCGGCGACGACGAGGATCCGGAGTTCCGGACGATCTCCTGGATCGCGATGATGTTCTCGGCCGGTATGGGCATCGGCCTGATGTTCTTCGGCGTGTCCGAACCGCTGGCGCACTTCGTGGAACCGCCGCCGGGCGCCGCGCAGCCGATGAGCGACGAGGCGGTCCGGGTCGCCATGGCCACCACGCTGTTCCACTGGACGCTGCACCCCTGGGCGATCTACGCGGTGGTCGGCCTGGCCATCGCTTACTGCAGCTTCCGCCGCGGGCGCAGGCAGTTGATCAGCGCCGTGTTCACGCCGTTGATCGGCAAGCGCCGCGCCGAAGGACCGCTGGGCAAGCTCATCGACATCCTGGCCCTGTTCGCGACGCTGTTCGGCTCAGCGGCCTCCCTGGGCCTGGGCACGCTGCAGATCCGCAGCGGTATGCAGGCGGCGGGCTGGATCGGCGCGGTCGGGAACATGCTGCTGGTGGGGATCATCGTGGTGCTCACGATCTGCTTCATCGCCTCGGCGGTCTCCGGCATCGCGCGCGGCATCCAGTGGCTGTCCAACATCAACATGGTGCTGGCCGCGCTGCTCGCGATCTTCGTGTTCGTGGTCGGGCCGACGGTGTTCGCGCTGGATCTGCTCCCCACCGCGTTGGGCTCCTACGTCAGCGACTTCGGCGACATGGCTTCGCGTTCCGGCGCCACCGGTGGCGAGTCGATGATCAGCTGGTTGTCCGAGTGGACGATCTTCTACTGGGCCTGGTGGATCTCCTGGACGCCGTTCGTGGGCATGTTCATCGCCCGGATCAGCCGCGGGCGCACCATTCGCCAGTTCGTCGGCGGCGTGATCCTGGTGCCCAGCGTGGTCAGCGTGATCTGGTTCGCGATCCTGGGCGGAAGCGCGATCAAGCTGCAGGACACCGGCACCGACGTCTACGCCAGCGGCGGCGAGGAGGCGCAGACCTTCGACATGCTCGGGGCGCTGCCGCTGTCGCTGATCACCACGGTGCTGGTGATGATCCTGGTGGCGATCTTCTTCGTCTCCGGCGCGGACGCGGCCTCGGTGGTGATGGGCACGCTCTCGCAGCGCGGTTCGATCGAGCCCAAGCGCTGGGTCGTGGTGTTCTGGGGTGCGGCCACCGGTGCGGTCGCGGCGATCATGCTCCTGCTCGGCGGTGAGGACGCGCTCAGCGGCATCCAGAACCTGACGTTCCTGGCTTCGGCGCCGTTCGCGGTGGTGATGGTGCTGCTGTGCGTCGCGCTGCTCAAGGACCTGCGCAGCGACCCGTTGATGCGGCGCGGCGAGAAGGGCGCGCAAGTCCTTGAGCAGGCGGTGATCTCCGGAACCGAGCGGCACGGCGAGGACTTCCAGCTGGAGGTCGGCCCGCCGGAGGAGAGCGAGGGCGACGACCGCTGAACCCGCGGCCGCGCCCGGCATCCGGTGCTGGCGAGATCCCGACTCCGCACCGTGGTGAGCCTTCACCTGACGGTGACGCCGTGAGAGGGTGCGCGCTGTGAGAACGCTGTCGCGCCACGGGCGCCTGTTCGCATCGATCGCGGTGGCCGGGCTGTTGCTGGTCGGCTGCGGCACCGGTCCCAGCAAGATGGGCGCCGCCGCCGTCGTCGGCGATACCCGCATCCCGGTCTCGCAGGTCAAGGCCTGGTTCGGCGACGTGCTCGACGAGGAGCCGCAGCTGCGCTCGCAGCTCGAGAAGCAGCACCAGTACGACGAGCTCGGGCGCGCGCTTGCCGGGCAGCTGGTGCGGCGGGAGCTGATCGCCAAGGCCGCGGAGCGCGAGCGGCTGAGCGTCGACGAGCAGCAGGTCGACGCCGTGATGGACAGGTGGCGCCGGTCGGGAGCCACCGAGGGCTCGATCTTCACCGAGGAGAACGTCCGCGGATTCGCCAGGGACGACGCGCTGTTGCTGGAGCTCGGCAGGCGCTACTTCGACGGTCTGTCGATCACCTTCGACTACACCCAGGCCACCACGCGGAGCGAGGCCGAGCGGAAGGCGCACCGGATGGCCGAGAGCGATGCCGTCGCCACCGAACTGATCAACAGCGACCGGGCGGGCGGCACCCCGGCAGGCACCGGCCAGCGGCTGCGCGCGACCGACAGCCCGAAGCTGGCCGCGGCCACCCCGCTGTTCGGCGCCGAGCCCGGCACCGTGCTGGCCTTCGAACCGGAACCGAACGCCGGCCAGTGGCTCATCGTCCGGATCGAGGAGCGCGAGGCGAGCCCGGCACCGCGCGCGAGTGCCGCCGACGAGTCGACGCTGCGGGCTCTCGGCGGGCAGCTCCTCGGCCTCACCGCGCAGCGCGCCGGCGTCCAGCTCAGCCCGCGCTACGGGGTCTGGGACCCGATCGGGCTCAGCCCGGTTCCCGACGAGGGCCAGACCACCGGCTTCCGCATCCCGGGAGACCCCGGACGCGCGTGAGCCCAGCGCGGGATCGCGGCCACGCGCTGACCGCCCGGTCCCGACGTGCTGGGACAATAGGGGCATGAGCGAGCTGCGGGTGGCGGAAGGCAGTGCGGTCGTCCTGGTCGACGATCGGTTGGGGGAGGTGCTGCCCGCGGCGGCGTTGCCCCTGGTCCGGGGAGCGACTGCCGTGTACGCCTCGCCCGGGCTCGCCCCTGCCGCGCGCGAGGCGCTGGGCGCTGCGGAACAGCCGGTGGACGTGGTCGAGAAGGCGTCGGTGGAGCCCGTCGTGCTGATCGCCGGGTCCCTCGACGCCGAGGCCGAGGCGCTGCGCGCCGCAGGGGCGACCGTGGTCGGGGCGCCCGCTCCAGCGGGGGCCGAGCTGCTCGACGCGGTCACGGTGATGGACCGGCTGCGCTCGCCCGGCGGTTGCCCGTGGGACGCCGAGCAGGACCACGACTCGCTGCGCCAGTACCTCGTGGAAGAGGCCTACGAACTGCTGGACGCGATCGCCGAGGGCGACCGCACCGCGCTGCGCGAAGAGCTCGGCGACGTGCTGCTGCAGGTGCTCTTCCACGCCCGCGTCGCCGCTGAGCACGCCGCGGACCCGTTCGGCATCGACGAGGTCGCCGCGGGCCTGGTCAGCAAGCTGGTCTCGCGGCATCCGCACGTGTTCGCCGAAGCCGACGCGATCGTCGATTCCGAGACCCAGCACCTGCGCTGGGAGGAGCTCAAGCAGCAGGAGAAGCAGCGCGAGTCCGCCGTGGACGGCGTGGCGCTCGGGCAGCCCGCGGTGGCGCTCGCCGCCAAGCTCGCCCAGCGCGCCGGCCGGGCGGGCATCCCGGCCGATGCCATGCCGCGCGGCGAGCAGGTGGGACCCGCGCTGTTCGCCGCGGCGGCGAGCGCCAAGCTCGCCGGCTGCGACCCGGAGGACGAACTCCGCGGTACCGCTCTGGACTTCGCCTCGCGGGTGCGCGCGGCCGAGCGCGCGGCGCGCGAATCCGGCCGGGCGCCAGCCGATCTCACCGCCGACGAGTGGCGGGACCTGCTCACCGGATCGCGCACCGATGCGTAGGCGCGGGCGGATCTGGTTACTGGCGCCCGCGCTATTGCTGGCGTCCTGCTCGTTACCGGTTCCGCAGCCTCCCGAACCGCCGCCACCACCGGCCGTCGCACCGCCGGACGCGGGCGCGCCGCCCCCGCCGGTCGCGCTGTTCGACGGCGGCCCGCCGCTGTCGACGCGGGACCGCCCGCAGCAGCAGCTCGCGGGCTGGGCCGAGAGCCTGTCCGACGGGCTGAACATCCCGCACGCGGCGCTCGAGGCGTACGGCTACGCGCAGCTGCAGATGGCCGCGACGGCCGGGGATTGCGGCTTGAGCTGGACGGTCCTGGCCGGTCTCGGCGCGGTGGAGTCCAGCCACGGCAGGCACGGTGGCGCGCGGCTGGACGAGACCGGCAGGCCCTCCCCGCCGATCATCGGGATGCCGCTGGACGGCTCGGAGGGCGTCAAGAGCCTCCCGGACACCGACGGCGGGCGCCTCGACGGCGATCGGCAGTGGGATCGCGCGGTCGGGCCGCTGCAGTTCATCCCGTCGACCTGGCAGCGCTACCAGGTCGACGGCGATGGTGATGGTGTCGCCGATCCGCACGACCTCGACGACGCGGCGCTGACCGCCGCGCACTACCTCTGCTCTTCGGGCGGCGACCTGCGGGATCCGGACCGGTTCTGGGCCGCGCTGTGGGACTACAACCGCAGCCGCAGCTATGGCCAGGACGTGCTCGACTTCGCGGACCGCTACGGGCGGAAGAGTCACGAGTTGGTCGAAACAGCCGGCGAATAGCCTGGTGACGGTGCACTACCAGCAAGTAGCCTGTGCGCGTGATTCGGATCTCGCCAACGGTGCTCGCGGCCCTCGGGCGGCTGGTCGTCGCCGTTTCGCTGCTCGCGGCACTCGTCGTCGGCGTCGGTCTGATCGGCTTCTTCGGCGCGCCGCCGAAGGCGCGGGTGGCGGCCCCTCCCGAGAGCCCCGAGATCGAACCCGCGCAGGTGCAGCCGGGAGCCGCGGCACCCCCGGTTGAGGTGCCCCCGGTCGCGCCGCCGCCGGAGCAGTCCTCGCCCGGGGTGGACCCGATCCGGCAGTGGGCCAACGAGGTCTCGCTGAGCGTGGACGTCCCGGCCCGCGCGCTGGTCTCCTACGCGGCCGCCGACCTGGCGATGCGCGAGCACGCGCCCGGCTGCCGGATCTCCTGGTCGACCATCGCGGGCATCGGGCGGGTGGAGTCCAACCACGGCCGCTACGGGCACCGGCAGCTCGGCGAGGACGGCAAGCCGTCGCAGCCGATCATCGGCATCAAGCTCGACGGAGGTCCCGACGTCCGCCGGATCACCGATACCGACGGCGGCCGCCTGGACGGCGACACCCAGCACGACCGCGCCGTCGGACCGATGCAGTTCATCCCCTCGACCTGGAACAAGTGGGCGACCGATGGCAACGGGGATGGCATCGGGGACCCGCAGAACCTCGACGACGCCGCCATCGCGGCCGCGCGCTACCTCTGCGCGGGAGGCCGCGACATGGCCACCGGTTCCGGTTGGTGGCAGGGCGTCATGTCCTACAACAACTCGGTCGAGTACGCCCAGAAGGTCTTCGGGCTGGCCGAGACCTACACCGCGGCGGGCAACCGCCGCGAGTAGTCGCTCAGGCGCTTCTCGTCGCGATGTGCGCGTTGATCTCGCTGAGGGCCTCTTGGTAGGCCGGGTCGTGCGGTTGCATGGTCGTGGCCAGGCGGATCTGGGCCCGCGCTTCGTTGTACCGGCCCTGGCGCTGCAGGGTCCGCCCCAGGACCAGGCGCGCGTAGTGGTCGGAGGGGTCGAACTCGAGGATGCGGCGGAACGCCTGCTCGGCCCGCTTCAGCTGAGCCGAGAAGAAGTACGCGCGACCGAGGAGCAGTTGCACGCTCGGCTCGTCTTCGGCCACCGATATGACCGGCTCCAGGACGCGGAGAGCTTCGAGCGGGCGGCGCTGCGAGACCAGCCGCTCCGCTCGGCGGAACGCTTGAACAGTGCCTTCGGTCGTCATGGCCAGGACAACGTTACGTACCAATTCCACTGTTCCGAGACCTCCGACCGGATGGTCTTCGGGGCGTTGCTCCCCATCGCGCACGGTGATCCCGCGCCGAAGCCGCCGGACGCGCCCGAGCCCGGCCCGACAAGGGCGTATTGCCAGGTCGTGGGCGCGATGTCCCGGATCGGTAAAGCGGCGCAGATCACCGGCATCGCGAGTCTGCGGCGAGCCCGGGACCGCCCCGGTTAGGCTCGTGGTCGGTTGTCGGGATCGGCGGTCGATCCGCGGCGTGCGGGAACGTCGCGAAGACCGTCCGAGTCCCATGGAGCACAGGCTGGTTAGGAGCACACGTGGCGATCATCGAGCAGGTTGGTGCCCGCGAGATCCTCGATTCGCGCGGTAACCCCACCGTCGAGGTCGAAGTGGCATTGGAGGACGGCACGCTGGCTCGCGCTGCGGTCCCCTCGGGCGCCTCGACCGGCGAGCACGAGGCCGTCGAATTGCGCGACGGCGACGCCTCCCGCTACGGCGGCAAGGGCGTGGAGAAGGCCGTGTCGGCCGTGCTCGACGAGATCGGGCCCGAGCTGACCGGTCTGGACGCGACCGAGCAGCGCGTCGTGGACCAGAAGCTGGTCGACCTGGACGGCACGCCGGGCAAGTCCCGCCTGGGGGCGAACGCGCTGCTGGGCGTCTCGCTGGCGGTGGCCAAGGCCGCCTCGGAAGCCTCCGAACTGGAGCTGTTCCGCTACGTCGGCGGTCCGAACGCGCACGTGCTGCCGGTGCCGATGATGAACATCCTCAACGGCGGTGCGCACGCCGACACCGGTGTGGACATCCAGGAGTTCATGATCGCGCCGATCGGCGCGGACACCTTCGCCGACGCGCTGCGCTGGGGCGCGGAGACCTACCAGGCGCTGAAGTCGGTGCTCAAGAGCAAGGGCCTGGCCACCGGTCTGGGTGACGAGGGCGGCTTCGCCCCGTCGCTGGCGAGCAACCGGGAGGCCCTGGACCTGATCACCACCGCGATCGAGAAGGCCGGCTACAAGCCGGGCCGGGACATCGCGCTCGCACTGGACGTGGCCGCCACCGAGTTCGTCGAGAACGGCGTCTACACCTTCGAGGGCACCAAGCGCACCGCCGACCAGATGGCGGAGTACTACCGCGAGCTGGTGGAGGCCTACCCGCTGGTGTCGATCGAGGACCCGCTGGGCGAGGACGACTGGGACGGCTGGGTCAAGCTGAGCCAGGAGATCGGCGGCAAGGTGCAGCTGGTCGGCGACGACCTGTTCGTCACCAACCCGGAGCGCCTCGAGGACGGCATCCACAAGGGCGCGGCCAACGCCCTGCTGGTCAAGGTCAACCAGATCGGCACCCTGTCCGAGACCCTGGACGCGGTGCACCTGGCGACCTCCAGCGGCTACAAGTCGATGATGAGCCACCGCTCCGGCGAGACCGAGGACACCACGATCGCCGACCTGGCGGTGGCCACCGGCTGCGGCCAGATCAAGGCCGGTGCTCCCGCTCGCAGCGAGCGCGTGGCGAAGTACAACCAGCTGCTGCGCATCGAGGAGGGCCTCGGCGACGCGGCCCGCTACGCAGGCGAGCTGGCCTTCCCGCGGTTCAACCCGGAGAGCTGAGCCATGCCGGCCGGGCGCGCATCGCAACCGCGTGGGCGCGGCGAGCGGGACACCCCGCCGTCGCGCCGGTCGGTGCGCGCCCGCCGGGATGCGCCGGGCAAGACGGGCCCCGCGAAGAAGGCGCCGCCGCGGCGGGGCCCCAACCCGCGGTCGAGCACCGGTGGCGCGTTCAAGCTGTCCTCCACGCGGCGCGCGGCGGTGCTGGCGCTGCTGGTCTGCGTGATGGCGCTGAGCGTCGCGGTGCCGCTGCGCACCTACCTCAGCCAGAGCGATGAACTGGCCGCGCAGCGACACCAGGAGAAGGTCCTGGAGGCGCAGGTGCGCGAGCTGGAGCAGCGCAGGGAACAGCTCTCCGACCCGAAGCAGATCGAGGCCGAAGCCAGGGCGCGGCTCGGCTACGTCAAGCCGGGCGAGACGCCCTACATCGTGCAGGTGCCGGAGACCCCGGCGCCGCCGTCCCCGAAGGAACCGGACGCCGACGGCGTCCCGTGGTACGAGAAGTTGTGGAAATCAGTGGTGGGGAAGGAATCGTGACGGTGGACTCGGCGCTGGTCAGCGAGGCCGATCGGGAGTGCGTCCGGCGGCAGCTGGGGCGCCCGCCCCGCGGTCTGCACGCGATCGCGGCCCGCGACGACGCGGGGGATCCCACGGTCGTGCAGACCTGGCCCCGCCTCGAGGACGGCACCCCGTTCCCGACGCTCTACTACCTCACGGCTCCGGAGCTCACCTCGCACGCCTCGACTCTCGAGGCCGACGGCCTGATGAAGGAGATGGCCGACCGCCTGGCCACCGATGAGGACCTGGCCGCCCGCTACCTCCGGGCCCACGAGTCCTACCTGGCCGAGCGAGACGCCCTCGAACCCCTGGGCACCAAGGTCACCGCGGGCGGCATGCCGGACCGCGTCAAGTGCCTGCACGTGCACATCGCCCACTCCCTCGCCAAGGGGCCGGGCCTCAACCCCTTCGGCGACGAGGCGATCGCCGAGATCGCCCAGCGCTGGCCCAACCACCGCTACTTGCTGGGCGACGCCTTCGCCTGAAAGCGCTGGGATCCGCGACTCGAGCAGCGAAGCCGCGCGGCGGTGGTGACAGTTTTGCCTAAAACTGTGAGAGCGTCCGGCGCCCGAAATGTCCGGGCAGTTTTAGGCAAACTGTCAGGGTCAGAGCGTGGGGGCGTTGCGGTCGAGGAGCGTTCTCGCCCCGCTGATGGGGGTTGAGCCGAAGGTGCGGCCCGGGGTGCCGAGGCGGGTGGCGATGAAGGCCTCCGCCACCTGGGTTGGGGCGTGCCGCAGGAGCAGGGATGCCTGCAGGGTCAGGACCAGGAGTTCCGCCAGGCCGCGGGCGCGCTCCTGGGCGGGGGAGTCCAGCTCGGTGCGCAACCTCGCCAGCGCGGCGTCGTAGGTCGGGTCGCCGCCCGCGGCGGAGTCGAGCTCGGCGAGGACCGCCTCCCGCGTGCTCGGTTGCTTCTGCAGCGCGCGCAGCAGGTCGAGCGCGGTGACGTTGCCGGAGCCCTCCCAGATCGACATCAGCGGCGCCTCCCGGTAGAGCCTGGGCATGCCGGATTCCTCGACGTAGCCGTTGCCGCCGAGGCATTCCAGCGCTTCGGCGACCACCACCGGCGCCCGCTTGCAGACGTAGAACTTCGTCGCGGGCAGCGCCAGCCGGAGCAGGTCGTCCTCCTGCTGCTCGACCGCCGCGGCGAGCCGCATGGCCAGCGTGGTCGCGGCCTCCGATTCCAGCGCGAGGTCGGCCAGCACCTGCTGCATCAGGGGCAGGTCGGCCAGCCGGGAACCGAACGCGGAGCGGTGCTGCACGTGGTGGGCGGCCTCGGACAACGCGCCGCGCATGTTGGCCGCCGCGCCGAGCACGCAGTCCAGCCGCGTCATCGACACCATCTCGATGATGCAGCGGACGCCACGTCCCTCCTCGCCGACGAGATGCCCGATCGCGCCGGTGTACTCGATCTCCGAGGAGGCGTTGGACTTGTTGCCGAGCTTGTCCTTGAGCCGCTGCAGGCGGATCCCGTTGCGGCTGCCGTCCGGGAGCACCCGGGGAACCAGGAAGCAGCTCACCCCGTTCGCGGTCTGCGCCAGCGTCAGGAACACGTCGTTCATCGGCGCCGAGGTGAACCACTTGTGCCCGACGAGCCGGTAGGTGCCGTCGGAGAGCCGTTCCGCGGTGGTGGTGTTGGCCCGCACGTCCGAGCCGCCCTGCTTCTCGGTCATCGACATGCCGGCCAGCAACGCGCCCTTGTCCTGCGGCGCGCGCAGCCCGAACTCGTAGCCGGTGGCGGCCAGCTTCGGCTCGAACTCGGCGGCCAGCTCGGGCGACCAGCGCAGCGCGGGTACCGCCGCGTAGGTCATCGACAGCGGGCATCCGTGCCCGGCCTCGACCTGCGACCACAGGTAGAACCCGGCGGCCCGGCGCAGGTGCGCTCCCGGGCCCTGCCTCCAGGGCGCGGCGTGCAGACCGTGCGAGGTCGCCCGGGACATCAGCCAGTGCCAGGACGGGTGGAACTCGACCTCGTCGGCGCGGTTGCCGTAGCGATCGTGGGTGCGCAGCTCGGGCGGGTTCTCTTCGGCGAGCCTGCCGTGCTCGCGGGCCTCGGCCGAGCCGGCCTCCAGCGCGAGCGGGGTGAGGTCGCCGACGGCGTAGCGGGTCAGCGCGGAACCCAGCGCTGGATCGCAGGCCAGCGGGTCGAAGCCGGACAGCGGCGGCGGCTGGTTGGACACCTGGTGCGTGCTGAAAGCCTGCGGCTCGTCGATGAGCGTCATGGTTCGGAGCGTAGGCAACCGAGCGGCTCGCGTAGAGGGATGCGCGCGAATTCGGGCGTACTGGAATCGCTGTCCCGGCTCCGTCCCCTCGGAGGTGTGAGGGGCCGTGTTGGTCATCCGGCGCCACCCGGACGGGTGCGGTATCCAGAGTGCCGGCTCTAGTCGTCCGCGCAGTTCGAGCGAGCACAGAGGTTGGCGAGTGAGCACCCGCAGGAAACGCGACATGCGAAGGCGAGCCGCAGCGCCGTGGCGGTCGCGCTGCCGGACCGCGGTCACCGCGATGGCGCCGGTCCTCGTGCTGCCCGCCGTGCTGCTCGGTGGCTCCTCGGTGCCGCCGCCGGCGGCTCAGCCGGGCGGTCCGGCGCCCCGCGAGCTCGGGGTCAGCGGGACCCTTCCCGAGTCCCCGCGGCTGAGCCCGCGGATCTTGGCGGAGGTCGGTGATCCGCAGCGGCCGACCGCTCCACCCGCCGAGGAGCTGCCCAGCGGTGATCTGGACATCCCGGAACCGGTGCTGGCCGCCTACGTCGGCGCGGCCCGTCGGGTCGCCGAGCGCGACCCCGGCTGCGGCCTCGACTGGTCGGTGCTGGCCTCGATCGGCCGGATCGAGTCCGGCCACGCCCGCGACGGGGCGATCGACGCGGACGGCAACACCACGCGCGCGATCCTCGGCCCGCGGCTGTCCGGTGGTGCGGAGTTCGCCGCGATCGGGGACACCGACGGCGCCCGGTTCGACGGTGACCCGGTGTGGGACCGGGCGGTCGGCCCGATGCAGTTCATCCCCTCGACCTGGCGCGAGTACGCCGCCGACGGCAACGACGACGGCGCGCGGAATCCGCACAACGTCCACGACGCGGCGGTAGCGGCGGGGGACTACCTCTGCGACCGCCGCGGCGACCTGAGCGATCGGGCGGAGCTGGCGCGAGCGGTGTTCGCCTACAACCGATCCGAGAGCTACGTGCGCACGGTGCTGCTGTGGGCCGACGCCTATTCCCGCGGCGTGACCCCGACCCCTGCGGAACAGGTTTCCCCGGTCGGCGACGTGCTGGGCGGTGCCCGGCTGCCGGAGGTGGCGCCGATGCCGGAGCCGCCGCCGCTGCGGATTCCGGACCCGCAGGCGTTGGGCGTGCCCGCGTCACCGCCGCGGGACCTGGGCACGGCGCCGGAGGCGTCGCCGATGCCGAGGCCCGGTCCCGCGCCGCTGCCCGCCGCGCCGCCCGACCGGCCGCCTGCTGCATCGCCTGGCGCGCCACCCGCTGCGCCACCCGATGGGCAGGTGTTCGAGCAGGGCGTCGCGCCGGTGCCGGAGCCGCAGGGGCCGAGTCCGAGCGTGCCGGCGGCTCCGCCGGAGCAGAACGCTCCGGCACCGGCGGCGCCGGCACTGCCCGAGCCGCCCGCTGAGCCGACGCGGCATCAGCAGACAGCCCCCGAGCTGACGTCCCCCGAGCCGGGCCCGCCGGAGCCGTCCCCGTCCGAGTCGGCTCCTGCCGGATCGACGCCGCCCGGATCGACGCCGCCCCAATCGACTCCGGACCAGCCGGCCCCGCACCAACCGATGCCGTCCCAACCGGATTCGGACGCCCCGGAGTCCCCGGAGCCGATGTCTTCGACGCCTTCGATCCCGGAGCCCGCCCGGCCGATGCGGCCCGCGAACCCGTTCACCCCGCCGGAGGAGTGCGTGCCCGCGGTGCTGAGGTCCGGCGAGTTCGTCCGGGAGGAGCCCGCTCAGCGCACCGACGTGCGACCGGGCACCACCGATCCCGCCGCGGCGCGGCCGGGGACGCCGGTGTTCACCGACGACGGCGCCTGCACCGTGCCGGACGAGTGGCCCGAGCGGTGATCGGGCCGGACGCGGTACCGCTCGCCCGCCCGGTTTCGCGTGCGCCTGCGGAACGGCCTCGGCGTTGCCCGCTAGCGTTGAACCACGGGTGCCGGGACCGGCGCCCGGTTCGCTCGAGATGGGAGGGGCGCGCATGTCCAGGGTTGCGGCGATCGACTGCGGGACGAACTCGATTCGTCTGCTGGTCGCGGATGTGACGGTGCACGAGGACGGTCGGAAGGACCTGCGCGACGTGCATCGCGAGATGCGCATCGTGCGGCTGGGCCAGGGCGTCGACGCCACCGGGCGGCTCGCGCCGGAGGCACTGGAGCGCACCCGTGCTGCGCTGGTCGACTACGCGATGATCGCCGCGCGGCGCGGGGTGGAGCGCGTGCGGATGGTGGCCACCTCGGCCACTCGCGACGCGGCCAACCGCGAGGACTTCTTCGGCATGGTTCGCGACACCCTCGGGGTGGACGCCGAGGTCATCACCGGTGACGAGGAGGCGCGGCTGTCCTTCACCGGCGCGGTCGGCGACCTCGCCCCGGAGGACGGGCCGTTCGCGGTCACCGACGTCGGTGGCGGTTCGACCGAGGTCGTGGTCGGCACCTGGGACGGCGCGAAGGCGGACATCACCGCCGCCCACTCGGCCGACATCGGTTGCGTGCGGCTCACCGAGCGCTGCCTGCACGACGACCCGCCAACCGCCGAGCAGGTCGCCGAGTCGGAGAAGGTCGCGCGGCAGGTTCTGGACGAGGCCTTCGCCCGGGTCGACAGCTCCGGAGTGCGGACCTGGGTCGGGGTCGCGGGAACGGTCACCACTTTGGCCGCGATCGACCAGGATTTGCCGGAGTACGATCCGCAAGCCATTCACCTTTCCCAGATTTCCCAGAATTGCGTTGAACAGATCGCCGACAGGTTGCTCTCGATGAGTCATGACGAACGCTCCGCGATCGGTTCGTTGCACCCCGGGCGTGTTGATGTCATCGCGGGCGGCGCGCAGGTTGTCAAGGTTCTGGCAGATGAATTCGCCGAACGGGCCGGAGTTACCACGATGACGGCAAGCGAGCACGACATCCTCGACGGTATTGCCTTGTCTATCAGCTAGTTCCCACGGAATGGGACGATCGTTCCGTTTGCAAAGAACGATCCCGCTGAATCGAAACAGAAAGTGACGCTTTTGTGACAGTGCATTGCCCGTGCCCGGTTCTCACTTATGTTTACGCACGTCTGACAGGACGGTGAATGGACCACCGTCGTGCGTTATGCCTCCCGACTGGCATTCCCAGTTGGAGGCATGCGTGTGAAAACGGGAGGGCAAAAATGCGGAAACGACGCTTGGCCGCTTGGATCGCGGCCCCGCTCGCGGTGGGCGTGTTCGCCACCGCGTGCGGCGGCGGTGGTGGCGGCGCGTCCGAGGACGGCTTCATCACGGTCAACTCCACCGAGCCGGAGAACCCGCTCGTGCCTGCCAACACCACCGAGACCGGTGGCGGCAAGGTCGTCGATGCGATGTTCACGGGCTTGATCTCCTACGACGAGAAGACCAGCGAGCCGTACAACGAGGTCGCCGAGTCGATCGAGACGACCGACAACCAGCACTACACGATCAAGCTCAAGGACGGCTGGACCTTCCACGACGGAACCCCGGTCACCTCCCAGAGCTTCGTGCGTGCCTGGAACTATGCGGCCTACGCGCCGAACGGCCAGTCGACCGCGTCCTTCTTCGAGCACATCCAGGGCTATGACGAGGTCAACCCCGCCGACCCGGACGGCGACAAGGGTCCGCAGCCGGCACCGGAGCCCACGGCCGAGACCATGTCCGGTCTGAAGGCGCCCGATGACAAGACCATCGAGGTCACCCTCGACGCGCCGTTCGCCACGTTCCCGACGATGCTCGGCTACACCGCCTTCTCGCCGATGCCCGACAAGTTCTTCGACGACAAGGCGGGCTTCGAGGAGAAGCCGATCGGCAACGGCCCGTTCAAGTTCGACGAGCGGCAGCCCAACCAGCTGATCAAGGTCTCGCGCTACGAGGAGTACGCGGGCAAGAACAAGCCGCAGATCAAGGGCGTCGAGTTCCGCGTCTACAACGAGCTCGAAACCGCCTACCAGGACCTGGTTTCGGGCAACCTCGACTTCATCGACCAGATGCCGCCCTCGGCGCTGGTCGACGAGAAGTGGAAGACCGACCTCAACGACCGCGGTGAGGTCAAGCCGATCCTGAGCAACAACGCGCTGCAGCTGCCGCTGTACCTCCCGGAGTACCAGGACCCGAAGCTGCGGCACGCCATCTCGCTGGCGATCAACCGCGAGGAGATCACCAACAGCATCTTCTCGGGCACCTACCAGCCGGCCACCGGTTGGGTGCCGTCCGATGCCGTCCCCGGTTACGAGCCCGGCGCCTGCGGCGAGTGGTGCGAGTACGACAAGGACCGCGCCAAGAAGCTCTTCGACGAGACCGGTTTCGAGGGCCCGATCACGATCACCTCGAACGCCGACGGCGGGCACAAGGAGTGGATCTCGGCGATCTGCGGTCAGATCAAGAACAACCTCGGCGCCGATTGCGTCTACAAGCCGGTTCCGACCTTCTCGGAATTCCTGAAGATGCACGACGAGCAGTCGCACGACGGGCCGTTCCGCTTCGGCTGGCTCGGTGACTACCCGGCTGCCGAGACCTTCCTCGGCAAGATCTACCGCACCGGTGCCTCGTCGAACTACATGGGCTACCGCAGCGAGGAATTCGACGCCGCCATGAACAAGGCCGACCGGGCCCCGTCCGTGGAGGAGGGCAACAAGCTCTACTTCGAGGCGGAGAAGATCCTGGCCAAGGACATGCCGTCCATCCCGCTGTGGGACCAGAAGGCCGCCGTCGGCTGGTCCGACCGGCTGGAGGGCGCCACGGTGACCTGGGACCGTCAGCTCAACGTGGAGACCGTCAAGCTCAAGTCCTGACGTCGTGAGTCCGGGTCCGGCTCGAAGATCCGAGCCGGACCCGGCTTGCGTCCTGGAGGAGGTACAACGTGGGACGCTACGTGCTGCGGCGACTGCTGCAGCTGATCCCGGTCTTCATCGGGACCACGTTCATCATCTACGCCCTCATCTGGGCGTTGCCCGGTGATCCCTTCGCCGGGCGCTGCGGCGAGCGGCCTTGCCCGCCCGCCTACATCGCCGAGATGACCGAGCAGTACAACCTGGACGACCCGGTGATCGTCCAGTACTTCAAGTACCTGTGGCAGCTGCTGCAGGGCAACTTCGGGGAGACCTACTCCGGTCAGATGGTCAGCGACCTGATGGCCAGCGCCTACCCCGTCACCATCCGGCTGGCGGTCGTCGCGCTGATCATCGAAGCCGTCATCGGCATCGGCGCGGGCATCCTCACCGGTCTGCGCAACAAGGGCTTCGCCGACAACCTCGTGCTGATGTCCACGTTGTTCCTGATCTCGCTGCCGGTGTTCGTCACCGGTTTCGTGCTGCAGGTCTGGCTGGGCACCGAGTGGGGCATCATCCGGCCCAGCGTCAGCTCGCAGGCCACCTGGGGCGAGCTGATCGTGCCTGGCTTCGTGCTGGGCAGCCTGTCGATGGCCTACGTCGCCCGGCTGACCAGGACCAGCCTGATGGAGAACAAGCGGGCCGACTACGTGCGCACGGCCGTGGCCAAGGGCCTGGAGCCGCGGCGCGTGGTCGGGGTGCACCTGCTGCGCAACTCGATGATCCCGGTGATCACCTTCCTGGGCACCGACCTCGGTGCGCTGATGGGTGGTGCCATCGTCACCGAAGGCATCTTCAACATCCGCGGTATCGGTGGTCTCGTCTACGACGCCATCATCACCAAGGAGGGCACCACGGTCACCGGCATCGTGACCCTGCTGGTTCTTGTGTATCTACTGATGAACCTGCTCGTGGACGTTCTCTACGCGGTTCTCGACCCGAGGATCCGATATGACTGACCAAAGCTCTGCCAGCCTGGCACCCGGTGCTGGTTCGCAGCAGGAGGAGCGGGAGACGCCACCGCCCACCGGCGGCGGGTCTGCCGATCAGGCCAAGGCCGAAAAGCCCCGCGGGCTCTGGGGCGACGCCTGGCACGACCTGCGCAGGCGGCCGATGTTCTGGATCTCGACCGCGATCATCCTGCTGCTCGTCGTGATGGCGATCTTCCCGCAGCTGTTCACCTCGGTGGATCCCACGCACAAGGACCTGACCCGGATGCGGGATTCGCCGTCGGCGGCGGGGTGGTTCGGCTTCGACACGCAGGGCCGGGACATCTATGCCCGCACGATCTACGGCGCCCGCGCCTCGATCGTCGTCGGCGTGCTCGCGACGCTCGCCACGGTGCTGCTGGGCTCGGTGGTCGGTCTGATCGCCGGTTACTTCGGCGGCTGGCTGGACAACCTGCTGTCCCGCTTCGGCGAGATCTTCCTGGGCCTGCCCTTCGTGCTCGGTGCGATCGTCATCCTGACGACGCTGAACCCGGCGACCGGCTTGCCCAACGCGACCAGGATCATGGCGCTGGTGATCATGTCGATCTCGCTGCTGTCCTGGCCGATCTGCATGCGCATCATGCGCTCCGCCGCGATCACCGCCAAGCAGCAGGACTACGTCAAGGCCGCCCGCGCCCTGGGCGCCAGCCCGATGCGCATCATCGTCCGGCACATGCTGCCGAACTGCCTGGCGCCGGTGATGGTCTACGCGACCATCGCGCTCGGCGGGTTCATCGGTGCCGAGGCGACGCTGTCGTTCCTGGGCATCGGTCTTCGCGAACCCATCGTGTCGTGGGGCGTCATGATCGCCGACTCGCGCGACTACATCACCATCGCGCCGCACCTGCTGCTGTTCCCGGCAGGATTCCTCGTGATGACGGTGCTGGCGTTCGTGATGCTCGGCGATGCGGTCCGCGACGCGCTCGACCCGAAGCAGAAGTAGGAGAACGTCTTGTCCACACCTGACGACAAGGCCTCGGCACAACGTCTGCTCGAGGTCGAGGACCTGCACGTGGAGTTCCGCACCCGGGACGGCGTGGCGAAGGTCCTCAACGGCGTGAGCTACCACGTCGACGCCGGCGAGACGCTGGCCGTGCTGGGCGAATCCGGTTCCGGCAAGTCCGTCACGGCGCAAACCGTGATGGGCATCCTGGACATGCCCCCGGGCGTGATCACCGGTGGCTCGATCCGGTTCCGCGGCGAGGACGTCCTCAAGGCCACCGAGGCCCGGCGCCGCGAACTGCGCGGCGAGTCGATGGCCATGATCTTCCAGGACGCACTCTCGGCGCTCAACCCCGTCTACACCGTGGGGTTCCAGATCGCCGAGCAGCTGCGGTTGCGCCGCGGCATGTCCCGCAAGGACGCCATGGCCGGGGCCGTCGAGCTGCTGGACCAGGTCAAGATCCCGAACGCCAAGCAGCGGATCAACGAGTACCCGCACCAGTTCTCCGGCGGTATGCGGCAGCGCGCGATGATCGCGATGTCGCTGGCGCTGGACCCGGCGCTGCTGATCGCCGACGAGCCCACCACAGCGCTGGACGTCACCGTGCAGGCCCAGATCATGGACCTGCTCGACGACCTGCGCCGGGAACGCGGCATGGGCCTGATCCTGATCACCCACGACCTGGGCGTGGTCGCCGAGGTCGCCGATCGGATCGTGGTGATGTACGCGGGCCGGATCGTGGAATCGGCCGATGCGGGATCGCTGTACGAACGACCCGGCCACCCCTACACCGAGGGCTTGATGCGGTCGATCCCGCGGCTCGACCTCAAGGGGCAGGAGCTGGACACGATCAAGGGCTTGCCGCCGAATCTGATGGCCGTGCCACCGGGCTGCCCGTTCCACCCGCGCTGCCCGCGGGCCGAGGACAAGTGCAGCCGGGAGGTCCCGGAGTACCGGGATCTGGGGCAGGGGCGGGTCAGCGCCTGCCACTTCGCGGAGGAGTTGATGAGCCATGGCTGAGCCGATCCTCCAGGTGCAGGACCTGGTCAAGCACTTCCCGGTGCGCGCCGGGCTGCCGCGGCGCACCGTCGGGCACGTGCGCGCGGTCGACGGTGTGTCCTTCGAGCTCGGCAAGGGGGAGACCCTCGGCGTCGTGGGCGAATCCGGTTGCGGCAAGTCGACTCTGGCGCAGGTGCTGATGCGGTTGGAGGACCCGACCAGCGGCAGCGCGCAGTTCGAGGGCCGGGAAATCTTCAAGATGCGCGGTGCCGAGCTGCGCAAGCTGCGCCGGGACATGCAGATCGTGCTGCAGGACCCCTACACCTCGCTGAACCCGCGGCGCACCGTCGGCGACATCGTCGGCGAGCCCTTCGAGATCCACCCCGAGGTGGCCCCGAAGGGCGAGCGGCAGCGCAAGGTGCAGGAGCTGCTGGACGTGGTCGGGCTCAACCCCGAGCACATCAACCGCTACCCGCACCAGTTCTCGGGCGGTCAGCGGCAGCGCATCGGCATCGCCCGCGCGCTGGCGCTGAAGCCCAAGGTGATCGTCTGCGACGAGCCGGTCTCCGCGCTGGACGTGTCGATCCAGGCCCAGGTGATGAACCTGCTGGGCGACCTGCAGCAGGAGTTCGAGCTGTCCTACGTCTTCATCGCGCACGACCTGGGCGTGGTGCGCCACCTGTCCGACCGGGTGGGGGTGATGTACCTCGGCAAGATGGTCGAGATCGGCACGGACGAGCAGATCTACGAGCACCCGCAGCACCCGTACACCCAGGCGCTGCTGTCGGCGGTTCCGGTCCCGGACCCGAAGCTGCGCGGCAAGCGCGAGGTCATCCGGCTCACCGGCGACGTCCCGAGCCCGGCGAACCCGCCGTCGGGCTGCCGCTTCCGCACTCGCTGCTGGAAGGCCCAGGACATCTGCGCCGAGCAGGAGCCTCCGCTGGAGGTGCGCCTGAACGATCACCCCTCGGCCTGCCACTTCGCCGAGGAACGCCCCCACGTCATCACCTGAACCCCAGTGGTCACCCGGGCACCGTGACAGTTTTGCCTAAAACTGCGCGGGCATCGCGAGCGCGGGAGGGTGACAGTTTTAGGCAAAACTGTCAGCCTCCCGCGCCGGGTCAGGTCGCCGTGACGAAGGCCGCGAGGTCGGCCGCCTGCTGCAGGCGGGAGGGTTCGTGGACGTACATCATGTGCCCNAGCTCACAGTTTTAGGCAAAACTGTCAGCCTCCCGCGCCGGGTCAGGTCGCCGTGACGAAGGCCGCGAGGTCGGCCGCCTGCTGCAGGCGGGAGGGTTCGTGGACGTACATCATGTGCCCGGCCTCGTAGTAGCGGACGTCGATGTTGTCCCGAAGCTCCTCGGGGATCGGTAGCCGGGCCAGGACGTGCTCGGCGGCGAAGTACGGCGTCGCGCCGTCGGTGTAGCCGCAGCCGACGTGGACCCGCAGGTGCGGATTGGCCTGCACGGCCGCGCCCAGCTTGTCCACAACGGACACCGACGAGCCCTCGAACTCCTTGTAGGACCACGGATGCACGCGTCCGGTGAGGGTCTCGTAGGGCAGATCGCTGTGGTAGTCGAGCTCTTCGCGCAGGTAGTGGTTGATCGCCGCCGAGTAGGCACCGCGGATGCCGGAGATGCTCGGGTCGTCGGTGAGCCGCTCCACGGCCGCGTCCGGTTCCCAGCCGGTGAAGCGCCCGTCCATCCGGCCGACGGTCTTGCGCTCGTCGCGCAGCAGCTCGGTGAAGAACCGCAGGTGCTCGATGCGCAGGTTGACCCGGTCCACGTAGTCCTCGGACAGCCCGGTCAGCTCGGCCAGCCGCCGGACGATGTCGGCCCGCTCTTCGACGCTCAGCCGCGCGCCCCGGGCGAGCGCCCACGGGTAGTCCTCGGCGGCGAACTTCTCGGCCTCGTCCAGCACCTCGCGCAGCGGCCGGTCGCCGTGCTTGCCGTGGTGGTGCGCGATGGCCGCGTAGGTCGGCAGGTACAGCGCGTACGGCAGATCGTTGCCCTCGGTGAACCGGATGGTGCCCATGTCCAGCACGGACGAGATCAGCATCAGGCCGTTCGGGTAGAGCCCGTGCCGCGACTGGAGGTGCTCGGCGAGCGCGGCGGCCCGCAGCGTCCCGTAGGACTCGCCCGCCAGGTACTTCGGCGCCATCCACCGGCCGTTGCGGGTGACCCACAGCCGGATGACCTCGGCGATGGACTCGATGTCGCCCTGGAACCCGTGGAACTCGTCGGGCTTGCCGCCCTCGACCGCCCGCGAGTAGCCGGTGGACACCGGGTCGATGAACACCAGATCGCTGTGCTTGAGCAGGGTTTCGGCGTTGTCGGTCAGCCCGTACGGCGGCGGTGCGAGATCGCCCGCGTCGCCGGAGACCACCCGTCGCGGCCCCAGCACGCCGAGGTGCAGCCACACGCTCGCCGAACCGGGACCGCCGTTGAACGCGAAGGTCACCGGCCGGTTGCTGCCCGGCGGGGCGTCGACGACGTAGGAGGTCAGGAACACCTCGGCCTTCGGCTTGTGCCCGTCGAACTTGCCTTCGGCGTAGACCTCGTCGCGCAGCACCGTCCGCCCCGTGGTGGCGGTGTAGGACAGCTCGGTGCCGTCCGCGGTGATCGCGTGATGCGTGCTGACCAGATCGTCGACCGGCTCGGCCGGGGTGGTCTGGGTGCCCTGGTCGGTTTCCTCGCTGGCTGCCATGTCGCCAGATTACGTGCTCGCGGAGAGCGTTTCTGTCAGTTTTGCGGTGTGGACACCCGCTCCGAACTGATCCCCGACCCGATCACCGACCCGGCCGCGGCCGCCCCGGAAGCGTCCGATGTGGACCCGCTGGTGACTCGCTGCGTCGCCTGCCCGCGCCTGGTCGACTGGCGCGAGGAGGTCGCCCGCACCAAGCGGGCGGCGTTCCGCGACCAGGACTACTGGGGTCGTCCGGTGCCCGGCTTCGGGCCGATGGACGCCCGGATCCTGGTGGTCGGTCTCGCCCCGGCCGCGCACGGCGCCAACCGAACCGGCCGCATGTTCACCGGCGACCGCTCCGGCGATGTCCTCTACCGGGCGCTGCACGACGTGGGCCTGGCCAACCAGCCGGAGGCCACCTCGATCGAGGACGGCCTGACCCTGCACAACACCCGGATCACGTCCCCGGTGCACTGCGCCCCGCCCGCCAACAAGCCCACTCCGGCCGAACGCGACACCTGCCGCCCGTGGCTGACCAGGGAGCTCGAGCTGCTCCGCCCGACGCTGCGCGCGGTCGTGGTGCTGGGCGCCTTCGGCTGGCAGGCGGTGCTGCCGGCGCTGGCGGGTGCCTGGCGCGTGCCGCGTCCACGCCCGAAGTTCGGCCACCTCGCCCACGCCGAGCTCCCGGCGACCGACGGCGGCCCCGATCTCCATCTGCTCGGCTGCTACCACGTCAGCCAGCAGAACACCTTCACCGGACGGTTGACGCCGGCCATGCTCCGCGAGGTCTTCGAGCGCGCGAAGGGCCTGTCGGGGGCGGGATGAGCCAGTCATGCGGCCCTACCGAGCATGCGAGAGCCTGTCGCCGGCCCCGCTGCGCGGCGCTCCTCGTCGCAGTGAGGGCAGCAACGCGGAGGCGGGGATCCGCCTGCACACCGATGCCTTCAGGTGCGAGCGGGTGTGGCGGTCACCGGATGCCAGCGACGAGGACGTCCGCGCTCCAGTCCGCGATTCGGTCGGTGAGCGGCGCTGCGGTGTCGAGAATGTGCCGGGAGAACGCATCGCGTTCGTGGGCGAGGAGTGCTGCTACCCAGACGCAGGGGGCGAGACCAGCGTGGCCGGGACGAAGCTGGTCGGGGCGTCCGGCGGGGCCGGTGAACACGGCCAGGTCGGACATGTACCCCTCGATCCAGGTGTGGACCAGCACGTAGTCACCGTCCCCGCCCGCATGGATGATCAGCAGGCCCAAGCCGAGTGATCCGCGAATGCTGCCGGTTTGCAGATGCGCGGCTGCACTCGAAGGGCTGCCTGAACGTCCTCGTCCGCCACCGTGGGGCCGGGCGCCTCCAGCGCGCAGACCTTGACCAGGTGCTCGCTGACCTCCTGGGTTCCCAGGGCACGTGCGGCCCGCTTGTGGTGCTCCTCGCCAAGGGTGGTCAAGGCCGTGACGTCCAATGCCTCCGGCAGGGTGTCCTGGTTGTTCATGCCGTCATGATGCGTTACCCGCCACGCCGACGACTCGAATTTCCGCGAACCGCGCACGTGGTCAGCGCACCAGCAGACCGTCGGGTGTGGACCGCGCGGTGCAGCGGGTGAGGTCGGGGATGACCGCATCGGCTTCGGTGAGGTCCGCGGCCTCGTGCGAGGTGGCGACGGCGAGGGTGGCGGCTCCCGCCGCGCGGCCTGCCCGGATGCCGGCCGGGGCGTCTTCGATCACCAGGCAGCGCGCGATGTCGTGACCCAGCGCGGCAGCGGCCGCGCGGTAGCCCTCCGGGTCGGGTTTGCCCGCGCTGACGTCCTCGGCCGCGATCAGCACTCGCGGCGCGGGCAGGCCCGCCGTCGCGAGCCGGGCGCGCATCAGCGCGGAAGAACCGGAGGTCACCGCCGCCCACCGGTCCTCGGGGAGCTCCGGAAGCAGTTCCCGCGTGCCCGGCAGCGCGATCACGTCGAGATCGGCCAGTTCCAGCTGCTCCAGCTCCGCGGCCGCCGCGGGGATCTGTTCCGCCGGCAGGAACAGCGCGAGGGTGTCCTCCGAGCGGCGCCCGTGGCACACGCGCAGGAACTCCTCGGCATCCCTGCCGTGCCTGGCGGCCCAGGTTCGCCAGGTGCGCTCCACGACGGGGGTGGAGTCGACCAGCGTGCCGTCGATGTCGAACAGGATCGCCTCGACCTGGAATCGCATGGTCGACACGCTAGATCAGCGACCGGCCTCGACGCGCGAGATTCGGCTTCTCGACAACGTCGGCCGGGCTCCACCTGTCCAGCAGCGGTGAGCGGTGGTGGCGTTCGCAGTAGTGGTGTCGCGAGTGATACCATCACGTCATGCCGATGACGTTGCGCTTGTCCGATGCGGAGGTCGACGCCCTCCGTCGACGCGCCGAGCGCGAGAACCGTTCCATGCAGGACGTTGCTCGTCAGGCCGTGCGCGAATACGTCGAGAGCCACAGCCGGGCTGAGCTGATCGACCAGGTCCTCGATGAGGAGCTGCCGCGTTATGCGGAGGCTCTGGAGCGACTTGGGCAATGATCTATCTGACCTTGGACGAACTGCTCCACGTGGCTAGGCGCACGTTGGGTGACGAGGTCGAGGTTCGTGACCACGGGTTGCTCGAGTCTGCGTTGGCGAGGCCTCGAACCTCGGCGTTCGGCGCTGAGGTCTACGCGAGTCTGGAGGAGAAGGCTGCAGCGCTCTTGCATTCGCTTGCTCGCAATCATGGCCTTGTCGACGGCAACAAGCGTTTGGCGTTGGCTGCGACTTTCACGTTCCTCGGCGTCAACGGGAAGCGTCTGACCTTCTCCAACGGCGAGGCATACGTCGTTGTCATGGCGGTGGCGGCCGGTGAACTCGACGATGTTGCAAGCATCGCGAAACGTCTGCAGGACTCCACTGAACCGCGCTGATCCGAACCGACTTCCGCAGGGTGCGCGCGTTCTCGGCTGATCCCCGGCGTGTGGTGAGCGCTCGGCGGCGCCGTCGGCGCGCGTCGTTGCCGGTGGTCGCGGCGAGGTCGGTCGAGATGCGGATCCGGGCGTGGCACGGGCTCATGATCATTGGGTAAGCTGATCCGAACCAGCCCATCTGACACCAACGGCGATGTCGTGCGGCGTCGCCGGACACGCGTACCCGATACGGGTGCGTACGCAGCGCGTACGGCCGAGCACGACGCGTTGATCGTGATCGACGCCACTGGCGACTGGCATCACAATTAGGGGGGTCGGCGCAGCGCGCGCACGGTACGTGGTGCGACCATCAGAGGCATGGCTGGTAAATCCGATCCCACGCGGATTCTCATCCTCGGCGGCGGTTACGTCGGCATGTACACGGCACTTCAGCTGCAGAAGAAGCTGGGGCGCCGGGAAGCCTCCGTGACGGTCGTCGATCCTCAGCCGCACATGACCTACCAGCCCTTCCTGCCGGAAGCGGCCGCGGGTTCGGTCGAACCCCGCCACGTGGTAGCGCCACTGCGACGAGTGTTGAAGCGGTGCCATGTGATCACCGCGTCTGTCACCGAGATCAAGCACGACGAGAAGCTGGTCACGGTCGAAAACCCGCAGACCGGTTCCCAGGAGCTGGGCTACGACGTGCTCGTCGTGGCGCTGGGCTCCGTTTCCCGGTTGCTGCCGATCCCCGGCCTGGCCGAGGAGGGCATCGGGCTCAAGACCGTCGGCGAAGCCACCTACCTGCGCAACCACGTGCTGGCCAAGATGGACGCCGCGGCCAACACCGACGACGAGGAGCTGCGCAAGCGGCTGCTGAACTTCACGTTCGTCGGCGGCGGGTTCGCCGGTGTCGAGGCCCTGGCCGAGCTGGAGGACATGGCTCGCTACGCGAGCAAGGAGTACGAGAACCTCTCTCCGGACGACATGTCCTGGTCGCTCATCGAAGCCGCCGGCCGGGTTATGCCCGAGGTCAGCGAGAACATGGGCGTCTACGTGGTCAAGGCGCTCGAGGAGCGCGGTATCAAGGTGTACCTGAACACCTTCCTCAAGTCGGTCGAGGGCGGGCACGCCGTGCTCTCCGACGGCACCGAGTTCGACACCGACACCCTGGTGTGGAACGCCGGTGTGAAGGCGCACCCCGTGCTCAAGAACAGCGACCTGCCGCTGGACGAGCGCGGCCGGGTCAAGGCCAGCGCCCACCTGCAGGTCGAGGGCCTGCCGGGCGTGTGGGCCGCGGGCGACTGCTCCGCGGTGCCGGACCTGTCCAAGGCCGAGGAGGACCCGAACGCCACCTGCGCCCCGTCCGCGCAGCACGCCGTTCGGCAGGCCGACCAGCTGGCGAAGAACGTGCTGGCCACGCTGCGCGACAAGCCCACCAAGGAGTACCGGCACGCCTACGCCGGCTCGGTGGCCGGCATGGGGCTGTACAAGGGCGTCGCCGACGTCTACGGCTTCAAGGCCAAGGGCTTCGTCGCCTGGTTCATGCACCGCAGCTACCACGTGAGCAAGATGCCCACGTTCAACCGGAAGCTGCGCATCATCATCGACTGGACGCTCGCCTTCCTGTTCAAGCGCGAGGCCGTTTCGATGGGGCAGATCCAGAATCCGCGCGCTGCTTTCGAGAAGGCCGCGGAGAGCTGACCAGGCACACCCCTACGGACTCGAAGGCCGCGTGTCGTGATGACGCGCGGCCTTCGAGTTGTCCGCGACTCTGGTCCGGGCGGTGGACATCCAGGTCGGTTATAGTCGACAATCCGTAGTCGAAAAGGGAAGTCATGTACGAAGTCTTCACCTGAATGAATGCGTCGCAGGGGAAGGGGTGGATCCCTTGACGCTCAAGGAACTGGCCGCGCTGCTGCCTAGCGGACAAGCACAGGACGGTCTCATCGCGGACTTCGAGACTGATCGCCGGAAAGCCGCCGAGGTCTTCCGGAAGAAGGATGACTGATCATGAGCGCGGCCGAGAGTCGGCCGGCTGATCCGGGGGAATCGGCGCGGTCGCAGGCGCTGCGCCCGACGCCGGTGCTGCTGAAGGGTCCGGACCGCTTCGTCCGCGCGCCCGACACGCCGCTGGACTTCCAGGAACGCATGTACCTGGCCGGGATGGTCGCGGAGCAGCCCGGGACGCCGGTGCCGTGCGTGCTGGTGCTCTCCGGCGCAGCGGACGGGCAGATGAACTCGCTGTCGGTGGCGCTGGCCGAGCACGACATCCGCATGGTGCGCATCGACGCGGACCGCTGCGTGGACCTGCCGCTCACCATTTACACGGACACACCCCTGATCGAATTCCAGCGCTGGCTCTTGCGTCCGGTCCTGATCTGGCAGCGACACTTCGACATGACGGCAGTACCGGTGGAGCCGGGCACCGTGCACGGTGCCTACGTCCGCGAGCAGTGGCACGCGGTCGCCAACTGGCTGACCAGGCGAGGGGACTGGGAACGGGTGAACGCGGCGCGAAGCGGAGATCAGCTCGACCGGCTCACGCAGCTGCACGACGCGGCCGCGGCCGGTCTGCGCGTGCCGCGCACCGCGGTGACCACCATGCCCGGCCGCGGCCGTCCCGGTGGCTCGGACTGCATCGTCAAGACCGCCGGTCACCACCTGCTCGAACCCGAGCCCGGCGAGCTGCGCGGCCTGTTCCCGCAGCCCCTCGACATCCGCCGCATCGGCGGGACGCGTGCGAGCGCGCGCCGGTCCTCGTGCAGCAGTACCTGGAAAGCGACGGTGAGTTGCGGGTTTTCGTTGTCGGTGAGCGCGTCATCGCGTTCCGGGTGCACGAGCTCGATCCCGGGCAGCTGCGGGTCGACCCGGATGCGGTCGTCGTCGAGCGCGTCGAGTTGCCGGATGGCCTGGGCGACAAGCTCTTCGGGCTGTGCAGCCAGTGGGGCCTCGACGTCGCGGGCTTCGACCTCATGCGAGTGGCGGACGAGTGGGTCTTCCGCGAGGTCGACGTCAACTGCGACTGGCAGTGGTTCGAGCAGAGGGCGGAGAGCTCCGAGGTCTCCGACGCGGTGCACGACTGGATCCGATATCGGTTCGGTGAACTCGTCGCGTCGGCGGCGGGCGACTGGAACGGTTGGTGACGCAACTACCGCGAGGGTGTAAACGTTCATTCCGAGAGGGAACCTGATGCGGCTCGGCCGCATCGAAGTTCTGCGGAACGGCTCCGAGCCGTTCCGCGCGAGCCCCCGTAGCCCAACTGGCAGAGGCAGACGACTTAAAATCGTCAGAGTGTCGGTTCGAACCCGACCGGGGGTACCAACCGTTCGCGACGTCGGACGAAGCCGACTCCTGTGATCATCTTTACTGGTCAAGGGCTTTGTGGTGCTCATCATGGGCGGGTTGTCCGAGTAGGGGTTTCGCCGGGAGGGCAGAACCCGCAACAATGCGCGGCCATGGCCCAAGAGCGAGACCCGCGAGCCGGTCGGCCCGGACCCCAGCAAGGCGGACCCCAGCACGGTGCCCCCCCTCAAGGGGGAGCGCCGCAGGGACCGCCCCCTGCACGGCCGCCGCAGGCCCCGCCACCTCCGCCGGGACACGTCCCGCCCGGCCAGCCGAACCAGGGACCGCCGCCGCAGCAGCCGCCCGGGCCTCCGATGGGTGGGCAGCCCCCGGCTGCGCCGATGCCGCCCCAGCCCCCGCAGCCCGGGTACGCGCCGCAGCAGCCGCCGGGCCAGCCACCGATGCCACCGCAGCAACCCGGCGGCTACCCGCAGCAGGGGCAACCGCCGATGCCGCCCGGGCAGCCCGGCTACCAGCCGCCGTCGAACAACCCGTACCCGGCGACCCGGATGGACGCTCACCCGGTCGCCGACGATCCGTACGCCGCTCCGCACCCGGATGACCGCTACGGGTATCCGGACGACCGCTACGGCGACCCGTACCGGGACGGCTACGACTACGACGATCGCCGCGATCGCTACGACGACCGCCATCGCGAGCCGGAGCGGGACCGCCGTCGCGACCGCGACGACGACCGCCCGCGCTCCCGGGATCGGGAGTTCCACGGCCCCAGCGCCGATGCGATCGGCCGCACCATCCAGGTCGTGACCGGCCTGATCGCGTTCGTGTTCGTGCTGCACATCATCTTCTCGGTGACCGGGGCGAACCCGGACAACTCCTTCGTTTCGTTCACCTACAGCACCGCGAAGATCTTCGTGTTCGGACTCGGCGACGTGTTCACCCCCGGCGACGCCACCATCGGCCTGGTGCTCAACTACGGCCTCGCGGCGGCGATCTACCTGTACGGCGGTCGCATCATCGGTAAGGCCCTCAAGCGCTGACTCTGCGTGCACCGGATCCGGAAATGACCGCGTCCGGTATCGCTTAAATCACCTGGTGGTGTGAGCAGGGGAAATACGGTACGAGGCGAGTCTCGGGCATACCGGACGCAGGGGGTGGCGGCCGTGCCACGTGCGGGCATGGCACCCTTGAATCGGCCGTACCTGCGGTTTGCGCAGGTGTGGCCGCGTACGTGCGCCCCCGGTCGTTCCGGCGGGCGAGCAAAGCGCGCGTGGCCGTGTGCGGCCGATTGGCCAGGCGTAGCCCAGGACCGGGAGTAGCCGAGTGGAAAGTTTCTTCTCATTCATCCTCTACCCGGTGTCGGCGATCTTGTGGTTTTGGCACAAGGTCTTCGGCGCCGTGCTGGGGCCGGACAACGGCTTCGCCTGGGCGCTGTCGGTGTTCTTCCTGGTCTTCTCGCTGCGCGTGGTGCTGATCAAGCCGGCGATCAGCCAGATCCGGGCCGGTCGCAAGATGGCCAAGTTCGCGCCGCACATGCAGAAGCTGCGCGAGAAGTACAAGAACGACCGCCAGCGCATGGCGCAGGAGATGCAGAAGCTGCAGTCCGAGCACGGGGTCAACCCGCTCGGCGGCTGCCTGCCCGCGCTGCTGCAGATCCCGGTGTTCCTGAGCCTGTTCCACGTGCTGCGGAACTTCACGCCCGGCGCGCAGAGCAACTTCATCTTCGACAAGCACGGCGTCGACTCGTTCATCCAGGCGGACATCTTCGGCGCGAAGCTGTCCAACTGGATCACTCAACCGGCCACCGAGCTGGCGGCGTACGGCACCGACCGGACGTCGATGATGATCGTGGCCATCCCGCTGATGCTGATCGCCTCGGTGGCCACCTTCTTCACCATGCGGTTGTCGGTGAAGAAGCAGACGGACGCCTCGATGGCCAATCCGCAGTCGGCGATGATGGCCAAGTTCATGATGTACGTCGCGCCGGTCGGCGCGATCGTCTCCGGCTGGTTCCTGCCGATCGCGGTCCTGCTCTACTGGCTGGCGAACAACGCCTGGACCCTCGGCCAGCAGCACGTGCTGACCAAGAAGATCGACCGCGAGCAGGAGCGGGAGAAGGAGAAGGAGATCGAGGCCAAGAAGGCCGCGCCGCGTCCGAAGCCGGGGCAGAAGCCCGTGCGCGACGGCAAGGCCGACTCCTCCGACGGCGAGGCGTCCTCCGGTGGCGAGGGCGAGACGGCCACCGCGACCGCCACGGAGAAGTCCGACGGCAAGCCCGATCCGGGGCAGCGCCCGAAGAATTCCGGCCAGCGCTCGAACGGCGGGAAATCGGGCGGTCAGAAGAACCAGCCCAAGAACCGCCCCGGAAAGCAGGCGTCCTCGGCGAAGAAGGGCAAGAAACGCCGCTAGCGAGAACTCGAACGACGCCTCCGACCTGCGTGTCGGGGGCGTCGTTTCGTTATCGAGGTGTGTCATTGATGGCCCGCTGACCGCGGTCGGCACGCCGGTAAAGTCACATTTAACCGGACCGGGAACCGATCGGGCTGACCATGCGTTGGCCCTGGTGACGGCGCAAGTACGCCCAGGAGGATGAGTTGCGCACAACGAGCAACCCCGCGTTCCGTAACCTGCCGAATTCAGCCGGCGGGTACGCGAACTTCGACTACGGCCAGGGCTCCCAGCCCGGCCAGACGCAGGCCGCACCGCCCCAGGCGACGCGGCCGATGACCATCGACGACGTGGTCACCAAGACCGGTATCACCCTCGGCCTGGCTGTGATCACGGCAGCGCTGACCTACACCGTCGGTGGTGCCGCCGTCGCGCTCGCGATGCCCGCGGCGATCGTCGGTCTGGTGCTCGCTCTGGTGATCACCTTCAAGAAGAAGGTCAGCCCGGCGCTGGTGATCGCCTACTCCGCGGTCGAGGGCGTGTTCCTCGGCGGCATCAGCTGGATGTTCGCCTCGATGTTCAACCCGGGCCTGATCATGCAGGCGATCGTGGGCACGCTCGGCGTGTTCGCGGCCATGCTCGTGGTCTACAAGACCGGCGCGATCCGGGTGACCCCGAAGCTGACCAAGTGGATCATCGGTGCCGTTGCCGGCGTCGCGGTGATGATGCTGGTCAACCTGGTCGCCTCGTTCTTCGTCGAGGGCGGCGTCGGCCTGCGCGAGCCCAGCCCGCTGGGGATCGGCTTCAGCCTGCTGTGCATCGGCATCGCGGCGTTCAGCTTCCTGCTGGACTTCGACGCCGCCGACAAGGCCATCCGCGCGGGCGTGGACGCCAAGTTCGCCTGGTACGTGGCCTTCGGCCTGATGGTGACCCTGGTCTGGCTGTACCTGGAGATCCTGCGTCTCCTGTCGTACTTTCAGAACGACTAGGGTTCTGCTGATCGATGGCGGGCGTCCGACCTCCGGGTCGGGCGCCCGCCGTTCTTGCACCGGATTCCGCTGGCCCGGCCTCTTCGCAGCGGCGGGGGTTCGTCCCGCGCGGTGGTGCGGGACGAACCCCGTTCTCGCCGGTCGTGTCAGCTCAGGCGCTCGAGCACCATGGCCATGCCCTGGCCACCGCCGACGCACATCGTCTCCAGGCCGAACTGCTTGTCGTGGTACTGGAGCGAGTTGAGCAGGGTGTTGGTGATGCGGGCACCGGTCATGCCGAACGGGTGGCCCACCGCGATCGCACCGCCGTTGACGTTGAGCTTCTCCAGCGGCAGCCCGAGCTCCTGGTAGGACGGGATGACCTGCGCGGCGAACGCCTCGTTGATCTCGGCGAGGTCGATGTCGCCGATGCTCATCCCGGCGCGCCGCAGCGCCTGCTTGGAGGCCTCCACCGGGCCCAGTCCCATGATCTCCGGGGACAGGCCGGACACGCCGGTGGACACGATGCGGGCCAGCGGGGTCAGGCCCAGCTGCTTGGCCTTGGTGTCGCTCATGATGACCAGGGCCGCTGCGCCGTCGTTGAGCGGGCAGCAGTTGGCCGCGGTGATCCGGCCGTCGGGGCGGAACACCGGCTTGAGCCCGGACACGGCCTCCTTGGTCACGCCCGCGCGCGGGCCGTCGTCGGCGTCCACGACGGTGCCGTCCGGGGTGGTGACCGGGGTGATCTCGCGAGACCAGAAGCCGTTGGCGATGGCCTTCTCGGCGAGGTTCTGCGAGCGGACGCCGAAGTCGTCCATCTCGTCGCGCGAGATGCCCTTCAGGCGCGCCAGGTTTTCCGCGGTCTGGCCCATCGGGATGTAGACGTCCGGGAGCAGGTCCTGCTCGCGCGGGTCGGTCCAGTCGTCCGCGCCCTGCTCGGCGGTGGCCTGGGTGCGGGCCTCGGCATCGGCGAACAGCGGGTTGCGGGTGTCCGGCAGCGAGTCGGAGTTGCCCTTGGCGAACCGGGAGACCATCTCGGTTCCCGCACTGATGAACACGTCGCCCTCGCCCGCCTTGATCGCGTGCAGCGCCATCCGGGTGGTCTGCAGGCTCGACGAGCAGTAGCGGGTGATGGTGGTGCCGGGCAGCTGGTCCTGGCCCATCAGCACCGCGACCACGCGAGCGAGGTTGAAGCCCTGCTCGCCGCCGGGCAGGCCGCAGCCGAGCATCAGGTCGTCGATCTCGGACGGGTCGAGCTCCGGGACCTTGTCCAGGGCCGCCTGGATGACCTGGGCGGCGATGTCGTCCGGGCGCAGATCCTTCAACGACCCCTTGCCTGCACGACCGATCGGTGACCGCGTGGCGGAGACGATGACTGCTTCGGGCATGGGAACTCCTTCGTTCGCCGGGGGAGGGCGGACCGCTTCGACGCGGTTGTTACTGACCGGTCACTTTAAGCCCGCAGACCCCATCTTCGCGGTGATGCCCGCCACCAACAACCCCCAAACCAACCGGTCGGTTTCCTGTCGGCGACAGTTTTGCCTAAAACTGCAGGCCTCCAGCGTCCGAAATGTCCGGACAGTTTTAGGCAAAACTGTCAGTTGCGCCGGAGGCGGCGGTTGAGGTGAGCGATGATGCGGCTGGTCGGGCGGCGGGCCTCCGCCGCCTCGGAGCGGGTGGGGGCCGCCGGTAGGGGACCGCCCTGCCAGGCGCCCACCGCCATGCACATCACCGGGAGGACGATCTCGGCCGCGGCCTCGTAGCCCGCGGCCGAGGGGTGGAAGTGGTCCGGGCTGAAGAACTCGGCGGGCTTGGCCAGGAACTCCGGCGAGAGCAGGTCCGCGAGCGGAACCGCGTAGCCGTCGTTGGCCTCCACCTCGCGGCGCTGGGCGCGAGCGAGGGCGAAGCTCCAGCGGCTGGCCACCGAGCGCAGCGGTTGCGGGATCGGACGAATGGCGCCCAGATCGGGGCAGGTGCCCACCACGACCTGCACGTCGGCGACCACCAGCTCCCGCACCGCCTTGCCGAGCAGGGCCGCTGAAGTGGACACGCCCAGCTTGGAGGTCACGTCGTTGGCGCCGATGATGATCAGCACCAGGTCCGGCGGATTCCGCAGCGCGTCCTGCACCTGGTCGGACAGCTCCTGCGAGGTGGTGCCCACGACGGCGTGCGTGCGCAGCGCGACCGGCCGGTCCAGTTCGTCGGCCAGTCCCCGCGCCATCCGGACACCGGGCAGGTCGGCCGGGAAGTCCACGCCCAGCCCGGCCGCCGAGGAATCGCCGAGCACCGCGAACTCCAGCGGCCGCGTCCCGGCGGGCAGGTCCGCGCGCGGCACCGGACCGGTGCCGTTGGGCAGGTGCACTCCGTCGGCGCGCAGCGGAGCTGCGGCCGGTGGCCCGATGACCCGGCGCGCGTGTCCGGCCTGGCCGTTGAGCAGCCCGTAGGCCGCTCCGGACAGTCCTCCCGCGGTTCCCGCCGCCAGCAGCGCGAGCCGCAACGCCTTCGCAGCGATCATGGCCCCTCCCCTCCTCGCAACTCCCGGCCGCGCCGCCCCCGGAGGGGTCGGGCGCGGCGAACACACCCCCCAACCAGCATGACGCCGGCGAGGCCGAAAATCCTTCCCTTTCGGTGTGTCGTCGGGCAGGTCGCTTGGGTTAGCGTCTGACCAGGCGATTACGCTCGATCTCGCAACCGCTGCGCGTGTGCGCGTGGCTTCTCTCACGAGTGATCTGAGGACTGGACGTGGACTACGTCGAGCACGTGACCGAGCTGGTGGGCAACACCCCGCTGGTCCGGTTGAACGCGGTGGCGACCGGGCAACCTCCGGTGCTGGCCAAAATCGAGTACTTGAACCCGGGCGGCAGCGTCAAGGACCGCATCGCGCTGCGCATGATCGAGGCCGCCGAGGAGGCCGGCGAGCTCAAGCCCGGCGGGACGATCGTGGAGCCCACCTCGGGCAACACCGGTGTCGGCCTGGCGATGGTCGCCCAGCGCAGGGGCTACCGGTGCGTGTTCGTCTGCCCGGACAAGGTCAGCGAGGACAAGCGCAACGTGCTCAAGGCGTACGGCGCGGAGGTCGTGGTCTGCCCGACGGCCGTGCCGCCCGAGCACGCCGACTCCTACTACAGCGTCTCCGACCGGCTGGTCCAGGAGATCGAGGGCGCCTGGAAGCCGAATCAGTACGCGAACCCGGCCAACCCCGAGTCGCACGTGCACTCCACCGGCCCGGAGATCTGGGAGCAGACCGAGGGGAAGATCACGCACTTCGTGGCGGGCATCGGCACCGGCGGCACCATCTCCGGCACCGGTGAGTACCTGAAGAAGGTCTCCAACGGGCAGGTGCAGATCGTCGGCGCCGACCCGGAGGGCTCCGTCTACTCCGGCGGGCACGGCCGTCCTTACCTGGTCGAGGGCGTCGGCGAGGACTTCTGGCCGAGCACCTACGACCGCGACATCTGCGATCAGATCGTGCCGATCTCGGACGCCCACTCCTTCGAGATGACCCGGCGCCTCGCGTGCGAGGAGGCGCTGCTGGTCGGCGGCTCCTGCGGGATGGCGGTCGCCGCCGCGCTGAAGGTCGCCGAGACCGCCGACCCGGACTCGGTGATCGTGGTGCTGCTGCCGGACGGTGGCCGCGGCTACCTCGGCAAGGTCTTCAACGATTCCTGGATGGCCTCCTACGGCTTCCTCTCGCCCGATCACGGGGGTGGTTCGCTGGGCGACGTGCTGCGCCGCAAGGACGGCACGATCCCGGAACTGGTGCACGTCCACCCGACCGAGACCGTCGCCGACGCCGTGGTGATCCTGCGCGAGTTCAACGTCTCGCAGATGCCGGTCGTCAAGGCCGAGCCGCCGGTGATGGCCGCCGAGGTCGCGGGCGCGGTCAACGAGCGGGACCTGCTCGACGCGCTGTTCGCGGGCCGGGCCAACCTCGCCGACAAGATCGAGGACCACATGTCGCCGCCGCTGCCCACCATCGGCGCGGGCGAGGAGATCAGCTCCGCGATGTCCGCGCTGACCAACGCGGACGGGGCGATGGTGCTGGTCGACGGCAAGCCTGCCGGGGTGGTCACCCGCCAGGACGTGCTCGGCTTCATCGCCGGGCGCTGACGACTTGTCACGGACCGACCACTTGTCACGGACCGGCCACGATGATCTGGGGCATCAGATAGCGTGGTGGGGTCTTCGCATGCCCAGGACTTTGGACGCCGCAAGGGAGTAGTACCCGATGAGCTCTCCGCAGCCGCCGGACGGCGGTCAGCAGGGTTCGGACCCGATTTCGAACCGCATGGACCCCCAGGACCCGAACCAGGCCGGCGGTGACTCGACCCAGGTCGTGCGGCCGGTGCAGGAGGAGTCCGGGCAGGACCAGGGATCCTCCGGCGAGTCCACCCAGATGGTGCAGCCGGGACAGCAGGCAGGCCAGTCGGGCGACTCCACCCAGGTGGTGTCGCCGTCGGCGCAGCCGGGTCCGCAGCCGATGTACCAGCAGCCGGGACTCGGCGGTCAGCAGGGCGGCGAGGCCACCTCGATGGTGCCGCCGACGATGCAGCCCCCGCAGCCGATGTACCAGCAGCCGGGCACGCAGTCCCAGCCCGGTGGGTTCCCGGCGCAGCCGCAGCAGGCTCCGGGCACGCCCGGTGGCGGTTTCCCCGCCCCGCAGGCCCAGGGCTTCGGGGCTCCGCCGCCGCAGGCGGGCTACTTCGCCGCGCCGGAGGCGGGCAATCCGGGCCTGGCCAAGCTGTGCGCGATCCTGGGCATCGTCTTCGGCGGGCTGGGAATCATCTTCGGCATCGTCGGGATCGCCGGTCTCGCGGCGGCGTCCGCCCTCATGGAGCGGGCTGCCCAGATGGGCGCCGACGTGCCGAGCATGGGCCTGCTGTACACGATGTACGCCTTCAGCATGATCGCTGCGGTCGTGTACCTGGTCGGCGGCGTCCTGCTCCTCAAGCGCAAGGCGATCGGCGCTCTGATGATCGGTGGCGCCGCGGCGGTGGGTGCCCTCGTCGGCGTGATCGGCTTGTTCATGTACCCGAGCGTCTCGGCGGGGGTCAGCCTGCTGTTCGGCATCGCGCTGGCGGTCCTCGCGTTCCTCCCGCAGGTTCGGGAGTGGGCCAACGCCGGTGCCGGCGCTGCGACCGCGCCCATGCCGGGCGGCTTCGGTCCGCCCCCGCAGCAGGGCTTCGGTCAGCCGCAGCAGTACGGTCAGCAGCCCTCGCAGCAGGGCGGTTTCGGCCAGCAGCCGCAGCAGTTCGGTCAGCAGCCACCCCAGTACGGGCAGTACGGGCAGCAGTACGGGCAGGCCCCGCAGTACGGCCAGCAGCCGGGCCAGCCGCAGTACGGCCAGCAGCCCCCGCAGGGCGGCTACGGCCAGCAACCGCAGCAGGGCTTCGGCCAGCAGCCTCCGCAGTACGGTCAGCCCCCGCAGGGCGGCTATGGTCAGCCGCCGCAGCCGCCGCAGTGGTGAGCTAGCCCGTTGAACTCGAAATGCCCCCGACCTGCCCAGGTCGGGGGCATTTCGTTGTCGTAGGCTGCCGTCATGAGTGATGGCTTTGCCACCCGCGCGATCCACGCGGGTCAGGAGGCGGACCCGACGACCGGTTCGGTGATCGTGCCGATCCACGCCACGTCGACCTACGCGCAGGACGGCGTCGGCGGCATGCGCAGCGGATACGAGTACTCGCGCACCGGCAACCCGACCCGGACCGCGCTGGAGGAGTGCTTGGCCGCGCTGGAGGGCGGCCGGTACGGGCGGGCGTACGCCTCCGGCATGGCGGCCACCGACGCGGTGCTGCGCGCCACGCTGCGGCCGGGCGACCACCTGGTCATCCCGGACGACGCCTACGGCGGCACGTTCCGGCTGATCGACAAGGTGCTCACCGGCTGGGGCATCTCCTACACGCCCGCGCAGGTGTCCGACGTGGACGCGGTCAAGGCCGCGATCCAGGACAACACCAAGCTCGTCTGGGTCGAGACGCCGACCAACCCGCTGCTCAACATCGGCGACATCGCCGCGCTCGCGCAGGTCGCCTCCGAGGCCGGGCTGAAGATGGTCGTGGACAACACTTTCGCCTCGCCTGCCCTGCAGCAACCGCTCGAACTGGGCGCGACGGCGGTCGTGCACTCCACGACCAAGTACCTGGGCGGGCACTCCGACGTGGTCGGTGGCGCGGTGGTCACCTCGGACGACGAGCTGGCCGAGCAGCTGGCTTTCCTGCAGAACGGTGCGGGCGCGGTGCCCGGTCCGTTCGACGCCTTCCTGACCATGCGCGGCATCAAGACGCTCGCGGTGCGCATGGAACGGCACAGCAAGAACGCCGAGCGCATCGTCGCCGCGCTGACCGATCACCCGAAGGTGGCCAAGGTCTACTACCCGGGACTGCCCGAGCACCCGGGGCACGAGGTCGCGGCCAAGCAGATGAAGCTGTTCGGCGGCATGGTCGCGTTCACCCACGTCGACGGTGAGCAGGCGGCTCTGGACGTGTGCGCGAAGACCCGGCTGTTCACCCTCGCCGAGTCGCTCGGCGGTGTGGAGTCGCTGATCGAGCACCCGGGGCGGATGACCCACGCGAGCACGGCGGGCTCGATGCTGCAGGTCCCGGCGGACCTGGTCCGCCTGTCGGTGGGCATCGAAGAGGCCGAGGACCTGGTCGAAGACCTCCTGCAGGCGCTGGGCTGAGCGCAACCCCGGTGATCCCCAGACCCGATCACCGGCCCGAAGCCCGAAGCCCGAAGCCCGAAGCCGGTGGCCCGACGGCCGAAGGCCGCGCCCGGACGCCCAACACCCCCGGGCGCGGCCGCCCGGCGGGACCGCCACCCGCTGACTCACCGAAGACCCCGACGCACCCCCGGCGGTACGACAACACGCCCAACGGCCCCCCGATAGGCCGAACCTCCAGAAAACCCTCGAAAACGCGACCCCGAATTCCCTGGAATTCGGGGTGCGGAATTCCAGGGAATTCGGGGCCGCGTCGGCGCGGGTGTTGGTGCGTGTTCGGGTGGGGTTATGGGGCTATGGAGGGGTTGCCGCTGCCCAGGGGGTCCTCCGGGTCCTGCGGGGTGACCGGGAGGTCGCTGGAGCGCAGGCAGCCGCCGACCAGTTCGACGACCCCGTCGTGCTCGAGGTAGGTGCCGGGGTCCTCGCAGCCGGACTGCAGGACGGCCACGGCGGCCGCACCGGACAGGGCTGCGGCGCTGACCAGGCCGGTGATCAGCGGGACCACGCTGCTCGGCTGCGTCATGTTCCCTCCCGCCGCACTCGCGTGTCGTGTGAGCCACTGCACGGTCACGTTCTCGTTCTCAGAGGGTACCCAACACGCCGCCCGCGTCGCCGGAGATCAGCGGTGGCACGATTGGCCTATGCAGCTGGTTGACCTGGACCGCATCCGCGAGGCGGACGAGAAGCTCGCCGATGTGGCGCGGCGCACGCCGCTGGAACATTCCCGCGTGCTCGGCGAGCACGTCGGCGGCGAGACCTACCTCAAGTGCGAGAACCTGCAGCGCACCGGCTCGTTCAAGCTGCGCGGCGCCTTCGTCCGGCTGCTCGGGCTGGATCCCGCGAGGCGCGCCGCCGGTGTGGTGGCCGCCAGCGCCGGCAACCACGCGCAGGGCGTCGCGCTCGCGGCCGCGCAGCTGGGCATCCAGGCGACCGTGTACATGCCGCAGCGGGCGCCGCTGCCCAAGCTGGAGGCGACCAAGTCCTACGGCGCCGAGGTGCGGCTGCACGGCGCGAACGTGGCCGAGACCCTGGTCGCCGCGCGGGAGCACGCCGAGCGCACCGGCGCGGAGTTCATCCACCCCTTCGACCACCCGGACATCATCGCGGGGCAGGGAACCGTCGGCCTGGAGATCCTGGACCAGCTTCCGCAGGTGCGCACCATCCTGGTGCCCACCGGTGGCGGGGGCCTGGTCGCCGGTATCGCCGCAGCGGTCAAGGCGCAGCGACCCGAGGTGCGGGTGCTGGCCGTGCAGGCCGAGCAGGCCGCCGCCTGGCCCGGTTCGCTGGCCGCGGGCAAGCCGGTCGCGCTGACCGAGACGCACACGATGGCCGACGGGATCGCCGTCGCCGAGCCGGGGCCGGTTCCGTTCGCGCACGTCAGCGAGCTCGCCGATGGCGTCCTCACGGTCAGCGAGGAGGCCCTGTCCCGGGCCCTGCTGCTGTGCCTGGAGCGCGCGAAGCTGGTGGTCGAGCCCGCGGGCGTGGCCGCGGTGGCCGCGCTGATGGAACACCCCGAGCAGGTCGTCTCGCCGACCGCGGCGGTCGTCTCCGGCGGCAACATCGACCCGCTGCTGATGCTGCAGCTCATCCAGCACGGCATGACCTCGTCCGGCCGCTACCTCTCGCTGCGGGTCCGGCTGCCCGATCGCCCCGGTTCGCTCGCGGCGCTGCTGGGCCGCCTGGGCGATCTCACGGCCAACGTCATCGACATCGAGCACTCCCGCATTGCGGGTGCGCTGGCGCTCGGCGAGGTCGACGTCGAGGTCTCCCTGGAGACGCGGGGCCCGGAGCACCGCGAGTACGTCGTCGAGCGGCTCGAGGCCACCGGCTACACGATCCTCGCCCGCCGCTGACCGCCGCCGGTCACTCTGATCGGTCGACGCCCGGAACGGTGTACAAACTGCCCGGTGTCTGCTTCTCTCGTCGGGAGAACCGGTCGATCCGAGCGGGGAGTGCGACGTGACCGAGAACCTGGACTCGCTGGATGCTCGCCTGCTCCTGCTGCTGGCCGACGAACCGCGGATGGGCGTGCTGGAGTGCTCCCGCAGGCTCGGTGTCGCGCGCGGCACCGTGCAGGCCAGGATGGACCGCATGGCCGAGCGCGGGATCCTGCGCGGTTTCCCGCCCGAGCTCGACCTGGCCGAGATGGGCTACGGCCTCACCGCCTTCGCAGTCCTGGAGATCGCCCAGGGCCACCGCGCTCCGGTCGTCGAGCAGCTCGAGGCCATCGACGAGGTCTGCGAGGTGCACGCCACCACCGGGCAGGGCGACCTGTTCGTGCGCATGGTCGCTCGGGACAACGCCGATCTGCAGCGGGTGATCGACGAGGTGGTGGCCGCTCCCGGGGTGCGCCGGACCTCGACCTCGATCGCGCTGTCCACCCCGGTCCCGCCGCGGGTGCGCCCGTTGCTGAACCGGATCGCCGAGGCATAGCGGGCAATACAAAGCGGGCGTCCCCGGCATTGGGGGACGCCCGCGATCATCCGAGTGCTCCGAGCCGGAAACGATTCGCGAATCAGATACGCGCCAAAGCGTTTCGCGGTCGATTCGCCGCAGCGTTCCGCAGATCAGCGAAAGCGCGAATGCGGCGGAATTTGCGGAGAGATCAGCCCGTGTAGGGCTCGGCCTTGACCAGCGTCACCTTCATGGTGCCGCCGTTGGGCAGCTCGTACTCCCGAGCCTCGCCCTCCTTGGCGTCCAGCAGGGCCTGTCCCAGCGGCGAGCTGGGGGAGTAGACCTCGAGGTCACCGTGCGCGCCCTCTTCGCGGGTGGCCAGCAGGAACCTCTCGGTGTCGTCCTCGTCGTCGAAGCGGACGGTCAGCACCGATCCGGGCTTGGCGACACCGGACTGGGTGGGCACGTCGCCGACCTGGGCGGTGCGCAGCAGTTCCTGCAGCTGGCGGATCCGGGACTCGACCTGGCCCTGCTCCTCGCGCGCGGCGTGGTACCCGCCGTTCTCCTTGAGGTCGCCTTCCTCGCGGGCCTCGTTGATCTTCGCGGCGATTGCCGGGCGGGTGGCCACGAGCTCGTCCAGCTCACCCTTGAGCCGATCGTAAGCATCCTGGGTCAGCCAGGTCACCTGGGTATCGCTCACGGTCACCACTCCTCGTCGACTGCGTCCCACGCCCGCGCGGGGACTAATTGCATTCCGTGCTTTTCTCGGGCCGATGCCAAGTAACGGAAAAACACGGCCCGCGTCGGGGCCGTGCTGAGGTCGACGATAGCACGAATCAACACGCCGAGGGGCCGGAATTTTGCGGCGCCCGGCGTGGTGCGGCGTTGTTCACCCGGTTGGCCGCGTACGGGTGGACAGGTATTCAGGAACGCTGTATGTGCAGCCGTACACCTCCCCCACGACCGCTCGTTCGGAGGTGCGCAGTTGGGTGTCCTGGCGGACCACGCCGTCCGCCGGATGGATCAGCACCTCGCGGCGCCCGACCTCGCGGCCGGATTCCGCGCGTGCCCGGACCACGCAGTCGGCGGGCTTGCTCGGGTCGTCGCGCTGGACCTCGACGGTGACCTCGACGGTGTGGTCGTCCAGGATGCGGAAGGCGGCCTGCTTGCCCTGGATCGGCGCGCTGCCCAGGTTGAGGTAGCCGAGCACGGCGACGCCGATCAGGACGACCAGCGCGAGGACGAGGAGTGACCAGCGCAACGCGGGGCGGGAGCGCGCCGCGCGGGCGCGCGATCCGTACCGCTCCGGCGGGAGCTGCTGGTTCGTCACTCGAGCCGACGGCCTTTCGATCTCCGGCTGCCATGTGCTCCGTGCGCCATCCGGGGGTGGCGCCGGCCATGTCGGTCCACCGGGAACAATGGGCACCGACATCCGCGTTAAGTATCCCCGGGGCGTCCTGCGGCTCGACGGCGGGGCCGCGCTCACCGGACGGATACCGCGACGACCTGTCGCGACGGACGCCGCGACGCTTCTTATTCGGGGCGGATGCTCACACGAGCGGGAGGAACTACGGGGCGATGGCGGACAAGCTGCGGCTGATGACGGTGCACGCGCACCCAGACGACGAGGCCAGCAAAGGTGCCGCGACCACCGCGCGCTACGTGGCCGAGGGCCATGATGTGATGGTCGTCACCTGCACGGGAGGTGAGGCGGGCAGCATCCTCAACCCCGCCATGGAGCGGCCGGAGGTCGAGGCGAACCTCACCAGCATCCGCAAGGAGGAGATGGCCGAGGCGGCCGAGATCCTCGGTGTCCAGCACCGCTGGATGGGCTACATCGACTCGGGCCTGCCGGAGGGCGACCCGCCCCCGCCGCTGCCGGACGGCGTGTTCGCGACGCTGCCGGTCGAGGAGGAGACCCGCGAGCTGGTCAAGATCATCCGCGAGTTCCGCCCGCACGTGGTGATCACCTACGACGAGAACGGCGGATACCCGCACCCGGACCACATCCGGACCCACGAGATCTCGGTGGCCGCGTTCGACGCCGCGGGCGACCCGGACCTGTTCCAGGGCGACGGCGAGCCCTGGCAGCCGCTGAAGCTGTACTACTCGCACGGCTTCTCCCGCAAGCGCATGCAGCTGTTCCACGAGTCCCTGCTGGCCGAGGGCAAGGAATCGCCGTACACCTCCTGGCTGGAGCGCTGGGACAAGCAGGGCAGGCCCGACCCGGACGACCGGGTCACCACCCGGGTGCCCTGCGGTGACTACTTCGAGCAGCGCGACGACGCGCTCCGGGCGCACGCCACCCAGATCGACCCGAACAGCCGGTGGTTCGCGGTCTCCTGCGAGACTCAGCGCGAGCTGTGGCCGACCGAGGACTACGAACTGGTCCGCTCCCTGGTCGACACCACGCTCCCGGAGGACGACCTGTTCTCCGGCGTGCAGGAGAGGGTGTGCGCATGACGGACACGGTCGCCCTGGTGCTGGCTCAGCCGGCGGGCCCGGCGAACGATCCGGGCGGTCAGGGCGAGGACTTCGGCAAGTCCTCGCCGGTCGGCCTGGTGCTGCTGATCGTCTTCGCGATCGCGATCGTCTTCCTGGTCCGCTCGATGAGCAAGCACGTCAAGAAGCTGCCCAGCACCTTCGACGAGAGCAAGGCCGCCGCTGCGGCGCCCGCGCGCGTCAAGCGCGCCGAGGCCAAGGCGGCCGCCGAGGCCGAAGCGGCCGCGGCAGCCGACGAGCCGGACGGGGAGGAATCCGCGGGTTCCGAAGACCGCGCCGAGTCCGGCAAGAGCGGCTAGCTGCCTGTTCGCGGACCGCTGCGCGCGGCGGTGCGGGTCGAGTCCCGCGCTCGAAGCAGCGACTCCGCAGCACCTGAAAGGCTGGCACCACCAGCTGAAGCGGGGCCATCCGGGGACGTCCGGGTGGCCCCGCTTCGCATCGCGCCCGGATCCGGTGATCCACCGGTTGGTGTCCGGTTTGCGCGATGGGAGGCTGGAGGCATGGCGAACCGGCTTGTGGACGCGACCAGCCCGTACCTGCTGCAGCACGCGGAGAACCCGGTGGACTGGTGGCCGTGGTGCCCCGAGGCGTTCGCCGAGGCGCGCCGCCGCGACGTGCCGGTGCTGCTGTCCATCGGCTACGCGGCCTGCCACTGGTGCCACGTGATGGCCCACGAGTCCTTCGAGGAGCCCGATACCGCAGCGCTGATGAACGAGCACTTCGTCAACATCAAGGTCGACCGCGAAGAACGGCCGGACATCGACGCCGTCTACATGGAGGCCACCCAGGGCATGACCGGCCAGGGCGGCTGGCCGATGACCTGCTTCCTGACCGCCGATGGCGAGCCGTTCCACTGCGGCACCTACTACCCGGCCTCGCCGATGCCCGGGATGCCCTCGTTCCCGCAGCTGCTGTCGGCGGTGCACCAGGCGTGGACCGAGCGCGGCGAGGAGGTCCGCAAGGCCGCCGCGCGCGTGGTCGAGCAGCTCAGCGCGCAGCGCTCGGCGCTGCCGGAGTCGGCTCTGGACGACGAGGTGCTCGCCGGTGCGGTCTCCCGGCTGCGCTCCGAATTCGACTCCGCGAACGGCGGCTTCGGCGACGCGCCGAAGTTCCCGCCGTCGATGGTGCTGGAGTTCCTGCTGCGCCACCACGAGCGGACCGGATCCGCGCAGGCGCTGGACCTGGCCCGGGAGAGCTGCTCGGCGATGGCCCGCGGCGGGATCTACGATCAGCTGGCGGGCGGTTTCGCCCGCTACAGCGTCGACGCCGCGTGGGTGGTGCCGCACTTCGAGAAGATGCTCTACGACAACGCGCTGCTGCTGCGCGCCTACGCCCGCCTCGGGCGGCTCGGTGACGAGACGGCCGCGCGGGTGGCGCGGGAGACCGCCGAGTTCCTGCTGCGCGATCTGCGCACCCCGCAGGGCGGTTTCGCCGCCTCGCTGGACGCCGACACCGACGGCGTCGAGGGCCTGACCTACGTCTGGACCCCTGCACAGCTGCGCGAGGTGCTCGGCGAGGACGACGGTTCCTGGGCGGCCGAGCTGCTCAACGTCACTGCCGACGGCACCTTCGAGCACGGAACCTCGACGCTGCAGCTGCCGCGCGATCCGCAGGACCCGGAGCGCTGGGCGCGGGTCCGCCGGACCCTGCTGGCCGCCCGTGACCGGCGACCGCAACCGGGCAAGGACGACAAGGTCGTCACCGCCTGGAACGGCCAGGCGATCACCGGTCTGGTGGAGGCGGCCGCGGCCCAGGACGAACCGGCCTGGATCACCGCCGCCGCCGAGGCCGCCGATCTGCTGCTCGCCACGCACCTGGTCGACGGGCGCCTCCAGCGCACCTCGCGGGACGGCGTGGTCGGGCCCGCCTCCGGTGTGCTGGAGGATTACGCGTGCTTCGCCGACGGCCTGCTGTCGCTGCACCAGGCCACCGCCGACGTCCGCTGGCTGCGGGCGGCCTGCGACTTCCTGGACGTCGCGCTGGAGCAGTTCGCCGACGCCGAGAACCCGGGCATGTTCCACGACACCGCCGCCGACGCGGAGGCGCTGGTCCGCAGGCCCTCGGACCCGACCGACAACTCGAGCCCGGCGGGTGCCTCGGCGCTGGCCTCGGCGCTCCTGACGGCTGCCGCCCTGGTCGGTCCCGATCGGGCGGGCACCTACCGCGCGGCGGCCGAGCAGGCGCTCTCGCGAGCCGGTCTGCTGGTCCAGCGCGCCTCCCGGTTCGCGGGTCACTGGCTCTCCGTCGCCGAAGCCCGGGCGCACGGCCCGCTGCAGGTCGCCGTCGTCGGCGACACCGAGGAGTCCCGGGCCGCGCTGCTGGCCACGGCTCGGCGCGATGCCCCGGGCGGCGCGGTCGTGCTCGCGGGCGCACCGGACGCCGCGCCGCTGCTCGCCGAACGACACCTCGTCGACGGTTCCCCGGCCGCCTACGTCTGCCACGGCTACGTCTGCGACCGCCCGGTCACCGAACCGGACGAACTGGCCGCGACGTTGCGCAGGTGACGCCTTCCGCGGCAACGGCGTGATCGCGAATCGCGGAGGGCCCGGCCGGTGACTCGAATCGCCGGACCGGCCGGGCCCGCCACGTCGCGTCCCGGACGCGTCTACGCGTAGAGCGCCAGCCAGATGGCGATGTGGTGGCAGAGCGCCGCCATCGAGACCGCCGAGTGGAAGAACTCGTGGTAGCCGAAGGTCTTGGGCCACGGGTCCGGCCAGCGGGTGGCGTAGCTGACCGCGCCGAGGCTGTAGAGCAGACCGCCGACGATGAGCAGCACCAGGGCCGCGACGCCCGCGTGGTCCATCAGTTCGGGCAGCACGAAGACCGCGACCCAGCCGAGCGCGATGTAGACCGGAACGCCGACCCAGCGCGGCGCGTTCGGCCAGGCGAGCTTGAGGATGACGCCGCCGAGCGCGCCGCCCCAGACCACGGCCAGCACCACCGCGCCGGTCGTCGGGCGCATCGCCAGCATCGCCAGCGGCGTGTAGGTGCCCGCGATGAACAGGAAGATCATCGAGTGGTCCAGGCGCCGCATCCAGGTGCGGGCGTCCACCGACTGCCAGGTCTTGCGGTGGTAGAGCGCGCTGACGCCGAACAGTCCCAGCACCGTGGCCACGTAGATCGAGGTGCCCACCGCTGCCTCGGTGGAGACCGTCGAAGCGGAGAGCGTGACCAGCGTCGCGCCGGCGACGATCGACACCACCAGCGACCAGAAGTGGATCCATCCGCGCAATCGCGGTTTGCTGACGGCGTATGCCTGCCGGGCGGAGAGTCCGTTGCTCACGCCTACGAGGTTACGGGGTCGTAGGTTTGTGGCGATGTGACCTCTCTTGCAAGAGGCGGTGAAGCCGCGGAGGCGGGGACCGCAGCGGAGCCGGATCCGCGTAGTCTCATGTGGCGTGGCGCTCAAGGTCCGGTTGAAAGAACTGATGTACGCGGTGTACGAGCGGAGGCTCGCCCGCAAGCTCGACGGGATTCAGCACCCCCGGCACGTCGGCGTGATCCTGGACGGCAATCGCAGATGGGCCAAGGAAGCCGGTCTGGATTCGGTCCACGGCCATCACGCGGGCGCGCGCAAGATCGCCGAGATGCTCGGCTGGTGCGAAGAGGCCAACGTCGAGGTCGTCACGCTGTGGCTGCTGTCCACCGACAACCTCAACCGCACCGACGAAGAGCTCAACGCCCTGATGGAAATCATCTCCGGGGTCGTCGACGAGCTGACTTCGCCGGGGCAGCCCTGGCGGGTGCGCGTCGTCGGGGCGCTGGACGTGCTGCCGACCGAGACGGCCGCCCGGCTGTCCGCGGCCGCGCTGCGCACCGAGGGCAGGCCGGGCATGCAGGTCAACGTGGCGATCGGGTACGGCGGGCGCCGGGAGATCGCGGACGCGGTCCGCAAGCTGCTGCTGCAGCACGCCGAATCCGGGACCAGCATCGAGGAGCTCGCCGAGGTGCTGACCGTGGATCACATCGCCGAGCACCTCTACACCTCCGGGCAACCCGACCCGGACCTGCTCATCCGCACGTCGGGGGAGCAGCGGTTGTCCGGGTTCATGCTCTGGCAGTCCGCGCACTCGGAGTTCTGGTTCACCGAGGCGTACTGGCCGGAGTTCCGCCGCGTCGACTTCCTGCGCGCGCTGCGCGACTACGCGGTGCGGCACCGGCGCTTCGGTGGTTAGGGACCGCTCAGGACGTGGCGGTGGCCGCTGTGGCAGGTGCTGTGCCCGGCCGGCACCGGCGCTGGAGTTCGGCCGAGCTTCGGCTGTCCGCACCGCTGAGCGAACGACTCCTGGCCCGGCCGGCAGCGGCTTCGGCCGGAACGCGAGAGGGCCAGGCCTGCTACCAGGCCTGGCCCTCTTCTCATGCGCTATCTCAGCCCTGCGGGTGGTCGACGATCGGCGCGTTGACGCACTGGCTCGTCTGCGGGGACAGGATCGGGACGACCGCGCCGAGCACCGCAACGTTGTTACCGCAGGCCTGCACCGGCAGGACGCTGAGGTTGTTGTCGTTGAGGACGTTCACGCCGTCGTTGTCCATGCTGTCGGCGTTGGCCATGGGGGCCAGGGCCATCAGCCCGGCGGCGGCACCAGCGACGATCGCAGCCTTCTTCAGCACTTGGTTCACTCTCCTTTGAATACCGCGGGATTTGGAGTTCACACCGGGTGGACTTCGCAAAGGCCACGAGGAGGCTACCGAGCCTGGTGTGTCCCGGAAGAAAAGTACATCGCGCCCGCTGATCGCCCAAACTCATTACCACTATTGTGTGAAGAAGAATTTTTCCGGCGCTGGTAGGCGCGACTTCGATTCGGGTCGAGCGCGCGCGAAAAGGAGCGCCGGGTGATCCCGGCGCTCCTTTTTCAGCTGCTGTTGACGTGTCCGCCGTGGCGGTTCGTCAGCCCTGCGGGTGGTCGACGATCGGCGCGTTGACGCACTGGCTCGCCTGCGGGGACAGGATCGGCACGGTGGCGCCGAGCACGGCGACGTTGTTGCCGCAGGCCTGGACAGGCAGGACGCTGGCGTTGTTGTCGTTCAGGACGTTGACGCCCTCGTTGTCCATGCTGTCGGCGTTGGCGACCGGGGCGAGGGCCAGCAGGCCGGCGGCGGCACCGGTGACGATCGCGGCTTTCTTCAGCACTTCGGATGCTCCTTGTTGGGGATGGATGAAGCGAGGACACTCGAATTCCCGGCCCGTTGAAACCGGCCGGAGGAGAGTCCGCGTGCAACCTATCCGCGCGCCTGCTCGATTTCCCAACTCGTTGCCACTATCGTGTGGAAATTCGCCCTCGCCCCTAAAGTTGCGAAATCAAACATCGCGAGAATTCACCCTGACGTGTTGGCGTCGAATCCTAAAGTTGACTCGCTGGCTCGCGCGGTAATCCGATCCGCAGTCGGTGATTCAGTCGTCGCGTCGAACGATGGCTTCTCGGAAGGCGCGGCTGTTCCCGAATCGCTTGCGCGTGCAACAGGATGAGGCACGCCGAGAAGTCACCCGAAAAGAGCAGTGTGGATCACCGGGAGTGTTGACGGGGTCGGCGAAGTAGTGCCTCGGGCGCGTCGGCCTGACCTGGTCACGAATCGTCCGGAAACCTGCTGTTAACCATCTGAGCTGGGAAAACGTGCTGATTGCAGGGCGTGAGCCGGTGGGTCGCCGAATCACCTGTCCGGCTGTCTGCCGAAGCTCGATCTCGCAGGTAGCGTTCGCGGTGACGGGCCGTTTCCATTGCAAGTCCGTACGCGGCCCGTCCGGGAGGCCCTGATCGTGGCTGTTGGCTGGAGCGGACGTTCACACGTCCACCTTGGTCGCGGGAGGGCCGGTCCTCGGTCCTTCGCGGCCGCGGCGGACGAACGGTCCAGTCGGGGCGCGAGCAGGCCAGGCCCGGCCCGCCGACGAGCGGGTGTGCACGCCACGCCCGCGAGGGAGTTGCCGTGACCGCACGACGTTCCCAGCCTCACGCGCACGACTCGAACACCGGGTCCGCGTCTGTCGCCGCCGGCGACGGAGTCGAGGTTCGTACCTATGTCCTGGACACTTCGGTGTTGCTCTCCGACCCGTGGGCTATGGCCAGATTCGCCGAGCACCACGTTGTGCTGCCACTGGTGGTCATCTCCGAACTCGAAGGCAAGCGCCAACATCCCGAACTGGGCTGGTTCGCTCGCGAAGCCCTGCGCGTGCTCGACGATCTGCGGATCCGGCACGGCAGGCTGGACCACCCGGTGACGGTCGGTTCGGACGGTGGCTCGCTGCACGTGGAGCTGAACCACTCCGACCCGTCGGTGCTTCCGCCGGGCTTCAGAACGGACTCCAACGACTCCCGCATCCTGGCCTGCGCGCTCAACCTGGAGGCCGACGGCAACCAGGTGGTGCTGGTCACCAAGGACATGCCTTTGCGGGTCAAGGCCGCTTCGGTGGCCTTGGAAGCCGAGGAGTACCGGGCGCAGGACGTGGTCTCGTCGGGCTGGAGCGGCATGGCCGACCTCGACGTGGGTTCGAACTCGGTGGACGCGCTGTTCAAGGACGGTGTGGCCGACCTGGACGACGCGCGGGACCTCCCGCCGAACACCGGTGTGCGGATGCTGGCGGGCTCGCAGAGCGCGCTGGGCCGGGTCACCGCGGACAAGCAGGTCAAGCTGGTGCGCGGCGACCGCGAGGTCTTCGGGCTGCACGGCCGTTCGGCCGAGCAGCGCATCGCGCTCGAGCTGCTGATGGATCCCGAGGTCGGGATCATCTCGCTCGGCGGCCGGGCGGGTACCGGTAAGTCGGCTCTGGCGCTGTGCGCGGGGCTGGAATCGGTCATGGAACGCCAGCAGCACCGCAAGGTCGTGGTGTTCCGCCCGGTCTACGCGGTCGGCGGGCAGGAGCTCGGCTACCTGCCGGGCAGCGAGGGCGAGAAGATGGCGCCCTGGGCGCAGGCGGTGTTCGACACCCTCGGCGCGCACGCCAGCGAGAACGTCCTGGAAGAGGTGATGGATCGCGGCATGCTCGAGGTGCTGCCGCTGACCCACATCCGCGGGCGGTCGCTGCACGACGCGTTCGTGATCGTCGACGAGGCGCAGTCGCTGGAGCGCAACGTGCTGCTCACGGTGCTGTCCAGGCTGGGCATGAACTCGCGGGTGGTGCTCACCCACGACGTCGCCCAGCGGGACAACCTGCGGGTCGGCAGGCACGACGGCGTGGCCGCGGTCATCGAGAAGCTCAAGGGGCACCCGCTGTTCGCCCACATCACCCTCACCCGCTCGGAGCGCTCCCCGATCGCGGCCCTGGTGACCGAACTCCTGGAGGGCGACAACCTCTAACCCGACGAGTTGACCTGGGCCCACCCGGGCCCAGGTCAACTCAGGGCTTTGACAGTTCTGCCCAACGGGACCTTGCAGGTTGTGGGTTGCGTGGCGGTGCCGGGAGCGGAACCTGACCCCGATAACCGTCCGGACATTTCGGGCGCCGGAGGTCGACAGTTATAGGCAAAACTGTCGGGCTCACCAGCCGGAGGGGAGGGGGCGGCCTTCGGCGAAGCCCGCTGCGGACTGGATGCCGACCAGGGCGCGCTCGTGGAACTCCTCGAGGGTGTGCGCACCCGCGTAGGTGCACGACGAGCGCAGACCCGAGGTGATCTGGTCCAGCAGGTCCTCCACGCCGGGCGACTGCGGGTCCAGGCGCATCCGGGAGCTCGAGATGCCCTCCTCGAACAGCGCCTTGCGCGCCTGGTCGAAGGCGCCGTCGGTGCGGGTGCGCGCGGACACCGCCCGCTTGGACGCCATCCCGAACGACTCCTTGTACGCCCGGCCGTGCTCATCGCGCTGCAGGTCGCCGGGCGACTCGTAGGTGCCCGCGAACCAGGACCCGACCATCACCGACGACGCTCCGGCGGCCAGCGCCAGCGCCACGTCGCGCGGGTGCCGCACACCGCCGTCGGCCCACACGTGCTTGCCGAGCTTGCGCGCCTCGGCGGCGCACTCGGCCACGGCGGAGAACTGCGGCCGACCGACACCGGTCATCATCCGCGTGGTGCACATCGCGCCGGGGCCCACGCCGACCTTGACCACGTCGGCTCCGGCCTCGACCAGGTCCCGCACGCCCTCGGCGGTGACCACGTTGCCCGCGACCACGGGCACGTCCGGACCTGCCGCGCGGACCGCCTTGAGCGCGGAGACCATCTTCTCCTGGTGGCCGTGCGCGGTGTCCACCACCAGCGCGTCCACCCCGGCCTCCAGCAGTGCGGAGGCCTTGGCCGTCACATCGCCGTTCACGCCGATCGCGGCCGCGATCCGCAGCTTGCCGCCGTCGTCGAGCGCGGGGGCGTAGATCTCGGCGCGCAGGGCACCGCGCTTGGTCAGGATGCCGGCCAGCTTGCCGTCGGAATCCACCGCGATCGCGACGGTGCGCGCCTGCTTGTCCAGCTGTTCGAAGACCTCGCGCGGCTTGGTCTCCAGCGGCAGCACCACCGGGTGGTTGTCGGCGACCTCGCCGATGCGCGCGAACCGGTCCACACCGGTGCAGGAGGACTCGTCGACGACGCCGAGCGGGCGGTTGGCGTCGTCGACCACGACCAGGGCCCCGTGCGCGCGCTTCGGAAGCAGGTTCAGCGCGTCGGCCACCGCGTCCTCGCTGTGCAGGACCAACGGGGTGTCCCACACGGGGTGCCGGTCCTTGACCCAGGACACGATCTCGCCGACCGCGCCCGGGTCGACGTCCTGCGGCAGCACGACCAGCCCGCCGCGCCGCGCGACCGTCTCGGCCATCCGCCGCCCGGAGACCGCGGTCATGTTCGCCACCACGATCGGCAGCGTGGTTCCGGACCCGTCGCTGGTGGCCAGGTCCACGTCGAACCGGGATTCCACGCCCGAGCGCCGCGGGGCCAGGAACACGTCGTCGTAGGTTAGGTCTGTAGTGGGCTTCTGCCCGTTCAAGAACTGCACATCCGACGACCATACGGCCTGAACGGCCGGCTCCGCTCCCCACCGAGGGCGTATTCGCGGGGTCAGTCCTCGTTGCCCAGGGTGTCCAGGTCCGCGTAGGCCTTGTGGTTGCGGAAGAAGCGGCTGTAGAGCTCCGAACCGTCGTCCAGGGTGGCGTCCTCGAGTGGCTTGACCTCGACCACCTGCTTCAGCTTCCAGGTGACCGGGTTGTTGTTCTCGTCGGCGTAGCTGGATTCCTGCTGCTTGCCGTATTCGCGGGCCTTCTCCGCGGCCTCCTCGCCGGACTCGGCGGTGAGCAGGACGAAGGACTCCTCGAACAGCGGCTCGTGGTCGGTGGCCTCGGACGTGGCCTCCAGCAGCAGGACCGCCACGTAGTGCTCGAGTTCGACCGATTCCGCGCCGCGCTGGAACTCGCGCGGGTCGATGGTGCCCGGTCCGATGTTGATGGAGCCGACCGCTTCCTCGAATTCTTCGCCGCTCATGCTCCCAGGATCTCACTCGCCGCGGAGCATGCCGCGAACCGCCTCGATGGTGTCGGCCTCGGCCGCGTCCTTGTCCGGCCGGTAGCGCAGCACCCGGGCGAAGCGCAGCGCCACCTCCCCGGGGTAGCGCGGGCTCGTCTGCACGCCGTCGAGCTCGATCTCCACCACCAGGTCCGGGCTGACCTGCACGGTCCACTCGTCGCCTCCGGTGGCCAGATGCTGGAACTCGGCCGTCTGCCAGGCCAGCAGCTCGTCGGTGAGGCCCTTGAAGGTCTTGCCGACCATGATCGGCGGGCCGCCGTCCGGGTCGCGGGCGCCCAGGTGCAGGTTGGACAGGTAGCCGCGGCGCCTGCCGTGCCCCCACTCGGCGGCAAGCACGACCAGATCGAGGGTGTGCTCGGGTTTGACCTTCCGCCAGGCCTTGCCGCGCCGTCCAGCCGCGTACGGCGAATCCAGGTCCTTGACGACCACGCCCTCGTGGCCGCCAGCCAGCGCGTCGTCGAACAGCGCTGCGGCGCGTTCCGGGGAGGGGGAGAGCGCACCGGGTATCCGGTGCTGGGCGGCGACGCTCTCCAGCGCTTCGAGGCGATCGCGCAGCGGCCGGTCGAGCAGGTCGGTGCCGTCCAGGTGCAAGCAGTCGAAGAAGTAGGGGTGCAGCAGCTCGGCGCGTTGCTCCTGAGCACCGAAGCGGGCCATGGTCTCCTGGAACGGACGCGGGCGGCCCGCGTCGTCGAGGGCCAGCGTCTCGCCGTCCAGCACCACCGAGCGGCAGCGCAGACCGCGCACCAGCTCGACGAGTTCGCCCACGTTGCGGGTGATCTCGCGCAGCGTCCGGGTGTAGACCCGCACCTCGTCGCCGTCGCGGTGGACCTGGATGCGGGCGCCGTCCAGCTTGTACTCGACGCTGCGCTCGCCGTCCCCCGCCAACGCGGCGTCGAGCGTCTCCGCAGGTGAGGCCAGCATCGGGCGGATCGGGCGGCCCAGCTCGAGGTGGAACTCGGCCAGCGCCGACTCGCCACCGAGCAGCGCCGCCTCGGCGGTCGCGGGCAACCGTCCGGAGAGCATGAACGCCCGTCGCACGGCCTCGGAACGCACTCCGGAGGCCGCGGCGATGGCCTCGACCACCACGCCTTCCAGCGCGCCCTGCCGCAGTTCGCCGCCGAACAACCGGACGAGGAAGGACTGCTCGGCTTCGGTCGCCCGGGACAACAACCGGGTCAACGCCTCGGTGCGCCGCTGCCCGGAACCTGGCCCGCTGATCTCCCGCACCTCTCCGATGGCTGCGGCGACCGCGGCGATGGTCAGCTGCGGCTCGGCAGCGGGCTCGGCCCGCACGGCGGACAGCGTCGACCACCCGACCCCGGCGCGTCCGCCGGGAAGTTCGCCGGCCAGCAGCGCGGTCGCCGGGGCGACCTCGGAGCGCTCCAGCCGACGCAGCAACCCGGCCAGCGCCGAGGTCTTCGCCTTGCGCGAGGACGTCGCCGCGACCTCGCCGGAGACCGCGACGACGTCCGAGAGCAGCACCATGGCCCCATGATGCTGCTCTTCGCCGACAGTTACCCGCCGTTGGCCATGCGCAGGACGTCGAGCGCCTCGTCGAGCTCGGCGAGGGTGAGCTTGCCGTCGTCGACGTGCCCGCGTTCGAGGACGACCTCGCGGATGGTCTTGCGCTCCTTGAGCGCCTGCTTGGCCACCGCCGCGGCCTCCTCGTAGCCGATGTAGCGGTTGAGCGGGGTGACGATCGACGGCGAGCCCTCGGCGTACTCCCGGGTCCGCTCGGTGTTGACGGACACCTCGGCGAAGACCTTGTCGGCCAGCTGCCGGGAGACCGCCGCCAGCAGGCGGGAGGATTCCAGGACGTTGCGGGCGATGACCGGCAGCATCACGTTGAGCTGGAAGTTGCCCTGCGAGCCGGCGAACGACACCGTCGCGTCGTTGCCGATCACCTGGGCGACGACCTGCAGGGTCGCCTCCGGGATGACCGGGTTGACCTTGCCCGGCATGATCGACGAACCCGGCTGCAGGTCCGGCAGCGCCAGCTCGCCAAGTCCGGTGCGCGGTCCGGAACCGAGGAAGCGCAGGTCGTTGGCGACCTTGGTGAGGCTCACGGCGACGGTTCGCAGGTGCCCGGAAGTCTCAACCACCGAGTCCTGCGCGGCCTGGGCCTCGAAGTGGTCGCGGGCCTCCGTCAGCGGCAGGCCGGTCACCCTGGCCAGCTCCTCGGACACGGCGGCGCCGAAGCCCTCGGGTGCGTTGAGCCCGGAACCGACCGCGGTCCCGCCGATCGGCAGCTCGCCCAGCCGGGGCAGCCCGGAGCGCAACCGCTCGACGCCGTAGCGGACCTGGCTGGCCCAGGCGCCCGCTTCCTGCGCGAGGGTGATCGGGACCGCGTCCATCAGGTGCGTCCGGCCGGACTTGACGACCTCGGTCCACTCCGCCGCGCGCCCCTCGATGGTGCCGGCCAGGTGCTCCAGCGCCGGGATGACGTCGGTGATCACCGCTTCGGTGGCGGCGACGTGGATCGTGGTCGGGAACGTGTCGTTGGACGACTGCGAGGCGTTGACCTGGTCGTTCGGGTGCACGTCCCGGCCGAGTTCGGCCGAGGCGAGGGTGGCGATGACCTCGTTGGCGTTCATGTTCGACGACGTGCCGGAGCCGGTCTGGAACACGTCGATGGGGAAGTGCTCGTCGTGCGCGCCCTCGGCGACCTGGTCCGCCGCGACGGCGATGGCTTCGGCGACCTCGGTCTCGAGCACGCCGAGCCTGGCGTTGACTCGCGCCGCGGCGGCCTTGAGCAGGCCCAGCGCGCGGATCTGCGCGCGTTCCAGGCCGCGGCCGGAGATCGGGAAGTTCTCCACGGCCCGCTGCGTCTGCGCGCGGTAGAGCGCTGCGGCGGGCACCCGCACCTCGCCCATCGTGTCGTGCTCGATCCGGTATTCCTGTTCAGCCATGCCCCGAGTGTCCCGCCGCGGTGAGCCCGAGGTCAGCGTGAACCGCCCCACGACGGCGCCGCTCGACCCGGGGCTTGATCGATGAAGGTGCCCGATCTCTCGACATGAAGAAGCGGGGCGCCCGCTCCGGGGTGCCCCGCTTCAGGTGCGTGGGTCAGCTGATCGTGGAGCTGATCCAGTCCTTGTAGGCCGTCGCGTCGGTGTAGACCGAGGGGGCCGTTCCGCAGACCGGTACCGGGCTGCCGAGGCGGCTGGTGACCCCGGTGAGCTCCCAGTTGCCCGGGGTGCCCTCCAGCTGCGGGCCGCCGGAGTCGCCGAAGCACGCGTTGGCCAGCGGTTCCGAGCTGGCCGTGCAGATCTCGGTGGGTCCGTCGATCGCGCTCAGCGTGCACGCCGAGTCCGCCGTGACGTTCGTTTCGAGCTCCTGCAGCTGCTCCGGCGGTTCGCCGCAGCCGCGGACCGGGCAGGTCACGCCCCAGCCGATGATCCGCGAGGGCGTGCCGGCCGCGCCGGAGGCGTCGGCGATGTCCACCGGGGTCTGCGATGCGGCGTGGTCGAGCTTGAGCAGCGCGATGTCGCCGTTCGGGCTCTGGTTCTCGTAATCCGGGTGCACCGCGATCTCGGAGACGCCCGCCTCCTCGCCGCCGCTGCCCCAGGTCGGGCTGCCGATGCGCAGTCCCAGATCGGCGGGCGCGGCGTCGGCCACGCAGTGCGCGGCGGTCAGCACCCATTGCGGGTCGATCAGCGAGGCGCCGCAGCTGTGCGAACCTTCCCGCTGCAGCGACGCCATGAAGTCGTACTGCTCCGACGCCTCGTGCCCGCCGACGATCAGCGGCCCCGCGTCGGGTGCGATCAGCTCACCGGGCTCGCCCGCCGCGCCCGCAGCGGGCACGACCCCAAGGCTTAACGCGAGCGCGGCCGCGCCTCCGATCAGTGTGGACAGCTTTCGCATGTTCCGGTGCCCCTCCCCGCCGAGATCCCCTTTCTCGCGAAATTACGGGGGGCGTGGATCACGCAGGTACCGCCGCACGCGCCAACCGGCTGGGCTGTTCGGGGGAGTGCCGGCGCTGCGAGCCGACATTCGGGATCGATCCGGCTAGGCTGGTGACGTCCCACGCGATCGAGCTCGCCTTCGCGTTCGGGCGGGGTGGATCGGTGCGCGGTCTCTCGATTGGCGTCCGGCAGTGCGAGGTGGTGGGCATGACCGAGGTCGACGTGCTGGTCGTCGGCGCGGGTCCGACGGGACTGTTCGCCGCGTACTACGCGGGTTTTCGCGGTCTCTCGGTGGCGCTGGTGGATGCGCTGCCCGAGCCGGGCGGTCAGGTGACCGCCATGTACCCGGAGAAGATGATCTTCGACGTGGCCGGCTTCCCGGAGATCCGCGGTCGCGACCTGGTGACCGCGCTCGTCGATCAGGCCGCGCAGTACGACCCCACCTACCTGCTGGGGCGACCGGCCGTGCATCTGTCCGATGTGGACGACGGTGTGGTGGTCGAGCTGGGTGCGGGCGAGTCGGTCCGCGCGGGCGCTGTCCTGGTGACCGCGGGCATCGGCGGGTTCACCCCGCGCCCGCTGCCCGCGGGCGGCGAGTGGGTCGGACGCGGCGTCGTGCACTTCATCCCCGAACTCGCCGCGCACAGCGGGCACGACGTGGTCGTCGTCGGCGGCGGGGACTCGGCCTTCGACTGGGCGCTCGCGCTGCACCCGGTCGCCCGCAGCGTCACCCTGGTCCACCGCAGGACCCGGTTCCGCGCGCACTCCGGCCTCGTGGACAAGGTCACCGACCTCGGAGTCGAGCTCGTCATCCCGGCGGAAGTCATCGAGATCCGCGGCGACCGGGCGGTCCAGGAGGTCGAGATCGAAGCCGACGGCGAGCGCCGCGTGCTGCCCGCGCAGACCGTGGTCGCCGCCCTCGGGTTCACCGCCGATCTCGGGCCGATCGAGGGCTGGGGGCTGGAGCTGGAGAAGCGCTCGATCCTGGTCGACACCACCATGCGGACCAACCGGCCGAGGGTCTACGCGGCCGGAGATGTCGCCGCCTACCCGGGCAAGGTCAAGCTCATCGCCACCGGCTTCGGGGAGGCGGCGACGGCGGTGAACAACATCGCCGTCGACCTGGACCCCAGCACGCGACTCTTCCCCGGCCATTCCTCGGATCTCAGCTAACCCTCAACAAATGCACCCCCGCACGCGTCCTGCGCGTTCTCGCGCGGGACCTGACGCACCGCGCGGCTGCTCGCGTCGACCTCACCTAAGTGGGCGGCTGGTGACAGTTTTGCCTAAAACTGTCCGGACATTTCGGGCGTCGAGTGCTCACAGTTTTAGGCAAAACTGTCACCGGCCCACCGCGCGCGGCGTCGGGCCGGTTGCCGGGTGGGGTGACGGCGTCGCCGTTGCGGAGGGAAACTGCCTGGGAATCGGGGGGTTTGAGATGCGAAGGCACCCGGGGCGGTGGGGCGCCCCGGGTGCCTCGGTGGTGGGTCAGCTGGTCGTGTTCTGGGTGATCCAGTCGGTGTAGGCCGTGACGTCGGTGTAGATCGACGGGCCGGTGGCGCAGGTGGGGTCGCCGTTGCCGGTGCGGCTGGTGGCGCCGATCAGTTCCCAGTTGCCCTCGCTGCCCTTGATCTGCGGTCCGCCCGAGTCGCCGTAGCAGGCTCCGGAGTCGCCGTTCGGGTTGTCGGTGCAGATCTCGCCCGCGCCGTCGATGCCCTGGCAGTCCGCGTCGTCGACCACCTGGGTGTCGAGCTCCTGCAGGTTCGTCGGCACCTCGCCGCAACCGCTCTCCGGGCAGGTCTGGCCCCAGCCGATGATGCGGGTGGGCGTGCCCGTCGCGCCGGAGTCGGCGGCGATGTCGATCGGAGCGGCCGACAGCTGCCGGTCCAGCTTCAGCACCGCGAGGTCGGCCGTGTCGTGCGAGCGGGTGGAGCTCACCGCGGCCTGCTCGCCGCCGCTGGTGTTGTCGTTGCTGCCCACCCGAACGGTGAAGTCGCCGCCGCCTTCGACGCAGTGCGCGGCCGTGACGACCGTGTCCGGGTTGATCAGCGCGCCGCCGCACAGGTGCGAGCCCTGCTGCTGCAGCGAGACCATGAACGAGTAGGTCTGGGTGGCGTCGTGGCCACCGACGATCATCGGGTCGACCTCGTCGGCCGCGGCCGTGGCGGGCAGGCACAGCGCGCCGACGGCACCGGTCGCGGCGAGAGCGGAGACGATTGCCTTACGCATGAAACCTCCGGGAGTCCCCGGCACCCAAGGCCGGCTGGCCGCAGACGCTAGCCACGGCCCGCGCCGGGGCGTACCCACGAAGGTGGGAGGAGATCACCGGAAAAGGCGGTGACCCGCCGTTGGAACAGCAGGTCACCGCCCTGAATCGCGGCCGGTTCCGGGTTTTTCCCTGCTTTCCCGGAGCCGCCGGTCGAGCCGCCGGTCGATCACCTCGCAGCCGCGCTCGCGATCAGCGTGCTGCGCACCGCCTTTCAGACCTCCGACGCGCCGAAGTCCACATCGGAGTACTGCCGCAGCTTGGACAGCTTGTGCGAGGCGTCGACCACGCGAACCGTGCCGGACTTCGAACGCATCACGATCGACTGCGTGGAGCAGCGGTTGGCGCGGTAGTGCACGCCGTGCAGCAGCGCGCCATCGGTGATGCCGGTGGCGACGAAGAACATGTTGTTCCCGCGCACCAGGTCCGAGGTGGTCAGCGTCTGGTCCGGGTCGTGCCCGGCTTCGCGCAGCTGGGCGCGCTCGGTGTCGTCCTTCGGCCACAGCCGGGTCTGGATCTCGCCGTCGAGGCACTTGAGCGCGCAGGCGGTGATGATGCCCTCCGGGGTGCCGCCGATGCCCAGCAGCATGTCCACACCGCTGTCCGGGCGGGCCGCGGCGATCGCGCCCGCCACGTCGCCGTCGGAGATGAACTGCACGCGGGCGCCCGCCTCGCGGATCTCCTTGACGTGCTGCTCGTGCCGCGGCCGGTCCAGCACGCAGACCGTCACGTCGGAGACGTCGACCTGCTTGGCCTTGGCGACCCGGCGGATGTTCTCCGCGATCGGCGCGCCGATGTCGATCACTCCGGCGGCTTCCGGGCCGACCGCCATCTTCTCCATGTAGAACACGGCGGACGGGTCGAACATGGTGCCGCGCTCGGAGACCGCCAGCACCGACAGGGCGTTGGGCATGCCCTTGCTCAGCAGTGTCGTGCCATCGATCGGGTCAACGGCGACGTCGACCTCGGGACCGGCGCCGTTGCCGACCTCCTCACCGTTGTAGAGCATCGGCGCTTCGTCCTTCTCGCCCTCGCCGATGACCACCGTGCCGCGCATCGACACGGTGCCGATGAGCTTGCGCATCGCGTCGACCGCGGCGCCGTCGCCGCTGTTCTTGTCGCCGCGACCCACCCAGCGTCCCGCGGCCATCGCGGCGGCTTCGGTCACGCGAACCAGTTCCATCGCGAGGTTGCGGTCCGGCTCTTCCGGGTATCGTGTGGTGCTCATCGAGCCCTCCCCGTTGATAAGGCATTCGGTGGCCAGTGCTCGGGTCCGGCGGGGCGCCGCCCGCGTCCCGGCGAGTTGTTTCGGATCTTCGCAGATCATCAAGGTGTCCGGAGCACTTGCGTGGGGCAGCCCACTCGCCTTCGACCTACCCGCTGAGCTGGGATGCGACCGGTGAGAGCATGGGTCGCGTGGCAGACCCCCGCAACCAGCAGCCAGAGCAGCCGCAGGCCGAGGCACCGTCCCGCCCGCCGAGGACGATGTCGGCGATGATCTTCGCTATCCTGCCGTTGGTGCTGGTCGCGTTCGGTTTCGCCGGCTTCGCCGGGATGTGCTCGTTCAACCCCGGCGGTCCATCGGTGGACAGCGGGGCGGTGCCGACCGTGGACGTATCGGGTGAGCTGCGCAGCGATGCGGCCACGACCGACTTCCCGGTCGTCGAGCCGGAGCTGCCGCCGAGCTGGCGGGCCAACTCGGCGAACACCACCACGCTGCCCTCGCACCAGCGAGTGGTGAAGGTGGGCTGGTTGACCGGCGAGGGCAACTACCTGCGCCTGGCCCAGTCCAACGGCGCCGAGGAAGAGCTGGTGGCCGCCGAGACCCGGCACGCCCCGCAGGCCGAGGGCGTGGTGCGCGCGGGTGGCGCGAACTGGGTCGACTACCGGGGCATGCGCGACGAGCAGGCATGGGTCACCGACCGGAACGGGGTCCGCCTGCTGATCACCGGCAACGCCTCGGAAGAGGAGTTCCGGACGCTGGCCGAAGCCGCCCTGGCGGCCGAGCCGGTGCGGTGACCCCGGCCCTGCGGCGGAGCGGATTCAGGACTCCTGGTCCTCCACCGACGCCAGCGCCCGGTCCACCCGCTCGCGCGCACCCGCGAGGTGGCGCTCGCAGACCGTGGCGAGAGCTTCGCCCTTCTCCCAGAGCGCCAGCGAGTCCTCCAGCGAGAGCCCACCGGCTTCCAGCTGCTTGACGACCTCGGCGAGCTGGTCGCGGGCTGCTTCGTAGCCGAGTTCGGCGACCTCGGGGTGCTCGGCCACCGGGTCGAAGTGGTCGTCCTGCTGCTCGCTCAAGGGGCCGGAGTCTCCATATCGCTGTTCACGGACACCACCGCCGTGGCGACCGCCTGGTCGTAGCCGACGAACGCCTCGGCGAACTCGGCGCCGTCGCCTTCGCGCACCGCGTCGTTGATGCGCAGTTGCGCCTCGGCGACTCTACGTCGGTGGGCCGACACCTCCCACCAGGCCTGGCCGAAGTAGCCCGAAGTCGCATCGGCGAGCGCGCGCAGCCGTCCCGGTAGCTCCCTGCGCTCGACGGACTGGCAGCCACCCAGCAGCGCAGCCCAGCACCCGGCGGCGGTCGCGTCGGCCGCCTCCGCGCAGCGTTGCACCTCGCACGCCTGCTCCGCGGCGTCCTCCGGTCTGTTCGCGGCGTTGCGGGCGACGCCGACGGTGAGCGGGAGGAACGAGGGTTGTTCCTGCTTGGGGTGCACGGTCTTCGTCCTGTTCAGGCTGGTCGGTCGGGTACTTCCGCGTGGATCGCGCCATCGGCGACCCTGACCCGCAGGTGCGTGCCCGGGGGCGCTTCCTCGACGGACCGCACGACGCCGTCGACGGTTCCGTCTCCATCGCCCTCGATGCGCTGCACGATCGCGTATCCACGAGCCAGCGTGGCCGCCGGTCCCAAGGTCGTCAAGCGTGATCTGGTGGCCGACAGCGCGTGCCCTTCCGCGGTGAGCACCGCGGAGACCGCCCGGCGGGAGCGTTCCCGCGCCAGCTCGACCTGCTCGACGCGCTGCTGCAGCGGCCCGTGCGGATCGGCCAGCACCGGCCTGCTGCGCAACTGGTCGAGCAGCCTGCGTTCCCGGTCCACCCAGCCGTGCAGGGCGCGGCGGGCGCGGTCCCGGAGCAGGCCGACGTGCCGGGTCTCCTCGGCCACGTCGGGCACCACCCGCTTGCCCGCGCCGGTCGGCGTGGAGCAGCGCACGTCGGCGACGTGATCCAGCAGCGGTGAATCCGGCTCGTGCCCGATCGCGCTGATCACCGGGGTCCCGCAGGCGGCCACCGCGCGGCACAGCGTCTCGTCGGAGAAGGCCAGCAGGTCCTCGACGCTGCCGCCACCGCGGGCCATCACGATGACCTCGACCTCGGGCATCGCGTCGAGCTCCTGCAGCGCGGGCAGGATCTGCGGCACCGCGCTGGAACCCTGCACGGCCACGTTCCGGATCTCGAAGTCCACGCCGGGCCAGCGCAGCTGCGCGTTGGTGAGCACGTCGTGCTCGGCCGCCGAGGCCCGGCCGGTGATCAGCCCGACGCGGTTGGGCAGGAAGGGCAGCGGGCGCTTGCGCGCCGGGTCGAACAGGCCCTCGGCCTTGAGCAGCTGGCGCAGCCGCTCGATGCGGGCGAGGAGCTCACCGATGCCGACCGCGCGGATCTCGTCGACTCGCAGGCTCAGCGTGCCGCGGCCCATGAAGAAGCTCGGCTTGCCGTGCACCACGACCCGGCTGCCGTCGGTCAGCGGCGGATCCATCTTGCGCAGCATCGCCGAGGCGCAGGTCAACGTCAGCGACACGTCGGCGGAGGGATCGCGCAGCGTCAGGAACGCGGTGCTCGCGCCGGGCCGCGCCGAGATCTGGGTGATCTGCCCCTCCACCCAGATCTTCCCGAGCCGGTTGATCCAGTCGGCGATCTTGCGCGCGACGGTCCGCACCGGCCAAGGTTCCTCGGCACTGGTCGGACCGCTGCTTTCTGCAGAGCTCAGCGCCCCTCCTCATCCGTTCCCGGCCGGATCGTGCGCGGCCGTTGCCTGCGTGACATCGCGCGGTCAGCCTAGCGCCCGATCTCCGCCGGAATCCGATCCTGCCGGTCGGCCGCCCGGGCTCACTCGCCGCGCAACCGGGTGAGGCGATTGCCGAGCATGCGGATGTACTCCGGCCGCTGATCGTGCGACTCCTCGTAGGCCAGGAGGGCTTCGATCTCCTCCTCGCTGAAGCCGCGCAGGCGCCCGCGCAGTTGCGGCAGGGAAAGGTTCGGGTAGTCGCCCAGCACCTCCGGCTCCGCGTCGGGATCGGTCGCCGGCTCGGCCGCGGGCTGCGGCTCGGGAGCCGGATCCGGCTCGGCGAGGTCTTCGTCGAAGGTCGCCCAGGCGGGCTGTTCCTCCGGCCGTTCGAGCGGGGCGAGCGCCTCGTCGCCCTTGATGGCGAGTTCGGTGATGTGCTGCTGGACGCGCATCGATGCCTGCAACGTCTGGCTGGCGAGGGTCACCGGGAGGCCGAGCAGCGTGTTCGGGAGCTTGCGGGCCTGCTCGACGGCGGTGGCCGCCAAGCCTGCGGCGACCCGCACCGGCAAGGGGAGCGACGACATGGCCACAGCCTGCCGCACGAGCGGGCCGGAGGCCATCGCTTCGCCGCGCGGCGACATCGACATCCGGCCGAAGGGAGGCCACCCGTCGGCCGATCGGAGCAGTCGTGCGGCGGCACGCTCCGCGCCACTGCGGCCGGGCCCGCGCAGCGCTTCCGGGGTCGGCCGCGCCACCCGTCGAGGGGACTCCGTCGCCTGTCCCGATCACCCGCCACCACCTGCGAAAACACCCGCCACGTCGGGTAGCCGGGCGGCTCGCTCGAAAGTGACGTGTGATGCCCTACCTTGCGGAAGAGCGCTCGGGGTGGAGTCCGTACCCTTGGAACCATGACGACCACGCCCGAGGCCAGCGACCGCGCCGCCACCGACCCCGTTGATGACGCCGGCCGGACCAAGCGGGTCCTGCTGGCCAAGCCACGTGGGTACTGCGCAGGTGTCGACCGCGCAGTGATCACCGTCGAGAAGGCCCTGGAGACCTACGGTCCGCCGGTCTACGTCCGCAAGGAGATCGTGCACAACCGCCACGTCGTGGACACCCTCACCGAGCGCGGTGTGATCTTCGTCGACGAGACCGACGAGGTGCCCGAGGGCGCTCTCGTGGTCTTCTCCGCGCACGGCGTCTCGCCGAAGGTCCACGAGGAGGCCCAGGAGCGCAACCTGCGCACCATCGACGCCACCTGCCCGCTGGTGACGAAGGTGCACAAGGAGGTCAACCGCTTCGCGCGCGACGACTACGACATCCTGCTGATCGGCCACGAGGGCCACGAAGAGGTCGAGGGCACCGCCGGTGAGGCGCCCGAGCGGGTGCAGCTGGTGGACAAGCCCGAGGACGTCGACAAGGTGAACGTCCGCGACCCCAACAAGGTCGTCTGGCTGTCGCAGACCACGCTGAGCGTCGACGAGACCATGGAGCGGGTCAACCAGCTCAAGGGCCGGATCCCGGATCTGCAGGCCCCGCCGAGCGACGACATCTGCTACGCCACCTCCAACCGGCAGGACGCGGTCAAGGCGATGGCCGCCGAGTGCGACCTGGTGATCGTGGTCGGTTCGCAGAACTCCTCGAACTCCAAGCGGCTGGTCGAGGTCGCCCTGCAGGCGGGCGCCACCGACTCGCACCTGATCGACTACGCCGAACAGCTCGAGGACTCCTGGCTGGAGGGCGTCGGCACGGTCGGCGTGACCAGCGGCGCGTCGGTCCCGGACGTGCTGGTGTTCCAGGTGCTCGACCACCTCGCCGAGCGCGGCTGGACCGATGTCGACGAGGTCACCACGGCCAACGAGAAGGTGACGTTCGCGCTGCCGCGAGAACTGCGCAAGGACCTCGACGAGAACCCGAACGGCCCCAAGGGCGTCCGCTGACTCCCGGGTTTCCGACCTTCTGGGCTCGTTCCGCTGGCCGGTGCGGGCAGGACACCTGACGCGCGCGGCTTCGGAATCCGCTCCTCGAGCAGCGGCCACGTGCCCGGCTTGCCCGTCGGCCCCGCCTTGCGTGGGTGGTGACAGTTTTGCCTATAACTGTCCGGACGTTTCGGGCGCAGGGGGTCCACAGTTTTAGGCAAAACTGTCACGTGGGCCGCCGCGCGCGTTGCTGAGCCGGGCTCTCGGGTTCGCCGTTGGGCTCGTGTGGTCCATGAGAAAGGCCCGTGGAACTTCCACGGGCCTTCTCTTCGTCTTCAGCGGGGGCGGCGGGGACCGCTCGGCGGGGGTTCCGGTGGGCGCGGTCGGCCCGGGTTCTGCCGGGGTGGGGCCGGGCCTCGGCGCGGGGGCGGGGCGCCGCGCTGATCAGCCGGGCGCGGGTGTCCGGACGGCTTGGAGGCTCCACCGCTGTTGGTGCGTCCCGGCGGGGTGGCTGGCTTCGGACGCCCCTCGCCGCGAGACTGCGCGTTGCCGCGAGGTCCGCTGCCGCGGGGGGCCTCACCGCGGGGTTGGGAACCGCGCGGCTTGCGGCCCTCCGGCGCGCTCTTGCGGCTCTCCGGGGCGCGCTCCTTGGCAGCGCTCTTGCGCTCCTTGCGCTCCTTGCGCTCCTTGGGGTCCTTGGAACCTTTGGGATTCTTGGGCTCCTTGGCCCCGCCCTTCCGGGCCGAACCGCGCTCCGGCGCGCTCGCGGGCTTGCGCGAAACCGGCCGCTGCTTGCGGGTCTTGGCCTCGGGATCGATGGCTTCCGGGTCCAGTGCTGTCACCGGCGCCCTTTGCGTCACGAAAACCCGAATCAGCCCGATTCCCAAGGTTACTGCGGAAGCCCCGGCCATGATCGGGAAACTCGTGATCAGCGGTCGTGCGATCGCGAGCGCCTGGCCCGCCAGTCCGCCGCCACCGCCGCCGCCAGCACCGCTGATCAGCACGAGCACCGGAACGACGACGCCCAGAACCAGCGGCGGCTGCACCATCGGGCCGAACACTCTGGTGCGCTTGACGGTCAGCACGGCGGCCAGGGAGCCGAGGAAGAACAGGATCTTGAACAGGATTCCCGGCTGTCCCCAGATGAGGATGTCGGCGATGGCGCCGATCGCGGTCGGAGCTGCAGCCGCCAGAATCGCGCCCCACAGGGGAATGCCGTAGGGGCCGAAGGCGGAACGGTCCGAGAAGTCGTCCGTCCCGCGGCCGGTGGGGGAAGCGCTCTGGCTCGCGCGGGTCGCGGTCACAACCCAACGGTAACGGTCGAGCGGCGGACGCGAAGAACCTCTTCCGCTGCGATCGCCGTGCAGCACGTCGGGTCATGGCGCCGGTGCGACGTGCCGTGATGCTTTCGCGGTGCTTACACAACCGAACGGATGGCATGTAGCCCGTCCAGGGGTGTGACTCTTGACACAACGAACGCCCCGCTTTAGCGTCCGAGCAATCGTTTTCTCGCGTCGCGAGCGGCGAGTTGGGGGTCGGTTATGGGCGCGGCGCCACCACTGATCGAGATGACCGGCATCGTCAAGCGCTACGGCGGTGTCCTGGCCTGCGATGGCGTCGATCTGACCCTCCGGGCCGGCGAGGTGCACGCCTTGCTCGGCGAGAACGGTGCGGGCAAGTCGACGTTGATGAAGATCCTCTCCGGCGACGTCGCCGATCACGCGGGCGAGATATCCATCGAGGGTCATCCGGCCCAGTTCGCCAAACCGGCTGATGCCCAGCAGGCCGGAATCGCCATGATTCACCAGGAATTGGACCTGGTGCCCGGTTTGAGCGTCGCGGAAAACCTGCATCTCGGGCGAGAGCCGCGAACCCGGCTGGGCACTGTGGACCGTCGCGCGATGGCGGCCCGCACCCGCGAGCTGCTGACTCGCACCGGCATCGACATCGACCCGGCGCGGCCGGTCGGCGCGCTGCGGGTCGGCGAGCAGCAGCTTGTAACCATCGCTCGCGCGCTGCTGCTGGAAGCTCGCGTGCTGATCATGGACGAACCGACTTCCGCGCTGTCCACAGCGGAGGTCGAGCGCCTGTTCGGGGTCATCGGCGAACTGCGCAGAGGCGGCACCGGCATCGTCTACATCTCGCACCGGATGGATGAGATCGGCCAGGTGGCCGACCGGGCCACCGTGCTGCGCAACGGACGCAAGGTCGCGGAGTTCGACGCCAAGGAGATGACCGCCGAACAGGCGGCCGAGGCGATGGTGGGTCATGCGGTGCGAAACCGATTCCCGGGCGGCGCTGAGGTCGGCGAGGACCTGCTGAACGTGCGAGGGCTCGTGGTCCACCCGCGCCGCCCGCGGGTGGGACGCCGCGAACCCGGCGGCGTGGATCTGACCGTGCGCCGCGGCGAGATCGTCGGGCTGTGCGGGTTGCTGGGCTCCGGCCGCACCGAACTGCTCGAAGCCCTGTTCGGCGCTGGTCCGCCGGGGGCGTGGGAGGGCGAGGTGCTGCTGGACGGGCGTCCGGTGCGACCGGGGGGTCCGCGCCGTGCGCTCAACCAGGGCATCGCCTTCGTCCCGGAGGACCGGCGCGGCTCCGGCCTGGTGCTGGAGCACTCGGTGCTGGCCAACACCGTGCTGTCGGTGCTGGGCAAGCTCGGGGTGGCCGGCTTGGTGCGGCGCCGCGCGGAGGTCGGTGCGACCGCGCGCAGCGTGGAGCGGCTCAAGGTCAAGCTCGGCAGGATGACCGACCCGGTCGGGACGCTCTCCGGTGGCAATCAGCAGAAGGTGGTCTTCGGCCGGATGCTGCTGACCGAACCGCGGCTGCTGCTGCTCGACGATCCGACCCGCGGCGTGGACATCGGGGCGAAGGCCGAGATCTACCAGCTGCTCGGCGAGATCGCCGAACGCGGAATCGGCGTGCTGCTGGCCTCTTCCGAATTGCCCGAGCTGGTCGGCGCCTGTCACCGGGTGGTGGTGCTGCGGGGTGGTCGCAGCGTCGCCGAGTTCGACACCTCCGCGGCCGGCGAGGCGGAGCTGCTCGCCGCGGCCATGGGCGAGGCGCAGTCCGATGTGGATGATCGGGCGGCCGAGGGCGCCCGGGGAGGTGCGCGTTGAGCAACGAGGTGCAGCAGCGAACCGAGCCCGCGGGCGACGGGTCGAACAAGCGGGCCAACACCGTCGAGAACCTGTTCCGGTTCCAGAGCTTCTTCGGCCTGGTCGCGGTGTTCTTGGCCGCGGTGATCTTCTCGCCCCGCAGCGACGGCGAGATCCTGTTCCTGACCAGCGACAACCTGTTCAACATCGTGCGAGCGGTCTCCGAGATCGGGATCATCGCGATCGGGCTGACCTTCGTCATCCTGATCGGCGGCATCGACCTGTCGGTCGGGTCCGTGCTCGGGCTGGCGGCGGTCGGTTCGGCGGTGCTGATGGTCCGCGACGACCAGAGCGTCTTGCTGGCGGTCGTGCTGGTGCTGCTGGCCGGGACCGCGTTCGGGATGCTGCAGGGCTCGGCGGTGGCGCTGCTGGGAGTGCAGGCGTTCATCGTCACGCTCGCGGGCCTGCAGATCGCGCGCGGCTTGGCGCGCATGTGGTCCGGCGGTGAGACGGTGCAGATCTCCTACGGCGACGGGCCCGATCGAGCGCCGATGCTGTTCTCCTTGCTGGGCGAGCGCACCTTCGGCGGTGTGGTCCCGATCCCGGCGCTGATCTTCGCGGTGGTCGCGGTGATCGCGGTGCTGTTCCTGCGCTCCAGCGCCTACTCCCGGCACCTCTACGCCATCGGCGGCAACGAGAAGGCCGCGCGGTTGTCGGGTGTTCCGGTGCATCGCACCAAGATCATCGCCTTCGCCATCGCCGGGTTCTGCGCGGCGCTGGCCGGAATCGTGCACGCCGGGCAGCTCAACGCGGGCAGCCCCAACGACGGCACGGCCTACGAGCTCGACGGCATCGCCGCGGTGGTCGTGGGCGGTACCAGCCTGGCGGGTGGTCGCGGATCGGTGATCGGAACCATCGCGGGTGCCCTGCTGCTGGGCATCCTCAACAACATCCTGAGCCTCAACAGCGTCAACACCGACCTGCAACTGCTGATCAAAGGTCTGGTGATCGTCGCGGCGGCGGCGCTGCAGCGCCTGCGACCGACGTCGTGAAACGTCCGGGAGGGAGCACGATGTACAAGACGACGAAGTCTCTGGTCGCCCTCGCCTGCGCCGCGGTCGCGTTCGCCGCCGCTGGTTGCGGGACCACGAGCGAGAACACCGGCGCCGCGCAGCCGCAGGATCCGACGGCCAACTGCGAGGGGCCGGAGGGCAACTACACGATCGGGATGAGCCAGGCGAACCTCGCCGAGCCCTACCGGGTGCGGATGGACGAGGACATCCGCAAGGCGGCGGCCGAGATCCCGCAGCTGGACGTGCAGTTCTCCGATGCGGCCAAGGACAACTCGCAGCAGGTCAACGACGTGGAGAACTTCATCACCAAGCAGGTCGACCTGTTGATGATCTCGCCGAACGAGGCGGCTCCGCTGACCGATGTGGTGCGCAAGGCCTACAACCAGGGAATTCCGGTGGTGGTGCTGGACCGCAAGGTCAACGGCGAGGCCTACACGACCTACATCGGTGCGGACAACGTCGCGATCGGTCGTCAGGCCGGGGAGTACTTCAAGAACACGCTGCTGCCGGAGGGCGGCAAGATCGCGCAGATCAAGGGCCTGTCCGGTTCCACGCCCGCCGCGGAGCGGGAGAAGGGCTTCAAGCAGGGCATCGAGGGGTCCGGCATCGAGATCGTGGCCAGCGCGGACGGCGAGTGGGAGCGCTCGGTGGGGCAGCAGAAGATGGACGCGCTGCTCAAGTCTCACCCGGAGATCCAGGCCGTGTACGCGCAGAACGACCCGATGGCCGAGGGCGCCTGGCTGGCCGCCCAGTCCGCGGGTCGCGACGACCTGAAGTTCGTCGGCATCGACGGGCTGCCGATCCCGTCCGGCGGCATCAAGGCCGTGGAGGCGGGCAGGCTCGCCGCCACCAACGTCTACCCGACCGGTGGTCGGCAGGCCGTGGACACGGCCAAGAAGCTGCTCGTGGATTGCCAGCAGGTGCCGAAGAAGCAGACGTTGCGGACCGAGCTGGTCACCGAGGAGAACGCCGGCGAGGTCTACGCCCGGCTGAACCAGCGCTGAATTCCTGAGCCGAGTTGGGAGTTGTCCTAGTTCGCGGTTCGCGCGGCGGCTGTCCTCGCCCGCACCGCAGGTGACTGCCGCCGCACGCTGAAGGGAAGCTCCTAGCGACGAACATCATGGCCCGATCGGCATCCGGTCGATCGGGCCATGATTCGCGCGGTGCCGCGCGGAAAAATGCGTCCGCGCTGTTTCGATACACCGACATTCGGCCGAATTCCGGCAGCCGGAAGTGAAAACACCTGGTTGGCGGCTGTGTTCGCGCCACACGTCGGAGACCATCTCATTGAGTGAATTCGCAAAGCGGCTTCGGCGCGCGAGCGTTCGCGTGGTTGCCGACGGAACGATCACTTCTTACCCTTCGCCTATCGCACGTGATCTCGACGTTCGAGTTCTCGAGGTTTCCGCTCGAAATTCCGCCAATTCGCAACGGGCAGCATTTTTGTCTGCTGTGGACAGCGCCATGTCCGCAGGGGAGGGCGATCACCATGACAGACCGCTCCGCAATCTCGCAGGGCCGGCGCGGCACGCTCCGGCTGGCTGCCTGTCTCGGCGTGTTCTCGCTGGCCGCGGCCTCCGTGGTCGCCGATGCCGGTTTCTCCGGGGCGCGCGCCCACGCGCAGGCGCCCGGACCGTCCAAGGGGCCCGTCGGTTGGGACGCCTACCGCGACTTCGGCGCCATGCCGCAGTTGCGCGGCGGCGAGCAGTCGCGGCAGTTCTCCAGCTACGACCGCAGCGGTGGGAACGACGACGGGTTCAACGGAACCTACTCGTGCCTGAGCGAGAGCGAGCGCGGTTGCGTGATCGCCGAGCACGACGGACCCGGCGAGATCTCCTCGATCTGGAGCACCCGGGAGCCGATGGGCGACGTCACCGCCACCGGCAACATCGTCGTCGAGCTGGACGGGAGGGTGGTGCTGGACGCGCCGCTGATCGACGTGGTCAGCGGCCGCGTGGGCGGGCCGTTCCAGTGGCCGCTGGTCGGCAACCCCGAGGACGCCGCGGGTGGCGTGGTGATCAAAGTCCCGATGCCCTACCGCGAATCGATGCGCGTGACGGTGACCAACAACCCGTACTTCTACCACGTGGATTACCGGGCGTTCCCGGACGCGGAGGGCGTGCCGACCTTCGACCCGAACGACCCGGCCGCGGACGTGCTGGAGAAGATGCGCGCCTTCGGCGTCGCCGACCCCAAGACCGGCAGCGGCGGGACGCCGGTGCGACGGGACTTCGACCTGGCACCGGGTGCGGCGACCACGGTCGCGGATCTGTCCGGTCCCGCGCGGATCAACCGGTTGCGGCTGCGGCTGCCGCAGGTGGTTCCGGCTCCGCAGGTCGTCGACGACGGTCGCGCCTACGGTGCGGGCGGGGGAAGCAGCTTCCGGATGCGGATCGATCCGAACAACGAGGGCGTTCGGCTGATCCGGCGGTTCGACCCGCAGGTGGCCGACCAGGTCGCCGCGGTCGCCGTCAACGGCGTGCCGGTCGGCGAGTGGCGCAGCGGCCCGGAGCGGCCCGGCGAGTGGGGCGTGCAGATCATCGACGTGCCACCGGAACTCACCGAGGGCCGGAGCTCGATCGAGGTGACCAACCGGTTCGTGTCGTCCTCGTTGGACGTCAACGAGTTCCGCTACGACGTGCAGAGTCTCGTCGGCGGCGACTGGGAGCGCACCGACGTGCTCGACCTGGGGCCGAGTCATCCGGGAGAGGAGAGCGCGCACGGCTACACCATCGACAACCCGGTCTTCGAGCGCTGGAAGCTCTCCGGTCGCTACCCGCACGACCCGGCGCGGGTAGCGCGCTCCGACGAGGTGCTGTCCACGGTGCGGCTGCGCATCACCTTCGATGATCAGACCACTGTGGACGCGCCGATCGGCGAGTTCTTCGGTTCCGGGCTCGGCGAGCACGACGTGCGCACCATGATGAGCTCGATCGACCCGGGTCTGAACGGCTGGTACACCGCCTGGTGGCCGATGCCGTTCGAGCGCGCCGCCGAGGTCGAGATCGTCAACGGGGGCGGCGTGCCGATCTCCGGCGCCACCGCCGAGGTCGTCGCCGGGCCCGGTGGGCCGGGCCCGAACGACGGGCTGTTCCACGCGACGCACAAGCGCGGCACGACCGTGCCGGGGCAGGACTGGAACTTCCTGGACACCGGTGGTGCGGGCACGTTCTACGGCGTGACGCACACGATGCGCGGCAAGATCCCGCTCGACGCCACGCGTTCCAGCGCGCTGCCGCACTCCGTGCGGGCGCAGGCCGCCAACCCGCGGAACTACCTGGAGGGTGACGAGCGCTTCTACGTCGACGGCGCGGAGGAACCGGCCTGGTACGGCACCGGCACCGAGGACTTCTACGAGTCCGGCTGGTACTTCCGCTTCGGCACCACGTTCTCCATGCCGCAGGCGGGCAACCCGGCGCACGAGATCAACCAGGACGGTTGCGAGTTCGACTGCACCGGCGCGTACCGGTTGATGCTCGGCGAGGCGGTCTCCTTCCGCACCGGACTGCGCGCCGGGATCGAGCACGGACCGGCCAACGACGAGCGCGGCGACTACAGCTCCACCGCCTACTGGTACGGCGCCCCGAGCGGCGGCGGTCTTCCGCTGCCGGAGCGGCGGCCCGGCCCCGAGGTGCCTCCATCGCTGCCGCCCGCGCCGGAGCCGCCCGCCGAACCGCCGTCGGCGCCGGTGCCCACGACTCCGGAGACGCCGCCGTCCCCGCCGGGTGAGCAGCTGCCCTCCGAGGAGCCCGCTCCGACCACGCAGCCGACCGGCGACGATCTGCTCGACATCCCCGGGACCTGAGCCGCCCGGGGGCCGCTCAGCGGGTCGTGCTGCCCCGGACGACGAGTTTGGCCGACAGGGTCTGGGTGGTCGGCGGCTCGCCGGGTGCGGTGAGCCGATCGAGGAGCAGCTGCGCCGCCACGGCGCCCATGTCGTAGGCGGGCTGGGCGACCACCGTCAGCGGCGGATCCAGCAGCGTCGTCCACGGGGCGTCGTCGAAGGCCACCACGCCGATGTCGCGTCCCGGGCGCAGGCCCAGGTCGGCGAGGGTCTGCAGCACGCCGACGGCCATCACGTTGTTGGCGACCAGCAGCGCGTCCGGCGGATCGGGGCGGTCCAGCAGGGAGCGGGCGGACTGCCGCGCGCCCTCGGCCTTGAACCGGGAGCGGCGGACCAGCGTCGTCGAGCCCGGCAGCTCGGCCGAGCGCAACCCGTCGCGGTAGCCGGCCAGGCGTTCGTCGGCCGTGAGTATCCCGCTCGGTCCGGGCAGGCACCCGATGCGCCGATATCCCCGCCGGGCCAGGTGCAGGGTCGCCTCCTCGGCGGCGAGCCGGTTGTCCAGCAGCACGGTGTCGCTGGTGCGCTCCGGCAGCGGCCGGTCCACGGCCACCACCGGGGTGGTGTTGCGGTCCAGCAGTTCGGTGGTGTCGGTGTTGCCGGTGGGCGAGAGCAGCACGCCGGCGACCCGCTCCTGCAGCGCCACGTCGACGTACTCGCGCTCCTTGTCGGGCTCGTCGTCGGAGTTGCACAGCACCAGCGAGTACCCGGCCGCGTGGGCCACGTCCTCCACGCCGCGCGCGATCGCTGTGAAGAACGGGTTCTCCACGTCGGAGATGATCAGGGCGAGCACCGCGGTTTCCTGTTTTCGCAGGTTGCGGGCGGGGCCGTTGGGGCGGTACCCGAGCTCCTCGGCGGCCGCGACCACCCGTGCGGACAGTTCCGGGTCGACGGTCGCCTTGCCGTTGAGCGCGCGGGAGACCGTCGCGGTCGACACCCCGGCGAGCGTCGCCACATCGCTGATCGTCGCCACGGTTCCTCCCCTTCGCCCGCTGGCCGAGTGATGGTCCCTCGTTCGCCTTGACAGCCCTCGTGAGGCCAGAATAGCGTTCGAGAAAACGATTGCTCGAGTGGGTTTCGCCGCTCGGACAGATTCACCGCCGGTTCCGCGCGCAGTCAACGCCGCCTGTCGAAGCGAACTTGGAGGAACTGTGGCTCGCATCGGTGTCGTCAGCATTTCCGACGGGCGCGGTCACGTGCACGCCCGCAACGCCTCCTTCATCCAGTCCAAACAGGACGCACTGGTCGCTTCGCTGCGCGCCGCGGGGCACGAGGTGGTCGTCGGCCGCGAGCTCGTCGCCACCAACGACCTGGCCGTCTCGGTCGCCCGCGAGGTCGCCGCGGCCGATGTCGACGTCACGGTGCTCTACTACGCGGTCTGGTCGTTCCCGCACTTCACGATGCTGGCCGCCGACGCGACCCGCAGCCCGCTGGTGCTCGTGGCCTCCACCGATCCCACCGAGCCCGGCCTCGTCGGCATGCTCGCCGCCGGTGGTGCGCTGGACCAGATCGGCCGCGAGCACGCCCGCGCCTGGGGCGCGCCCGACGATCCCGAGCTGGCCGCCGCGATCGGCGTGCACGCGAAGGCCTCGGCCGCGGTCTCCTCGCTGCGCGGATCCACCTTCGGCCGGTTCGGCGGCCGGCCGATGGGCATGAACACCGCGGTGGCCAACACCGATCAGTGGATGCGCCTGTTCGGCATCGACGTCGAGGAGATCGACCAGTACGAGCTGGTGCTGCGCGCCGACAAGGCCGACCCGGCCGAGGCGCGCAAGGCCCGCGAGTGGCTCGAGCGCAACACCGCCGGGGTGCACTACGACGGCGACAAGCTCACGCCCGAGCTGCTGGAGCGCCAGATCCGCTCCTACCTGGCGATCCGGGACATCATCGAGGAGCGAAACCTGGACTTCTCCGGGATCAAGGCGCAACCCGAACTCACCGAGAACTTCGCGACCATGGACGTCACCGAGGCGTTCCTGAACGACCCGTACGACTGGAACGGGCCGAAGGAGACGCACGTGACCGCCACCGAGGCGGACATGGACGGCGCGCTGACCATGCAGCTGTTCAAGCAGCTCTCCGGAACCCCGGTGCTGTTCGCCGACGTGCGGCACTACCACGCCGACCGCGACATCTGGGACCTGTGCAACTCCGGCCAGCACGCCACCTGGTTCGCCGCGCGCAGCGACGATCCGGCGGAGAACCTGGCGCACGTCAACCTCCACCCGGAGGTGTTCTTCTTCCCGGCGGGCGGTGCCTCGGTGCAGCACATCGCGGCTCCCGGCGAGATGACGCTGGGCCGGTTGACCAGGAAGAGCGGCGAGTACCGGCTGCAGCTGATGCTCGGCGAGTTCGAGAACTACGACGCGGCGACGAACGAGGAGCTCGTGGCGCAGTCCACTCCGGAGTGGCCGCACGCCTTCGCGCGGTTGGACGCGCCGGGCGAGGTGTTCCTGTCCGAGTTCGGGGCCAACCACATCCACGCGATCCCCGGCGACCACCGGGCCGAGCTGCGCGCGGTCTGCGACCAGCTCGGCATCCGGCTCGACGAGTGGAGCCGAGGGTGAGCGCCGGCGCCCTGCTGGGCATCGACATCGGCACCGCCAGCTCGAAGGGAGTGCTGGTAGGCACCGACGGCCGGGTCATCGCCCGCGCCGCGCGGCCGCACCACACCTCGCAACCGCATCCGGGCTGGGTGGAGCACGACGCGGAGTCGGTGTGGTGGGCTGATTTCCTGGCGTTGACGAGGGAATTGCTTCCCGCGGCGGAGGGTTTCGAGCTGGCGGGCATCGGCGTCAGCGGTATCGGACCGACGCTGCTTCCCGCGACCGCTGCGGGAAAACCGCTGCGCCCGGCGATCCTCTACGGCGTGGACACCCGATCCACCGCCGAGATCGACGAACTCACCGACGAGCTCGGTGCCGAGGCGATCCTCGACCGCGGCGGCTCGGCGCTGTCCAGCCAGGCCGTGGGGCCGAAGATCCGGTGGCTGGCCAAGAACGAGCCGGAGACATACCGGCGCACCGAGATGCTGCTGATGTGCAGCTCGTACCTGGTGCACCGGCTCACCGGGCGCTACGTCCTCGATCACCACTCGGCCAGCCAGGTCGACCCGCTCTACGACCTGCGCGCCCGCGACTGGGCGCACGACCTCGCGGGCGCGGTGGCGCCCGGCCTGCCGCTGCCCGAACTCGCCTGGCCCACCGAGGTCGTCGGCCGGGTCGGCGCCGACGCCGCTCGGGAAACCGGTCTGCCGCAGGGGCTTCCGGTCACGGCGGGCACCGTTGACGCGTGGGCCGAGTCCGCGAGCGTGGGCGTGCGCGATCCGGGTGACGTGATGCTGATGTACGGCACCACGATGTTCTTCGTCGAAGTCCTCGATGAGATCCGGCCGCACCCGGCCCTGTGGGGCACCTGCGGCGCCTACCCGGACACCTACACCCTGGCTGCGGGCATGGCGACCTCCGGTGCGGTCACCGACTGGCTGCGCGGGCTCGTGGAGGGCGACTTCGCGCAGCTGGTCAGCGAGGCGGGAGCGGTGCCAGCCGGTTCGCGCGGATTGCTGCTGCTGCCGTACTTCGCGGGCGAGCGCACGCCGATCCTCGATCCGGACGCCAGGGGTGCACTGGTCGGACTCACCCTCGAGCACGGCCGCGCCGAGCTGTACCGGGCGGCGCTGGAGGGCATCGGGTACGGCGTGCGGCACAACCTCGAGGCGATGGCGCGAGCGGGCGGTACGACCCGGCGGCTGGTCGCGGTCGGCGGCGGTACCCAGGGCGGGCTGTGGACGCAGATCGTCTCCGACATCACCGGCGAGGAGCAGCAGATCCCGGCCGAGACGGTCGGGGCGGCCTACGGCGATGCGCTGCTGGCCGGTGTCGGTACGGGCGCTGCCGAGGACCCGGACCGCTGGAACCCGATCGTGGGCACGGTGCAGCCGAACGCGGCCAACCTCGAGCGCTACGACACCTACTTCGAGCACTACCGCGAGCTCTACGAGTCCACCAAGCGCACCGCGCACTTCCTCGCCGGCGAGCAGCGCGCCGCCGACCGCTGCTGATCCCGGGTGCCCGCGTCGCGGAATTGCTAGTCTCACTCCTTCGAGTGGACTTGGTCGCGGGGAGGGGCAATGGTGCGGCGCATGCTGGCCGCAGGGCTGGCGCTGGTGGCTCTCGTCGCGACCGGTTGCTCGCCGGAGTCCGAGGCCGAATCCCCGGTGCAGGTCGGCCGCGATCTCGGCGCGTCCCAGGTGCTGCGGCAGCGGGTCTTCGCCGAGCGCGAGACCGGGGACCTGCGGCTGGACCTGTTCCTGCCCGACCACGACCGGCCCGCCCCGCTCGTGGTCTACGCGCACGGCGGTGGCTGGAACGCGGGCGAGCGGACCCTGCGCCCGGGAACGCCCGAGGGCTCGGCCGCCCGGGCGCTGCTGACCGCGGGCTACGCGGTCGCCACCGTGGACTACCGGCTCAGCGGCGCGGCTCGCCACCCGGCGCAGCTGCGCGACGTCGCCGAGGCGGTTCGCTGGTTGCAGGGCAAGGCGACCGACCTCGGCGTGGATCCCGATCGGCTGGCGTTGTGGGGCGCTTCGGCGGGTGGCCACCTGGTGTCCCAGCTCGGTGCGGTGACCGGGGATCCGGCGCAGCCCGGCGGTGGTCTGACCGGTGTCCGCGCGGTCCTCAACTGGTTCGGTCCCACCGACATGCGGGCCGAGGTCCAGCGCGCCCATCCCCGGATGCGTCCGTACGCCCGAGCGGCGGTCACCGAGCTCCTCGGCTGCGCCCCGGTGGAGTGCCCGCAGCGGGCGGCGGCGGCCAGCCCGGTCACCCACCTCTCGGGTGACGAACCGCCGTTCCTGATCCAGCAGGGCACGGCCGATTCGCTGGTGCCCGTGGGCGAAACCTTCGACTTCGCGGCCGAGCTCCGTCGCCGGAACGTCCCGGTCGAACTGCACCCCTACGAAGGCCTCGACCACGGCTTCGCCAAGGCCGAGAACCCGGAGACGATCACGAAAACCCTGGTGGCCTACGTCAAAACCCACGTCTGACCCGGTAGATCCGCTGCTCCGCGCGCGTTCCGCGCGGCGACGCGGGCCGCTGCTCAGGTGGTCGGATTGCTCGTCGGCCGCACCTTGCGTGGCTGGTGACAGTTTTGCCTAAAACTGTGAGCCCTCGGTGCCCGCAATCTCCGCGCAGTTTTAGGCAAAACTGTCGGGTGACTTGCCGCACGCGGTGTCGGGGCGGGGTCTAGGCGTAGTTGTTGAGGCCGGGTTCTGCTGCGCTGTTGCCGTTTTCGGTGGGGGCCGTGCCGAGGGAGGCGTCGTCCTCGCGGCGGACCGTACCGGTCTCGCCCGAGCTGGCCGCCTCGGCGAGCGGCTGGACGGTGGCCTGGAACGTCTCCAGCGCGTCCAGCTCCCTGCGGCGCGCGGACACGAAGCGCTGCAGGTGCGTGCTGGAGAGGTTGACCGCCTCGATGGCCCCGGCCGCGGCGCGCTGGGCGCGGACCGACTGACCGCGGATCTGCTCGATGTCCTCGGCGATGGTGCGCTCGGTCGCGGCGAACATCGCCGCCGAGGCCAGCACCGCGAAGCCCGTTGGCCCGCAGAGGAACACCCGCTTGCCCAGCAGCCAGGACAGCAGCTGCGGATCGGTGTCCAGCGCGGCGACGACCGCCGCGTCGGAGGGCACGAACATGATCGAGCCGTAGATCGCGTCCGCCCACCGCTGGTAGCCCTTGCCGGAGAGCTCGGTGGCCCGGGAGCGGATGTTGCGCACGTGCACCCGCAGCGCGTCGCGGCGCTCCTCGGGGTCGTCGGTGTCCATCGCCTCGGCCCAGACGGCGAGGCTCGCCTTCGCGTCGACCGGTACCTGCCTGCCGCCGCCGACGTTGAGCACCATGTCGGGTCGCGCGGCGCCGCCGCCGGCCAGGTCGGTCTGCAGCGCGAAGTGCACGCCCTCGCGCAACCCCAGCGACCGCGCGGTCTCCACCAGCACCTGCTCGCCGAGCTCGCCCCGCCCGGTGATCGAGGCGAACGCCACCTCGTAGCGCCGCAGCTTGGCCTGCTGCGCGGTGGTGCGGGCGCGCTCGGCCTCCACCATGCGGAGCGCCTCGTCGGCGCGCTTCGCGCTGTCGGTGTACAGCCGCCAGATCAGCACCAGCGCCGCCGCGCACAGCAGGATCAGCACGACGACGAACCCGATCAGCAAACCGGTCCCCACACTTCCTCCAACCATTGCGACCCACCGGCATCATCGCCGAGACGCCCGACAAGATCACGAACCCGCGCCGGAGCGGGGAGTCGCGGCGATGCACGCGCCCGGTGCCGGGGAGGCCACGCGGCGCAGCGGGACTGTGCGACACGCCGAACTGCGCTGGGGCGCCGACGACGGTTGTCGGGGGCGTCGATAGCTTGAGGAACATGCGGGTACTGCACACCTCGGATTGGCACGTGGGGCGGACGTTCCACGGCCGCGACCTGCTCGGTGATCAGGAGGCCGTGCTCGGTTCGCTGGCCGATGTGGTCGTCGAGGAGGGCGTCGACGTCGTGGTGGTCGCCGGTGACCTCTACGACCGGGCCGTGCCCTCGGGCGAGGCCGTGCAGACCTGCGTGCGGGTGATGGCGCGCATCCGCGCCGCGGGGGCGGAGCTGGTGGTCACCTCCGGCAACCACGATTCGGCCGCGCGCGTGGGCGCGTTCGCCGACTTCGCCGCGGCGGGCGGGCTGCACCTGCACACCCGCACCGACGCGCTGCACCGGCCGACGATGCTCGAGGACGAGCACGGGCCGGTCGCCGTCTACGGCATCCCGTACCTCGAACCCGACCCGGCCCGGCACGTGCTGCAGGAGTCCGCCGAGGTCGCCGGAGCGGGGGAGATCAGCTCCCGGGGGCACACCGCCGTGCTCACCGAGGCGATGAACCGCGTCCGCGCTGACTTGGCCGCGCGGCCGGACGGCACCCGTTCGGTGGTGCTCGCGCACGCCTTCGTCACCGGTGGCGCGGGCAGCGATTCGGAGCGCACCATCGCCGTCGGCGGCGTCGAGCAGGTGCCCGGTTCGGTCTTCGACGGCGTCGACTACGTCGCGCTCGGGCACCTGCACGGACCGCAACGCCTCGACGAGCACCTGCGCTACTCGGGCAGTCCGGTGGCCTACTCGTTCTCCGAAGCCGCGCACCGCAAGTCGGTCTGGCTGGTCGATCTCGACGCGAACGGCCTGGCCGACGTCCGCAGGCGCGAGCTCCCGGTCCCGCGCGCGCTCGCCGCCATCGAGGGCGAGCTGGAGGACCTGCTGGAGGACCCGGCGTACGCCGACGTCGAGGACTGCTACGTCTCAGCGACGCTGACCGACGAGGTCCGCCCGCTGGAGGCGATGCGTCGCCTGCAGGCGCGCTTCCCGCACGCGGTGCACATGGAGTGGCGCCCGGCGGAGGGCAAGGCCACCGCACCGCTGCACTACTCCGAGATCGTGCGCGGACGCGACGACAACGCGCTGGCGGCGCGCTTCGTGGAGGACTGCCGCGGCGCCGAACCCAGCGATTCCGAACGGGCGCTGCTGGACGAGGCGCTGCATCAGGTCAGCGCGGCCGAGGGGGCCGAATGAGGCTGCACCGCCTGGAAGTCACCGCCTTCGGGCCGTACAAGGACCACCAGGTCGTCGACTTCGACGTCCTCGGTTCCGACGGGCTCTTCCTGCTGCACGGCGACACCGGTGCGGGCAAGACCACGCTGCTCGACGCCATCGCCTTCGCGCTCTACGGGCAGGTTCCCGGTGCGCGCGGTGAGGTCAAGCGACTGCGCTGCGACACCGCCGACGGCGAGACGGCCACCAGCGTGGTGCTGGAGCTGACCGTGCAGGGCCAGCGGCTGCGCCTGGAGCGCAGCCCGGAGTACCAGCGCCCGAAGCGGCGCGGCGACGGCTACACCACCCAGCAGGCCAAGGCCTCGCTGACCTGGATCGGCGGTGCCCCGACCGAGCAGTCTCCGGAGAGCCTGACCCGCATCGACGAGGTCGGCCGCACGGTGCAGCGGCTGCTCGGGATGACCGTCGACCAGTTCTTCCAGGTCGTGATGCTGCCGCAGGGGGAGTTCGCGCGATTCCTGCGCTCGGAGACCACCGAACGCGAGCAGCTGCTCGAAAAGCTCTTCGGCACGCAGCGATTCGCCGAGGTCGAGCAGTGGTTCGTGGAGCGGCGCAGGGAACGCGGTCGAGTCGTGGAGGAGCACACCCAGCGGGTGCGCGATCTGCTGGCCCGCGTCTCGCAGGTTTCCGGCACGCCCAACTCGTCCGAAGTGGACGATCAGGATTGGCTGGCCGACATCGAGAAGCGGGCGCAGCGGGAACTGGAGCACGCGCAGGCCGAGCACTCCAGGCTGCGCCGCGAACGCGACACCGCCGAGGCCACGCTGACCGAGCGCCGCGAGCTCGCCGAGAAGGTCCGCAGGGTCAAGCAGGCCCGCGAAGCGCTGGCCGAGCTGGACGAGCGCAAGGGCGAGCACGACGCCTGGCGCGCCGAGCGGGACGCCGCGCACCGCGCCGTGCCGGTGCAGGCCGCCCGCCGCACCGCCGAGCGCGCCGAGCAGGAACGCGATCGCGCGCGGGCCGAGGTCGCGACCTGCGCCACGCGTTGCTCGGTCGACCCCGAGGCGGACCTGGCCGAGCTGCGCGACCGCGCCGCTGCCGAACGCGAGCGGGCCGGGGCGCTCACCGCGCTGATTCCGCAGGCGCAGCAGCAGGAAACCGATCAGCACCGGCTCGCCGAGCTCGCCGAGCGCATCCGTTCCGACGAGCAGCGCGAAACCGAGCTGGTGGCCGAGCAGAACGGTGTCCCGGAGCGGGTGAGCGCGGCGCGCGAGCGCGTTGAGGAGGCCAAGCACGCCGAGCTGCGGCTGGAAACCGTGCGCACCCGCGGTGAAGAGCTGGAAGCCCTGCTGGGCGTGGCGCGCGAGATCCCCGGTGCGGAAGCGGAACTCGCTCGTGCCAAGGAGTCCGCGCAGCAGGCCGTCGACGCTCACCAGCAGGCACGGGACGCCCTGCAGGACCGTCGCGCTCGCAGGCTCGCGGGCATGGCGGCCGAGCTGGCCACTCAGCTCGCGGACGGCGAACCGTGCCCGGTGTGCGGCTCGGCCGAGCACCCGAGTCCCGGGCAGCCGGTCGACGACCAGGTCAGCGCCGAGGACGAGCAGGCCGCCCAGGCGGCCGAGCAGCGGGCCGCTACGACGCGGGAGAAGACCGCGGCGGCGGCCCAGCAGGCGCAGCAGCACGTCGACAACCTGCGCGAACGCCTCGGCGAGCACACCGAGTCCGAGCTGGCCGCCGAACTCGATCAGCTGCGCGCCGAGCAGAACCGGTTGCGCGAGACCGCAGCCGAGCTCGCCCGGCGCAACACCGAGCTCGCCGAGCTGGAGGCGGCTACGGGCAGGCTCGGCGAGCAGCTGACCGAGCTGCGCACCCGGCTCGCCGCTGCCCGCAGCGAGCACGCCGGTCTGGCCGAGGCGATCGAGGAGCGCAGGGCGCGACTGCTGGAAGGGCGCGGGGACTTCGGCAGCATCGAGCAGCGCCGCGCGCACCTGCTGGACTCCGCGAGCGGGCTCGAAGAGCTCATCGCCGCCCGCACCGCCCGCGACGACGCCGACCAGCGGCTGACCCGGCAGCTGGCAGCGCTCGCCGAAGCGGCGAGCGGAGCGGGTTTCGCCGATGCCGAGCAGGCCAAGGCGGCCGAGCGCAGCGAACAGCGGCTCGCCGAACTCGACACCGCGATCGGCGAGGTCGAGCAGCGCGCCGCCGGTGCTCGTGAAACCCTCGCCAGCGCCGAGCTTTTCGGCGTCGAGCCGGACACCGAGGTCGAGTTGCAAGCGGCCACCGAAGCAGCCGGTCTCGCCCGCGAAGCCGCCGAACGCGCCGCCGCGCTGGCGCACCGCGCCGAGCAGCGTCAGCGCGAGCTCGCCGAGCTCGCCGAGAAGCTGCGCGCCGCCTGGGCCGAACTCGGACCGGCGATGGCCGAGCAGGCCGAGCTGGAAGCGCTCGCCGACGTGGTCAACGGGCGCGGGCAGAACGCGCGCAAGATGTCGCTGCGCGCCTACGTCCTGGCCGCTCGGCTCGAGGAGGTCGCCATCGCGGCGACCCGCCGCCTGCAGCGGATGAGCGACGGCCGCTACTCGTTCGTGCACTCCGACGCGGCGGGCGCTCGGGGCACCCGGGGCGGTCTCGGGCTCGACGTGCTGGACGACTACTCCGGCAAGGTCCGCCCGGCTAAGACCCTCTCCGGCGGCGAGTCGTTCCTCGCCTCCCTCTCGCTCGCCCTCGGCCTGGCCGACGTGGTGGCAGCCGAGACCGGTGGTGCACTGCTGGACACGCTGTTCATCGACGAGGGCTTCGGCACCCTCGACGCCGACACCCTCGACCTGGTCATGGACACCCTCGACGAACTGCGCACCGGCGGCCGCGTGGTGGGTCTCGTCTCCCACGTGGAGGAAATGCGCCAGCGAATCGGCACCCGGCTACGAGTGACCAAATCGAGAAAGGGCTCCACCCTCACCGTCCAGACCTAGCCAGTTCTTCCCGAGGGATGTCCGGTTCGCGGTGCGCGCGGCGGTCGTGACAGTTTTGCCTATAACTGTGAGATCCCGGCGCCCGAAATGGCCGGACAGCTCTAGGAGATGTTGCAGTTTGGGGCTTGCGCGGCGGTGCGGGTGGCGGTGCGAGTTGAGTCCCGCACCGCGTGCGGCTCCGCCGCGTACGGCAAGGAACCCTCAGGCAGAACTGTCAGCGCCGACCCGTTCGTGGTCGAGGTGCCAGCGTTTGGTGTCCGGTCCCCATCGGAACTGGCCGGTGGAGCCGTCGCTGCGCACGACGCGGTGGCAGGGGACGAACAGGCCGGTCCGGTTGCGGGCGCAGGCGCTCGCCGCCGCGCGCGTGGCCGTCGGGCGTCCCATGCGGTCGGCGAGTTGCTGGTAGGTGACCCGCTCGCCCGCCGGGATGGCGCGCATGGCTGCCCACGCCTCGCCGAGGAACGCGGTGCCCGCCGGGTGCACCTCGATTCCGTCGAGGGCCGCGAAATCTCCGCGCTCGTAGTAGTCGACGACCGCCTCCCGGATCCGGCCGAGGTCTTCCTCGGTGCGCTCCATTCGAGCCAGCTCCGGGGCGACCTCGCGCAACAGATCATCCACATCGGATTCCCAGCCGGACGCCCGGACGACGTCGTTCTCGTCGGCGACGACGCAGAACGGCCCGGCCGGTGTGTCCACAACGGTCCACTTGATCATGATTCCTCCTCGAAAAGCGTTGGTCCGGATCGGGAAACCGCCGGGTCCGCGACCTGCCACAGCAGCACGCCCGCGTAGGAGCGCCACGGGCTCCACCGCTCCCCGCGGGCCGGGAGCTCCTCGGGCCGGATGCCCAATCGCTGCGCTCCTCTTCGCAGCACGAGGTCCCCGGTGAGCAGGACGTCCGGCGCCCCGAGCACGCGCATCGCCACGTAGCCGGACGTCCACGGCCCGATGCCGGGGATCCGTTCCAGCTCGGCGCGCAGCTCGGCCTCGTCCCGGCCGGGGTGCAGCGCCAGCCGCCCCTCGGCCACTGCCGCGGCCACCGCGCGCACGGTGTCCGCGCGCCGCCGCGGGCCGGGGACGTCGGACTCGGCAAGGGCCTCGGCACTCGGGAACAGCGTCGTCACCGCGCCAGCGGGACGCGGCAGCGGTTCGCCGAGCGCGGCCACCAGGTCCTCGGTCGTCCGCCGGGCGGCCGCGACAGAGACCTGCTGGCCGATCACCGCCCGCACCGCCGTCTCCAGCCCGTCCACCGCGCCGGGAACCCGGATTCCGGGCCGGCTGGCCACCGCACCGCGCAACGCCGGGTCGGCGCCGAGCACCTCCGCGACCGCGATCGGATCGGCGTCGAGATCGAGCAGCCGACGCAGCCGGGACACCGCGCTGCCGAGATCGCGCAGGTCGGTGAGTCGCAAGGTGCAGGCGACGTGATCGGTCGCGGGCCGCAGCGTCGCGATCCCGGGGCCGTGCGCCAGCCGCAACGCCCGGGAATACCCGTCCGAGACGTCCTCGAGCCCCGCGAGCGCCCGCCGCCCGAGGAACCGCAGCACGCCGTCGGCATCGCACGGCCGCCGGAAGGGCAGCCGCAGCCGCACCGCACCGCTGCCGTTGGGCACCTTGCGGTGCGCCTTGGCCCGCATCCGGCTCGGGGTGTCGTCGAAGACTTCCCGGATCGTGTCGTTGAACTGCCGCAGGCTGGTGAACCCGGCCGCGAAGGCGACATCGGTGAGCGCGATCGCGGTCGTCTCGATCAGGATCCGCGCCGAGTGCGCCCGGTTCGCCCGCGCCAGCCCGAGCGGGCCCGCGCCCAGCTCGGCGGTCAGCACGCGGGTGAGTTGCCGCTCGGAGTACCCGAGCTGTTCGGCCAGCCCGCGCACGCCCTCGCGGTCGACGACGCCGTCGCCGATCAACCGCATCGCCCGCCCGGCCAGGTCGGCGCGGAGGTCCCACTCCGGCGATCCGGGAACGGCGTCCGGCAGGCACCGGCGGCACGCGCGGTACCCGGCGGCCTGCGCCGCAGCGGCCGTCGCGTAGAACTCGCTGTTCACCGGTTTGGGTGTCGGCGCGGGACAGGAGGGGCGGCAGTAGATCCCGGTCGAGCGCACGGCGTGGATGAAGCAGCCGTCGAACCGCGCGTCCCGCGCGGCCACCGCCTTGAGCGCTTCATCGTTGCGAACCAGCATGACCTCGATAGTTCCAGCGTCCTGGGCCGATTCCTAGCGGAAATCGGACACCGTGCTGCCGAGGTGCGTGCGCGGGGTGAGCTTCGTCCCTATCGTCGACGGCATGAAGCGTTCCAGGATGACCAAGGTCGCCGGCGCGTCGCTGGGCGCGGTGTTCGCGCTCACCGTGGCCGCCGGGTGCAACGACACCATGCAGCAGGACGGTGAACAGCAGGAACAGGAGCAGGAGGGCGACCAGCAGCAGCAAGAGGGCGATCGGCAGTACGGTGACCAGCAGGAAGACGAGCAGCAGGAGGGCGGCGGCGAGCAGGAGGACGGCTGACGCACCGGGGGCCCGAGCGGTCCACCCCGAACCCCTAGACTTCGGGGTGTGAGTCTCACCCTCGGAATCGTCGGCCTGCCCAACGTCGGCAAGTCCACGCTGTTCAACGCGCTGACCAGTAACGACGCGCTCGCCGCGAACTACCCGTTCGCCACCATCGAGCCCAACGTCGGCGTGGTCCCGCTACCGGACCAGCGCCTGGACAAGCTCGCCGAGCTGTTCGACTCGGCCAAGACCATCCCGGCCACCGTGTCGTTCGTCGACATCGCGGGCCTGGTCAAGGGTGCCTCCGAGGGGCAGGGCCTGGGTAACAAGTTCCTCGCCAACGTCCGCGAGGCCGACGCGATCTGCCAGGTCATCCGCGTCTTCGACAACCCGGACGTGGTGCACGTCGACGGCCGGGTGGACCCGACCAGCGACATCGAGACGATCAACACCGAGCTGATCCTCGCCGACATGCAGACCCTGGAGAAGGCGATGCCGCGGCTGGAGAAGGAAGCTCGGACGCACAAGGACAAGCGCCCCGTTCTGGAAGCCGTGCAGCAGGCCAACAAGGTCCTGGAGGACGGCAAGACCCTGTTCGCCGCGGGCATGAACGAGGTCGAGGAGCTGCGCGAGCTCAACCTGCTCACCACCAAGCCGTTCCTCTACGTCTTCAACGCCGACGAGGGAATCCTCGCTGACGAGGCCAAGCAGCAGGAGCTGCGCGAGCTGGTCGCCCCGGCCGACGCGGTGTTCCTGGACGCCAAGGTGGAGGAAGAGCTCAAGGGGCTCGAGGAGGACGAGCAGCGCGAGCTGCTGGAGTCCATCGGCCAGGCCGAGCCGGGTCTCAACGCCATGGCCCACGCCGGCTTCCACACCCTCGGCCTGCAGACCTACCTCACGGCAGGCCCCAAGGAAGCCCGCGCCTGGACCATCCGCGAGGGCTGGACGGCTCCGCAGGCGGCCGGCGTGATCCACACCGACTTCGAGCGCGGCTTCATCAAGGCCGAGATCGTCTCCTACGACGACCTCATGGCCGCGGGCTCCATGGCCGACGCCAAGTCCGCGGGCAAGGTCCGCATGGAGGGCAAGGACTACATCATGCACGACGGCGACGTCGTGGAGTTCCGCTTCAACGTGTGAGCGTGACGTGATCCGGCGCGACTCCCGTTGCTGATTGCGGCGGGTCAGTCGTTCTCTTCGCGGACGTCCTTTCCCCGTTCGGCGAACGCCTTGAAATCTTCCATGTGCTGTTGTGACTGCTTGTGGAAGGTGCTCGGCATCAGACGCGCCACCAGTCGCATCAGCAGGTTGCTGAACCGGTATTCGCTCTCTTGCTCCCAGAGCGTCGTCTCCGGATCGGCTTCGGTCAGCCGATCGCGCACGACGCTCCACATGCCCGCGCCGACGATCTCGCGGTCGAAGTGAACGACGATCTCTTCGGGGATCTCGTGCAGGTCGGCCGGATCCCTGCGTGTGATCGTTTCGGTGCACTCCATCGTCCGCTTGCCCGACTGCATCACGACCCGCGACTTGGTGCCGAGCTGCCCATGAATCCCGCTCACCGGCTCGTGCAGCACCACCCCTCGCAGCCACTTCGGTATGTGTTCCGGGTCGGCGAGCAGTTGGGCGACCTTCTCCCGCGGCAGGTCGATCTCGATCGAGTTGCTGTACTTCATGGCGCGTTCTCCTTCCAGCTGTGGGACAACGTACTGAGTCTGCGATGTAGATGGCCCTAGCTGCGGCGACGTGGTCGACTTCCGCTTCAACGTCTGATCGGCGGCGTTGCCGCGGCGTTCGGGCGCAGTCCTCCGCCTTCGGCCACAGGTGAGCGTAGGCGTTCAGCGTGGTGGTTGCGCTGGAATGTCCCAATGCCCGCTGTGCTGTGATGGACGAGCGACCGAGTCGGTTACCTCGCCACTTCCTGGTTCTCGTGTCGCGCAGTTCTCGGGGAATAGCGACGGGGCTTCGGGCGTTGGATGAGCATCCGATTCCCGAGCGAGGACGCCACCGATGTCAGAAGTGACCGGACCGGCCGCGCGAGCGGCAACAGCGTCACATGCCGAGGGCGAGCCGGTGGTACCGGTGTTGCCTTCGTTGATCGACCAGGCCGAGCGGCTCGTTGAACTCGGTCTGGTGGAGGCAACCGGCGCTCTGAGCGCGGACGACCTGTTGGGCGCGGCCGAGCGCCTGGGGACATCGGCGGGCGCGGGGGCGCTCCTGGTGGTCGCTGACGGCGTGCTGCCGCCCAGTGCGCTGGTGCCGCGGCTGCGTCGAAGTGTCGGTGGTCGCGATCCCGGGGATAAGCGCGGGTTCGTGGTGACCGACATGTCCGACATCGACGACTTCGCACCCACTCCGACGACGGTTGTTCCGGACGCGCTGGTGTACGCGGTCGCAGACCCCGATCGCGGTGATGCCATGCGCGACTGGTCGGGCGCCGAGGCGGAAGCAGCAATCCTGGAGCGCGGGCGCACGCCGTTCACGATCGCGGAGGGCGTGCATTGGGCGCTGCAAGCTCCGGAAGTCCTCGCGCGCAATGCGTGCTACATGATGATCGGGTCTCGCCTGCCGAAGGCGAAGGGGTTCGATTCGCGGACCCCCGCATTGTGGATCTCGAACGGCACCGGTTGGGACGGGCGCGAACGTCGTGGCGCGCCCAAGGCGGGCTGGTGCTGGTGGAACAACCGCCACACGTGGCTCGGATTCGCCTCCGGGGTTGAGCGAGTGGCGTGAACCCGCTTCTTCGGCATCGGGTTCCGCTTAGGTCACTGGTCGCTGGCGAGACGCTTGAGTTCCGCGCCGTCGAGGCGCATCACCTGGATCTCGTCGACTGTTCGTGCGCCCAGACGGCGGTAGAAGCGGATCGCGTCGTCGTTGGTGCAGCACCCACCACTCGAAGCGTCCGCAGCCTCGCGCGACCGCTTCCGCCGACAGGTGCTGAAAGAGCGCCACGCCGAGACCGTTGTTGCGGGCGGCCGGTGAAACGTAGAGGTCTTCCAGATGCAGCGTGGGGCGGCCCAGAATCGTGCTGTAGGCCAGGTAATACAGGGCGAACCCGGCTGGTTCGCCGTCGATCGTTGCGACGATCGCCTCAGCGACCGGCCGCGTGCCGAAGAGCGCTTCCGCGAGGTCATCGGGGGTTGCCTCGACCGTGCAGGGGAAGTCCTCGGCGGCTGCGAGTTCGATGACGAAGCGGTGCAGCGTGGTGACATCGTCCGGCACTGCGCGACGTATAAACAGATCGACCACGCCGAGCATGTTCGCACATCGCGGGCGTTCTGATCGTGTTCTGGGACGAGTCGGCGAAACGTTCAGAAGCGGCGTCTTGTCGCGCTTGCCCGCGTCACTCGGAGGTCTCTTCGGGGCCCCGCCGCGTTGGGCGGTCTTGCCATAGGGACAGGGCGAGCGCGACGCAGAGGGCGAGCAGGATCAGCGTGAACGGCACCGCTGCGATCACGGCGGTGCTGCGCAGGCTGTCCTGGCCGCCGCTGAGCAGCAGGACTGCGGCGAACGCGGCTGCGAAGGACCACATCAGTCGCAGCGGTCTCGGTGGCTTCATGCTGCCGCCGGAGGTCGTGCAGCCGAGCATGAACGAGGCCGAATCGGCCGAGGTGATGAACAGCAGCGCCATCACGGGCACCAGCAGCGCCACCGCGATCGTGGTCAGCGGCAGCGTGCGCAGCACTTCGATGGTGGCGACGGACTTGGTGTCCGCGGCGATGCCGGCGACGTCGACGGTGCCGGAGAGCTCGCGCTGCAGCGATGTTCCGCCGAAGACCGCGAACCACGCGAAGCTGATCAGGCTGGGGACGGCCACGGCTCCGGCGATGACGTTGCGGATCGTTCGGCCGCGCGAGATCCGTGCGATGAAGATGTCCACGAACGGCGTCCAGCCGATCCACCAGGCCCAGAAGAAGAAGATCCACTCGTGGTCCCAGGTGTTGGCCGGTGCGCCCTCGGTGGCGAGGCTCATCGGCAGGAAGTTGCCGATGTAGTCCCGCATCCCGATGCCGAACGTGGTGAGCAGGTCGCCGGTGGGCCCGAGCGCCAGCACCAGGACCAGCAGTCCGGCGGACAGCGCGATGTTGGCCAGGCTCAGCGCGCGAATGCCGCGGCCGAGGCCGGTCATCGCCGAGATGGTGCTGACGGTCATCAGGCCCGCGATGATCGTGATCTTGACGCCGTAGGAGTCAGGGACCGCGAAGGCGTGGCTGAGGCTCGCGTTGAGCTCGCGGGTGCCGAGGCCGAGCGAGGTGGCCACGCCGAACAGGATGGCCAACACCACGAGGACGTCGATGACCTTGCCCACCGGCCCGTCGACGCTGCGGCCCAGCAGCGGCCGCAGCGCGGCGCTGATCAGCACCGTGCGGCCCTGGCGGAAGCAGGAGTGGGCCACCGCGACGGCGACGACAGCACGAGCGAGGCGAGGAAGACCACTCCCGGTCGGGAACTCGCGGCATCACCGGTGCGCCACCCCATGCGAGCGCAGTGTAGGCCAGCCGCGGTGCCGGGACGCGCCGGAAACGCGCGCGCGAGGCCGCGGGCGCTGCACGACTACCTCAGCCGGGCCGCTGGTCACGGCCTTCGGAAGATCGCGCAGAGGGTCGCGTTGGTGCCGACGAAGGTGTGCCGATCGAGCTGCCAGCCGACGGACTCGATGGATTCCAGGGCCCGCGCGACGTCCGGGAGCGGGCGGGACCGGTCGTTGATGCGCTTCGTCCGCGGCCGGATCTCAACGACGTGGATGTCGTCGCCGGCGTCCCACGCCTGCTGCGCATCGCTCTGGGCGGTGTCCGCCTCGGCCCTCGAGAAGATCCCCATGCGGTCCAGGCTACGGAGCTGGTGCGGAGCGGCTCGCGCGGTGGCGGTGGCCAACCTCGGAGGGCTCCGGCTCGGACGTGATCCTGGCCGGGTGCCCCGATCGATCTGGATCAGTCCGCGTCAACGGGCGATCGTGGTGGGTCTGCCCGATCGGCCGGGTCGCTGCGGTCGAGTGCTGGCCGAGCCCGGCGCGATGGAGTTGGATGCCATGACCCGGCACGTGGAAGTCGTCCACCTCGACGTGATCGGTCTGCGGCTGCTCACCGGGAACGTGCCGGAGAAGCGCTCGCCGGCGACCTCCGAGGAGGAGATCCGCCGTCGTTTTCGCGATGTTCCTGAGGATGTTCGCTTCTTGCACTAATGTGCGACAGCGGTGGATCTTCCTCGGCTTCGAAGGGGCGAATCGACGTGGTGACGCGACGGACGGTGCTGGGTGCGATGGGAGGCGGGCTGCTGACCGCCGGGGTGGCTCCGGGCATGGCGGCCGCTGCCACTCCTTCGGGCGGCCGGTCCGACAGCGGTTCCGTCGCAGGCACTCTCGTGGTGGTGGAGAAGAGCGGGCACGCCGTGGCGTTCCACGACGTGTCCGACGGATCCTTGCTGGATCGCGTCGAGCTCGGCGAGTACCCGCACGAGATGGTGATCGACAGCGCCGGCGCGTACGCCTACATCGGGCACTACGGCGTGCGGATGTCCAACGACGTGGGCGTCGGCGGCACGAGCGTGTTCGTCATCGACCTGGCCGCCCGCGAGTTCGTGCGGCGGATCGAGCTCAGCCCGTTCAACCGTATCCACGGCATCGCGATCGACGACCGCGACCGGGTTTACGCGCTCAGCGAGGAGAAGGGCGTTCTGCTCCGGATCGACGACCCGAAGAACGCCGAGAAGCCCTCGGCGGCAGTGCAAACCGGTGGGATCAAGACGCACATGGTGGTCACGAACCGGGAGGGGACCCGCGCCTACGTCACCGGTCTGCTGTCGCACACGGTGAGCCTGGTCGATCCGCACGACGCCGCCGCGGCACCGCTCGTCGCCTCGCCGGGGCGGCTGCCGGAGAGCTGCGCGCTGAGCGCGGACGAGCGGCACCTGTACGTGGGTGCGCGCGAGGACAAGGCGCTGGTGTTGCTGGACGCGCGGACGCTGGAGGAGAAGAAGCGGGCGCGGGTTCCGGGGGATCCGCTGCGGGTCTACGCGATGCCCGGGCGGGACAAGCTGCTGACCACCGACATCGAGAACCGGACCGTCACCCGCTACGACTCCGACCTGCGCGAGGAGCGCTCGATCGCCTTCGACGGCACGCCCGCCGGGATCTCGTTCCACCCCTCGGAGCCGAAGGCGTTCATCACGCTGCTGGACATCGACGAGGTGGCGATCCTGGACCTCGAGACGTTCTCGCGCGTGGGAACCATCTCGACGGGTTCGGAGCCCGACGTCACCGCGCTGATCTGATGCGGTCGAGAGGGTGAGCGCGCCGAGGCCCGGTGTCCTCGACTACTGGGCCTCGTCCGGGGGCGGGGGCTGGAACGTCGTCTCGTCCTCGATTCCCGCGACGCCGGGCAGGGCGCTCACCTTCGCGCGATGCTCTCGGGGCACGGTCCCGATGATCATTCCGATCTCGTCCAGGACCTGCTCGACCTGCATGCCCGCTCGGCGCAGCCGATCGGCGAGCACGTCGGCCGTGGATCCCTCGGCTTCGTCGAGGATCACCGTCACCCTGTCCGGCATCGAGGCCTCCTCGCGATCAGCGGGGCGCTTGCGCCAAGCCGGCGCCCGCGTCGAGCGAGGGTAGCTCCAGCCGCTGAGCGGTGCGCATCAGCAGAGCCCACAACGAGGTCCCGGTCGCTCCGCTCTGCTGCGACCACAGCGCCGCGATGCCGGCCACGTGCGGTGTGGCCATGCTGGTGCCGCTGATCGTGTTGTAGCGCTGATCCATCGGCCAGGACGAGTAGATGTCAACACCGGGTGCGGCGATGTCGACCTGACCGCCTTGCACCGGATTGCTGCGGGCGGAGAAGTTCGCGATGCGCAGCTGGTTGTCGACCGCGCCGACCGCCATGATCGAACGGCTGTTGGCGGGAATCCCGACGAAGCCGGGATTGCCGTTGGCCCGGTCGGCGTTGTTGCCCGCCGCGGCCACGATCAGCGAGCCGCGCTCCAGCGCGCGACGTCCGACCTGCTCGTAGCGCTGCGAGACCTCGCGGATGTTCGCGCCGAGGGACATCGAGATCACTCGGCTGCCGGAGGCGATCGCCCAGTTGATCCCCGCGAGGATGTTGCTGTCGGTACCGCTGCCCTGGTCGCTGAGGACCTTGCCGATCTGGATGTCCGCCGCGTGGGCGGCCCCGTACCGGCGGCTGCCGGGCGGAGCCGGTGGGTCGGCGGGACCGGCCGACGTGCCCGTGCAGTGCGTGCCGTGGCCGTTGCCGTCCTGCGCCGTCTCGCCGGGGATGAACGAACGCGCGTTGACCTGGCGGTTGCCGAAGTCCGGGTGGCGGAGGTCGAATCCGGTGTCCAGCACGGTGATCGGCACGCCCGAGCCGCTCTGCTGGGATTGGGCGACGCCGGTGGCCTGCAGGCCCCAGGTGAGCTCCGGCGTGTCAACGAATTCCGGAGCGCGTGTCGCGGCGCCGTTGACGTGCTCGTGCAAGTTCACCGCGGCGTCCCGGAAGCCCCGCAGGTACTCCGCCGACAGCGACTGCGGCGAGGCGAGCGCGTGCATGGTGCGCTCCGGTTCGACCGCGAGCACCCGGGAATCCTCCCCGGCGGCCGCGATGATCGATGCGACTCGTTCGGGATCCGCCGAGATCACACCCACGCCGAGCTCGGCGAACATCGTCGCGTCCGCCGATGCGGTTTGCCCCAGGTCCAGCGCGCCCTCCGAGAAGTCGTTCGTGCTCGCGATGTTGGACGACCCGGCGACCGAGCGCAGCACGTCGTCGGATGCCGTCCGGTCGCCTTGCACCTGGTCGCTGAGGACCACCACGTACCGTCCGGTCGGTGCGCTCGGTCGTTCGTGCCCGTCAAACGAATCGATCATCAGTAGCTCCAGCGCTGGGACGTGCATCCGGATGTGCGGATGCGGAGGAAGAGTTGCGGCGGTAGTTCCCGAAACCGGCTGTGCTGCGTCCTCTTTGGCTGCCGGCTGCGATCGCGCGTCCACTATCCGTCCGGCTGGCGGCCCTGTCACTACCACATACGAGCGAAATCGGATCAGCGTCAATCCGCCGATCCCCTGTGGCGGGGTCGGCCGCCGGAAGCGAGGAGCGGCCCCCGTCGGGCAGATGGCGGGCTGCTCCGTCCGGCCCGCGCGGAATTCGGCGTGCCGCGGCGTACATCTACTCAGCCGGGAGGGGGCGTTCAACGCTGCCCACCCCGCCCCGTCCGCCTGCACCATTCCTTCAGCGGGATCGAAACGGGTGAGGGGGAGAACGGTGATCGACGACCATCGGACGGCCGGGAGACCGATGCGCTCCGCGGCGAACTTCGCCGTGGTGCTGCGCGAAGCCCAGTGGGAACTCGACCGGGTCGCCTACCGGCTGCCCAGGGGCGAGGTTTCCAGCGTCGAACGACACCGGCTCGCCGGAATGCTCACCGAACTGGCCGACCAGCTCCGCGACGACGAACCCCGAGGAACGTCCGGCCGCTCGTCCGAGCGACGCGATCCGACCCGACGCGAATCCGCGTTACCGCCGAACGAATCCCGGCTAGGGTGACCGAATCCGCCGGGGGAGGGACGCGATGAACCCGTTTTCCGAGGGCGCGCACCGCAGGGGTGGCGCCGCGCGTCCTGAAGCGCAGCTGCCGCGAGCGCTCGCGCTGGTCGGGATCGTTTTCGGCGCGGTGTTCGTGCTCGTCAACGCCGGCGGTCTGCCCGGGCCGTGGGATGGCGTGGCTCGCATCGCCGGTGTCTGCCTGATCGTCACCGCTGCGTGGCGAGGTCTGATCCGCGCGCGGCCCCTGGAGGACACGTGGCCGGGTTCGGCGAGGGCCTACTGGATCGCGGTCGGCGTGGAGATCGTCGCGATCCCGGCGGGCGCGGTCGTGCTCAACAGGGTCCTCGAACTGCCGGACCTCGTGGTCCTCTGGGTGGTCTTCGTCGTGGGCGCCCACTTCCTCCCCGCGCGGATGTTCGCGATCGGTCGCTACGCCGAACTGGGAGTCGTCCTGATGCTGCTCGCCGTCGGCTCGGCGGCCGCGCATCTCGCCGCCGGCCTGAGCTGGGTCCCGTCCCTCGGAGCGGTGCTGGCCGGCATGGTGCTGCTCGCCTTCGCGGCGATCCCCGCTCTCGCGCACCCCGGAACGAGGTCGTGAACCCGGAAGCGGGACAACGAACTCGGAGCGATTCGGGGAGGACGAGCGGCCGCCCGGCGGTGTCGTTCGGCAGCGCGGAGCCGCGCGTAGCGAGCTCGGCCAGCGGGCTTTTCCAGGGCGTGCGCTCGTTCCTGTTCGTCATCGCGTTCGTGCTGGCCTGCCTCGCCGTGACCTCGACCGGATGAGGTGCCGCGAGGGCGAGGACCCTGGTCGTGGCAGCGGGGGTCGGGGCGGTCCCGGTGCGGCTGCTCGGCAGGTGGCAGCCCCGCTCGTCAGGCGGACTTCGCCTCGGGTTGTTCCAGGTGGGCGCGCAGCTCGTCCAGGTCCGCTCCTGTGGCGGCCAGGGTTGCGCGGCCCGGGCACTCCGCCCGGATCAGGCCGAGCAGGACGTGACGCCCGTCGATGGTGCGGTGCTTGAGGCGGATCGCCTCGCGCAGCGCGAGTTCCAGGATCTTCTTCGCGTCCGATGTGAACGGGACGTGGCCCCGTGCCCGCTTCCGGCCGCCCCGGCGCAGGGCGCCCTGGCCGAAGAGCTCGTCGGCCCTGGCGCTGACCGATTCGAGGTCGATGCCCAGGGTTGCCAGGGCTTCGGCGTCGAGGCCGTCGCTGCTGAGCTCGGAGCGGATCCGCTCGGCGAGGGCCTTGTTGTCCACGCCCGCGGAGCGCAGGGCCGATGTCGCCTCGCCGCACGTGGCCAGGCCGCCGAGCACGTGCCTGCTGTCGATCTTGGGTGAGTCCGTTTCCCGCGCCAGCTCCTGGGCTACGGTCACGACCTGCCGGGCGTCGTGGGTGAACCGTTCGAACATGGCTACCTCCTGCCGTGCTTCTTGTGGACGGCCTGGCGGGTGACTCCGAGCGTGTCCGCGATCTCCTGCCACGACATGCCCAGTTCGCGGGCGCGGCCCACCTGCAGGGTCTCCAGCCGTTCGGCCAGCTCGCGCAGCGAACGAACCGCGCGCAGGCCGACCGCGGGGTCATCGCTGACGGCCGCATCCGTCAGGTCGTGTTCCGACATGTGTCAACCGTAGTTGACGCCGCGAAAGGCTGTCAACGTTAGTTGACGAAGTCGAGCGCCGGATATGCCCGCATCGGTGGGTCCTCACAGGTGGTCAAGTGGTCTAGCGTGGGGAAGATGACCGAGCCGCCAGTGCTGGTGATCGGAGCAGGCGTGCAGGGTTTGACCTGCGGCGTCGTGCTCGCCGAAGCGGGGAACCGGGTGCGGATCCGGACCACCGATCCACCCCGCGCGACGACCTCGGCCGCCGCCGGGGCGATGTGGGCTCCGACGATGGCGAGCCCATCGGACAGGGCACCGCACTGGGCGGCGCTCTCGCACGCGGAGTTCACCGAGCTCGCGGACGACGATGACACCGGTGTGCACCTGAGCAAGGGCAGGATCGCGGCGCGCTACGGGCTCGGCGAGGCCCTCCCGGCCGAGGCGCGGTTGATCCCGGACCTGCAGCGCTGCGGTCCGCAGGACCTGCCGGCGGGCTTCGCGGACGGGTTCCGGGGAACCGTGCCGCTGATCGACATGCCCCGCTACCTCGACTACCTCGTCGCGCGCTTCCGGGGCGCGGGCGGGGAGATCGCGCGCAGCGCCGTCCAGTCCTGCGACGAGGCGATCGCCGAATCCGGCGCGGTGGTGAACTGCTCGGGCGTCGGGGCCCACGAGCTCGTCGGCGATCCGGGCGTGTACCCGGTGTTCGGCCAGCTCGTCGTGGTGCGCAACCCCGGCGTCGACGAGTACTTCATCGAGCTCACCGAAAGCGGTGAGTTCATCTCGGCCATGCCGCACGGCGATCGGTTGCTGCTCGGTGGTGTGAAGTTCGCGCAGGACTGGGGGACGCGTCCGCGCCCGCGCGTGCGGGAGGGAATCCTGCGCCGGTGCGCGGCGCTCGACCCGCGGCTGGCCGAGGCCGAGGTGCTCGACGAACTCGTCGGGCTCCGGCCTGGCCGTCAGTCGGTGCGGGTGCAGCTCGAGCGCTATTCCGGGGCGCGGATCGTGCACAACTACGGGCACGGCGGCAACGGCGTCGCGCTGTCCTGGGGTTGCGCCTACGAGGTCGCCGAGCTGTTGGCCAGCTAAGCGAGCGATGCTTCTGCGGCGGATGGCGTTGCGGTTGGGCTCGTGGTGCACCGCCCGGCGCTCCGAGCCGACCCCGCACCGGGAGCGCCGCAGCCCCGGCCGGCTCCCGGGCCGACGCCCCGGGCGGGCCGTCGGCCGGAAGCGGGCCTCGCGTCGGTCAGTTCGAGTACTGCTCGACGACGCCGTCGATCTCCTGGGCCATCGACGTGTCGTTGCCGGTGATGCCGCCCTTGAAGTGCGTGGTCAGGTAGAACGTCACCGTCTTGAACCGGATGTCCATGTCCGGGTGGTGGTCCTCGTTCTCGGCGATCTCCGCGATCCGCGTGATGGCCTGGATGGCCTTCGGGAAACCGGGGAAGTCGACGACCCGGGTGAGCTTCTCGCCGTCCCGGCTCCACTCCGGGAGGTGTTCCAGGGCTTCGGTGATCTGGTCGTCCGTGAGAAGTTCCGTCATGCGTCCATGGTGGATGCCCACCGCGACAACCTCCACCGGTGCACCGGCGATGTCGCGCTCATCGACTGATCGGGCGTTCGAGGTAGGTGCCGTCGGGCGCGTCGAACCCGAACGAGCGGTAGAGCCCGTGCGCGTCGTCGGTGTGCAACATCCAGCGGAAGTCCCGCCCCGGACCGGACTCGATCATCTCGCGCACCACGGCCTTGCCGACCCCGTGCCCGCGCGCTTCGTCGAGCACGAACACGTCGGCGAGGTAGGCGTTGGCGACGCCGTCGGAGAAGGCGCGGGCGAAGCCGATCATGGCGCCGTCGTCGCGCCGGTACGCACCGACCACCCGCCAGGCCAGGTCTACCTGCCGCTCGACGTCCGCGCGCTGCCGCCACCGGTGCCAGTAGGCCTGCGTGGACAGGAAGTCCCACACCACGTCGCGGTCCACTCGATCGGGGGCGGCATCGATCTCGAAATCCATGATCGAAGCCTATGTCCGAGGAGAAGCGAGGGTGTCCGGGATCGACGAGGCGTGGAGCTCGCGCCGAAGCCGTCCGGGACCTGAGAGCGTCCTGAGAATCTGCCGTTCTGCCGTGAGAAGGCGCTGAGATCGGGTTTCCCAGCCGCTCGTGGTCGGCATGCTGGTGGCCATGGTGCCTCGGGTCTTGCTGGTCGACGACGAACCGGGCGTGCGCACCGCGCTGTCCCGCGGGCTCGCTGCGGAGGGCATGGAGGTCAGCGTCGCGGCGGACGGTCACGAGGCGCTGCGGCTGGCCACCACCGGTTCCTTCGACGTGGTGCTGCTGGACGTGCTGCTGCCCGGCCTGTCCGGCTACCGCGTGCTGCAACGGATGCGCGAGCTGGACGTGTCCACCCCGGTGCTGATGATCTCGGCCAAGAGCGGCGAGGTCGACCAGGCCGACGGTCTGGACCTCGGCGCCGACGGATACCTGGTCAAGCCCTTCTCCTTCCTGGTGCTGGTCGCGCAGGTGCGCGCGTTGCTGCGGCGGCGCGATGCCGCCGGGCAGCAGGCCTGCCTGCGGGTGGGGGCGCTCGAGATCGATCGCACCGGCCGCGAGGTGCGCTGGGACGGTCGGCCGGTCACGCTCTCGCCGCGCGAGTACGGGCTGCTCGTGGCACTGGCCGGGCATCCCGAGACCGTGGTGCCCAAGGACGACCTGCTGCGCATGGTGTGGGGCGAGGACCAGTTCGTCACCCGCAACGTGGTGGAGGTCTACGTCGGCTACCTGCGGCGCAAGCTCGCTGCCGTGGGCGCCGGTGACGTCGTGCAGACGGTGCGGGGCCGCGGTTATCGGGTAACCGCGGGATGATGCCGCGGTTGGGCCGGTGGTGGCAGCGGCGCACCATCCAGTTCCGCACCAGCGTGGTCGCCACCGCCGTCGCGCTCATCGGGCTGGGCGTCATCGCGCACGCGGGCGGCGGGATCGTCAGCTGGCTGCTGATCGACTCGGTGGACGCCGACCTCGAGCGCATCGCCACCGGAACCGCCCGCCGGGTCACCGCGGGCGAGGATCCCGGCGTGATCGCCCGCCCCGAGGTGCGGGTGCTCACGCCCGCGGGCGAGCCGGTCGACGGCATGCCCGGAGTCGATCTGGACGATTGGCAGATCGCCGAACTGCGCTTCGGCTACGGCGTGCTGGACTTCGAGGCCCCGGCCGAGCTGCACCGCTGGCGCGGCGTCGTCACCAGCACCCCGGACGGGCGGCAACTGCTGGTCGCCGCCGAGGCGCGGCTGGTCGGGTTCGCCGACACCGCGGGCCGCACCGGCAAGCTGCTGGCCATCGCCTCGGTGCTGGCCGCCGCGCTGGTCGGCCTGGCCACCTGGCTGGTGGTGCACCGCTCGCTGCGCCCGGTCGAGCGGATCCGCAGCGCCGCCGCCGGGCTGCCCGAGGGCGAGCGGTTGCCGGTGCCCGAGGCGGCCGACGAGATCCGCGCGCTCGCCGAGGAGCTCAACTCGATGCTGGCGCGCCGCGATGCCGACACCGAACGACTCCGCCGGTTCACCGGGGACGCCGCCCACGAGCTGCGCAACCCGGTGGCCTCCATCCGCGCCCAGGCCGAGGTCGCCGTGGTGCATCCCGAGCCGGAGCTGGCGCAGGAGACGCTGCAGGACATCGCGCACGAGACCCAGCGGCTGTCCGAGCTGGTCGAGAGCCTGCTGGCGCTGGCCCGCTCCGAACGCGAGGCCGAACCGCCGCAGCCGGTGGACCTGGCCGCGGCCGTGCGCGCGGCCGAGGGCGTCGAGCTGGACGTCCCGGAGGGGCCGGTGCTGATCCTCGCCGCGCCCGCCGAGGTCTTCACGGTGCTGAGCAACGTCATCGGCAACGCCCAGCGCTACGCCCGCGAGCTGATCCGGGTGGCCGTGCGGGTCGACCAGCCGGACGGCGCCGGCACTCCCGGCAGGGTTCGGTTGATCGTGGACGACGACGGCCCCGGGATCCCGCCCGAACACCGCGAGCGCGTGTTCGACCGGTTCTACCGGGTCGAGGAGGACCGCGCGCGAAGCACCGGCGGCGCAGGTCTGGGCCTCGCGCTGGTGGCCGAGGCGGTGCGGCGCCGCGGCGGCGCGGTGCGCGCGGGCGAGGCTCCCGAGGGCGGCGCGCGCGTGGAGGTTCGCTGGCCGTGCGCGCCGGGCTGACGGGTCCGCGCAGAATGCGGCGGAGCCGCGGCGTCTGATGCTCCGCTCCCGGAGCTGCCACGCAAACCCCGAACCGGGACATCTCCGGAGGGAGCACCGGGACGACCGGCGGGCGGCGTCGGGCAAGATGGTCGACCGTGTCGGTTCTGCGCAGCACCGGATTGATCGAGGCACCCGCGACCACGGTGGGGGCCGCGCTGCGGCACACCCGCACCGCTGAGGCCGGGCTCGCCCCGAGAGGCGTCATCGGGAGGGCGTTGACCTGCCCCGCCGAGCTGCTGATCCCCGGTGACGAGCTCCGCTTCGCGCTGCGCGCCGCGGGAGTGCCGTTCGAACTGACCACCCGCATCGAACGCGCCGAGGCCGACGGGACCTCGTCGGTGCTGGTCTCCGGCCCGTTACCGCGGTTGCGCCATGAGACGGCCCTGGCCGCGGTCGGCCCGCGCACCCTGCTCACCGATTCGCTTTCCTGGACCTCCCCGCTGGGGCCGCTCGGCAAGCTCGCCGACGTCGTCATCGGCCGCGGGCTGGTCCTCGACGTGCTGGACGCGCGCATCCGGGCGGTCCGCGACCTCGCGGAGTCCTGGGCGTCCCGCCCGATCGTGGTGGGTACCGCGATCGTCCGCTCCGGGAGTCTGCTCGCCCAGCAGCGCAGCTACCCGGCGGCCGACGCGGGTCGCTGGGAGCTCCCCGGCGGTCGTGTGGAACCGGGCGAGTCCGAGCAGGACGCGGTCGTGCGCGAATGCCGGGAAGAGCTCGCGATCGACGTCGAACCCACCGGCGCGCTGGGCACCGACGTTCCGCTCGACAACGGCATGCTGCTGCGAATCCACACCGCGCGGCCGGTCGAACCCGCGGCGGAGCCCAAGCCGGTCGACCACCAGGCCCTCCGCTGGGTGAGCGCCGCCGAGCTGACCGACCTCGACTGGCTCAACACCGATCGGGTGCTGCTGCACAACATGCGGGGGTTGCTGACCGGATAGCGCACCGCGCGGCCCACCGGTTTCCGGCATCGCTCGCCGCGTTCGAACAACAGGCCGAAAACTCCGATCTCGCGCGTTGTCAACGTGCGCGGCGGAAGCGTGTGCGTACGGGAAATGATTCCATTCGGTGATCGGCATTCGCGGACCGGAAGGTCTATCGTGAAAGCATGTTTGTAGTGCTGCTCGAATACACCGCACCGGTATCGGAAATCGACGCCCAGCTGGTAGATCACTACGAATGGATCACGCGGCATTACGACGCCGGAGACTTCATCGCCGCAGGTCACCGGCAGCCGCGCAACGGTGCCGTGATCATCGCTCGGGCGATGCCCCGGGGCAAGCTGGACGCGATCCTCGCGACCGACCCGTTCGCGCTGCACAAGCTGGTTCGACACGACGTCATCGAGTTCCAGGCGCTGCGGACCATCCCCGAGCTCGCCGCTTACGCCGATCAGCTGACAACGGCTTCCGAGGGCGCCGAGCGCTAGGGCGCGGAACCTGCCCCGGCCGCGGTGCGCACCGCGGCCGAGATCATTTTGCGTCCTTTTTCTTGTCCGCCTTTTTGCTCTTCTTTTTCGCTTTCTTGACCTCTTCGGCCTTGGCGTCGCGCAAAAGCTTGCGAAGCAGCACGATCGGACAGCTGTCGCACGGGGGTTGCGAGTGACAGCATTTCTTCTTGACCTCGATGGTGCCTTTGCCCACGGTGCTTCTTTCCGGGGTGGGGACAGGGGCGCCCTTGAAGGCTAGGCGAACCTAACTTCGAAGGCGACCCCCATGTCGCTTTCGTCTCCCGCGCCAGCCCATTTGATCTTGGTTGTTGGTTTCGCCGGGAACGGGCCGGGCGAAGCGGACGTGATCGCGCGGTGGTTCTGCGCGGCCTGTGCCCCGCCGATCGGCCCGCCGCTGCCCGGCGAAACAGGCGTTCAGCGGGCCGCTCGGTGTTGCACTGCGCACGTGGGCGTTGGCTTCGCGCACCCTTGCACTACGCTGGGAGGAGCCGCGAGTCGACGCACGTCTCCCCGCAGCAGCGGGGTGTCGCCCGAAATTTGCTCCGCAGCGGCGGCGCAGTGGAGCCGCGGCCGGTACCTGGAGGACCCGCAGGTGCATCGCACCAGCAGCTGGTGCGCCAAGTCGACGAACCCGCCGTGCCCTTTTCCGCGTCGAAACCATGGAGTACCCGCGTGTCCGCAAGCGTCGCCGCCCCCACGCGCAGTGATCTGCGCAACGTAGCCATCGTCGCGCACGTCGACCACGGCAAGACCACCCTGGTGGACGCGATGCTGCGCCAGTCCGGGGCGTTCTCCGAACGTGCCGAGCTGGTCGACCGCGTGATGGACTCCAACGACCTGGAGCGTGAGAAGGGCATCACGATCCTGTCGAAGAACACCGCGATCCGCCGGGAGACCGGCGACGGTGCGGTCACCATCAACGTCATCGACACCCCGGGCCACGCCGACTTCGGCGGCGAGGTCGAGCGCGGGCTGTCCATGGCCGACGGCGTGGTGCTGCTGGTCGACGCCAGCGAGGGCCCGCTGCCGCAGACCCGCTTCGTGCTGCGCAAGACCCTGGCCGCGGGCCTGCCGGTCATCCTCGTGCTGAACAAGGTCGACCGCCCCGACGCGCGCTGCGCCGAGGTCGTCGAGGAGACCCACGACCTGCTGCTCGAGCTGGCCACCGAGCTCGACGAGGAGGGCGATCTCGAGCTCGACATGGAGGCCGTTCTCGACCTGCCGGTCGTCTACGCCTCCGCCCGCGCGGGCCGCGCCTCGATGTCCCAGCCCGTCGACGGCGAGCTGCCGGTCGACGAGGACCTGACCGCGATGTTCGACGTGCTGCTCAGGCACGTCCCGGCTCCCGCCGCCGACTTCGACTCGCCCACCCGCGCGCTGGTGACCAACCTCGACGCGTCCTCGTTCCTCGGCCGGATCGCGCTGTGCCGGATCCACTCGGGCACCTTGCGCAAGGGCCAGACCGTCGGCTGGTGCCGCGAGGACGGCACGGTCGAGAAGGTCCGCCTGACCGAGCTGATGATCACCGAGAACCTGGACCGCGTCCCCACCGAGCAGGCCTCGGCCGGCGACCTGGTGGCCATCGCGGGCATCCCGGACATCACCATCGGCGACACCCTCGCCGACCCGGACGACCCGCAGCCGCTGCCGCGGATCACCGTCGACGACCCGGCGATCTCGATGACCATCGGCGTCAACACCTCGCCGCTGACCGGCCGCAACGGTGGCAGCAAGGTCACCGCCCGGCAGGTCAAGAGCCGCCTGGACGCCGAGCTGATCGGTAACGTCAGCATGAAGGTGCTGCCCACCGAGAAGCCCGACGCCTGGGAGGTGCAGGGCCGTGGTGAGCTGGCGCTGGCGGTGCTGGTGGAGACCATGCGCCGGGAGGGCTTCGAGCTCACCGTAGGCAAGCCCGAGGTCGTCACCAAGACCATCGACGGCAAGCTGTGCGAGCCGTTCGAGCGGCTGACCATCGACTCGCCCGAGGAGTACATGGGTGCGATCACCCAGCTGCTCGCCTCGCGCAAGGGCCGCATGGAGTCGGTGGACGGGCACGGCACCGGCCGGATCCGCCTGATCTACGTGATCCCGGCGCGCGGCCTGATCGGGTTCCGCACCGACTTCCTCACCGAGACCCGCGGCACCGGCATCGCCAACCACGTCTTCGAGGGCTACTTCCCGTGGGTCGGCGAGCTGCGCACCCGCAACTCCGGCTCGCTGGTGGCCGACCGCGCCGGCTCGGCCACCATGTACGCGCTGCTGCAGCTGTCCGACCGCGGTGTGTTCTTCGTGGAGCCGACCAACGAGGTCTACGAGGGCATGGTCGTGGGCGAGAACCCGCGCGCCGAGGACCTCGACGTCAACGTCACCAAGGAGAAGAAGCTCACCAACATGCGCTCTTCGAGCGCTGATGAGCTGGAGAAGCTGGCCAAGCCGCGAACCCTCTCGCTGGAGGAGGCGCTGGAGTTCTGCTCGGTCGACGAGTGCGTCGAGATCGGCCCGTCGGTCACCCGCGTCCGCAAGGTGACCCTCGACTCGGTCACCCGCGGCCGCGAGCGGTCCCGCGCCAAGGCGCGCGACAACAACGCCTGAGCCGGTTGCTCCCGGCCGGCGTCCGCCGGCTGATCGTGTCCGTTCGCCCGGCCGGTTCCGCGAGAACCGGCCGGGCGAACGTGCGTCGCCTGCCGGGTGCGCGGAGCCGGATCGCGGCGCGGTGCGGGTGCTTTCCAGCAGGGGCTCGCCCGCCCGTTTCGCCGTTCCCCGGGCGCGGCGTCCCGGCAGCTAGCAAACTGGTCGCCGACCCCGGTGCCGATCACCCGATCGGAGGCAGGAACCATAGGGGGTTCGCGCGTTCGCGAACGCGCGAGGGCCGCTGTTCCGAGGGCTCGTCGGAGTTCGAGTTGTCGGGGGACGATGTGATGGGAGGTTCGGCGTGTCCCAGGGTCGACGCCGCCCATGGGGTTCGGTTCCCCTGCTGGTGGCCGCGGTAAGCCTGGTCGCCGGGTGCACCAACGCACCTCCGCCGCAGCTGGTGCCGCCGGGTGAGGCGCCCCCGCCGCCGACGACGAGCGAGCCCGCCCGGCCGATGCCGATCGAGGTGGTCGTCGGCGTGGATCAGCTCGAGAGCGGGTTCAACCCGCACACCCTCGCCGATCTGTCGCCGACCAGTTCCGCGCTGGCCAGTCTGATGCTGCCGTCGGTGTTCCGCCCGGATCCCTCCGGCGTGCCGCGGCTGGACACCACGCTGATGGAATCCGCCGAGGTCGTGCCGGACGCGCAGAACTTCACCGTGCGCTACCGGATCAAGCGCCAGGCCAGCTGGTCCGACGGGGCGCCGATCGCGGCCGAGGACTTCGTCTACCTGTGGGAGCAGCTGCGCTCGCAACCCGGCGTGATCAATCCCGCCGGGTACCGGCTGATCGACGACGTCGCCTCCCGGCAGGGCGGCAAGACCGTCGACGTCACCTTCGCCAAGCCCTTCCCGGGCTGGCGCACCCTGTTCAACAACCTGCTGCCCGCGCATCTGCTGCGCGACGCGCCCCGCGACTGGGGCGCCGCCCTCGACGAGGGCTATCCCGCCTCCGGCGGGCCGTTCGCGATCCGGCAGGTCGACCTGGATCGCGGCGAGCTGATCCTGGAGCGCAACGACCGCTACTGGGGCCCGCCCGCGCGCTCCGAACGGGTCGTGCTCCGCGCGCTGGACAAGACCCGGCAGGTGCAGGCGCTGCGCAGCGGGGACAGTCACATGGCCATGTTCAGCGCCGACTCCGGCACCATCGGGCAGCTCAAGGGTCTGGGCGATCAGGTTCGGGTGCTGACCGTGCCGCGGCCGGCGACCATGGAGGTGCTGCTGCGGCAGGACAGCCGGGCGCTGTCCGAGGGCAAGGTGCGCCAGGCCGTGCTGGCCGCCCTCGACCGGCGCGCGTTGATCGACGCCGGGACCGGTGGCGGTCCGGGGGAGCAGCTGCCCGCGCACGCGCAGGTGCTCGCGCCCACCGATCCGGCGTACAAGCCGACCGAGCCCGCCGGGATGCCGGACGTGCCGGATCCGGCGGAGGTGCAGCGCCTGCTCACCGAGGTCGGGTATCAGCGCAGCGGTGATTCCTGGATGCGAGATGGGACTCCGCTGAACCTGGTGATCGCGGCGCCGTTCGAGCAGGAGTCCTACGCCCGCATCGCCGAGGAGGCCGCGAAGCAGCTGCGCGCGGCAGGGATCCAGGCGACGGTGGTCACGCCGACCAGCGATCAGCTCTTCAACGAGATGCTGGCCACCGACCCGATCTCGGCGGAGGCCGGCACGGCGGGCACCGTCGACATGGCGATCGCGCCGCGCCCGGCGGGCGGGGATCCGGCGGCGACCATGGCGTCGGCCTTCGGCTGTCCCGGCGCGGGTCCGGACGAGCAGCCGTTCCCGTACAACTCTGCGGGCTTCTGCGACGAGCTCCTGCAGCCGACCATCGACGCGGCCCTGACCGGCAAGCAGCCGTTCGCCAAGGCCTCGGCCAGCGTCGAGTCCGAGGTCTGGGAGGAAGCGATCGCCCTGCCGCTCTACCAGCAGGCCCAGGTGCTGGCGGTGCGCGACGACGTCAAGGGCGTCGAGGTCGGCAACGGCCTCGCCGGCCCGTTCTCCACGGCGGCCCAATGGCTCGGCACCCCAGCCGACAGCGACGGCTACTAGGCCTGCGCCAGCAACGCCTGAACAGCTACGCCTGCGCCAGCAACGCCTGAACAGCTACGCCTGAACAGCTACGCCTGAACAGCTACGCCTGAACAGCTACGCCTGAGAGCGGTTCGCGGCCTGCGTGGCGGTGCCGGTAGCGCGGTGACAGTTTTGCCTAAAACTGTCCGGACATTTCGGGCGCCGCAGGCGGACAGTTTTAGGCAAAACTGTCACGGGCCTGGGGCTGCTGGGGTCGATCGTTCGGGTGGCTAGGCTTGGGGCCATGGCTCGGTTCTTGCTGGTGCACGCGCATCCCGATGACGAGACGTTGTGGACCGGCGGGACCATCGCCCGGTACGCCGCTCGCGGGGTCGAGGTCATGGTCGTGACCTGCACGCTCGGTGAGGCCGGCGAGGTGATCCCGGCCGAGCTGCGGGGATTGGTCAGCGACGAGGCCGATCAGCTGGGCGGATATCGAATCGGCGAGCTGCGCTCGGCCCTGGCCGCGCTGCGGGTGTCCGAGCACCGGTTCCTCGGCGGTGCAGGCCGCTGGCGGGACTCCGGGATGCTGTGGGACGAGCCCGGGCGGGCGACCGCGGTCCCGGACGCGCACCCGAGGGCCTTCGCCATCGGCGACCTCGCCGAGCAGACCGACCAGCTGGTGCAGATCATCGAGGAGTTCCGGCCGGAGGTCGTGGTGACCTACGCCGCGGACGGCGGTTACGGGCACCCCGACCACATCCGGGCGCACGAGGTCACCGAGGCCGCCGTCGAGCGCAGCACCGACGTGCGGCGCCTGTTCCACGCCGTGCCGTCCCGGCAGGCGCAGGACCGGGGCCTCGCCGAGCTGGCCGAGTCCGCGGACCTGCCGTTCCGGCTGCCCGAGTCGCACGAGCTGCCCGGCGTCGACGAGGGATCGATCACCACCGCGATCGACGTCGCCGAGCACCTGCCCGCCAAGATCGCCGCGCTGCGCGCGCACGCCACCCAGGTCGAGGTCTGGGTCGAGCAGCGGCGCGACGGGGCGGGGATCGCCTCCTTCGCGCTGAGCAACGGCATCGCCCAGCCGCTGCTGGGCACCGAGCACTACGTGCTGGCCAGCGGCGACGCGAACGGCTGCGCGACCGACCTGTTCGGCGGACTGGAGACCCGGTGACGTTCCGCGACGCCGTTCTGCTCGGCTTCCTGCTGCTCGATGCCGCGATCCTGGCCGTGGTCGAGCTGCTCTACCTGCCGCTCTACATCGGGCCGGTGCAGTTCCCGATCGCCGCCGCCGTCGCCGCGGTCACCACGCCGCTGCTGGTGGCAGCGGCGGGCTGGATCTCCGCGCGCCGGCGGGTCGCGGGGGCTCCCCTGGTCGTGTGGTTCTTGGTGGTGCTGATCTTCGGGGTGTTCGGCCCCGGTGGCGACGTGGTGCTGCTGGGTAGCGACTGGCGCACTCTGCTGCTGCTCGGCGGTGGAGCGCTGCCCAGCGCGATGATGCTCGGGATCGTGCTCAGCAAGCAGGCCGCCAAGAGCTGATCCGCCCGGTGAGCGGCGGTGTGGCGCATGGCACGTTCCTTTTGTCCGGAGGCTCGCGAGGCTCACCGCCAGGCTGGTGCGAATTCACCCGTGATCGGCATTATCGGTGGGCATCGCGGGTATCGCGGGGGAAGCGGAAGACACCGTTTACGGCGTTTACCCGGACATCGTAAGGTCAACACGGCCTCCCGAGCCGTGGGACCAGTTACCCCAGCAGGGGAGTCCGAGGGATACTGTCATTAGCCGCGCCAGGAGATTCCTGCGCGCCGAGGACAACGCTTCGAGCAGGAGTGAACCGTGACCTACGTGATCGCCGAGCCCTGCGTGGACGTGCTCGACAAGGGATGCATCGAAGAGTGCCCCGTCGACTGCATCTACGAGGGCGGGCGGATGCTCTACATCCACCCCGATGAGTGCGTCGACTGCGGTGCCTGCGAGCCGGTCTGCCCGGTCGAGGCCATCTACTACGAGGACGACGTGCCGGACGAGTGGGCCGCCTACACGAAGGCGAACGTGGACTTCTTCGATGACCTCGGTTCGCCGGGCGGTGCGGCCAAGGTGGGCAAGGTCAACAAGGACGTCGAGCCCGTCACGAGCCTTCCGCCGCAGGGCGAATGAGTCCCGCGCACGGCCCGGACGAGGTGTCGTCCGGGCCCCGTGGCCCGCAACTCCCGCAGTTCCCGTGGGATTCGCTGGCGACGTGCAAGGCGACGGCCGCCGCCCATCCGGACGGCATCGTCGACCTGTCCGTCGGCACCCCGGTCGACCCGGTCCCGGAGAACCTGCAGCAGGCGCTGCGCTCGGTCTCCGAGGTGCCGGGATACCCGGCCACCCACGGCACGCCCGCGCTGCGCGAGGCGGCGGCCGAGTCGCTGCGCCGCCGCTACGGCATCGACGGGATCGAGCACGACGCGGTGCTGCCCACCGTCGGCTCCAAGGAGCTGGTGGCCTGGCTGCCCACGCTGGCCGGTGTGCGACCGGGTGACGTGGTGGCCATCCCGGATCTGGCGTACCCGACCTACGAGGTCGGCGCGAAGATCGCGGGCGCCGAGGTGGTCCGGCTGGGCCCTGGCGAACGGCCGCCGGAGGGAACCGCGCTGCTGTGGTTGAACTCGCCGTCGAACCCGACCGGCCGCGTCCTCGACGCGGGCGAGCTGTCCGCGCAGGTGCGCGCTGCGCAGGAGATGGGCGCGGTGGTGGCCTCCGACGAGTGCTACCTCGCGCTGGGCTGGGACACCGATCCGGTGTCGGTGCTGCACCCGTCGGTCGGCGCCTCGCGGCGGAACCTGCTCGCGGTGCACTCCCTGTCGAAGTCCTCGAACCTGGCCGGTTACCGCGCCGGGTTCGTCACCGGTGATCCGGACCTGGTCGCGCGGCTGCTGGAGCTGCGCAAGCACGCGGGCATGATCGTGCCCCGGCCGGTTCAGGAGGCGATCACCGAGGCGCTGAGCGACGACGAGCACGTCGCGGTTCAGCGCGAACGGTATGCCCAGCGGCGCGCGACGCTGCGCCCGGCGCTGGAAGCGGCCGGGTTCGGCATCGAGCACTCGCAGGCCGGCCTGTACCTGTGGGCCTCGCGCGGCGAGGACGCCTGGCAGACCGTGGAATGGCTGGCGCAGCGCGGCATCCTGGCCGCCCCCGGGACCTTCTACGGCCCGGGCGGCGACCGGCACGTGCGGATCGCGTTGACCGCGACCGACGAGCGCATCGCCGCCGCTGCCAAGCGCCTGTAGCAACGGCTGAACCGGCGCGGCCGCCGCTTCAGCGGGGGCCGCGCCGGACGCCCTTCTCGGCCTCGACGAGCTGGTCCCAGGCCCCGGGCCAGCGGGCGCGGCGATCGGCCTTGCGCAGCTGTTCGCGTTCGACCAGCCTGCCCGCGACGAAGGCGGCCCCGGCGTCGGCCTCGGCGGCCAGATCGCGCAGGCGCTGCTCGGCGACGCAGGCGTCCTGGTGCTCGCCGAGCACGTCCTGGAATTTCTTGGTGGCCTTGATCAGGCGCTTGATCGGTTTGCCGAGCGCGGGTTCGGCGAGCTCGGCGGTGTAGCGGACCTTCTTGCCGCGAATCCGGAGTGCGTGCAGCCGATCGTCCGGCGGGTCGTCGGGCAGCTTGCCGACGTCCTTGCGAAGCTTGCCGAACTGGCGCAGGACCAGGTCGCGCAGCTCGGAACCGCCGTCGTCGCCAGCATCGGATTCGCGCGCGGGAAGCTCCCGGGAGGCTTCCTCGACCCAGTCGAGGAGTGCGCGGTAGCGGTCGCTGTCCAGCGCGGCGAGCAGGTCGGCGCGGGCGCGCTCGTGCTCGGCGTCCAGCCCGGCCAGCAGTCGTTCGGCGGCGTCCTGCTCGGGCATCTCCGCGGTCTGCTCGCGGAGGTGTTCCAGCAGCACGTCCAGGTCGCGCACGGGCCCCAGCGCACGTCCCAGCCAGCCGAGCTCGTTGCGCAGCGGCTCGGAGTGCTCTCGGTCGAGGAAGCTGCGGGCCGAGCGCAGCATCTCCCGCATGCGCCGCACCGATACCCGCATCTGGTGCAGCTCCTCGGGATCGCTGCCGTCCCTGGTCCCGCCCTCGTGCTCCCGCAAGGCCTGCAACCGGGTTGCGAGCCCCGAGCGAACCTGGTCCACCACGCCGCCAGACACCATTCCCAATTTTAGGAGATGGTGGCGGTTCGCGTGGCTGCGCAAGCGGCGGAACCTCAGCGTCCCGCTGGCGGCGGGATCCGCTCGTCGATCAGCGGCCTGCGCGGCGTCGCGGCTGTCCTCGCCAGGCGGGCCGCGGAGAACCGCCGCGGTGCGGGCTGAGTCCCACACCAGAAGCAGAGCAGCTGCTGCCGCCCCATGCCGAAGGAACGGCCGGGCGTCCCTCGCGGGGATGCCCGGCCGTTCTCGCGGCTTCGAGAGCCGTTGCTCAGTCGTTGGCGTGCAGGGCGGCGTTGAGCTCGATCTTGCCGCCGGTGCGGTTGACGACCTCGACGGTGCCGGTGGTGGAGTTGCGGCGGAACAGCAGGCCGTCGTTGCCGGAGACCTCGGCGGCCTTGGTGATCGTGCCGTCCGGCAGGGTCACCTTGGTGCCCGCCGTGATGTACAGCCCGGCCTCGACGACGCAGTCGTCGCCCAGCGAGATGCCGATGCCCGCGTTGGAACCGAGCAGGCAGCGCTCGCCGACCGAGATGACCTCCTTGCCGCCGCCGGAGAGCGTGCCCATGATCGAGGCACCGCCGCCGACGTCCGAGCCATCGCCGACCACTACGCCCGCCGAGATCCGGCCCTCGACCATGGAGGCGCCCAGCGTCCCGGCGTTGAAGTTCACGAAGCCCTCGTGCATCACGGTGGTGCCGCTGGCCAGGTGCGCGCCCAGGCGGACCCGGTCGGCGTCGCCGATGCGCACGCCGGACGGGATCACGTAGTCGACCATCCGGGGGAACTTGTCGATGCTGTAGACGGTCACCGGGCCGCGCGCCTTGAGCCGCAGGCGGGTGGCCTCGAAGCCCTCCACCGGGCACGGGCCGTGGTTGGTCCACACGACGTTGGCCAGCAGGCCGAACTGCCCGTCCAGGCTGACCCCGTGCGGGCGGACCATGCGGTGCGAGAGCAGGTGCAGCCGCAGGTAGACGTCGTGGGTGTCGGCCGGGGCGTCGGCGAGCGAGGGGATCTCGGTGCGCACCGCGACGATCTCCACGCCGCGGGCGTCATCCCGCCCGAGCAGCGCCGCGCCGGCTTCCCCGAGGGACTCGGCCGCTCGCTCGGCGGTCAGCCGCGTGCTGCCCGCTTGCCCGGACTCGCCCAGCTTGACGGTGGGGAACCAGGTGTCGAGGACCGTGCCGTCGTCGGTCACGGTGGCCAGGCCCACGCCGTGGGCGCCGGTGCTCTGCTGGTCGGGGAATGCGCTCATGTGCAAAACGGTAATCGGCAACGCCCCGCTCGGCCCGCACGGGGTGGCGCGATCAGGCGGTGCGCGCGGCTCGCAGATGACACCCGGTGGTGACGCTGAGCTCGGTGCCGGTCGCGGTGCCGAAGGAGTAGACGGCGCCGTAGGTGTCGTTGCCGGTGACCTCGTGGTCCCCGGAACGGTTGATGACGATCTCCGGGGGCTCGAAGCCGTGCTCGGCGGTGATCGAGCGCACGATGCCCATCGCCCGCGGCCAGTCGTCATCGGTGATCGAGCGGGGCGAGCGCCAGGCCTCCAGCAGCCGGCTCTCGGCCTCGGCGATGCCGGGGAAGGAGGTGCAGTTCCGGGGTGACTCGGGTTCGACGACCGTCCAGTCCATCGGGCCGAGGGCCTGGTCGAGCAGCTCGATCACCCGCTGCTGCATCCGCCGGTACTGCGCGCTGATGTCCTCGATGCTCGGGCGCTGCCGAAGCACGCCTCGCGGGTCCAACACCGGATACCCCCGTCGGATGTGCACGTCGTTGCGTCCCGCATCTTGCCGGATCGACCAGCCGGAAACCGCACGACCCGGTTACGGGAGAACCAATCGTGATCGAACGCGCAGCTGCGCGCTGGAGCGCCGCCGACTGTGAACCTCGCCACCCGGAGTAGCCTGCCGGGCGTGAGTGGCTCGTTGGATCTCAAGTCGGACCCCGTCGAACTGACCGCGGCGCTGGTGGACATCCCCAGCGTCTCGGAGGATGAGCGCGACATCGCGGACGCGGTGGAGCGGGCGCTGCGCGAGCAGGCGCCGCACCTGGAGGTGGTCCGCAACGGGCAGGCCGTGCTGGCGCGCACCGACCTCGGCAGGCAGGAGCGGGTCGTGCTGGCCGGGCACCTGGACACCGTGCCGATCAACGACAACCTGCCGGTGCGCCGCACCGGTTCCGGGGCCGACGAGGTCCTGCACGGGTGCGGGACGGTGGACATGAAGGGCGGCGACGCGGTGCTGCTGCACCTGGCCGCGACGCTGCCGGAGCCGCGGCACGACCTGACCTTCGTGTTCTACGACTGCGAGGAGATCGAGGCCGAGCGCAATGGTCTCGGCCGCATCGAGCGCGAGCTGCCCGAGTGGCTCGACGGCGACCTCGCGGTGGTCGGCGAACCGTCCAACGCCGCGATCGAGGCCGGTTGCCAGGGCACCATCCGCGTCCAGATCCGCCTCACCGGCGCCCGCGCGCACACCGCGCGGGGGTGGATGGGCTCGAACGCGATCCACGCGGCGGAGCCGGTCCTGCGGCGGCTGAGCGAGTACACCCCGCGCAACCCGGTCATCGACGGCCTGCAGTACCACGAGGGCCTGCAGGCGGTGAAGATCGAGGGCGGCGTCGCGGGCAACGTGGTGCCCGACGAGTGCGTGGTGACCGTCAACCACCGCTTCGCCCCGGACCGCTCGGCCGCCGAGGCCGAGGCCCACCTGCGCGAGGTCTTCGACGGCTTCGACCTCACGGTCACCGATTGCTCCGGCGGCGCGCTGCCCGGACTGACCTCACCGGCGGCCGCCGGGCTGGTCAGCGCCTCGCAGTCGGAGCCGGTCGCCAAGCTCGGCTGGACCGACGTCGCCCGCTTCGCGGCCCGCGGCCTGCCCGCGGTCAACTTCGGCCCCGGCAACCCGACGCTGGCGCACACTCAGCAGGAGAACGTCCGCACCGCCGAGATCCGGCACTGCGCGGAGACCCTGCAGCGCTTCCTGAGCTGACCCGGCCGCCGAACGCGTTCCTCCCCGCCGCGGGCGGCGCGGTGCCGGCTCAGCAGGACGCCGCCCGCGCGGTGCGGTCGTGCCTACCGGTCGTTCAGGCCGTGCCCACGGCCTCGGAGTCGCCGGGTTCCAAGACCTCACGGGTGCGCTGCTGCGGTAGTTCGGTTCCGGGGGCGGACTCGGTCAGTTCCGGTCGCTCCTCGTCCGGTTCCGCGGTTTCGGTGCCTCGCTCGGTCGCTTCGGTCTCCTCGGAGGTCTCGGTCTTCGCGGCGGCCGCACCGGCGCCCTTGACGGTGTCGACGAACTGCAGCAGCTCGACCGGGAACGGCAGCACCAGCGTGGAGTTCTGCTCCGCGGCGACCTCCACCACGGTCTCCAGCAGCCGCAGCTGCATCGCCTGCGGCGTGTCGGCCATGACGTGCGCGGCATCGGCGAGCTTGCGGGAGGCCTGGTACTCGCCGTCGGCGGAGATGATCCGCGAGCGGCGTTCGCGCTCGGCCTCGGCCTGCCGGGCGATCGAGCGCTCCATCGACTCCGGCAGCGAGACGTCCTTGATCTCCACCCGGTCGATGTGCACGCCCCAGCCCAGCGCCGGGCTGTCGATCATCAGCTCGAGGCCCTGGTTGAGCTTCTCGCGGTTGGACAGCAGATCGTCGAGATCGCTCTTGCCGATGATCGAGCGCAGCGAGGTCTGCGCGACCTGACCGACCGCGAACAGGTAGTCCTCGACGTTGATGATCGCCTTCTGCGGATCCGCGACCTGGAAGTACACGACCGCGTCCACGCGGACGGTGACGTTGTCGCGGGTGATGCCCTCCTGCGCGGGCACCGGCATCGTGACGATCTGGAGGTTCACCTTCCGGAGGTGATCGATCGCCGGGACGATCATGGTCAGTCCCGGCCCGCGGGTGAGTTCCTGCACCCGTCCCAAGCGGAACACCACGCCCCGCTCGTACTGGCGTACGACTTTGAGGCTGGCCGCCAGGTAGATGACGCCTGCGGCCAGTATCGCGATCAGCAGTTCGATGATCATGGCGGACTCCCGGGCTCGAAGCTGCATCGGCCCGGCGACGCGTGGGGCGCGCCTGCGTAGATCCCGAGATCTGCGTGGTGTGCGCGGCCGCCGTCGCCGCGCCACTCGATCTTGTCGTTCCATGGTACGCCGCCTGAATCTCCCATGAACAGGCATTTCATCGTGCGCAAAGTGACGGCCTGGACACCGCGAGCGATCAGTGGCTGCGTAGTCTCGGGCCCATGAGCGAAGCCCGGTCCAACGGTGCGGAACGTCCGCACGAGAAGCAACGCGGCCCCGTGGTGCTGCGTCGCTCGCGCTCGAGCGAGCCGACCACCACCGACGAGCGGCTGCTGGATTCCAGAGGACCCACGGATTGGGTGCACACCGACCCGTGGCGAGTGCTGCGCATCCAGGCCGAGTTCGTCGAGGGCTTCGGCGCGCTGGCCGAGGTGCCGCGCGCGGTGACCGTGTTCGGCTCCGCCCGCACCCCGCGCGAGCACCCCGAGTACCAGACCGGTGTGGAGCTGGGCAGGGCGCTCGCGGGCATCGGCTGCGCGTCGATCACCGGTGGCGGGCCCGGCACGATGGAAGCGGTCAACCGCGGGGCCTCGGAGGCCGGTGGGCTGTCCATCGGGCTGGGCATCGAGCTGCCGTTCGAGCAGGGGCTGAACCCGTGGGTCGACCTGGGCGTCAACTTCCGGTACTTCTTCGTGCGCAAGACGATGTTCATGAAGTACGCCCAGGCGTTCATCTGCCTGCCGGGTGGCTTCGGCACCATGGACGAGTTGTTCGAGGCGCTGACCCTGGTGCAGACCAAGAAGGTCACCAAGTTCCCGGTCGTGCTGTTCGGCAAGGACTACTGGCAGGGCCTCTACGACTGGGTCTGCAGCAGCATGCTGGAGTACGGGAAGATCGGCGAGAAGGATCTCGCGCTGCTGCACCTCACCGACGACATCGATGATGCGGTCTCCATCGTGCAGGAGGCCTACGAAGCTTGGGAGCAGACGCATTGACCGTTGCGGCAACGGAAATCGGTGGATCTACTGGGGACGTCTCGGTGTGCGTCTACTGCGCGTCCGGGCCCGTTCCGCAGCCCCACCTGGATCTGGCGGCCGAGGTCGGGCGCAAGATCGCCAAGCGCGGCTGGACGCTGGTATCCGGTGGTGGCCGGGTCTCGATGATGGGCGAGTTGGCCCGCGCCGCCCGCGCGGACGGCGGCCGGACGGTCGGCGTCATCCCGCGCGCCCTGCTGGAAAAGGAGGTGGGCGATACCGAGTCGGACGAGCTGCTGGTGGTCGACACCATGCGGGAGCGCAAGGGCCTGATGGACGCGCACGCCAGCGCGTTCCTGACGTTGCCCGGCGGGATCGGAACCTGCGAGGAGCTGTTCGAGATCTGGACCTCGCGCTACCTGGGGATGCACAACAAGCCGGTGGTCCTGCTCGACCCGGACGGCCACTACCAGGGCCTGCTGGACTGGCTGCGGAACCTGGCCGATACCGGCTTCGCCTCGGCCCGTTCCATGGAAGCGCTGCGGGTGACCACCGACATCGACGAGGCCCTGGAGCTGTGCGCCGGGTGAACCCCCGCGCGCTCGCCGCGCGGTGACGCCGCGCGGCGACGGGGTCAGCCGACGCCGACGGCCCGCTTGATCAGTTCGGTCAGCTGCTCGGTCGGGATGTCGGGGCGGAGCTCCCGCAGCACCGGAATGAGCCGCATCCAGCGCGACTGCACTCGCGGAGCGCTGGGGCGCTCGTGGGCGAGCTCGTCGTTGAGCTCGGCCAGCCGCCACTGGGCCTCGGGCAGGTAGAGGTCCGGTTCCTGCTGGTCGAGCACACCGGCCAGCTCCGCCAGGTAGACGCGGACCTGGTCGAGCGCGGTCCGGCTCGGGGAGTCGTCGGCTGCGGCGTCGAGCAGGTCGGCACCGTTCGCCGATTGCTCCGCGTTGTTCTCGGCCACGGAAAGCTCCTGGTCAACTGGGCCGGTTGTGGTCGACTTCGCAGTGTGCGCGCCCCGCTCGTCCGGTGCGCCCCATTCGGGTTCGTGCCACCCGAACGGCCCAGAGCTGGGGCGTGATCGACATCACGCTGCGAAGGATCGGAAAAGGACCTTCGTCCTGTTGCCCCCTGGCGATGACACCGCCGGGAAATATCCGTAGAGTCGCTACTCGTGAAGGCTGACGCGCTCCGCGGCCATCTGGACGCCCTGCTGCTGGCGACGCTGGACGGCAAGGCACTGCATGGCTACGCGATCATCGAAGCGCTGCAAGAACGCAGCGGTGGTGCTCTCGACCTGCCTACCGGCACGGTCTACCCGGCGCTGCGCCGGCTCGAGCGTGCCGGATACGTGCAGAGCACTTGGAGCACGGTCGGAGGCAGGCAGCGGCGCACCTACCGGCTCACACCCACCGGCCAGCAGACGCTGCAGGCCGAGCGCAAGGCCTGGCAGGAGTTCACCAGCGCCATCGAAGGCGTGCTGAAGGCTCCCGCGCAGGCTTAGGCGACATTTCCGCCTGTGGTTTGCCTGGCGTGCCGGGAGGAGCCTCGGACGCCGCCGGGCTGCGGGATCCGCTCCTCGCGTAGCGGCCTGCGCGGCGCCGCGGCTGTCCTCGCCCGACGACGTCTGAGAACCCGCCGCGGCACCGGCTGAGGCCCACACCGCATGCGGCTCCGCCGCATGCTGAACGGACCCTTGGGACCGCTCGCTGGCCCGTCTCCGCGAGTCGCCCGGTGCGAGCAGGCGTGACCTCCCGGCCGCGCGACCGGTCGCACCTCGGGGTCGCCGGTCGTTGCGGTGGGTACGCGGCAGGGCCGCCGGACGAGGCGAGGCCGGGCTCCGGCCGCCGGTGTCGCGTGCCACGATTGCGTGCGTGGCTAGTGCGCTGATCTACCTGTTCGTGGTGCTGGCGGTCGCCGCCGTGGTCTACCTGCTGGCCGTGCTGGTCTTCGGCCGCGGCGAAGAACTCGCACCCCTGCCCCCGGGAGCGACCCCCACCTGGTTGCCCGCGACCGACGTCGAGGGAGTCCACGTGCGGGATCTGCGCTTCCAGCAGGTCTTGCGCGGTTACAAGCCCGCGGAGGTGGACTGGGTCGTGGAACGGCTGGCCGGCGAGCTCGACGAGCTGCACGGCCGCATCGCCACGCTGGAGCGCCAGCTCGACGCCGCGGGCGAGCAACTTCGCGAGGTCCGCTCCGAGGACGACTGAACCTGCCGGCGCCGGGTGTCCCCGCGCCGTCGTGATGGAGGATCCGGTGATCGAGCAAGATCCGGTGGTCGGTGCCGACGGGAGGGCGCGCTGCCCGTGGAGCGTCAACCAGCCCGACTACGCCGAGTACCACGACAGCGAGTGGGGCGTGCCGCTGCGCGGCGTCCCGGAGCTGTTCGAGCGGATCACCCTGGAGGCCTTCCAATCCGGCCTGTCCTGGCTGACCATCCTGCGCAAGCGCCCCGCGTTCCGGCAGGCCTTCGCGGGCTTCGACCCGACCGCGGTCGCCGCGTTCACCGATGCCGACCGCGAGCGGCTGCTGGCCGACGCGGGCATCGTGCGCAACCGCGCCAAGATCGACGCTGCCATCAACAACGCCCGCGCGGTCCTCGACCTGGACCGGCCGCTGGACGACCTGCTGTGGTCCTTCGCCCCGTCGTCGCGGACCGGGCGTCCCGCGCGAATCGGTGACGTCCCGGCGACCACCCCTGAATCCAAGGCCATGGCCAAGGAGCTCAAGCGCCGCGGTTTCGCCTTCGTCGGACCGACCACCTGCTACGCGATGATGCAGGCCACCGGGATGGTCGACGATCACCTCGAGGGCTGCTGGCGCGCGGACTGACCCGCGACCCGCTCGGGGTCAGTCCGCGCGGGAGCCGCAGGTCAGCGGCCGGTGAACCGCGGGTCGCGCTTCTCCACGAAGGACGCCACGGCTTCCTTGTGGTCGGCAGTGCCGCCGGCCTCGTTCTGCGCGCCCGCTTCGACGGCGAGGGCCTCGTCGAGCCCTTCGGAGGCGGCCGCGCGCATCGTCTCCTTGATCCGGGCGTAGGCGAAGGTCGGTCCGGTGGCCATCCGGGACGCGAGTTCCTCGGCCGTGGCCCTGGCGTCCTCGACGACCTGATTGACCATCCCGATGCGCAGCGCCTCGTCGGCCTCCACCGGTTGGGCCAGCAGCATCATCTCCATCGCCCGCCCGTAGCCGATCAGCCGCGGCAGCGTCCAGGACGCTCCCGAATCGGTGGACAGACCGACGTTGGCGAAGGCCATCAGGAACTTCGCCCCGGTCTGGGCGATGCGCAGGTCGCTGGCGTACGCGATGGCCGCGCCCGCGCCCGCCGCGGTGCCGTTGACCGCTGCGATCACCGGCTTCGGCATGTTCGCCACCGCCTTGGTGATCGGGTTGTAGTGCTCCTCGACCGTGCGCAGCGGCATGTCCGAACCCGAGGAGAGCAGCTCGATGTGCTCCTTGAGGTCCTGGCCCGCGCAGAACGCCTTGCCCGCCCCGGTGATCACCACGGCGCGCACCGCGTCATCGGCCGCGGCGTCGCGCAGCGCGGCGAGCAGAGCCTCCTTGAGCTCGACGTTGAGCGAGTTGAACGACTCCGGGCGGTTCAACGTGAGCAGGCGCACACCAGCGTTGTCCTCGGTCAGCAGTACGTCGGTCACTTCCAGCTCCTTGCCTCGAGATGCAGTGCGCGCGGGATTTCCAATGTGGACCGCTTCCGGTTCTCGCGTCCCGAGTAGACGGTGTTCCCGCAGGTTGCCGGGCTCTTCGCCGGACGGGGGAGACGCGCCCGAGCGCGCACACGCCGGAGAGTGCCATTCCCGGCGCTCTCCGTGACTCCCGTTGTGGCCGAAAAAGCCCGCACAGCGGGTGAGTCTGCCAGGCGCCATCGTTATTCGACCAGCGCACGGCGACACGAGTTGATCGGTTCGGTTTCGTCTCCGGCTCGAGATGGGGGAGAATGGAGCGGGACCCGCCTGGTTGTGGCGACCGGCGGGGTGGATGTTCACGGAGGGAGCACGCTATGGCGGCCATGAAGCCCCGGACCGGAGACGGTCCCCTCGAGGTGACTAAGGAGGGGCGCGGCATCGTGATGCGCGTCCCGCTTGAGGGTGGTGGGCGACTAGTCGTCGAGATGTCGCTCGAGGAGGCCCAGAACCTGGGCGATGCCTTGGAGTCGGCCACCGGCTGAGGGGTTGTTCCGGTTTCCGGCTCGCGTGGCGGTGCCGGGAGCGGCACCTCAGACGCCGCCGGGATCCGCGACTCGAGCACGGCAGATGCGCGGCGCTGCGGCTGTCCTCACCCGACGACGTCTGAGAACCCGCAGCGGCGCGAGCTGGTCCCACTCCGCACCCGGCTACCGGAGCGACCCGCGAGGCCGCAACCGGCGACCAGCGGCGCTGCAGGCCAACCCCGGGCGCGGTGCCGCGACGTCGCCGAGGCGACAACACGTCGACGACGGGTGGCAAGACGTTCGCCGCCGCCTGACCCCGGTGCCGGAGCTTCGGTGCCGGGGTTCTCGTTGAGCAAGGACATCTCGCTCCGACCGCGGTTCGCGCGGCCGGGAAGACGGTAGTTTCGACCGCGTTCGACGTGGTCCATGCAGGAAGGTCTATTCGTGTCCGGTGCCTCCGTGTTCCGCTCCGCTCAGCCGTCCCGGCCGGTGGAGCCCGAGCTTCCCGTGATCCCCACCGCACTGGTCGAAGTGGACGTGGTGCGCAAGTGGCGCGATGGCCTGCCGGGAGCGGTGGCCGTCCACGAAGGCGAGTCCGGCCCGGATCTGGACGCGGCGGCCGAGCGGTTCGACGTGACTCCAGCGGTGCTGCAGGCGGTCGGCGCCTCCGCCGCCGCCGGAACCGTGCGCCCGCTGCCGCTGTCGTCCGGTGGGGTCGGCTGGGCCATCGGCGTCGGTTCCGGCGCGAGCCACGAGTGGCGCACCGCCGGTGCGTCGGTGGCTCGCGCGGTGCGCGACCGGCTCGCCGGGGCTGTCGAGTCCGAGGACGAGACCGGTGACCTCGGTGAGGCCTCGGACGCCGACTACCTCCAGGTCCGGCTGCCCGCCGAGCCCGACGAAGAGCTGCTCACCGAGCTGACCCTCGGGCTCGCGCTCGGCGGCTACCGGTTCAAGGTGACCAACGACACCTCGCCGCCGCGACTGCGCAAGGTGCTCCTGGTCGCGCCGGAAGACGCCGATGTGGAACCGATGCGCGAGACGGTGCGCCGCGCGAGCGAACTCGCCGCGGCGACCTCGCTGGCCCGGGACCTGGCCAACGCCCCCTCCAACGTCAAGGACCCCGCCTGGCTCACCGGCACCGGTGCCGCGCTGGCCGAACCGCTGCCGAACCTCACCGCCACCGTTCGCGACGAGAAGTGGCTCGCCGAGAACGGTTTCGGCGGCATCCTCGCCGTCGGTGGCGGCTCGTCGCGCCCGCCCCGGCTGCTCGAGCTGAACCACCACCCCGCTGCGGCCACCGGCCCGCACCTGGTGCTGGTGGGCAAGGGCATCACCTTCGACACGGGCGGCATCTCGCTCAAGCCCGCCGACGGGATGCACCTGATGCGCACCGACATGGCCGGCGGCGGCGCCGTGATCGGCGCGCTGCTGGCGGTCGCTCGGCTGGGCCTGCCGGTGAAGGTGACCGGGCTGGTGCCTTCGGCGGAGAACCACGTTTCCGGCAGCGCGTACCGCCCCGGCGACGTGGTGCGCCACTACGGCGGCAAGACGACCGAGGTCGGCAACACCGACGCGGAGGGCCGCATGGTGATGGCCGATGCGCTGGCCTACGCCGCGGACAAGCTCGAACCGGACGTGCTGCTCGACGTGGCGACCCTCACCGGGGCCATGAAGGTGGCTCTCGGGCTGCGCACCGGTGGTGTGTTCGCCACCGACGAAGACCTGGCCGACCGGATCACCCGGGCGGGGCACTCCGCGGGCGAGACCTGGTGGCGGATGCCGCTGCTCGAGGATCACGCGGACGCGGTCAAGGGCGATCTGTCCGATGTCAAGCAGACCCCGGCCGGACCCGGCGGTGTGACCGCCGCGCTGTTCCTCCGGGAGTTCACCGCGGGCCTGCCGTGGGCGCACCTGGACATCGCGGGCCCGGCTCGTGCCGAGAGCGACTACTCCGAGGTCGTCACCGGAGCGACCGGCTTCGCGGCTCGGACCCTGGTCAACCTGATCGCCTCGATGCAGGGTTGAGGTTTTCCGTGGTCGGTTTGCTGGCCGGTGCGGGTGGGGGAACCTGACGCGTCGTGTGGCTGCGGGATCCGCTCCTTGAGTAGCCACCTACGCGGCGTCGCGGCTGTCCTCGCCACACGACGCGTCAGAACCCCCGGCGGTGCGGGCTGAGTCCCGCACTTGAGGCGGCGGCTGCCGCCGCGACCGCGAGGAACACTGCTCGACGACGTCGAGAACCGGCGGTTCCGGGCTGAGTCCCCGCACCTGAAACGGCGGCTGCCGCCGCATGTTGCGAAGAGCCCGAGTCCGTGCGGCGGTCAGGTCGCGTCTTCGTCGTAGGGCGGACGCTCGCCGGGTTCGAGCGGCTTCGAGGCGGCGGGCTTGGACGCCGACGCCGAGCCGTTGCCGTTCGAACCGCTGCTGCTCGAACCGTTGCCGGTGAGGTCGTCCAGCGGGTTCTCGCCGTCCAGCAAGTGCTTGGTCACGGCCGTCTTGGGGTTGAAGTTGCGCACGTTGCGGAGGTCGTTGAGCGGCTTCTGCAGCTCGTCGAACTCCGGGCCCATCTCCGAGCGGATCTGCTCGCGGGCACCCGTCGCGTAGTCCCGGACCTGGCGCACGGCCTTGCCCAGCCACGCGGCGCCTTCCGGAAGCCGCTCCGGTCCCAGCACGAACAGCCCGACGAGCGCGAGCACCAGGATCTCCGGCCATCCGACGCTATCGAACACCTCGCGACTCCTCCGGGATCCTCGCGGCCCGCGGGCCTGATACGGCCGAACCGATGCACCACCAGACTACCGACCGGGTGAGGCCTGATGGATAGGGGAAGTGGCGCAACATGCACTCGCCCGCGCGAGGTCGACGGTGGTTCATCTGAGCGTCACGTCGAGGACCAGCTCGCGGCCCTGCCGGACGACGGTCACCGGGACCGTCTGGCCGACCTCGTGGCGGTCCACGGCCACGATCAGCTCGTCGGCGCTGCCGACCTCGCGGTCGCCGACCTTGATGATCACGTCGCCCTCGGCGATCCCGCCGGCCGCGCCCGCGCCGCCGTCCTGCACGTTCTGCACCTGCGCGCCGTCGGAGAGGCCATCGCTGACCGACTTCGCGTTGACGCCGAGGTCGGCGTGCTCGACCTTGCCGGTGCGGATCAGCTCCTGGGCGATGCGCCGCGCGTCGTCGATCGGAATGGCGAAGCCGAGCCCGATCGAGCCGCCCTCGCCGCCTTGGCCGAGGGTGCGGATGGCGCTGTTGATGCCGACCACCGCGCCGTTGCCGTCGACCAGCGCGCCACCGGAGTTGCCCGGGTTGATCGCGGCGTCGGTCTGGATGGCGTCGATGACCGCGTTGGTGTCGGTGCCCTCCCCGGCCAGCCGCACCGGCCGGTCCACCGAGCTGACGATCCCGGTCGTCACGGTGCCCGCGAGCCCCAGCGGCGAGCCGATGGCGATCACGTCGTCGCCGACCGTGAGGTTGTCGGAGTCGCCGAGCCGGGCGACCGTCGGATTGCTGACCTCGACCTTGAGCACCGCCAGGTCCGTCTTGACGTCCCGGCCGACGACCCGGGCCGGAGCGCGGGTGCCGTCGTGGAAGACCGTCGAGACCTTCGCGCTCGGGGTGTCGGCGGCCATCGAGATCACGTGGTTGTTCGTCAGAACGTAACCGTTGCCGTCGATCATCACGCCGGAACCGGAGCCGCCCTGGCCGCCGACGCGGACCTCGACCGACACCACGGCGGGAACCACGCTGCGGGCCACCTGCGCGACCTCGCCGTGCGGCCTGCCGCCCGGTCCTGGTTTCACCTCGGCGAGGGTGACATCGGGGTTGACCAGCGGGTTGCCCTCCTCGGCGGTGATCCGGCCGAGGAATCCGCCGCCGATGCCGATCAGCAGCGCCAGCACCGCCAGGACGGCCAGCGCCTTCGGGTGCACCCTGCGGCCGAACAGCACTTCGCGGGTGCTCAGCAGGGGAGCGCGCTCGGTGGCCGCCGCGGCGTTCGGCTGCTCCTCGCCGACCGCCGGCGGCCCGAGCACGGCACCCGCCGCCGGGTTGCGCCAGGGATCGCGCTCGTCGGAGCCCCAGAGGACCTCCTCGTCCTCCGAGTCGGCGTCGGGAGGGGTCTCACCGGGAGCGCGCTGCAGGCGCTCGGAGCTGTAGGCCGGGCGGCTGAACGCCTGCGTCAGCGCCTCGGCTTGCGGCGGGGCCTGCGTCAGGCCGCGGGTGGGCAGGCGGTCCTGGTTCGGGGAGAAGCTCCCCGTCACGCCCTCGGGACGGCCGAAGGCCGCCTGCTGGGCGGAGTCGGCGGCCGGGCGCCGCAGCGGACGCGGTGCGAGCCGGTGGCCGTTGGAATCGCTCTTGGGAGCCGGGGCGTACTGCTCGGCGGGCACGTTGCGGCCGGCGGGGGCACCACCCTGCCACGGGTGCACGGGCTCCTGACCCGGCTCGGGCGGCTCCCGGCGCGGCTCATCGGCGTCCGGGCCCGGCGCGGGCGTTCCTGGCTGGTCGCTCATCGCTCCCCGGGGCTGTGTGGTCGGGCTCGTCGGTTCGAGTGGATCACACACCATAGGCATGCGTCCGGCGACCCCATTCTGCCCCGAGCGGGGTGAAGTCGGTGTGGGAACACCGACGCTCGGAGGAGGTGCTGCCTCGCGCAGCCGTGCGAGCGGAGTCCCGCCACGCCTGAAGCGGCGGCTCCGCGCAGCCCTGCGAAGTTCCTAGTTCGCCGGTGTCGCCGAGGCCGTGGGCTCGGCGGTAGCGGAGCCCACCGCGCTCTCCGTGGGTTGCGCGCTGGTCGAAGCCGGCGGCGGAGCGGTCTCCGGGACGAGAGCCGGTGAGCTCGGGGCCTGCGATGCCGAGCTCGTCTCCTGCGGCAGCAGGGTCTGTCCCGCGGCCGGGATCACCGCGTTGGAGAAGTCGTCCCCGGGCATCTGCATCCGGGTCATGGGGCGGCCCTGGTCGTCGGGCAGGTTCATGAACGCCAGCGCCCCGAGCACGAGTCCGGAGAACACGACGCTCGCGCCCTGCTTGGTGCGCCTGCCGACGCGGCGCCCGGCCTCATCGGCGGTCTCGAACGGACCAACGCCACCGAGCGGCCGATCCCCGCCGAGCGGGGTGGATCTTCCCACCGCGGAACCACCGCCGAACTGCTTCGACCGGTTGGAACGGGCCACGGTGACCAGCTGGCCGTCCTCGCTCAGCGCCAGGCCGTCGGGTGCGGACGGCAGCTCGGCGGTGCCCGGGATGGCCTGCAGCGCCTGCAGGAGCGCGGGAGAGACGGACGGGACCTCGGCTTCCTTCACCGCCGCGCGGGCCTGCCGCTGCGTGGTGGCCTCCCCGCTGCACGCGGGGCAGTGGGCGAGGTGCGCGACCGCGCGGTCATGGGCGCTCGCGCTGAGCTCACCGTCGACGAAGGCGACGATGGCGTCCAGCGCGAGGTGCTGCTCGGGCAGCCCCCACCCCCGCAAAGTCGTCATCCTTCCAACCTCCGCGCTTGTTCGCGTCGGGTCTCCATGGTGTTCTTCAGCATCTGGCGCCCGCGGTGGATCCTGCTGCGCACCGTGCCGAGCTTCACCCCGAGGGTCGCGCCGATCTCCTCGTAGGACAGGCCCTCGACGTCGCAGAGCACGATCGCCGCGCGGAACTCCGGGGGCAGCTCGTCCAGCGCGACCTGCAGGTCGGGGTCCAGATGGGCGTCCGAGAACACCTGCTCCGGGCTCGGGCCGCCGCCGGGGATCCGGTCGGTGTCCTCGGGCAGGCCCTCCATCCGCAGGCGGGACCTGCGGCGGGCCATGTCCAGGAACAGGTTCGTGGTGATGCGGTGCAGCCAGCCCTCGAACGTGCCCGGCTTGTAGTTCGCGAGGTTGCGGAAGACCCGGATGAAGGTCTCCTGGGTCAGGTCCTCGGCGTCGTGCTTGTTGCCGGACAGGCGGAAGGCCAGGCGGTACACCCGGTCGGCGTGCTGGCGCACGACCTCATCCCAGCTCGGAGGAGTCCAGTTGGCCTCTTCCTCGGCTGGCGAGACGGGGCTGGGGACGCTTGCTTCATGGGCCTTCGGCTCGTCGAGCTCCGGGGCCACACGCATCGGCTGAGTTGCCATTGGCAGAAAAGCCACCTCCTGTGGGGTGCATCGGTAAGAACGAGCGGGCCGTTTCGGTTGTTCCCGAACCCGACCGTTCGCAAGACGCCGATGGGTGCCGGTAGTGGCCTTCACTGTCGTCTCCCCTGGTGAAGTGGCGATGAGAGGTTCCTTAGAAGGATCTGAGAGTTTTGGTGAGCTGCCTCTCACTCGGCCGCCGCAAGGTTGTGGTCACCCTGAGTAGCGAAACCTTGCTCTCGGAAACGGCCTCCTAACGATGTCGGCCGAACTGATCAGTTCTCGCGCGCGCGTCGATAACCTCTGTCCCCGTGATACCCCAGATGTCGGCGAGTGACGAGCCGCTGAGCGGCGAGCAGCCTCGTTCTCAGCCGGTCGGCGCAGGTTCGCCGGTCGGCGAGTCGATGCTGCACGTGCTGCGGTTCCTGGCCGCCACGTTGCGCGCCAAGGCGATCGTGGAGGTCGGTACCGGCACCGGGGCCAGCGCGCTGTGGCTGCTCGAGGGAATGGTCGAGGGTGGCGTGCTGACCTCGATCGACGCCGATCCGGTCAAGCAGCGGACGGCGCGCGAGGCGCTGCGCGAGGCGGGGCATCCGCCCGGCAGCGCGCGGTTGATCACCGGCCGCGCCGCCGAGGTGCTGCCGAGGCTGACCGACGGCGGCTACGACCTGGTGTCGGTGGGCGCGGCGGGCATCGACGCGCCGATGTACCTGGAGCTGGGGCGCAAGCTCCTGCGCCCGGGCGGCGTGATCGTGTTCAACGGCGTGCCGTCCACCCCGCCGAGCTCGCGCGGGGCGCTGGCGAGCGCGCTGCGCGACCTCATCCAGGCCGTGCGCGAGGACGAGGGCTTGGTGCCGGTCTCGCTGCCCGCCGGGCCGGGTCTGCTGGCCGCGGCCAAGCGCTGAGAACGGGACCCCGCCGGAGCGAGGTCCCGTTTCGCGTTCGGGCGCGCGGGGCGGCCGTCAGGCCGGGGAGACCGACAGGAGCTTGCCGCTGAGCCCGCGAGCGCGGGTGGACAGGCGCTTGGCGATGTCCTGCATGGTGGCGGCGGCCGGGGACTCCGGGTGCTCCAGCACCAGCGGTTTGCCCTCGTCGCCGGACTCGCGCAGCTGGGGGTCGAGCGGGATCTGGCCCAGCAGCGGGACCTCGGTGCCGACCGAGCGGCTCAGCGAGTCGGCCACGATCTGGCCGCCACCGGAGCCGAAGACGTCGATCTTCTGGCCGCCCGGCGTCTCCATCCAGGACATGTTCTCCACGACGCCGGCCAGCCGCTGACGCGTCTGCATCGCGATCGCGCCCGCGCGCTCGGCCACCTCGGCCGCCGCCTGCTGCGGGGTGGTGACCACCAAGATCTCGGCGTTGGGGATCAGCTGGGCGGTCGACAGGGCGACGTCGCCGGTGCCGGGCGGCAGGTCGAGCAGCAGCACGTCCAGGTCGCCCCAGAAGACGTCGGAGAGGAACTGCTGCAGCGCGCGGTGCAGCATCGGTCCGCGCCAGACCACCGGCGTGTTGCCGGGGGTGAACATGCCGATGGAGATGAGCTTCACGCCGTGCGCCTCGGGTGGCATGATCATCTTCTCCACCTGGGTGGGCTTGCCGTTCGCGCCCAGCATCCGCGGCACCGAGTGGCCGTAGATGTCGGCGTCGACGACACCCACCGACAGGCCGCGGGCCGCCATCGCGGCGGCCAGGTTGACCGTCACGCTGGACTTGCCGACGCCGCCCTTGCCGGAGGCCACGCAGTAGACGCGGGTCATCGAACCGGGCTCGGCGAACGGGATGCGGGGCTCCTCGGCATCGCCGCGCAGGGACTTGCGCAGCTCGGTGCGCTGCTCGTCGCTCATCACGTCGAGCTCGACCTGCACCGAGGCGACGCCCTCGACCTCGGACACGGCGTTCTCGACGCGCTGGGTGATCGTCTCGCGCATCGGGCAGCCGGACACCGTCAGGTAGACCTCGACCTGCACCGCGCCGTCATCACCGACGGACACGCTCTTGACCATGCCCAGGTCGGTGATCGGCTTGTGGATCTCCGGGTCCTCGACCTTGGTGAGGGCCTGCCGGACGGCATCCTCGGTCGGCGTGGACTGCGTACTGGTCACGGTTACCTCGACATGCATTGGGAAACGTGGTGGGAACGGAGCCTTGAGACCCCGCGAACTAGAAGACTCTCATACCCCGATCCGGTAATCCCATGTTACGGACCGGTAGTCGGGTGGTGATAGGGCTGCTGACCTGTGATGCTCGCAAGATCGGGGGCAGTGCGCAGTCGGGCGAACGCGTTCCGTAATATCTGGGCCGTGGCCGAGATGGCTCTCGATCGATTACCTACGCAAAGCGAACTGTCGGCGTACCGCAGTTTTCTCCGCGCGCACGCCCGCGTCACGCGCTGCCTGGAAAGCGACCTGATCGCCGAGCAGCGACTCACGCTGGCCGCCTACGACGTGCTCGAGGCGCTCGCCGAGACCTCGGAGCAGCGGCTCCGGATGACCGAGCTCGCCGATGTGGTGCTGCTCTCCCGATCCGGTGTCACCCGGCTGGTCGACCGGTTGGAGAAGCTCGGACTGGTGCGCCGGGTCCGGGTCGACTCCGACGGGCGAGGGGTGCAGGCCGTGATCACCGAGCGCGGCCAGGACCGGGTGCGGATGGCGGCCGCGACGCACCGCAACGGTGTCGCGCGCTACTTCCTGTCCGTCGCCGACAGCGAGCTCGACACGCTGGTGCGCACCTGCGAGCGCTTGGCGGACGGGGGCGTGCCGTCCCCGCCCGGACAACGTGCGCAAGCATGAACGGGTGACCGAACCAGTCAGCGATGGCCCGGCCGCGGGCCCCCGAGGCGATGCGGCGCGCCCGGAACCGCCCACGATCCGCGCGGTCGGCCTGGTGCTCTACGCCGCTGACCGGCTGCTGCTCGTCCGCGCCTCCGGTCAGCGGGCCTACTACCTGCCGGGCGGCAAGATCGACCCCGGTGAGACCGAGCTGGAGGCGCTGCACCGCGAAGCTCGCGAGGAGCTCGGCGTGGAACTGCGCGAGACCCGCTTCTACGCCCGATACGTCACCGACGCGGTGGGGCAGCGGCCGGGCACCCAGGTCGACCTCGCCTGCTACACGGCCACGATCGAAGGCACCCCGACCCCGGCGGCCGAGATCACCGACCTCCGCCACCTCACCCGAGCCGAGTACCTCGCGGACCCCGAGATCCAAGCCCCGGCGATCCGCACCCTCTACACCGACCTCACCTCGGGCCGGTGACAGTTTTGCCTAAAACTGTCCGGACAAAACGGACATGATCCCGCGACGGTTTTAGGCAAAACTGTCAAGTCCACCGGATCGGGTTACTCGCGGGTGCGGCCGCGGCGCTTCTCCTGCGGGCTCTCGATGCCCGGGAGCTCCTCGCGGAGGCGGTCGAGCTCGCCCCGGAGGTAGTCGCGGGTGGCGACCTCGCCCACGGCCAGGCGCAGGGCCGCGAGCTCGCGGGCCAGGTAGTCGGTGTCCGCCTTGGTCTGATCCGCGCGGGCGCGATCCTCCTCCAGCGAGACGCGGTCGCGGTCGTCCTGGCGGTTCTGCGCCAGCAGGATCAGCGGTGCGGCGTACGAGGCCTGGGTGGAGAAGCACAGGTTGAGCAGGATGAACGGGTACGGATCCCAGCGGAGCCCGTAGGCGAACAGGTTCAGCGAAATCCAGGTGATCACGAACAGCGTCATCCAGAACAGGAACTTGCCGGTGCCCAGGAACCGCGCGATGCGCTCGGACAACTGCCCGAACAGCTCCGGGTCGAAGGAAACCTTGATGCGGTGCGGCGCGCGGGGCTGGTCGAGTCGGCGGTGGGTGAGCAGCTCGGGCATCAGCGAGCCTCCCGGGTCGTCGGCTGATTCTGTTCCTGGTCGGGCAGGCCGCTGGTCCGCCAGCCGCCGGGCAGCAGGTGGTCGAGCAGGTCGTCGACCGTGACGGCCCCGATCAGGTGTTCCTGGTCGTCGAGCACCGGCCCGCACACCAGGTTGTAGGCGGCGAAGTAGCGGGTGAGCTCGGCCAGCGGCGCGTCCGGTGGCAGGGTCGCCAGGTCGGTGTCCAGCGCGCCGGCCACCAAAGTCGACGGTGGCTCGCGCAGCATGCGCTGCAGGTGCACGCACCCCAGGTACGGCCCGGTCGGGGTCGCGGTCGGCGGGCGGCAGACGAAGACCGCGCTGGCGACCGCGATCGGCAGGTCCGGGTTGCGCGCCATGGCCAGCGCTTCGGCGATGGTCGCGTCCGGTGTGACCACCACGGGTTCCGGTGTCATCAACCCGCCCGCAGTGTCGGAGGAGTAGGCGAGCAGCCGCTTGACCGGTGCGGACTCCTCCGGCTTCATCATCTCCAGCAGCCGGTTCTTGTCCACTTCGGAGAGCTCGGTGAGCAGGTCGGCCGCGTCGTCCGGGTTCATCGCCTCCAGCACGTCGGCTGCGCGCTGGTCGTCGAGGTAGCCCAGGAGGTCCTTCTGATCGTCCTCGGGCAGCTCCTCGACGACATCGGCAAGCCGATCGTCGTCGAGGGCTTCAGCGACCTCGTAGCGCCGCTTGTTCGGCAGCTCGTGCAGGGTGCTGGCGACATCGACGGCGCGCATCGTGTCGAACATGGCCAGCAGTTGCTGCACGCCCTGCGGTTTGCTGGTTACCTGGGCGAAGTCCAGCCCGGTGACCTGGTCCCAGTCCAGCACCTTGGTCGGCCCGCGACGGCCGAGCCTGCCGGTGCGTTCCCGGACGGCGAGCTTGGCCAGCCGCCAGTCCCGGGTGCGCGTCTGCTCCAGCGCGGCGTCGATGAGCACCGCCGAGGCATCCTCGGCGACGACCCGGGCGTCCAGCAGCTGACCGAGCACCAGCAGCTCGTTGGGGCGCTTGTGGAAGTGCCGCAGATTCACCGAACCGGTCGTGAGGGTGACCGCGCCCGCCTCGATGCGGGTCACGCGCAGCATCGGCACGAAGATCCGCCGCCGGGTGGGCAGTTCCACCACCAGGCCCAGGACGCGCGGCGGCTGTCGCCGGGCGCTGAGCCCGGCGACGACGTCGCGCACTCGCCCGATGGACTCGCCGTCCGGGCCGAACACGGACAGCCCGGCCATCCGGGCGACGAATACCCTGGTTACGGCCGCCACGTCGATCATGCTAGGCACAACTGGCCGCATCCGCCGGACGGCGTGGTAGACACCTGGGCATGAGCATGGTGGATGGTTCTCGACGCAGCTGCCTGGCGGTTCCCGGATCGAGCGCGAAGATGATCGACAAGGCCCGCGGCCTGGAGGTCGACCAGTTCTTCCTGGACCTCGAGGACGCGGTCGCGCCGCTGGCCAAGGCCGAGGCGCGGGAGCGGATCGTGGGTGCGCTCAACGAGGGCGGCTGGGACGGCAAGATCCGGTCGGTGCGGGTCAACGCGCTGGACACCGAGTGGACCTACCGCGATGTGGTGACCGTGGTCGAGGGCGCCGGCGCCGAGCTGGACTCGATCATCCTACCCAAGGTCTCGGCGGCCGATCACGTGCGCTGGCTGGACCTGACGCTGACCCAGATCGAGCGCGCGATGGGCCTGCGGCTCGGCGGAATCGGCATCGAGCCGCAGATCGAGGACGCCCGCGGGCTGGTCGACATCGACGCCATCGCCACCGCCTCGCCGCGGGTGCGGTCGCTGATCTACGGCCCCGCGGACTTCATGGCCTCGATCAACATGCGCTCGCTAGTGGTCGGCCACCAGCCTCCGGGGTACGACGTGGGCGATGCGTACCACTACACGCTGATGCGCATCCTCACCGCGGCTCGCGCGGCCGGGGTGCAGGCCATCGACGGTCCGTACCTGCAGATCAAGGACGTCGACGGCCTCCGCGCGGTCGGCGGCCGCTCGGCCGCGTTGGGCTTCGACGGCAAGTGGGTGCTGCACCCGGCCCAGGTCGAGGCGGTCAACGAGCTGTTCTCGCCGCGCCAGGAGGACTACGACCACGCCGAGAACATCCTCGACGCCTACGAGTGGCACACCTCCGCGGCCGGCGGCGCCCGCGGCGCGGCGATGCTCGGCGACGAGATGATCGACGAGGCCTCCCGCAAGATGGCCCTGGTCATCGCGGGCAAGGGCCGCGCAGCAGGCATGACCCGAAACAACCCCTGGCAACCCCCCGAGTCCTGACAGCTGTGCCAGCGGAGCTCCGGTGCGCGGTTTGCGCGGCGGCGCGGGTAGCGGAACTTTCGACGCCGCCGCGCTCCGGGAGCCGCGACTGAGTAGCCACCTGCGCGGCGCTGCGGCTGCCCTCGCGGGGTGGTGACAGTTTTGCCTAAAACTGTGGGGCTTTGGCGCCCGAAATGTCCGGACAGTTTTAGGCAAAACTGTGGTTGGCAACGCGCCTTCTCGCTGGCAGGTTCGATCTCGGTGTCTAGGGAGAGGTGGGGGCGTGGGTACTGCGGAGAATCCACGGGAGTTGCGGCTGGCGTTGGCCATGCGCGGCGGCGCGAGCATGGCGGTGTGGATCGGCGGCGCCGTCGCCGAGATCAACCGGCTGCGCGAGTCGCTCTGCGACGAAGGTGATTCCGAGCACCCCTGGGCGAAGCTGGCGAAGCTCGGCGGCTACGACACCGTTTCGATCGACGTGCTCGCCGGCGCCTCGGCGGGCGGGCTGAACGCGGCGCTGCTGTCGGCGAACCTGGTCTACGGCATGCCGTTCGACCGGATGCGGCGGACCTGGGTGCGTCTGGCGGACGTGGAGGCGATGGCCAGGCCGGTGCCGAAGTTCTGGCAACGCGGCCCGGAATCGCTGCTCGACGGCGATGGCTACTTCCGATCCGCGTTGCGGCGCACCATCACCGACAACGCGCGTTCCGCCGATCAGCGCCCGGGCGCGCGCACCGATCTGCTGCTGACCGCGACCCTGCTGGACCCGATCGTCGAGCGACGTCCGGACGCGCGCCTGCGTCAGCTGCACGAGCAGCGGCGCGCAGCGATGTTCCGGTTCCACCACGAGGGCCTGGCCGGAGATCCGTTGTCGGACTTCGGATCCGACCCCGGACCGACGGCGTTGCGACTGGCTCAGGCGGCCCGATCCAGCTCGTCGTTCCCGTTCGCCTTCGAACCGGCGAAGGTCGTGTCCTCCTCGGCCGAACCACCGCCGGGCGAGCCGAACATGCTCGGGCACTTCTCCGAATCCACCGAGCACGCCGAACCTTTCCGCGTCATCGACGGCGGGGTGCTGGACAACATCCCGGTGGCCGCCGCCATCGACGCCATCGCGCGGGCACCGGCCGACCGGCCCACCCGGCGCTTCCTGCTGTACCTCAACCCGGAACCGGAGATCGCCACCGGCGAGCGCGAGCCGACGCTGCCGCTGCCGGTCGCGATCTCGGCGCTGCGCGGCCGCTTCGGCCAGGAGACGCTGCTGTCCGACCTGGCCGCGCTCGACGAGCACAACCGCGCGGTGCGGCGAAACGACCTGCACCGCAGGGCGTTGTTCGCCGCGCTGCACTCCGCGCCGGAATCCGAGCGAGCCGACGTGCTGGCGCGGCACAGCGCCGCGGTGGAATCCGAGCACGCCGCGGTGCGCGCCGAGCTGGACGCCGGGGCCGTGCACGAGCTGCTGACCGAACCGGACGGCTGCGAGGACGGCGCGTTGCTGTCCCCCGTGGTCGGTGATCCGCTGGCGGACTGGTCGACGCAGGCACGCGCGGCGCTGCGGCAGCGGTTGTCGGAAGCCCTCCCGGAGCTGGTGACCACAGCCGTCTTCGACGACGTGCAGGGCCTGAAGGTGGCGATCCGCGAGTGCCTGGGCTGGGCGCGCGACATCGAGCGCTTCGCCGACGATCGCGCCGAGGTCGGCCGCTGCAAGGCGCGGCTGTACCGGCTGTCGGCCTTCGCCTCGGTGCTGGAGGGCCACGTCGACCGGTATTGGACGGCCGGGGCCCGGCTGGAACCGATCGTGGACGCCGCCGAGCTCGACGACTGGGCGCGGCGGGTGATGGGTCGCCGCGATCGGCTGCAGCACCGGCTTCCCTCTCCGGTCGAACCGCTGCTCGGCGCGGTGCTGGCGGCCGCCGACGACGGCGCGGGCTTCCAGCGGGCACTGGCCGACCTCGCCGCCGAACTCGCCTCCATCGTGGAGTCCTCGGGCGCTGACGCCGCGCCCGAGGACTCCGATGTGGACGCGGTCGCCCGGGCTCGCGGGGTGCTGCACGACATCGCCGACCGGCTGGCCGCGGCCGCGCCGCCGCGCGCCGAGATTTGGTCCGAGCAGATCGGCTACGCCCTGCTGGAGGCCACCGACCGGCGCCCCGAGGTGCTGCGTCAGCTGGTCGTGCTCACCGCGCCGCTTGACGTGGACCGGACACCGGGTTCGCGCATCGAGCTGCTGCGGGTGGTCAGCGACGAGCAGAGCCCGCTGCCGTTCACCGCGCTGCGCCAGGACGGCCGGCTGCGCGTCGAGGACAAGATCCGTGGCCTGGACCTGGGTACCTTCGGTGCTTTCCTGTCCGCGAAGTGGCGGGCCAACGACTGGATGTGGGGCCGGATGGACGCCGCGGCCGCGCTGGTCGGCCTGCTCACCGACCCGGCCCGGTTGCTGTCCGCGCGCGCGAGCACCGAGGAGTTGGCCGACGCGCTGGCAGCGATCGTCTGCCGCCCCACCGAAGCCGAGCTGGGGACGCTCGCGGAAGCGCAGGCCAAGCAGTGGCGCGGTTTCCTCGCCGAGGTCTGGGCCCGGCACGCGGGCGAGGTGCACGCCGAACTCGATGCCCTCGGCGCCGGACCGGCGGAGACCGACCCGCTGCCGCACACCCGAGAGCTGCTCACCGAACGTCTGCAGTGGACGATCGCGGCTTCCGAAGTGCCGTACGTGGAGTCGGTTTCGCTCGGCTCCGACGAGCAGGGCGGTGCCGAGCCCGCGGTGCCGGACCCCGCGCAGCTGACCCGCTCGGTGGAGAGCTTCGACGTGGGCAGGCAACGCGTGCCCGATCTCGGCGAACCTCGGCTGCTGTCCATCACCACCCGCCTGGGCCTGCTGGCATACCGCGCCGCGCGCCCGCGCGATCGCGGCATCGCCCCGTGGTTCGCACGCAGGCTGATGACGCTGCTCAAGCCGCTCTACCTGCTGGTCGCGTTCGCTGCGGCGGCCCCGGCGCGCGCCGCGTTGCTGGGCTTCACCGCGGCCACCGCGGCCGCCGTGGCCGGGCCGCCGGTCACCGCACCGGACCCGGTTCGGCTGCTGGGCGCGCTCGCGCCTCCGGACAGCGGACAGCTGCCCGGGCTGGCCTGCGCGGTGCTGCTCGCGTTCTGGTTCGGCCACCGGGTGACCCACCGGTTGGGTGACGGCATCCGGCGCTGGCTGCCCGCCGCGCTCGTGGGATCGCTGCTGACCGCAGCGGCCGCCGGGCTCTGCGCGCTCGGTCTGCGCTTGGGCCCGCTGGCGATCGTCGCGCTGGCCGCGCTGATCACGTGCGCGGCCACGCCCGCCTATCGAACGGCCGCCAGGGTCGCGACGACCGCGGCGACGCTCGCCGTCTTCGCCGCCGGTTACGCCTTCCTGCCCGGCGCACCCGTGCTCCTGCTGGCCACGCTCGCCACGGCCTACCTGCAAACGCTGGTCACCACGACCTTCGACGTCCTCCACCGGCGCCCCAGGCCGACCGACGGGTAGCGGTCGTCCCGGGGCGGGCGTGCGTGCGGCGGCCGGTGGGCACCATCACGTCCTTCGGCCCGGACGCGGGGACCGGCGCGACGCTCGCCCCGCCGCCAGGCCAGCGCTCGCTCGATGAGACGGGCGCGGTCGGCCGGACGTCCTCGTCTCCGCCCCTGGTCATGGAGGCTGTTCACGAGGTCTCGGGCCAGCGCCTCGGGGCTCGGCCCGGCAGCGCCGCCGGTGGTTCGCCTCGGGTGACGGGCGCGCGATCGGCGGTCTCCCGAACCCGCACCGGACGGATTCGGCTGGTCGAGGGACATCGTTGGCGCGATGTTCTCGATCTCGCGGTGCAGCTGCGGGGTAACCTTGGGGCAGCGGACATTGCACCCGGAACCGGGCTGCCGCACCCGTCCACCCAGGGCGGCCCCAAGCAAGTAGTTCAACGGAGGTGTCAGCGGTGTCCAACCCCTTCGCCGGAGGAGCCGGGCGGCAGACGCCGGGCACGCCGAACCTGCCCACGCCACCGACCGGTTGGCCGATCGGCTCCTACGGCACGTACGAGGAGGCGCAGCGCGCTGTCGACCACCTGGCAGACAGCGAGTTCCCGGTGCAGGAGGTCACCATCGTCGGCGTCGACCTGATGCTGGTCGAGCGGGTGACGGGCCGCCTCACCTGGGGACGGGTGCTCGGCGGGGGAGCCGCGTCCGGCGCGTGGTTCGGTCTGTTCGTCGGGCTGATCATGGGCATGTTCACCCAGCAGGCCAGCTGGTTCGGCCCGGTGCTGGCAGGTCTCGGCGCCGGCATCATCTTCGGCCTGGTCTTCGCCGCGGTGGGTTACGCCTCCACGCGCGGTCGTCGCGACTTCTCCTCGGCCAGCCAGCTGGTCGCCGGGCGCTACGACGTCCTGGCCCAGCCCAAGCACGCCGAGCAGGGCCGCGATCTGCTCGCCCGGCTGGCGATGCGCCCGCCGACGCAACAGCAGTGATCACGCGGTTCCGGTCGACGAGCTGACCTCGCCGCCCGGGCAACCGCTGCCGATTCAAACGGAACCGACGCGTCCTCTTTCGCCGGTGGTGGCGCCCGCAGTGGTCGAGACGTCCGTTCGGTGGATTGCGGTGGCGCAAAATCGCCGCGATCTCCACACATCGGCGACAAACCTTGCCGAAGCTGATCTTCCGGCCTAGTTTCCTCCGCACCGGCCTGCCGCCGGTGTTCACGGCGCGACGCAGCGTGCAGTCCGGGGCTCGTTCGCGCCGTCGATCGGAGACCGGAAGGACGCGATGTGACAGCTCGCCGCGCTCGATCGGTGGCACTGCTGGGGGCCGCGCTGATGTGCGCATCGGCGCTGACCGCCTGCGGCCAGTCCAGCAGTCCCCGCACCATCAACCTCTACAGCGCTCCCGAGGAGAACCTGCAGCACAACGTCGACCGCTGCAACGAGCGGGCGGCCGGGCGCTACGAGATCGTCTACCACAAGCTGCCGCGCGACGCCGACGGTCAGCGCGAGCAGCTGGTGCGCAGGCTCGCCGCGGGCGACCACGGCATGGACCTGCTCTACCTGGACGTCACCTGGACCGCCGAGTTCGCCGAGGCGGGCTGGATCCGGGAGTGGACCGGGCGCAACAAGGCCGAGGTCACCCGCGACACCCTGCCCGGTCCGCTGTCGACGGCCAGCTGGCAGGGCGAGCTGTACGCCGCGCCGAAGAACACCAACGTCCAATTGCTCTGGTATCGCAAGGATCTCGTGCCGGAGCCGCCGAAGTCGTGGTCGGAGATGATCGACACGGCCGAGCGGTTGAAGCGGGAGGGCGAACCGCACTGGATCTCGTTCACCGGCGCGCAGTACGAGGGCCTGTACGTGCACTACAACACCCTGCTGCAGACCGTCGGCGGGCACGTCGTCTCCGACGACGGCGAGCGCGCGGTGGTCGACGAGGGCGCGATCCGCGGGCTGCGGGCGCTCAAGCAGCTGGGCACCGCCGGGGTCACCGGGCCCGCGATGGACAACGCGCAGGAGGACGACGCCCGGCGGGAGTTCGAGAGCGGGCAGGCGGCCTTCCAGATCAACTGGCCCTTCGTCTACCCGTCCATGCAGGAGAACGCGCCTGAGCTGGCCGAGAAGGTCGGCTGGGCGCCGATTCCCGGGCTGGACGGCAAGCCCAGCAAGTCCACCATCGGCGGTGCGAACTACGCGGTAAGCCGGTTCTCCACCAAGCCGGACAAGGCCTTCGACGCGGCCAAGTGCCTGCGCAGCCCGGAGAGCCAGCGGTTCTCCGCGATCAACGACGGCGTGCCGCCGACGCTCGAGTCGTTGTACTCCGACCCGGAGCTGCAGGCCGAGTACCCGATGCACCGGACCATCCTCGAAGCCCTGCGGAACCCCGGCGTGCGACCGGGAACGCCTGCCGCGCAGAACGTCTCGAGCGTGCTGTCGAACGTGCTCAACCCGATCGCGGAGATCCAGCCGGAAGCCGATGCCGCGGAGATGCGCTCCGAGGTGCAGAACGCCCTGGAATCCAAGGGAGTGATGCCCTGATGGCCGAAACCGCCGCCGCGGCGGCCGAAAGCGAGGGCCGCAGGGCCGAGCGCCGGCTGGGCTGGTTGTTGTGCGCCCCGGCCGCGCTGGTGATGGTCGCGGTCACGGGCTGGCCGATCCTCTACGCGTTCTGGCTGTCCTTCCAGCGCTACGACCTCAAATACCCCGACGAGCGCGAGTTCGTCGGACTGGACAACTACGTCACCGTGCTGTCCAACGGTTACTGGTGGCAGGCGTTCTGGGTGACCGTGCTGGTCACGGCCGTGTCAGTGGTCATCGAATTCGCGCTGGGCATGGCCCTCGCGCTGATCATGCACCGGGCGCTGGTCGGCCGCGGGCTGGTCCGGACGGTCACCCTCATCCCGTACGGCATCGTCACCGTGGTCGCCGCGTTCTCCTGGCGCTATGCCTGGACGCCGGACACCGGCTACCTGGCCAACGCGATCACGCCGAACGGCGCACCGCTGACCGAGTACGGCAGCGCGCTGGCCATCGTGATCGTGGCCGAGATCTGGAAGACCACGCCGTTCATGGCGCTGCTGCTGATGGCCGGGCTCGCCCTGGTGCCCGACGACCTGCTCAAGGCGGCGGCGATGGACGGCGCGGGGCCGTGGCAGCGGTTCGTCAAGGTCATGTTGCCCGTGATGAAGCCCGCGATCCTGGTGGCGCTGCTGTTCCGCACCCTCGACGCCTTTCGCGTCTTCGACAACATCGTGGTGCTCACCTCCGGCTCGCAGGGCACTTCCTCGGTGTCGGTGCTTGCCTACAACAACCTGATCAAAGGACTCAACCTGGGAATCGGCTCGACGATGTCGGTGCTGATCTTCCTCGCGGTCGCGCTGATCGCCTGGATCTTCGTGAAGCTCTTCGGCGCGGCCGCTCCGGGCAGCGATGACGAGGGAGGGCGCTGATGGCCGGCCTGGGCGGGGCGGAAACCCCTGCGCGCAAGGCGAAGTGGACGGTGCTCAACGCCGTCGTGGTGGTCTACGCGCTGCTGCCGGTGCTGTGGATCCTGTCGCTGTCGCTGAAGACCCCGGACACGCTCTCCGACGGGAACCTGATCCCGCGGGAGTGGACGCTGCAGAACTACGCGGCGATCTTCACCACCACCGAGTTCACCCGCGCGCTGGTGAACTCCATCGGCATCGCGCTGATCGCCACCGCGATCGCCGTCGTGCTGGGCACCATGGCCGCCTACGCGATCGCCCGGCTCGAGTTCCCGGGCAAGCGGCTGCTGGTCGGGGTTTCGCTGCTGATCGCGATGTTCCCGCAGGTGTCGCTGGTCTCGCCGCTGTTCGAGATCGAGCGCACCCTCGGGCTCTTCGACACCTGGCCCGGGCTGATCCTGCCCTACATCACCTTCTCGCTGCCGCTGGCGATCTACACGCTGTCGGCGTTCTTCCGGGAGATCCCGTGGGAACTGGAGAAGGCGGCCAAGATGGACGGCGCCACACCGGGGCAGGCCTTCGTCAAGGTGATCGCTCCGCTGGCCGCGCCGGGGGTGTTCACCACCGCGATCCTGGTGTTCATCTTCTGCTGGAACGACTTCCTGTTCGCGATCTCGCTGACCTCGACGTCGAGCTCGCGGACCGCTCCGGTGGCGTTGCAGTTCTTCACCGGTGACTCGCAGTTCGAGGACCCGACCGGGACCATCTCGGCGGCGGCCGTGGTGATCACCATCCCGATCGTCCTGTTCGTGCTGCTCTTCCAGCGACGCATCGTTTCCGGACTGACCTCCGGTGCAGTGAAGGGGTAAGCAAGTGGCCGACATCGTGCTGGACAACGTGACCAAGCGCTACCCGGACGGGTCGCTGGCGGTCAGCGAGCTTGATCTGGACATCGCCGACGGCGAGTTCGTCATCCTGGTCGGCCCCTCCGGGTGCGGGAAGTCGACGACGTTGAACATGATCGCCGGGCTGGAGGACATCAGCGGCGGCGAGCTCCGCATCGACGGCGAGCGGGTGAACGAGCGAGCGCCCAAGGATCGCGACATCGCGATGGTGTTCCAGTCCTACGCGCTGTACCCGCACATGACCGTCCGCGAGAACATGGCCTTCCCGCTGCGCCTGGCCAAGATGGACAACGCCGAGGTCCAGCGGCGCGTGGCCGATGCCGCCGAGATCCTGGATCTGACCGGCCATCTCGATCGCAGACCGGCCAATCTCTCCGGTGGTCAGCGGCAGCGGGTGGCGATGGGACGCGCGATCGTCCGCAGCCCCAAGGCGTTCCTGATGGACGAGCCGCTGTCCAACCTGGACGCCAAGCTGCGGGTGCAGATGCGCACCTCGGTCTCGAAGCTGCAGAAGCGGCTGGGAACCACCACCGTCTACGTCACCCACGATCAGACCGAGGCGATGACCCTCGGGGACAAGGTCGTGGTGCTGCGCGGCGGTCTGGTGCAGCAAGTGGGGGAGCCGCAGGAGCTCTACACCCGCCCGGCGAACCTGTTCGTGGCCGGGTTCATCGGATCCCCGGCGATGAACTTCGTGCCGGTCGAGGTCACCGACGGGCGTCTCAGCAGCGCGCTGGGCGAGATCCCGCTGCCGGATCGGCTGCGCGGGCTCGTCGCCGAGGCCGGGGTGCCGCGTGAGCTGATCATGGGCGTGCGGCCGGAGCACTTCGAGGACGCGGCGTTGGTCGACGAGGCCCACCGGGCCGGGGGCGCGACCTACGGGGGCGAGGTGGACGTGGTCGAGGAGATGGGCTCGGACAAGTACGTCTACTTCACCGTCCCCAACGCGCGGGTCGACCACGCGGAGCTGCGGGAGGTCGCTGCCGACAGCGGCCAAGCCGAGATCCCCACCGACGACGGGCAGCTGGTCACCCGCCTCTCGGCGGACTCATCCGCGCGCGAAGGCGAGCACCTAGAGATCTGGTTCGACCCGGAGAAACTGCACCTCTTCAGCCCCGATACGGGCACCCGGGTCGCGTGAGGTTGACAGTTTTGCCTAAAACTGCGCCATGTGCGCATCCGCTTCATCCGTGCAGTTCTAGGCAAAACTGTCACCCCGGACGCAAGAGCGCCCCGGGACCTTCACCACTTCAGTGGGTCCCGGGGCGCTTCTCGCGAGAGGTGTTGGCGCTACATCTGGTTCGCGATGATGACGAACTCCGCGACGATCCAGGTGGACAGCAGCGCGACGAGAACGGTGAGCTTGCTTACGAGCAGGCGAGCCATGGCGGTGCCTCCCAACGTGCAAAACGAACTGGTCAGATCCGTCTTCACGATGTGGCCCGCGGTCTACCCTGGCGGGGCCGTCAGCGCGCGGTGGCGCGAGGCGCGACGGGGACCGCGTCCCACATCGCGCCGGGTTTTCGCTGCACCCAAGAGGTGTGCTGGAACAGCCGCTCCGCGATTTCCCGGCGCGCCACGGGACTTCGCGGATGGCTGCGGCGGGGGAGGAGCCAGTCGCGAGTGATGAGCATGACAACCTCCTCGGGCGTATCCGGCCCGGCCCAACCGCGGATCACGCGGGGGCGGGCGAGTGGGGGCGCGGACGATGCCCCGTGCGGAACCGGGTGCCGAGCACCCTCACGTACAACATCGTCTTCCAGGCGGAAAGCGTTACAGGCCATCACAACCACTTGTTCCGCCGGAAGATCTTGAACAGCGTGATGCAGCAGATCAGCATCACGCACATGGTCAGCGGGTAGCCGTAGGTCCAGTTCGTCTCCGGCATGTAGTCGAAGTTCATGCCGTAGATGCCCGCGATCATCGTCGGCGTCGAGATGATCGCGACCCACGCCGAGATCTTGCGCATGTCGGTGTTCTGCTGCAGCGTGATCTTGGCCAGCGTGGCGTCGACCAGCGTGGTCAGCAGCTCGTCGAAGCCGCTGACGGTTTCCGAGACCCGCGCCAGGTGGTCCTCGACGTTGCGGAAGTAGGAGCGCACCTGCTCGGCGACCATCGGGGTGTAGCCCTCGGCCAGTCGCTGCATCGGCTTGGTCAGCGGCTGCACCGCTCGCCGAAGCTCCATGACCTCGCGCTTCATCAGGTAGATCTGCTCGGCGTCGATCTTGGTGCGGGGTTCGAAGACCTCCGCTTCCATCTCGTCGATGTCGTCCTGGATCGCCTCGGTGACGTCCAGGTACTTGTCCACGACGTTGTCGGCCACCCCGTGCAGCACCGAGGACGGTCCGAGCGCGAGCTGCTCGGGGTCTGCCTCCAGCCTGCTGCGCAGCTCGCCGAGCTGGGCGTGGCTGCCGTGCCGGACGGTGATGACGAAGTCGCGGCCGAGGAAGACCATCAGCTCACCGGTGTCGACGATCTCGCTGGTCGCGGTACGCGGCTCGGTGGCCACGTAGCGGACCGTCTTGAGCACCATGAACAGCGTGTTGTCGTAGCGCTCCAGCTTGGGTCGCTGGTGGGCGTGCACCGCGTCCTCGACGGCGAGCTCGTGCAGTCCGAAGGTCTCGGCGATGCCGTTGATCTGCTCCTCGGTCGGTTCGTGCAACCCGATCCAGACGAACCCGGTGCCGCGCTCGCGCACCTCGGCGATGGCTTCGTCGTGCGTCCAGGTGCCCTCGAGCCGATGACCGTCGATGTAGACGGCGCAGTCGACGACGTAGGCCTTCGTCGGGACCGGCTTGCGGTTGACCGGCTGGGCGGAGCGCCCGTTTCGGCGCAGGTTCAGCGAAGGCAGGCTGGGCACGGCGACCTCCAGGGGTCAGCAAGCACGCGGGCGCGGCCGGGTTGATCGATCCGGATGGCGGGGTCCGGAAATCAACTCCGTCGGCGGCGGCAGCGCGGTAGGGCGCTTGAGCGGATCTCTCTCGCTGGTGCGCATCCCGGCCGGACCCCGGAGGGAACGCCGATTTCGCCTTAGCGGCGGGCCCTTCCGGCGGGGATGCGGTTGGTACTACACGGAAGCGCACTGTCAGTACTACTGCCCACGATCCCTCACCTCCCGAAGGTCGACCACCAAGCAGGTGGTTCGGTCACAGCCGACCTGCCACGATACTCCGTCCGGGTGGGAAGCCCGCAACGGCGGTGGGGTGACGTCACAGTTCGGGGTGCGGCTTTGCCGCAAAAGCGGACTCAACGTCTTATTCGGGCAAGGCTGACACCCGTGTATTTGGGGGTTTCCCTACCGATGGTCACCACCATAGGCATGAGTGGGTAACCCGGTCGAATTCACGATCACTCGTTGCGGGGTAAACAATCCCAAGATGTGAGCGCTTCGGCGAGACCTTCGACGAGTGCGCCATTCCGAGCGAGTGTGGTGAATGTCGCACCGTCCGCCCACATCGCATCCGCGGCGTCGTCACCAGGGGAAATTTCCCATTCGGTAGCTCGGCAGGAGTAGTCGAGAATCTCGTAGGTGCCGTGCGGCGCCGGGCGCTCCACTCGACCCACAAGATCACCGACGGTGACCTGCAGTCCGGTCTCCTCGAGAACCTCTCGCCGTACCGCCGAATGGTCGTTCTCGCCGTCCTCCACTCGGCCGCCGGGCACTGACCACCGGCCCTTTCCGGGTGGATTCGCGCGTTTGACCAGCAGCAAACGGCCCCGCGGGTCAAAAATCAGGGCACCGGTGCAGCGGATCACCGGGTTTTTCGATACGATCATCATACACGGAGGGTAGTTGGTCCGGGCCTGCCCGGAAACGACTGACCCAAGTGCGGTACAAAGCTGCCGTTAAGGGGCGAAGTGCGGTACAACGGATCAGCAGGCGCCTGTGCTACTCAAGGGCTTTTCGGACGGGGTGCGTCACAGTGAACATCAAGAAAATCCTGACCTGGGCTGTAGTTGCCTTCCTCCTGTTCTTTCTGTTTTCCGCGCCAGACCAGGCCAGCAATGTCGTCAACGGCATCCTGGCCAGTCTTCGCGGCGCGGCTGAAGCAGTAATCACCTTCATGCAGAACCTCTTCCAGGCCTAATAGAGCGCGAGCCGCAGGGAGGCGGGTGCCGTGTTCGCTCCAAGGGATCCCGACGAGTACCTGCTGGAGACCGAGCGCCGGGTGATCCGGGTTCGCAGGCACTGGGCATGCCTGGTGTGGGACCTGTTCGAAGCATCGGGTCTGCTGGTGGGCCTGGTGCTGGTCTCCTACCTGTTGCCGGAGGACAGCAACTGGTTGTTCCAGAACATCCTCTGGTACGCGGGCCTCGCGGTGCTGATCCGGTTCACCTACCAGGTGCTGGACTGGTACGTGGAGCGCATCGTGGTGACCGACAAGAGGTTCCTGATCACGTCCGGCATCTTCACCACCAACGTGGGGATGATGCCGGTCACCAAGGTCACGGACCTCACGTTCGAGCGCACCCTGATGGGCAGGCTCTTCGGTTACGGGAGGTTGGTGCTCGAGTCGGCTGGTCAGATCCAGGCGCTCAACCGCATCGACTACGTCCCGAACCCCAATGAGGTCGAGGACGCGATCTCCGGTCTCGTCTTCGGTGACAAGAAGGGCCAGCAGCAGGACCGCTTCTCGATGCTCAAGGCTCGTCGCGCGGCGGTCGGCAAGCGGAAGGCCGCGAAGCTGTAGTGAAGGTGACCGCGAGGTCACCTGCGACCCGTGGCCGGTGATCTCCGCCTCCCCGGAGCGTGGAGATCACCGGTCCGGGGTTGTCCGGACTCGGAGATCCGGCAGACTGCTGGGTGTGCTCATCGACCTGCACACGCATTCCACCGAGTCCGACGGGACCGATACGCCTGCCGGGCTGGTGACGACAGCGGTCGCCGCCGGTCTGGACGCGATCGCGATCACCGACCACGACACGACCGCAGGCTGGGCGGAGGCCGAACGCGCGGTGCGCGAGCTCGGCAGCGGCTTCCGGCTGGTGCCCGGCGCGGAGCTTTCCTGCTCCTGCCCGGACGGCAACGGCCGCACGGTCACCGTGCACCTGCTGGCCTACCTCTTCGATCCCGAATCTCCCGCGCTGATGCGCGAGCAGTCCCGGCTGCGCGCCGAACGGCGCGAGCGGCTGCGCGAGATGGCCAGGCGGATGGCCGCGGACGGGTTCCCGGTCGATCCGGACCGGATCATGGCCGAACTGCCAACGGATTCCCCCGGCGGACGTCCGCACCTGGGCCGCGCGCTGGTCGAGAGCGGCGTCGTGGACAGCGTCGACGAGGCCTTCGCCCGCTACCTCGGCAGCAGCGGCGGCTACTACCTGCCGCGCACCGACACGCCGGTGCACCGCGCCATCGAGATGATCAACGAGGCCGGCGGCGCGACCGTGCTCGCGCACCCGTTCGCCACCAAGCGAGGCCCGACCGTGAGCCCGGAGGTCGTCGCCGAGCTCGCCGAGCGCGGGCTGGCGGGTATCGAGATCGACCACCCGGACCACGACGAGCCCACCCGCGAGCGGTTGCGCGCCCTGGCCGCGGAGCTGTCGCTGATCCCGACCGGGAGCAGCGATTACCACGGCACGAACAAGACGATCCGGATCGGGCAGGAGACCACCCCTGCCGAGTCGCTGGAGCGGATCGTGGCGCGCTGCACCGGTAGCAAGGTCGTCGGCTGAAGCGGACGACCCGCTCGCAAGATCGGAGGTCCCGCCTGACCCTCGCGGGAATCTGCGTAATGTGGGGACCGTGCAGCAGGGACAGTTGAGCTTGGAGGGCATTCCGAGCGAACTCGTGCGCGTGACGCCCGCTCGGTTGTCGACCTGGGCCGGATGCCCGCGGCGCTATCGGATGGCCTACCTCGATCGGCCGACGCCGCGTCGTGGCGGGGCTTGGGCGAACGCGACGCTGGGCGCGGTGGTGCACAACGCGCTGAAGGCCTACTTCGAGCTGGTTCCCGCGCGGCGCGGTCCCGAGCGGGCCGCTGAGCTGGTGCGCCGCTGCTGGAAGTCCGACGGGTTCGCCGACCCGGAGCAGGCCGCCGAGTACCGGGAGCGCGCGCAGGGCTGGGTGCGCGACTACGTCGCCGCGCTGCCCGCCGAGCAGACCCCGGTGGCGGTCGAGCGGTGGGTCTCCGCCCCGATGGGCGAGATCATCGCCGAGGGGCGGGTGGACCGCATCGACGAGCGCGAGGGCGAGCTCGTCGTGGTCGACTACAAGACCGGGCGGCGCGAACTGCGCGCCGAGGACGCGAGAGATTCCCTTGCGCTGGGGCTTTACGCCCTGGCAGCGGGAAAGAACCTGCACCGGCCGTGCTCCCGCGTCGAGCTGCACCACCTGCCCAGCGGAACCGTCGCGGGCTGGGACCACACCACCGAGAGCCTTGGTGAGCTGCGCGAACGTGCCGAAAAGCTGGCAGGCGAGCTGAGTTCGGCCGCCGCGGAGCTGGCGGGCGGCGCGGACCCGGACGCCCCGTTCCCGGTGAAACCCGGTGCGCACTGCTCGTGGTGCGATTTCCGGGCACACTGCACCGAGGGGAAGCGGGCGGCACCCGATCTGCCACCCTGGGCTCTGCTGGGGGACGGATGAGAAGGCGACCGGAGGATGGCCCGATGCGCGCAGTCCCGCGCCAGCCGATGCCGCCCAGGACTCGACACCTCCCGCCGCAGGACGTGGCCCGCAGGCTCCCGCCTCCGGAGCGCCCGCGCCGTGAACCCCCGCCGCGACGCCCGGAGCCGCCGCGCAGCGGTCCGGGCCGGATCGGGCGCGCCGCCCGCAGCCTCGCGGGAGTGCTGACGGCGGGCTTCGTGATCCTGGTCCTGTTCCTGATCGCCGTGCAGATCTGGGCGACCAGCTGGGGCCAGCAGGGACCGGGGACGGCGGCGCTCATCTCGCACGTCGTCGCCGCGGCCGTGGCGATCGTCGCCCAGGCCATCGGGGAGCGCGAAGCCGACCGCAGGGGCGATCTGGCCACGACCGCGGTCTACCTCGCGGTCATCGGCTCGCTGTGGTTCTGGTGGTGGTGAGGCTCGCGGCTCAGCGGAGGGCGACCAGGGTGTCCTCGCGCTGCTCCAGCAGCACCGGACCGTCGGCGTTGAGCCGGATCGAGCCGGTGTAGCCGGCCCGGTCCACCGGGATCTCGGCGACCGGGGCGCCGGTTCCGGGAGCCACGAACTCGACGCCCGCCCGGTTGGGCAATGCCAGGTGATGGGCGTACATCGTGCCCGCGCCCGACGTGTCCCGGACCGTCCACTGCGGTGTGAGCGTGTCCGGGTCGAGTGCGATGGTGTCCGCACCGGTCCACCAGTAGATCTTGTTCGCCGTCGTGGTCGACTCGATCCGAACGTTGTCCGGGTAGTTCGGGGGCCCCACCCGCACCGGGTACTGCGCGACCGCGCGCCCCTTGCTGTCGAAGACCGTCACCTGCTGCGATCCGCGCAGCAGCACCGCGATGCGCTGCTCGCTCACCGCGACCACCGAGGCGTTCGGATCGCCGAGGACGAGGCTGAAGTACTCCTCGGGCTCCTCGTCGTCCTCCGGGTGCGCCTTGAGCATGGTGACCCGGCCGGTCTCCCGGGGGCAGTCCTCGATGACCCCGATCCGCTTGTCGCCGACGGCGATCGAGTCGTAGGTGCAGTCCGGCCGCTCGATGTTGTTGTCCGGGTTCTTGATGTCCGGCGGGATGCCGTACTGCTGGGTGCGCACCAGATCGGAACGCCAGGTCGGGAACACCTTCTTCCCGGTGGCGGTCAGGTAGGTGCCGTCGCCGAGCAGCCGGGTGCCGAACTCGGCGTTGGAGTTTCGCTGCGGGCCGCGCACCCCGGTCGGACCGACCAGCGAGGTGACCTCGCTGCAGTTGTGCGACTTGCGGTAGACCGCGATCGCCCGATTCCACTGCTCGCCGACGGTGCAGAGCCGGAGGTCCCGCGCGTAGCGCCAGGCGACTCGGCCGGTCAGCGGATCGTGCCCGCGCACCTCGCCACCGCCCGCCGTGACCACCGCGGAATCGGCGACCACCGGGACCGGTGTTCGCGGGCTCTGCGCGCGCCACACCTCGTGCAGGGCGTCCGGAAGGGCGTCCGGCGTGGCCGGTTCGGGGATGGGCTGCGCGGCGGGCTCGGACAGGGTGGCGCGCGCGTCGCTGTTCCACCAGATCACCGCGCCGCCGACGGCCAGGACCATCCCGATCAGCGCGACCACCAGCAGGTCGATCGGCTTGCGCCGCTCCGGCCGGACCAAGACCACTCCCCACAACATCGGATGACTGCCCCGAGCCTAATGCTTGTTCCCGCGCGGCCTCGGGCAGCGGTGCCGGCGACCTGGTTCGGTCCCGGCGGCTCGGCGAAGCGGTCCGGACGAGCGAAACCCCGGCCTCCGCGGAGACCGGGGTTTCGCTCGCTCAGCTGTCCTGCGGTTGCGACTCGGTTGCGCCTCCGCCACCGCGTCCCCGACGACGCCGCCGACGGCGCGGCTGGTCACCGCCCTCGGCGGATTCGCCGCCGGAGGCCGATCCCTCCGACTGCTGCGCGCCGACCTCGGCCGAGACCTCGCCGGACTGCGCGCCGCCGCGGGTGCGCCTGCGACGGCGCCGGGCCGGACGGGTCTCGTCCTGCTTCGTCTCGGACTGCGCATCGCCGCCCTGCGACTGCTTGCCGCTGCGGGTGCGGCGCCGGTTGCGCGAGGAGGAGTGCTTGGCCTCGCCACCGGACTCCTGCTCGGCGTCCAGCCCTTCGCGGGTGCGCTTGGCCAGCGGCAACCTGCCGCTCACATCGGTGGGGATGTCCAGGTCGGCGAACAGGTGCGGCGAGGTGGAGTAGGTCTCCACCGGCTGCGGCTTGTCCAGGCCGAGGGTGTCGCTGATCATCTTCCAGCGCGGTTCCTCGTCCCAGTCGACCAGCGTGATCGCCACGCCCTCGCGACCGGCGCGACCGGTGCGGCCGATGCGGTGCACGTAGGTCTTCTCGTCGTCCGGGCACTGCAGGTTGATCACGTGCGTCACGCCTGCCACGTCGATGCCCCGGGCGGCCACGTCGGTGGCGACCAGGATGTCGACCTTGCCGGAGCGGAACGCGCGCAGCGCCTTCTCGCGGGCGCCCTGGCCCAGGTCGCCGTGCACCGCGCCCGCGGCGAAGCCGCGCTCGGTGAGCTCGTCGGCGAGCTTCTGCGCCTGCCGCTTGGTGCGGCTGAAGATCATCGACAGCCCGCGCCCGTCGGCCTGCAGCGCCTTGGCGATCAGCTCGGGCTTGTCCATCGAGTGCGCCCGGTAGATGTACTGGTGGGTGCGCTCGTGCACCGCGCCCTCGTCGGCCTGCTCGGCGCGGATGTGCGTCGGGCGGGTCATGAAGGTGCGCGCCAGGGTCAGGATCGGGCCCGGCATGGTGGCCGAGAAGAGCATGGTCTGCCGCTTCTCCGGGACCATGTTCAGGATCCGCTCGATGTCGGGCAGGAAGCCCAGGTCGAGCATCTCGTCGGCCTCGTCGAGGACCAGGTTGCTTACCTTGCCCAGCACCAGGTGGCGCTGCTCGGCCAGGTCCAGCAGGCGCCCCGGGGTGCCGATGACGACGTCGACGCCCTCCTTGAGCACCGAGGTCTGCTCCTCGTACGGGCGGCCACCGTAGACGGCCAGCGTGCGCAGTCCGAGGTGCTTGCCCGCCTCGGTGAGGTCGCGGGTGACCTGCATGCACAGCTCGCGGGTGGGAACCACGATGAGCGCCTGCGGGGTGCCGTCGCCGGGGTCGGAAACGCGGTGCAGCAGCGGGACGCCGAAGCCCAGCGTCTTGCCCGTGCCGGTGCGGGCCTGGCCGATGAGGTCCTCGCCGCGCATCGCCAGCGGCAGGGTCAGCTCCTGGATGGCGAAGGTGCGCTCGATGCCGGTCTCGTGCAGCGCCCGGACGATCTCCGGGTGCACGTCCAGTTCGGCGAACGTCGGGGGGAGGTGCTCCGCGGCGGGTTCCGCGGGGGACTGCTCGGTGGTGCTGTCGGGGGTGCCGCCCCCGGTCTGCTCGTCCAGGCCACCAGGGGCCTGAGTGTTGGTGAACGTCAGAATGATCGCCTCTCTCGGTGCCTGCGCGCATGCGTCCCGGTTCGGGCCGATCCGTGGCGACGTCCTCCCGGCACGGCGTCCGCGCTCGCGGACGCGCTGCGTGCTCGTGGTCACCGACGTAATGGGTGCGCGCCGTTTTCATCAGCGGTGTGATCCCGCTGTTGGTTCGTTGTTTCGTTCGGCATCGCTTGCGCGCCACGAGCCTGCGAGCTGTTCGCTCGGGCCGCGTCGCGCCGGCAGTGTCCGGGCCGTCCCGCTCGGGCTTCCCGTCGCCCTGATCGTGAGGTGTGCGGGTGTCCGGCCCCGCGGTGTTCGACCTCACCGCCGGATGCCGATCTGCTCCTCCGCCGCCGAGGGTACCTGTTATGCCCGCGAACACGACGTGGTGCGTATAACTCGGGCGCGCCGACGGCTAGGCTCGCGGGCATGAGTGAGGCTGACCAGCGCGCCACCGCGCCGGAAGAAAGTGACGAACGTTACCAGGAAGGTGTCGTGGACCTGCTCGCCGCGCTCGCCTACGGCGAACTGTCCGCGTTCGACCGCCTCGCCGAGGACGCCCGCGCGGCGCCGACGCTGACCGGCCGGGCCGCGCTGTCCAGCATGGCCGCCGCGGAGATCGGGCACTACCGCAAGCTCGAGCAGGCGCTCGCCGAGCGCGGCGTCGCGGTGGAGGAGGCGATGCAGCCCTTCGCGTCGCCGTTCGAGGCGTTCAACGAGTCCACCGCCCCGCACTCGTGGCACGAGTCGCTGGTCAAGGCCTACGTGGGTGACGGGCTGGCCGCCGACTTCTACCGCGAGATCGCCGAGTGGCTGGACGAGTCCAGCCGCGAGCTGGTGCTGTCCGTGCTGGCCGACACCGGGCACTCGGCGTTCGCCGAGCGGGAGGTGCAGGCCGCCTGCGAGATCGACCCGACGCTGCGCGACAAGCTCACGCTGTGGGGCAGGCGGCTGCTCGGCGAGGCGATCACCCAGGCGCAACGCGTCGTCGCCGAGCGCGACGCGCTCGCCGAGCTGATCATCAAGGGCTCCGGTGACCTCACCGGCATAGGCGCCATGTTCCGCCGCCTGCAGAGCAACCACGGCAAGCGCATGTCCCGCCTCGGCCTCGGCTGACTGGAGAGCCGTTTCGGTTCGCGGTGCGCGGCGGTGGTGACAGTTTTGCCTAGAACTGCGAGGCCCCGGTGTCCGAAATGTCCGGACAGTTTTAGGCAAAACTGTCGCGGTGCTGCGGCGGGGAAGCTCACTCGATCGCTCTCGGCGAAGCGCGTGGTGCCGGTCGTGCCGCCGCGGCTGGGATAGCCTGAGGGCATCCAAATCGGTACGAGTGCCAACGGAGGTTCGGCGTGGAGGTCAAGATCGGCGTCGTGGACAGCCCGCGCGAACTCACGGTTGAGAGCGGAGAGACGCCGCAGGAGATCGAGTCGTTCGTCGCCGACACCCTGAAGAAGGAAGAGAGCGTGCTGGCGCTGTCCGACGTGAAGGGACGGCGCATCATGGTCCCTTCCAGCAAGGTGGCCTACGTGGAGATCGGCCCGGCCGACGCTCCGCGCGTGGGATTCGGCGTGGAGTGAGCTCGGCGCGAGACCAGGACGAGGGGCATCCGGCAGCGCCGGGTGCCCCTCGCCTCGTCAGTCCTGCAGCGGGAAGTCCACGGCGAACGGCGGTTTCCCCGTGCCGGTGATCCGGTAGCGCCCCCACGGGTCCGGTTCGGACAGCGTGGCTGGGGCTTCGCCATCGCTGGTGCGCAGCAGCACGGCGGTCTTGCGCCCCGCGGCGAGCTCGTCGATCGCCTCGTCGGCGGCGGCCCTGCCGTACCAGCGGTACTTGCCGTCGATGGGCTGGAAGAAGCCGCGCAGCACCACCTCGGTGGACAGCTCGCGGTCCTCGGCGCGGATGGTGGCCGGGCCCTGGTAGTCGTGCTCGTCAGACATCGTCGTCGACCTCCGGTTCCTGCAGCTGTTCGTCGAGCAGGTCGAGTGACTCGTCGGGATCCAGCGTCATGCCCGCCGAGCGCAGCACGCCGTCGATGGCCGCCCAGATCACCTGGGCCAGGTACGCGGTCAGATCGGCGCGGCTCATGGACTGCCGGTCGAGCCACCAGTCACCGGCGGACTGCACCATGCCGACCAGGCCGTGGCTCCAGACCTCGACGCCGCCGGAGTCCAGGCCCAGCGCGCGCATGTACCGGCCGAGCAGCCGGGACAGCGAGTTGGCGATGAGCGTCTTCTCCGTGCTGACCGGGTCGGATTCGGCGGGCCGGTCGGCGAAGGTGCGCTGGACGATGAAGCGGTACAGGTCCGGGTATTCCTCGATCAGCCCGAGGTAGGCGTCCAGCAGGCGGCGGATTCGCTGGTTGGGCGATTGGTCGCGGAGCTGGAACAGCGGCTCGAGGCGCTGCATGAGCAGCTTGGTTCCCCACTCGCCGACGGCTTGGTGCAGGTCGCTCTTGTCGCTGAAGTGCCGGTAGAGGACGGGTTTGCTGACTCCGGCCTCGGCGGCGATGTCGTCCATCCCGACCTCGGCGCCCTTGTCCCCGATGGCGCGGACCGCGGCCTCGACGAGCTCCGCGCGGCGCGCCAGGCGATGTTCTCGCCAGCGTTCCTTGCGGGCGTCGCCGCGTGACCCGTCCGTTCGAACAGCCTTGACAGGCCGGGGGATCTCGCTCACGCTTCCAATGTATCTGTTACTGGAAGTAACATGCAATCTCAATGGTGAGAAGGTGAGCGCTGCATGAGCGGGAACCTGCAGGTCAACGACCGGGAAAAGACCGCTGGACGGCTGCTGGGTTCATCGGCGAAGAACAGCTACGACCCCGAAGTCGACATCGACTGGGACGCTCCGCTGGACGAGTCCAAGCCGTACCTCCCGTTCGAGCGGTCATCGCTGTACGGCACCGAGCTCTGGGACCGGCTCAGCCACGAGCAGCGCCTCGAGCTCACCAAGCACGAGCTCATGAGCGTCGCCACCAACGGCATCTTCTTCGAGGTGCTGCTGATGCAGATCCTGCTCAAGCAGTACTACGCGGCCGATCCCACGACCAAGCACGCCCAGTACATGCTCACCGAGATCGGCGATGAGTGCAGGCACTCCACGATGTTCGCCAAGATGGCCGAACGGGTCGGCGCACCCGCCTACGGACCGCAGAAGTGGGTGCACGCCGGCGGCAAGCTGCTGCCCGCGGTGCTCAAGGGCGTCTCGTCCTACGCGTCGATCCTGGTCGCCGAGGAGATCCTGGACCGCGTGCAGCGCGAGCAGATGAACGATCCGGGCGTGCAGCCGCTGGTCCGGATGGTCAACCGGATCCACGTGCTCGAGGAGGCGCGGCACGTGACCTTCGCGCGCGAGGAGGTGGTCCGGGGGATGGCCGAGTGCGGGCCCGCCGGGCGCGCCTACCACCAGTTCTGGACCGGGTTCGTGTCCTACTTCATCACGTTGTCGCTGATCCACCCCCGCGTCTACCGCGCGGTCGGGCTGGACCCCAGGCAGGCGCACGAGGTCGCCTGGAACAACCCCCACTACCACGCTCAGCTGCGGTGGTCCGGGGAGAAGATCCTCGGTTTCCTGGATGAGCAGGGCCTGGTCGGCGGACCGGGTCTGTACTGGTTCCGAAAGGCACGCTTGATCGAATGACTGGTACCCATTGCACGACCGGCGACGGAGCGCGGCTGCGGATCGCGGAGTCCGGCCCGCCGGACGCCACGATCACCGCGGTGTTCGTGCACGGCTGGACGCTGGCCCATCGGACCTGGGACGACGTGGTCGCCCGCCTGCCCGATGATGTGCGCACGCTGCGGTTCGACCTGCGCGGCCAGGGCGAGAGCGCCCCGGCCGAACCGGGCTCGGCCAACATCGAGCGGTGCGCGGACGACCTGGCGGAGCTGATCGCGGCCCGGGTGCCCTCCGGCCGGATCCTGCTGGCGGGTCATTCCATGGGCGGCATGACGATCATGGCGTTGGCCGAGCGGCACCCGCAGCTGCTCTCCCGCGTGTCCGGGGTGGCCCTGGTGGCGACCTCGGCCGGTGATCTCCGCGAACCCGGCTATCTGCTGCCGGGGCCCGCGGCCGCGGTGTTCAACGCGGGCGAGCGGGTCCTGCGCAAGCGTCTCGCCCGTTCCGGCGGGCGCAGGCTCGCGCGCGGTTCCGGCTGGTTGCGCCCGGGCATCCGCTGGCTGCTCTTCGGCACCCGGCCGAACCGCGAGCACGTCGCGGCCGCGGCCGATTGGGTGGCGCAGTGCAACCCGGCGAACATGGCGGCCTATCGGGAGTCGCTGGCGGAGCACGAGCGCCAGGCGGTGCTGGAAGGCCTCGCGGGCATCCCCGCAGTGATCCTCGCGGGCACCGCCGATCGGCTCACCCCGGTCTCGCACGCCGAGCGGATCGCGGACGCCTTGCCGGAGGCCGAGCTGGTCCTCTACCCGGGGGCCGGGCACATGGTCCCGATGGAGCGCGCCGACGAGGTCGCGCACCGCATCGCGGGCCTGCTGGCGAGAGTTCCCGGCTGAGCGCAGGCGCTGGTCAGGGCGCCTGGTGCAGCGGGAAGCCCGCGAGGCCCTTCCAGGCGAGGGTGGACATCAGGTTGACCGCCTCTTCGCGGGAGATCTGCTGACCGCCCTCGAGCCAGTCGCGCGCGGTCACCTGGGACAGGCCGACGAGCCCCACCGCCAGCAGGCGGGCGCGGCCCGCGTCGAGGCCGGCGTCGGCGGCGACGACCTCGGTGACCGCGTCGACGCAACCGGACAGGGCGCCCTCGACGGCCTTCTCCACAGCGGGCTCGCCGCGCAGGTCGGATTCGAACACGAGGCGGAAGGCCTGGTCCTCACCGGCGACGAACTCGTACAGCGCACCGATGGCGGCGCGCACGCGGAGCTTGTTGTCCGAGGTCGACGCGATCGCCTCGCGGACCCGGCGGACCAGCTCGTTGCCGTGGGTGTCCAGCAGCGCCAAGTAGAGGTCCAGCTTGCCGGGGAAGTGCTGGTAGAGGACGGGCTTGCTCACGCCCGCGCGTTCGGCGATGTCGTCCATCGCGGCGGCGTGGTAGCCGTTGTGCACGAAGACGTGCTGCGCCGCATCGAGCAGTTGCGCCCGGCGCGCGTCGCGGGGCAACCGGACACCTCGACTCGGCTGCGCGGTCCCGGTCATCCTCGCCTCTTCCTTCCACCTCGGTGCCTGACAGGCCCCTGACTCTACTCGCCAGTAGAGGCGTGTACCGCAAACCGCCCGGCGGTCGGCGCATCCTGGGGGGATGAACACGCGCACCGCCGAAGTGCACGCACCGGTGACGAGCAGGCAAAACCCGGTAACCCGACCGGAGCTGACGCGGGTCCCGCTGGTGGCCGAGGAGATTGCTCCGGGCGATCAACCGACGAGTCCTCCACCAGGGCGCTACGTCGAGTTGCCCGCCGCCTCCGAGGCCGACGAGGCGAGTCTGTACCTGCGCGAGACCGACGGGCCGCCCGGAGCCCCCACCGCCGTGCACCTGCACGGTCTGGCGGGTTCCTCGGCGAACTGGACCGAGCTGGCCGCGATGATGTCCGGCGAGCTGCGCAGCATCGCCGTCGACCTGCCCGGCTTCGGCTTCTCGGCGCCGCCGCACGAGTTCGGCTTCACCCGCGAGGCCAACGCCGCCCGGGTCATCCGGCTGCTCGCCGAGCTGGGCACCGGACCGGTGCACCTGTCCGGGAACTCCTTCGGCGCGGCGGTGGCGATCGAGATCGCGGTGCAGCGCCCCGACCTGGTCTCCTCGCTGACGCTGATCTCGCCGGCCATGCCCGACCTGCGGCCGGACCCGCGCAGGCTCTCCGACCCCCGGCTGGCCCTGGCGCTGCTGCCCGTGGTGGGGCGTCCGGCGCGGCGCGCGATGGCCAGGCTGAGCCCGCAGCAGCGGGTCGAGCAGTTGCTCGAGCTGTGCTTCGCCGAGCCTGCCGAGGTGCCCCGGCACAAGGTGCTGGAGGTCGCTGCGGAGTTCGCCGAGCGCTCCGCGCTGCCGTGGGCCGGGCCCGCGCTGGCCCGCACCACCATCGAGCTGGGGCGTTCCTGGTTGCGGCCGCCGTCGCGGTCGCTGTGGCGGTTGCTCCCGGAGATCCATTCGCGTTCGCTGGTGGTCTGGGGGAACGAGGACAAGGTGGTCAGCGTCCGCAAGGCCCCGCGCACCGCGATGTCGCTGCCGCACGGCAAGCTCCTGGTGCTGCCGCGCACCGGGCACGTCGCCCAGATGGAGCGGCCCGGGATGGTGGCGCGAGCGATGCTCGGAATGCTGCGCGCGCAAACCTGGTGACGCCTGCATTGACCAACCCGGGTGATCCTCGCGCGGGGCGTTGCATCGACCGGTGAGTGTCTCGTCGCGCGCGGAAGGGGGTGTGGCAACCTAGTGGCGTGACGCGTCCGCCGCATCTTCCGAACGACTCCGCGCAAGACCGACCTGCTCCAGGACCGGACGCGGAGCGGGTGGACGCTGACCGGCGGGACGAACCGCTGGCCGCCTCCTGGCGCCCCGCCGAGGGCGAGCGGCCCAAGCACCGCAAGAGCAGGACCCGCCGCTACGGGTGGCAGGTCTACGCGCTGCCGCTGCTGGTGGTGATCACCGCGCTGGTGGTGTTCCAGACCGTGCGCCCGGACGACGTCGACGCCGCGCTGAGCGGCGCCGAGTCACCGCTGGGCGGCGAGGCCGGGGGCGCGCAGGGCGAGGGCGAGGATCCGGTGGTCACCGAGGCGCCGACGAAGCAGCGCTATCCCGCGGACATGTTCGACGCGGACTTACCACCGGGCGCTCCGATCCCCAAGACGGGCGCGCGCACGTTCGAGACGCTGCCCGGCGGTGCGCCGGTGATCGGCCAGGGCAAGCTCTACCGCTACCGCGTCGAGGTCGAGGTCGGCATGGACCTGCCCAACCCGGAGGCCGAGTTCGGCCACACCGTGCAGACCACGCTCGCCGATCCGCGCAGCTGGACCAACCCGAAGGCGGGTGGCATCTCGCTGCAGCGCGTGGACGACGCGGGGCCCGCCCCGGACTTCCGGGTGATCCTGATCAGCCAGGAGACGGCCCGCGTGCTGTGCGGCTACTCCGCGGGCCTGCCCTACGACAGCTCGTGCCGCCGGGGCGAGATGGTCTACATCAACGCGGCCCGCTGGGTCCGCGGCGCGAAGGCCTTCGAGGGTGACATCGGCAACTACCGCCGCTACGCGATCAACCACGAGGTCGGCCACGCCTTCGAGAACGACCACGTCGGCTGCCCGGCCCCCGGCGCGCTGGCGCCGGTGATGATGCAGCAGACCTTCAGCACCTCCAACAACGTGCTGCACAAGCTCAACGAGGTCGCCGACCAGGGCACCAAGATCCCGGCGGACGGCTTCGTCTGCAAACCCAACGCCTGGCCCTTCCCAGTAGTAGCCCCCTCCTGACCAGGGCCTGACAGTTTTGCCTAAAACTGTACGAACACCTCGGGCGCGCCCCTGACAGTTTTAGGCAAAACTGTCACGCCCCGAACCCGCCCCGCTCCGCGAAGGGACCCGGAAACGCCCACGTCCCGAATGCTGGGAGCGGGTTGGTGTTGGGAAGGTATTCCGGGAGCCTTGCGTTAAAGATTCCGTGGGGCCTTGAAGGGCTTCACGAGGACGCTTGAGGCGCCGGTGGTCGCGAACCGATCGGCGCCGTCACCAGAGGAGGATGCTGGGAATGTCCGGCGCAACGTCGCTACCGCCGCTGGTCGAGCCGGCGTCGGAGCTGACCAAGGAAGAGGTCGCGCGCTACAGCCGCCACCTGATCATCCCGGACGTCGGGATGAGCGGGCAGAAGCGGTTGAAGAACGCGAAGGTGCTCGTGGTCGGCGCCGGCGGACTCGGCAGCCCGGCGCTTCTGTACCTGGCCGCTGCCGGTGTCGGCACGCTCGGCATCGTCGAGTTCGACGAGGTCGACGAGTCGAACCTGCACCGCCAGATCATCCACGGCCAGTCCGACCTCGGCCGATCCAAGGGCGAGTCCGCGAAGGACTCGATCGCCGAGGTCAACCCGTACGTCCAGGTGAACCTGCACAAGACCCACCTGACCTCGGAAAACGCTCTGGACATCTTCCGGGACTACGACCTGATCCTGGACGGTACCGACAACTTCGCGACCCGTTACCTGGTCAACGACGCCGCGGTGCTGCTCGGCAAGCCGTACGTGTGGGGCTCGATCTTCCGCTTCGAGGGTCAGGCCAGCGTGTTCTGGGACCAGTACGGCCCGAACTACCGCGACCTCTACCCCGAACCGCCGCCGCCCGGCATGGTGCCGAGCTGCGCCGAGGGCGGCGTGCTCGGCGTGCTGTGCGCCTCCATCGGTTCGATCATGGTCAACGAGGCCATCAAGCTGATCACCGGTATCGGTGAGACGCTGCTCGGCCGGCTGATGATCTACGACGCGCTGGAGATGAGCTACCGCACCGTCAAGATCCGCAAGGACCCGAACGCGGACGCGATCAACGAGCTGATCGACTACGACGCGTTCTGCGGCACGGTCTCCGACGAGGCGCAGCAGGCGGCGGTCAACTCGACCATCACGCCGCAGGAGCTCAAGGACATGTTCGACAAGGGCGAGAAGTTCGAGCTGGTCGACGTCCGCGAGCCGCACGAGTACGAGATCGTCAAGATCGACGGCTCGAAGCTGATCCCGAAGGACCGCATCCTGTCCGGCGAGGCTCTCGCGGAGCTGCCGCAGGACCGCAAGCTGGTGCTGCACTGCAAGTCCGGCGCCCGCTCGGCCGAGGCGCTGGCCGCGCTGCACAAGGCGGGCTTCGGCGACGCGGTGCACGTCGGCGGCGGGGTGCTCGCCTGGGCGAACCAGGTGGACACCAGCCTGCCCACCTACTGATCGGGTAGGACAGCGGTGCGCTGGTGGGTTTTTGCCCACCGGCGCACCGCTTTCGCGCTTTTCGAGCACGCCTCGGAGCGTCGGGTGCTCAACCGCCGATCTTCGATGTAGCGTCTGCCACGTGAGTACTACGCCGGAGCCGCCACCGCCGCACGTGCGCGCGGCATTCGGTGCGCGCGTCGAAGAAGCCGAAGCACTCGAGGGCGCGGTCGCCTGGCGCTGCGGCGAGATCGTGCTGAAGCCGGCTTCCAACACCGCCGAGGCGGCTTGGGTCGCGCAGACCCTGGACGTCCTGGAACCCGACGAGGTGCGGGTGTCGCGGCCGGTGCGGTCGACCGACGGCCGCTGGGTTGTCTCCGGGTGGTCGGCGAGCCGGGACATCCCCGGCCAGGCGGAGCCGCGGCACGACGACGTGGTGGCCATGTCGCTGCGGTTGCACACCGCGAGCCGGTACCTCGCCAAGCCCCGGTTCCTCAACGCCCGGCAGGACATCTACGCGCTGGCCGACCGGATGGCCTGGGGCGAGGAGGAGTACGCGCTGCCGCAGGACAAGGGCGGCAGGCTCTACGACGTGCTGGCGGGCTCGCGGCGGAACGTCCGGCTGCAGCCGCAGGTGGTGCACGGCGACCTGTTCGGCAACGTGCTGTTCAAGGCCGACGAGGCGCCCGGGATCATCGACTTCAACCCGTACTGGCGGCCCGCCGAGTGGGCCGCCGCCGTGGTGGTCGTGGACTCGCTGGCCTGGGGAGGTGCGGATCCGGCGATCGTGGAGCGCTGGTCGCACCTGACGGATTGGCCGCAGGCGCTGCTGCGCGCGCTGCTGTTCCGGCTCGCGGTGCACGCGCTGCACCCGCGCTCGTCCACCCAGACGCTGACCGGGTTGGAGCGCTCCTCGCAGATGGTGCTCGAAGTGCTCTGATCCGCGTCACGTCTCGGCCCGCTGCGACGCGCGGGTGTGTGAGCATGGGCCGGTGCAGGATGTGCTGACGGGCTACACGATCGGGATCACCGCGGAGCGCAAGGCCGAGGAGCTCGGCGATGTGCTCCGCAGACGTGGTGCGCGCGTGCTGTTCGGCGCGGCGATGCACACCGTTCCGCTGCCTGAGGACGGCGAGCTCGCGGAGGTCACCGAGCGGGTCCTGTCGGCTCCGGTGGACTACGCGATCGCGATCACCGGAATGGGTTTTCGCGGCTGGTTCGAGTCCGCCGAGCTCAACGGAGCGGGCGAGCGGTTGCGCGAGCACTTGAGTTCGGCGCACGTCGTGGCGCGCGGGGCGAAGGCCCGCGGCGCGGTGCGCGGGGCCGGCCTGCGCGATGCGTGGACCTCGCCCGAGGAGGAGTCGGCCGAGGTCCTGGAGTACCTGCTCGAGCACGATCTGGCCGGTAAGCGGATCGTGCTGCAGGTGCACGGTGATCCGATGCGCGCCTTCCGCGAGCGCCTGGCCGAGGCGGGTGCGGAGGTGGTCGCGGTGACGGTCTACCGCTGGACCGACCCGGTGGACCTTCCCGCGCTGGACCGGCTCATCGACGCGGTCATCGCGGGCGAGGTGGACGCGCTGCCGTTCACCAGCGCCCCGGCCGCCACCAACTTCCTGGCGCGCGCCGACGCCACCGGGCGTGCCGAGCCCCTCCGAAAGGTGCTGCGCGAGAAGGTCTTCATCGCCTGCGTGGGCCCGGTGACGGCGGCACCCATCGCTCGCGAAGGGCTCCCGCACGCAACCCCGGAACGCTCCCGCACAGCAGCCCTGGTCCGCCTGCTCGAGAACCACTTCACCGACGGCTCTGCCTGAAGACCGGTTCCGGTTCGCGGGCGGCGGCGGTGACAGTTTTGCCTAAAACTGTGAGGCCTCGGTGCCCGAGATGTCCGCACAGTTCTAGGCAAAACTGTCAGGTGGTCCAGCGGTGGGCGCGCATGTCGATCTTGGGGCCGTTGGCCAGGACGCCTTCGGCGCGCAGGGCCTCGAGCTGGCGTTCGCGCAGGTGCTCGGCGACCGTGCCGTTGGCGCGCAGGACCCGGTGCCAGGGCAGGTCCGCGGTGTCCTCGGACATGATCCGGCCGACGAGCCGGGGCGAGCTGACGCCGGCGCGCTTCGCCACATCGCCGTAGGACAGCACCTTGCCCGTGGGAATCGAGGCGACCACGTCGCGGACCCGTTCGAACATCTCCTCATCCACGGCTCGAACCTAATCCCGGGCTCGGACGAAGTCGAACGCCGCAACCCGCGATGGGCGCGGCGTTCGACATCGGCGGGTGTCAGCTCTCGAAACCGGCGACGATCTTGGTGAAGTCCCACGGCTGCTGGTCGATGCTGCTGCAGCTGGAGATGTCGCCGCCGTCGCACGGGCGGTCCCGGTTGACCGACCAGAAGGTGAAGCGGCCGAGGCCGTTCTGCTTCGCGTAGTCGGCCATCGTCTGGAACGCGGCCTGGTCGACCAGCTCGCCCTCGACGTCGGTGACGCCGTTCATCGAGGAGATGCCGGAGTGCGCGTAGGCCTCGGCGTCGCTGTAGCCGAAGGTGCTCTTGAGGGCTTCCTTGAGCCCTTCGGTGGCGTTGATGGTGTCCTGGGCCATGTCGCTGCCGTAGAAGTCGAACGGCATCTGGGTCCACACGTCGATGTCGGCGCCGATCGCGTTGGCCTTGGCGAACATGTCCTCGCCGTTGGCGTTGGGCCCGGTGGTCGTGGTCGGGAAGGTGACCACGGTCAGGATCCCGGGGTTGTTCTGCTTGACGATCTTGAGCGCTTCGATGACCTCGTCGCGGGAGGCCTTGGTGTTGAACTCGTCGGCCTCGATGTCGATGTCGATGGCCTTGAGCTGGTAGGCGTCGATCACCTTCTGGTAGGCGCCCGCCAGCGCCTGCGCGTCGGCGCACGGGGTGCTCAGCTTGGTGCCGGAGTACCCGCCGATGGAGGGCACCACGTCACCGCCAGCGGCGCGGATCTCGTCGATGGTGGCGGCGTCCTGGCCGTTCAGCGGTCGCCTGCCGTCCCACGCGGGATTGCAGCCACCGTCGGAGTTGATGAACGCCAGGGTGAAGCTGCTGATCCCGGTGGCGTTCATGACTTCGGTCGGCGAGGGCGGGTCGCCCCAGCCGTTGTAGAGGTAGGGCGAGGCCGCGACCGGGCTCTGGGCCTTCGGGGCGACGTCTTCGGGGGCTGCCGCGCTGAGCGCCTGCGGTGCGCCGAGGGCCAGCGCACCGGCGGCGACCGCGGTGGCGAGCAGGCTCTTGCGGATCTTGCTCACGCTTTCCTCCTTGCGGTTTGCGTCGCGTTTTCGGGGACGCGAATTCGCAGGTCACGGGCGGGGGCGGCCCGCGGTGGAAAGCAATTTGCCAGAGCCCGAAATTGGTTTGCACCACCAAAAGTCGCAGCGCTTTCCCAGTTCCTTCCCGGAGAACTGCGGCACACCCGGCCAGGCCTTTCGGGATCTTGACGGGTCTTCGTGGTTCCATCGGACTCGTGCCGACTCCGACCGCTCCTGTTCTCGTGCGCCACACCGAGTCCGCTCGGCCCAGCACGACCTGGGACGACGCCGGTCGGCGCGCGCTGGAGCACTCCTTCGGCTTCCTGCGCGTGCTGGGCGGTCCTGGCACCGGCAAGTCCACGCTGACCGCCGAGCTGGCCGCCGACCGGATCCGAAACCGCGGTGTGTCCCCGGAGAACGTGCTGGTGCTGACCGCCAGCAGGCGCGCCGCGGCGTGGATGCGCACCGAGATCACCCGGTTGCTCACCGGATCCGAAGGGCTGCGCACCTCTCCGGAACCGCTGGTGCGCACGGTGCACTCCTACGCCTTCGCGGTGCTGCGGCTGCAGGCGGTTCGCGACGAGCTGCCCCCGCCGCAGCTGCTGGCGGGCCCGGACCAGGACGCTCTCGTCCGCGAACTGCTCGAGGGCGACCTGGACCTCGGCGCGCCGGACTGGCCGGAGAACCTGCAGCCGGCGGTGAGCGTTCCGGGCTTCGCCGAGGAGCTGCGGGATCTGCTGCTGCGCGCCACCGAGCGCGGGGTCGGCCACGAGCGGCTGATCGAGCTGGGCCGGGAGCACGGCAGGCCCGAGTGGGTCGCGGCCGGTCGCTTCGCCCAGCAGTACGAGCAGGTCACGCTGTTGCGCGGGGCGGGCGGTTCGCAGGCTCCCGCGGTCGACGCCGCCGAGCTGATCGCCACCGCGCTGCTCGCCTTCGAGACCGATCCCGGCCTGCTCGCCGCCGAGCAGGACCGGGTGCGCTACGTGCTGCTCGACGACGCCCAGCACCTGGACCCGTTGCAGCACCGCCTGGTCGGCAAGCTCGCGGACACCGCCACCGAGTTCGTGATGACCGGAGATCCGGACCAGGCGATCTACACCTTCCGCGGCGCCGACCCGCGCGGTTTCCTGGACGCCGACCCGGACGGCAGCGACACGGCGGTGCTGACCGTCGATCACCGCATGTCCAAGCCGGTTCGCGAGGCCGTGCAGCGGCTCGCGGGCAGGCTTCCCGGTCACGGCCCGCAGCGCAGGCTCGTCGAGCCGGATGCGGGGCCGGACGGCTCGGTGCAGGTCCGGCTGCTGGCCACCGAGGCCCAGGAGGCCTCCTGGGCCGCCGACCAGCTGCGCCGCGCGTACCTGCTCGAGGAGATCCCATGGTCGCGGATGGCCGTGGTGGTGCGCTCCACCGGTCGCTCGCTGCCGGTGCTGCGCCGCGCGCTGCTCGCTGCCGGTATCCCGATCACGCTGCCGTCCGACGACCAGCCCCTCGCGGCCCGCACCGCGGTCCGCCCGCTGCTGACCCTGCTGCGCTGCGCGGTGCGCCCGGACCAGCTCGACGGCACGGCGGCCGAGGAGCTGCTCAACTCCCAGCTCGGTGGCGCGGACCCGCTCGCGCTGCGCCGCCTCAAGCGCGGTCTGCTGCGCCTGGACCAGGCCACCGGCGGCGGCCGCGCCAGCAGCGAGCTGCTGGTCGAGGTGCTGCGCAGCGGTGACAAGCTCGCCGCGCTCGAGGACTCGGCCGCCGAACCGGCTCGCCGCATCGCGAAGCTGCTCGACCTGGCCCGGGAGTCGGTGGAGAAGGGCCAGTCCGTCGAGGAGACCCTCTGGCGCGTCTGGAAGGCCTCCGGGCTGGAGAAGCGCTGGGTCACCCAGTCCGAGCGCCACGGCGTCGCGGGCATGCAGGCCGACCGCAACCTGGACGCGATCGTCGCGCTGTTCGACGCCGCCGCCAACTACGTGGACAAGAATCCCGGCAACGACGCCTTCGGCTTCGTCAGCGAACTCGAGGGCCAGCAGATCGCGGGTTCCTCGCTGGCCCCGACCGCGCCCCGGGACAACGCGGTGCAGATCCTCACCGCGCACGCCGCGGCCGGCCAGGAGTGGGACGTAGTCGCGATTCCCGGTGTGCAGGAGGGCACTTGGCCGGACCTGCGGCTGCGCGGCTCGCTGCTCGGGGTGGAGCGACTGGTCGACGTGCTGTCCGGGATGTCGGCCGAGCGGGTCTCGGCGACCGCTCCGCTGCTGGCCGAGGAACGTCGCCTGCTGCTGGTCGCCGCCAGCCGCGCCCGGCGCAACCTGCTGGTCAGCGCGGTCCGCGGCGAGGACGAGCAGCCGTCGCGGTTCCTCGACGAGCTCGACGGCGTGGAGAGCGACCCGGACTCCGCCGAGCGCCCGGTCGAGCGGCCGGAGCGCGGCCTGACGCTGGCCGATCTGGTCGGCGAGCTGCGCCAGGTGGTCTGCGATCCGCAGGAGGACCCGGAGCGCAAGCAGCGCGCGGCCAACCAGCTCGCGCGGCTGGCCGCCGACGGGGTTCCCGGCGCCGATCCGGATTCCTGGTACGGGTTGCCCGAAAGCTCCTCGGACGCACCGCTGGTCACCGCCGACGAACCGGTGCGCGTGTCACCGTCCACCGTGGACATCCTGGCGAAGTGCCCGCTGCGCTGGCTGATCGAGCGCAACGGTGGCCAGGACACCGCCGAACTCGCCGCCGTCACGGGCACTCTCGTGCACGCGCTGGTGCAGGCCGCCGCCGACGGGGCCGACACCGCGACGTTGCACGCCGAGCTGGACAAGGCATGGGAGCAGGTCGACGCGGGCGCTCCGTGGTTCTCGCGCAAGGAGCGCAAGCGCGTCGAGGGGATGCTCGGCGCGTTCGTCAACTGGCTGGTGCAGTCCCGCGCCGAGCTCACCCAGCTCGGCGTCGAGAAGGATCTCGACATCGAGGTCCCCGGTCGCGAGGGAGGTCCCTGGTTGCGGTTGCGCGGCCGGGTGGACCGGCTGGAGGGCGATGCCGACGGGCGCCCGGTGGTCGTCGACGTCAAGACCGCGAAGGCCCCGGTCAGCAAGAACGAGGCGGCCGAGCACCCGCAGCTGGCGGTCTACCAGCTCGCCGCCGCGCTGGGCGCTTTCGGCGAGGAGGGCGAAGCCGGCGGTGCGCGGCTGCTCTACGTGGCCAAGTCCGACCGCTCGGGCGCGGCCACCGAGCGCGCGCAGGAGCCCTTCGACGAGGAGCGGTTCAAGGTGTGGCTCGACGTGGTGCACCAGGCGGCTGCGGACAGCCTCGGCCCGGTCTACGCCGCGCAGGAGAACTCGGACTGCTCGCGCTGCCCGGCCCGGACCAGCTGCCCGGTGCACTCGGCAGGTAGGCAGGTGCCGCAGTGATCACTCCGCAGCGGATCGCCCAGGCGCTGGGCCTGCACTCGCCCACGCCCGAGCAGACCGAGGTCATCGCCGCGACCCCGGAACCGGCGCTGGTCGTGGCCGGTGCGGGCGCGGGCAAGACCGAGACGATGGCCGCGCGCGTGGTGTGGCTGGTGGCCAACCAGATCGTCACCCCGGAGCGGGTGCTGGGCCTGACCTTCACCCGCAAGGCCGCCCGCCAGCTCTCCGACCGCGTCCGCGCGCGCCTGCGCAGGCTCGCGGGATCCGGTCTGCTCGACGAGGTCGATCCGTCCGGGCAGCTGCGCTCCACGGTGCTCACCGAGGAACCCACGGTGCTGACCTATCACGCCTACGCGGGCCGCATCGTCGGCGAGCACGGTCTGCGGGTGCCGGTCGAGCCCGGCGCGCGGCTGCTCAGCCAGACCGCGTCCTGGCAGCTCGCGCACCGCGTGGTCTCCAGCTGGACCGAGGACCTGGACACCGACAAGGTTCCCGCGACGGTGACCGCCTACGTGCTCGCCCTGGCCGGTGAGCTCGCCGAGCACCTCGTCGACCCCGCCGATCTGCGCGCGCACGCCGAGAAGCTCTGCGAGGCGATCGAGAACGCTCCCCGCGCCAAGGGGCAGCGCGCGAACCTCCCGCAGGACATGGTCAAGGTCGTTGCCGCGCAACGGCTCCGCACCGCGCTGCTGCCGCTGGTCGACGAGTACGCCCGGCGCAAGCGGCGCGAGGGCGCGATGGACTTCGCCGACCAGATGTCGCTGGCGGCGACGCTGGCCGCCGGGCACCGCGAGGTCGTCGAGGGCGAGCGGGCCCGCTACGGCGCGATCCTGCTGGACGAGTACCAGGACACCGGCCACGCCCAGCGCGTGCTGCTGCGCTCGCTGTTCGGGCAGGGCGAGCCGCTGCCGGTCACCGCGGTCGGCGATCCCGCCCAAGCCATCTACGGCTGGCGCGGCGCCAGCGCGGCCAACCTGCCCAGGTTCACCACCGACTTCCCGCGCACCGAGGTCGACCACCCGGTGCCCGCGTCCCGCTACGGGCTGCTGACCAGCTTCCGGAACCCGCCCGAGGTGCTCGACCTGGCCAACGCGGTGTCCGAACCGCTGCGCCGCGTCGGCCTGGAGGTCGAGGAGCTGCGCGCCCGCGACGGCGCCGACGACGGCGACATCCGCCTGACGCTGACCGAACACGTTCGCGCGGAACGGGAATGGGTCGCCGACCAGGTAACCGCGCAGTGGCAGGCCGCCATCGACGAGACCGGCAGGCCCCCGACGGCCGCCGTGCTGGTGCGCAGGCGCGCCGACATGGCCGACATCGCGGCCGCGCTGCGCGAGCGCGGCCTGCCGGTCGAGGTCGTCGGTCTCGGTGGCCTGCTGGACGAACCCGAGGTCCGCGACCTCGTCTCCGCCCTGCGCCTGCTCGTCGACCCGCTCGCGGGCACCGCGGCCGCGCGGCTGCTCACCGGCGCGCGCTGGCGCATCGGCGCCGCCGACCTCGCCGCGCTGTGGCAGCGCGCCCGTGAGCTCGGCGCCCAGTTCTACGGCGATCCGGACTCGGAGGACCCGGCGGCGGTCGTGCAGGCCGCTCTGCCGGGGGAGAGCGCCGAGCAGGCCGGGCTGGCCGACGCCCTGGACGACCCGGGCGGTCCGGAACGCTATTCCGCGGACGGCTATCAGCGGATCCGCAAGCTCGGCGGGGAACTCGCCGGGCTGCGCCGCCGCCTCGACCAGCCGCTGCCGGAGCTGGTCGCCGATGTCGAGCGCACCCTGCTGCTGGACATCGAGAGCCTGGCCCGCCCGGTCGGTGCCGGTCGCATCCACCTCGACGCCTTCGCCGACGTGGTCACCTCGTTCACCACGGCCAGCCCGTCGGCCACGCTCCCGTCGCTGCTGGACTACCTCTCGGCCGCCGAGCGCGCCGAGGACGGTCTCGAGCCCGGCGAGGTGGAGGTCGCCGAGGACCGCGTCCAGATCCTGACCGTGCACGCGGCCAAGGGGCTGGAGTGGCAGGTCGTGGCGGTTCCGCACCTGGTCGCCGACGTCTTCCCCGGCAAGCGCAAGTCCTCCTCCTGGCTGCGCTCGGTGACCTCGCTGCCCGCCGAGCTGCGCGGTGACGCCCCGGACCTGCCCAAGCTCGACCTCGGACGGCTGCCGGGCATGGACCGCAAGGAGATCGGCGAGGAACTCGGCCTGCACGAGGAGGAGTTCGAGGCCCGCAGGCTGGCCGAGGAACGCCGCCTGTTCTACGTCGCGGTGACCCGCTCCGAGCGCACCCTGCTGCTGTCCGGGCACTGGTGGGGCGAGAACGGCGACAAGCCCAAGGGTCCGTCGGACTTCCTCACCGAGGTCGCCGAGGTGGCCCACCGCGACGGCGCCGGTGTGATCGACGAGTGGACCCCGTCGCCGGACGAGGACGCCACCAACCCGCTCGCCGAGGACGTCCGCAGCGCGCAGTGGCCGGTCGATCCGCTCGGTCCCCGCCGCCAGGCCGTCGCCGCGGGTGCCGATCTGGTGCGCGCCGCGATGGCGAACCCGCCGCAGCCGGACGAGAACGACCCGGACGGCTGGTCCCGCGATGTCGACGTGCTGCTGGCCGAGCGCGCCGCCGCGGCGCAGCGCCGCGAGCAGGTCCGGCTGCCCGAACACCTGTCGGTGAGCCAGCTGGTCGAACTTGCCGGGGACACCGATGGGCTCGCCCGCAGGCTGCGTCGCCCGCTGCCGTTCCCGCCGAACCCGATGACCAGGCGCGGCACGGCCTTCCACGCCTGGTTGGAGCACCGGTTCACGTCCTCGGCGCTGTTGGACTTCGACGACCTGCCCGGTGCCGCGGACGAATCCGCCCCGGTGCACGCGGACCTCGCCGAGCTGCAGGAGGCGTTCCTGAAGGGCTCCTGGGCCGATCGCACCCCGCACCGCGTGGAGGTCCCGTTCGAGACGCAGGTCGAGGGCATCGTGCTGCGCGGCCGGATGGACGCGGTCTTCGCCGACGAGGACGGCGGCTGGACGGTCGTGGACTGGAAGACCGGTTCGGTTCCCGGCGGTGACCAGATCCCGTCCCTGTCGGTGCAGCTCGCGGCCTACCGCATCGCCTGGGCGGAGTTGTCCGGAACGCCGTTGGAGCGGGTCCGGGCGGCTTTCCACTACGTGCGCGACGATTACACCCTGCGCCCGGCGGACCTGCGCGACGGCGATGGACTGCGCGAGCTCATCACGGCGGTGCCGAAGCCCGAATGACGCTTGGCCCGCCGTTGCGGCGCTGGAACGGCCCGATCGGCGGCCGCGGGCCCAATGACCGGCGGTTTCAACGGAAATCGCGCGCGCGGTGCTTCGGCGAAGGTTTACACGTTCGAGTGGCGGAGCTTGAGTCCGGCGTGCGTGGCGACCGAGTATGCCCACGATGAACACCGACTGGAAGCTCAGCACACCACCGGAATCCCCGGTGCGCGTGGACACCGAGGTCTTGGCCATGCGCGCTCCGCTGGTGCGGGTCCACCGCGACGAGGAGGGCACCTGGTCGTTCGACGGCCCGGAGACGCCGAAGCAGGCGAAGCAGACCAAGATGCAGGCCGTCATCGGGGCGTGGCCGCACGTGGCCGCTCTCGACGACCTCGACGCGGGAGGCGCGGCGGTCTGGTCCTGGCGGCAGCACGGCTGGGCGAGCGAGTTCGAGTGCGAATGCGGCAGTTGCGAACAACCGGTCGCAGGCGACATCGACCGCAAGAGCTGGCCCGCCGAGCTGCAGCCGCACACCATCATCAGCGTCGAGCAGACCGCTCTGTCCGGCCAGCGCCCGCTCACCGACATCATCCGCACCGAGGGCGGCACGGCCATGCTCGGCCCGGGTGACCACCGCCGCACCGTCGACCTGATGACGCCGGTGGCCATGGCCAACGTCATCCGCCGCTGGCCGCACACCATGCAGGCGCTGAAGATGCTCGCCGAAGGCCGGGGAATGCGCTGGAACCCAGAAGCCCTCAACTGGCACGAGTACGTGCTGGCGTAGGGGAACTCTTGGTGTGGGATTTGCGTGGCGGTGCCGGGAGCGGAACCTCAGACGCCGTCGGGCTGCGGGATCCGCGACTTGAGTAGCCACCTACGCGGCGCTGCGGCTGTCCTCGCCCGACGACGTCTGAGAACCCGCGGCGGTGCGGGCTGAGTCCCACACTTGAGACGGCGGCTGCCGCCGCATACCGCGAGGGCCCCTTAGGGGATATTTCGGTTTTGGATCTTTGCGTGGCTGCGGGATCTGCTCCTTGAGCAGCGGCCTGCGCGGCGTCGCGGCTGTCCTCGCCGCACGACGCGTCAGAACCCGCGGCGGTGCCGACTGAGTCCCACACTCGGAACAGCGGCTGCCGCCGCATGCCGCGAGGGCGCTCGGAACCTGCGTTGAGGTCGCCTTTGCGCGGTGGTGCGGGTGGTGGGCCGAGCAGGGCTCAGGCGTTCTCCGGCTCGGGTTCCAGCAGCCGCGAGTACAGGACCTCCAGCAGCCAGCGGCCGAAGGTGGAGGAGCCGAACTCGGCCGCCCGATCCTCCGGTGCGATGACGAGTTCGGCATCGCCCCGCGAGCTGGTGCGCACGGCACCCGCGCCGTAGTAGTCGAGTTCCAGCATGGACAGCACGTCGTTGGTGCCGGTCGAGGGCAGCACGGCCGCGCAGGGCGCGAGGGTCAGCAGCATTCCGCAGGCCTGCAGGGCCTTGCTGGGCCTGTTCACCGGAACCAGCGTGCCGAGCAGGTCGACCGCCGCGACGGGGAGCTGGTCGTGGTGCTCGGGCTCGGACCAGGTCTTGAACCAGGCCGGGTCGAGCTCCGGCGCCCACCCGTTGTGCATCCGCCACCGGTGCACGTTGGGCCGGATGCGGGCGACCGCGGTGAACCGGGTGCCGAGCACTTCGACATCCTGCACTAATCGTCCGTCCCAGCCCAGGACCTGGGCTGCGTGGCGTAGCCGCTGCTGCACCGCTGCATGGTAGAACGCCGGACGCCGGTTTCGGGATGGGGACCTGCCGGATTCACCCGCGAATTCGGTGGTGGACGCGGAGGCGTTACTGTTGCGCGCCGTGAGTGACCGAGTCGGGGAGTGCGGGTGATGAAGCGGGGCTTCAAGCGGTCGATCGGCGGCGGCGCCGAGAACGAACTCAGCGATCTGCCCGACCACACGCTGGCCGGCGTGATCCGGATGCCGGGCTCCACGATCAGCCCGGTTCGCTCGATCCTCCGCCGCATCGTCTACGCGCTGACCGCGCTGGCCACCACGGTGCTCATCGTCTACGTCGGCCGCGACGGCTACACCGACTCCGATGGCATGGGTGAGATCACCGTCCTCGACGCCGTGTACTACGCGACGGTGTCGCTGTCCACGACCGGCTACGGTGACATCGCGCCGGTCACCCAGACCGCCCGGCTGGTGAACATCCTGGTCGTCACCCCGCTGCGGGTGCTGTTCCTGATCGTGCTGGTCGGCACCACCCTGGAGGTGCTCACCGAGCGGTCCCGGCAGGCTTACAAGATCCAACGCTGGAGGTCCAAGGTGCGCGACCACGTGGTCGTCATCGGTTACGGAACGAAGGGCCGTTCGGCGGTCACCTCGCTGCTCGGCGAGGGCGCGGACCCGGGGCGCATCGTGGTGGTCGACACCGAGCGCGCGGCCCTGGAGTCGGCATCAGCGCAGGGCCTGGTCACGGTCAACGGTTCGGGCACCCGCTCGGACGTGCTGCGGGTCGCGGGCGTCCCGCGCGCCAGCGCGATCGTGATCTGCCCGGAACGCGACGACACGGCCGTGCTGGTGACCCTCACGGCTCGCGAACTGGCCCCGAAGGCGCGTGTGGTGGCCGCGGTCCGGGAAGCCGAGAACGTGCACCTGCTGCGCCAGTCCGGCGCCGATTCGGTGGTGGTCTCCAGCGACACCGCGGGCCGCCTGCTGGGGATGGCGACGTCCACGCCGTCGGTGGTGGAGATGTTCGAGGACCTGCTCTCGCCGGAGGCGGGCCTGGCGATCTCCGAGCGCGACGTGGATCCCTCGGAGGTCGGCGGCTCGCCGCGGCACCTGCCGGACATGGTGCTCGGACTGGTGCGCGGGGGGACTCTGCACCGGGTCGACGCTCCGGAGGCGGACGCGATCGAGGCGGGCGACCGGTTGCTGTACGTGCGCAAGACGTAGCGGCCGGTTTCGTGATCCGCCTGTGTCACCGCGCAGTGTGCCGAGGCTGGCACTATCTGTGGGGTGGGAAGCACGCGAGGTGTGGCCTCGGTGGCGTCGATCCTGCTCGTTCTGGGCGTTCTCGGCGTTGTGGTGGCCGGTGTGACGGTCTGGCCGCTCGTGGCGGCAGCCGACGAACAGTCGAAACTGCGCCCGGCGACGGCGACCGTGGTCGAACAGCGTCCGTGCGGCCGGCAGACCAAGGGCGATCGGATCGAGGTTCAGATCGGCGGGAAGACTCGCACCGGCACGTTCAACGGCTGCGGGCACCTCGAGGGCCATGAGCTCGAGGTGATGATCCCGGCCGGTGCCTCCGACGGTTTCGTGGCGATTCCGGCGGACTCGGCCGGAACGGAACTGGAGGACCTGGTGCTGCGCGCGAACCTGGTGCTGGCCACGCTCGCCGCGGTCGCCGGCGGCGGCTACGGCATCCTCCTGGGCGGCAAGCGCTAGGAGTCGGAGGTCCAGAGCTCGTCGAGGGCGCGCCTCCCGCTGACACCCGGCTCAGGGCACTGGCAGTTCTGCCGAAAACTGTCCGGGCACGGCATCCACAGTTTTAGGCAAAACTGTCACCCTCAGCCGGTGAGGGGCGGGTCAGTCGACGTGCTCGTCGGCGGAGAGCCAGGTGTTGCACTGGACCACGCGGTTCTTGGTGAAGCCCTGGTCGACCCAGGAGGCGTTGGTCTCGGTGCTGCCGTGGTCGCGGACGTCGCCGTGCTCGTCGCCGCGCGCGGAGGAGTCGGTCAGCGCGGGGAAGATCAGCTCGTTGCTGACGCCGCCGTTCTGCAGCGCGGCCAGCGACATGCCCTCGAAGCAGGTCGCCTGCAGCTCCGAGCGCCGGGTCAGTTCCAGTCCTTCGGGGCTTTCCCAGCCCGCCCGGTTGATCGCGTCGCCGTAGGCGGTGTTGATCCCGGCCAGGGCCTGGATGGCGTGGCCGAACTCGTGCGCGAACTGCCCGAGGTAGACGCCGCCGCGGGTGCGGTTCTCCACCTGCGAGTAGTACCGCGCGGTCATGTAGATGGTGTGGTCGTCGGGGCAGTACAGCGCGGTCTGGTTCCAGCGCCGCACACCGCAGGGAGTGTCGGTGTCCTGACCGATGGTGACAACGCGCGGGGTTTCGGTCGGCAGGTTCGCCTCCCGCAGCGCCGGCGCCCACGCCTTCATCAGGCACGGGATGATCGCCTGGTAGAAGCGGTCCTGCGAGGCCACGTCGGTGCCGAAGTCCGGGATGCTGCACGGGGTGCTCATCGCCCCGTTGCCCTCGATGTTGATCGGGTTGTTGCCCAGCGCCGTCACCGGGTGCGCGTCGGATTCGGCGGATTCGGTCGTGGGGCTCGTGCTGCTCGTGGTCGTCTCGGAGCTGCTGGGGCCGGAGGCTTCGCTCGACGCGGTGGGAGCGATGTCGTTGCCCGCCAGCGGGCGGCCCGAGGCGCTGTCGTGGGACCCAGTGGCGGCCACGGTCACCACGCCCCCGGCCACCAGCGTGACGCCTGCCAGCACCAGCGCGACGACGAGTCCGGCGCGCGAGCGCTTGCGCTGCGGCGGCACGGGAACCGGCGCGAACCCCCACGGTTGCTGCTGGGGCGGATGCTGCGGCGACAGCTGCTGGTGTTGCTGGTGCTGCTGCTGGGGTGGTGGGCCGTAGGGCGGCGGTGGCGGTCCTTGCTGCGGCCCGTACCCGGGCGGTAATCCCTGCGGTACCCACTGCGGCGAGGGCTGTTGCGGTGTCTGCTGGTGCGGTGGCCAAGGCCGTTCCCAGGGGTGCTGCGGTGGTTGAGTCACGCGTCGAACCCCGCTAACTGCCTGCTGTGGACGGACATCCTGACCTCGAACTTCCTTGGGGCCACCTCGCTTGCCCGGCAGAGCTTAAACTCGCGCGCTCCCGTCCCGCCCCAGATTTGACGAATGGAGCACACCCGTTGCTCCGTGCGTGCCAAACGATTTCACGGAAAGTGCAGCAGTGGTAGCGATTCGTGCTGACGCGGCCCTGTCCTGTGTCGCCGGCAACTCGCAGCGTCGCGGGCAACTCGCGACGCGATGCCGACCGATCGGGTCAACCAGGCATTTCCGGACGTAAGGGGTGGATTTTCGAATCGGTCCGCCCGCGTCCTCCGTGATCGTTAGCCTCGCGTCGGAATCTGGCCGAACTCAGCTGGGGGGATGTTGATGGACGCCTCGGAGCGCATCCAGGAGATGATGCGCCGGTTCGAAGAGCAGGCGCAGCAGGCGGGGCAGCTCAAGGACAAGATGCAGGAGGTCCGCGGCCGGGCCAGCAGCGACGACGGTTCGGTGTCGGTCGAGGTCGCTCCTTCCGGTGCGGTCGTGGATCTGCGGTTGTCCCCGGAGGCCATGCGCCAGTCGCACTCGGCGCTGCAGCAGGCCATCCTCGGCGCGATCCGCGCGGCGACGCAGAACGCGGCCCAGCAGATGGACGAGGTGGTCGATCCCGCGTTGGGCGAGCGCGCCGAGCAGTTCAAGGAGGCGTTCAACGCCCATTCCCGGCCTCCGCAGGACGAAGCCCCCGCCGGTCGGTCGTCCGGCGGCGATGACGAGGACTTCTCCCACGGCTCCTACCTGAGGTGAGGCGCAGATGGAGATGAAGGTCGCGCCGGAGGCGCTCGCGGCGCACAGCACGGGTTCGGAGGGCGTCGCCGAACACCTCCAGCAGCTCTCCCAGCTGCTCGAACAGGCGCGGGTCAGCGACGACTGCTTCGGGCCGATCGGTGAGTTCCTGGCGTTCACCTACTTCGACTCGCTCGAGGAATGCCGCGACCTGGCCAACCGAGCTGGCGGTTTCATGCGGCACATCTCCGAGGCGGTCCAGGAGTCGGCGAAGCACTACCGGGAGACCGACCAGGGCCAGGCCGACCAGCTCGGCGGCATCGACCTCGCCGGCCTTTCCGGCGCGGGAGGCGGTCCGGGCTCGCTGGCGGCGGTCAACGGCGCGGGCTCGCAGAAGGGCTTCATGGCCCAGACCGCGGGTTATGGCATGTCGTCGGTCTCGGCCTCGCAGGGCCTTGCCAAGGCCTCCAGCCCGCCGGACGTCGCGATCGCGACGGTCAACGCCCGGATGGAGCAGCTCGAGCTGGTCACCAGCCCCGGCCAGTCGTTCGTCGACAACGGTCTCGGATTCCTGGTCTCGCTGGTGATCAGCCCGCTGGTGGAGTTCGTCCTCGAACCGGCCATCGGCGACCCGGAGCAGATGCGCAGCACCGGCAAGGGCTGGGAACAGGTCGCCGACTGGCTGGAGAAGCTGGGCGAGCACGAACAGCAGCGCGCCGAGGCGACCCGCCCGGTCTGGGAGGGGCGGGCGGGCGACGCCTTCCGCGAGCAGATGGGCGAATTCACCGAGGGAACCTCGGCTTTCGCCAGCGACGTGCGGGACCTCAAGCAGACCCTGGACCTGGCAGCGGACATCTTCGACACCTTCGTCGAGACCTGCATCGACATCATCCAGGAACTGGTCATCGGCCTGATCATCGAATGGATCGCCGCCCTGGCTGCGTCCTGGATCACGGCAGGCGCCTCGGTGGCGACGGCGCAGGGAGCGACCGCCGCCCAAGCGGCGATCACCGGCACACGACTGGGTACGAAGGTCGCTGAGCTCGTGCACAAGCTGAGGCCACTGGTCACGAAGCTGGAAGATCTCCTCCAGAAGCTTCGGACGAGCCACTTGAGCAAGCTCGTGGACAAGATGAACGAATTGCGCGACGGGAATATGGCCCAGCAGTGGGTCGCACGCCAAGTGGACGCGAACCCCTTGGCGAAGACGCTTACCCGTGGCGGTGGTCACGACATCAAGAAGGCCGAGGAAGCAGTCGAGGCCGCGCAGAAGCGTGTGGACCTCGGAGAAGCGGGTGCGGCGGAAAGGCTGCGGAACGCGCAGCGAGACCTCGCTGACGTGCAGGCAGACCCTTCTTACGCCACGACTACGGGCAACAGGTACGCGCAGCAGGTTAGGGACGGCTGGAGTGGTGACCTCGAAGCCGAGCCTGGGGAGAGCGCCGTCGGGGAGCAGGCCTTGGCGGCCAACCTCACGCAGGCCGGTTTGGGGCAGCTCGGACTCAGCGGTGAGCACCGCTGGCAGGATGCGGTCATTCACCAGGGCAGTGCGAACGTACTGCACGAGGGTGTCGAGCAGGGCGTCAAGTACGGGTATGACGAGGCCGCCGACCCATCGACGGAGGAAGAGCGTCGAGCAGCTGAAGAGCGCGGTTTCGGGGTCTGAGGGGAGTTGAATCGTGACGGTCTCTCAACGACTCGGGCCTTCGCTGGCTGCTCGTCGCTGGTGGTGCTTGTCTGATGAACCGATCTTGTGGGCTGTTTGGCAGCGAGGCAGGACCTTTCGCGTTCGTGGCTTGGACGAGCGCGGGTACCGGGAAAAATCCTTTGGTAAGAAGCTCGGGCGCGCGGCCTTTTCGGTCGGTGACGCGGCCCTGGCCACGGTTGCGACGGCTGCCTTCGGCGGTGGTGACCGGGGAGGCATTCCCAAGCGCGCGGATGATGTCACGATCATCGGCCCGGAGCCGGATGGTCGGGCGGTCCGGCTGGAGCGCACGCCCTATCCCGATGATCATGCCGGGGTCGAACACCTCTGGGTGCTGACCCCCGACCGCTTGGGGGTTCTTCTCCCGCCGCAGCGTGCGAAGGCCCCGCAGACGGGCTGGGGCGATTTCGGGCGATCCCTGGTCGGCAAGACGGTCGAGGAGTTCGGCGAGAACGATCCGGGTGAGCCGATGGGGAACCGAGAGCTCCGGCCCTGGGTTGAGATCAAGGCGAGTGAGATCGCGGACTTCGGTGTGGTTGGCCCGCAGCGCAGTTCGGAGAAGTGGCGGCATTGCGCGCTGCAGTTGGCGGACGGGTCCGGGTTCGTGCTCAACGGCAAGACGCCCGCTGACGCGCAGCACATGGTCGAGGCGATGCGGAGGGGATGGGGTCGTGGCTGATCGCAGCGGGACCGACGAGCACGTCCTGCGGTTCAAGCAGGAGCCGATCCTCAAGGAGCAGTGGGCTCGTGAGGACGAGCGGTTGTTGTGGTTCGACCTCCCGTCGCAGGGCTACGTCGCGTCGGTGATCGGCGGGCAGTCGCGGATTCCGCACGTGGCGTTGAACGAGGTTCGCGGGTCGCTGGTGGACGCGCCGGAATGGCCGTTGCCGAGCGAGCAGCTCGTCAACGGCCGGTTCCTGGGCGAGGAGTGGGCCGACGACCCGTCGATCATGTGGTGGGTGTTCGCCGCCGGCCCGAGCGAGGACGCGGTGCTGCTCGGCGATCACCTGGTGCAGGTGCCGGACGAGGCGTTCCTGGTCATGACCACGCAGCGATTCGCAGTGGTGGTCAAGGGAAAGCACCTCGCCGACGAGGAGCAGGCGTCCGGGGGTGGGTTGTTCGGCCGGGCCAAGGCCGTTGCCGCTCAGGTGCAGCGCGTTGCGGAGAGCGTCAAGAGCGACAACGGCCCGGTCTCCTACGCGGAGGTCCCGGTGGAGCGGATCGCCCGGGTGGAGGCGGTGGACCTGGGGTGCGGCATTCCCCGGGCCACGTTCATCCGGCTGGAGTTCACGGACGGCTCCGCCCTGCTCGCCCGCGTCCCGCGCGGGTTCGCCGAAGCGCACGCCGAGCACTTCGCGTCCTGAGCGATCCGCGACCGCCCCGCCGCAACGGTTCTCACCACGCGTGCGCGAGCGCTCGCGCGCGGTCGTCGCGCCGGGCTCGCTCGGTGCGCATGGCGCGCGTGGTCGCGGGCAGCCACCAGAGCACGCCGAGCGGAATCGCGACGGCCAGCTGGACGAGGCTGCCGATGTTCCCGTTCAGCAGCGTGATGGTGCCGTTGCCCAGGTAGAACAGGCAGCAAGTCGTGACCAGGACGCGGCCGGTGCGGCTGCCGCGCATCGCTTCCAGGCCGCCTCCGGCACCGAGGAGCAGGGTCAGCACGGCCGCGGTGAGCACCAGCGCGCCGAAGAGCGCGCGGCCTTGCTGGAATCCGCCCATCACGGCGATCACGATCTGCAGGAAGGCGCCGATCAGCGAGATCAGGCAGGTCGCGATCGCGAGGACGAGCAGGGGCACGCTGGTGCGCGCGTAGTTGGTCGATGTCGTTTCGGTCATGCGGTTCCTCTCGTGGATTTGCGCGATGTTTCTCGGTAGGTCTTCCGGGAAGTGCATTCCCGCGAGTTCCGCGCGAGAGCTGTTCGGATTCAGAAGTCCCAGACGTGCCCGCGGTGTCCGCGGTCGGCGACGATCAGTTCGCACTCCGCGCACTGCTCGGTGTACTTCGCGGTGACTGGCACCTGCCCGAATGGCGTGGCGGACGGGATGAGCAGCCACATCTCGCAGAGCGCGGGAACCCACGCGCCGGTATATACCGAACCGGGAAGCGCGAACATCGCGTGCCGCACGCGAAACCCGGCGCCGACGATCCAGAACACATCGGTGCTCTCGCGCCGAAACACGTCGAAAACCATCCCATCGAGTCCTTTTCTGCCAGTGGACGTAGATCTCGGATGGCGCCGGAAGCTAGCGTTGTTTCATCGCTTCATCCATTCCGAATCTGATTCGCCGGAACTGAAACGAGCTGAAACGCGAAACAGCTGGATCGGAAACCCTGGGGGTAGGGGATGTTTCAAGGCCGCCGTGTGTTTCAAGTCGGCCTCGGAGCCGAGCTGCGGAGGCTCCGCGAACTCAACAGGTTTTCCACCCGATCGGTGGCATCCAAGCTGGGCACGAGCCCGGCTTGGGTGAGCCGCAACGAGACCGGAGCCCGCAAGCCCACCGCGGGCGAGGTCAAGGAACTCTGCGTGCTCTTCGGCGTGACCGGCGCGCAGAAGGACAAGCTCGTCGCCAAGGCCTGCGACGGAAGCGACACCGTCGAACTACCGGCGGACGAGTTCGCCGACCAGCTGGCGAACGTCATGACCCTGGAGCGCGAAGCCTCGAGGATCACCGACTTCGGGAACTCGCTTGTGCCAGGCCTTCTGCAGACACCTAGTTATGCCCGCGCGGTCTTTTCCACGCGTGGGCGCACTGTCAGTGAGGTGGAGCAGTGCGTCTCAACTCGGGTTGGCCGTCAGTGCTTGTTGTCAAGGCCTAACGGCCCGGAGTTGGTCTTCCTCCTCGACGAACTGGCGCTTCGACGGCTGATCGGTGGTGCCCGGATTATGCGCGCACAGCTTAGGCACATCATCGACTGTGCTGAGCTTCCAATGGTGCTGGTTAACGTCATTCCTGTGGACGCTGGCGCCCATGCCGGGATCCAAGGGCCGTTCGCGGTCTATGAGTTCGGATCCCTAGGAACGTACGTCTATCTGGAGAACCGGAAGGGCGGGATTTTCCTTACCAAGCCTGAAGAAGCTTGCGAGTATCTTGATGTGTGCGAGCAGCTACGAGGCCAGGCGTTGGACGTTGCGGGCTCGGCAGAGCTGATCGAGTCGATCGCGAAGGGGCTTGACCGATGAACGACTCCATCTGGCGCAAGAGCAGTCGCAGTGACCAGGTCAACTGTATCGAGGTATCCCTGAGGCCAGGGGAAACAGCGGTGCGTGACTCGAAAGATCCGAAGAGTAGCCACTTAGTCATTGGTAGTTCTTCCTGGGGCAGCTTCCTGGGCTGCCTCAAAGCGGGCCGATTCGACCGTGACCTGGACTGAACGGGTGATCCAGATCAAATTGCCCGATCTGAGCGGAACCACTCCGCGACGGCCTGCGTCCACGCTAGAGTTACCCCGTCTGGTGGGGGATCGCAGGTGCCGGAGGGTCTGAGATGACAAGCGCAGAGGGCGGCTTCGCCGCGATGAAAGAGGGCTTGAAGGCCGTCAGCGGTCAGACTGCGTGGATGAACTCGCAGGTCAGCGCGGGCAAGCTTGCTCTCGACCCGGACGTAGCCGAGAAGGCCGCGAGCCGTTGCGAGGAGGAGGCCAGATCCTTAAGCGACCTTCTCGGGGAAGCACGTGCGGTTACGCGTGTTCAAGGCTTGGGTGACTACCCGGATGGAAAGCAGCTCGCGAAGCGATTCGAGGACAAGGCGGGCGATTCCAATGCTGGGGTGCTGACGCTCATCCGTGACATGCAGGAAGAGCTTCAGAAGCAAGCGGAGGCATTCCGGGGCGCTGCCAAGGATTACCGGGCGATTGACGAACAGCACGCCGACGACATTAGGCGAGGTATGCAGTGAAGACGGTTTCTCGAGCGCTGACCGCAGCGGCCGCCGGCGTGGCGCTGTTCGGCTTGTCTGCGTGCTCGGGCGGTGGCGCGGGCGACACCACGACCGGTGAGCCGACCACAGAGCCACAGGCCAAGGCCATCGAGAGCTTTGACCCGTGCACCTTTTTTGAATCTGATGAGCTCACTTCGTTCGGGGTTTCCACCCAGAGTCAGGACTTCTCGCCTGTCAGTTTCGAGCCCGGCTGCAAGTGGGATGGCGAAAAGCTCGACATCTCGCTGCAGAAGAATGCCGAAGAGACCGTCGACTCGTACGAATCGAGTGGTAGCTGGGACAGCTATCACAAGACGACCATCGCTGGCCGCCAGGGAGCGGTGGCGTTGGAAACCGGAGCTACCGATGTCGGCTCATGCACTGTCCTCGTCGATGCGGGTGGTGGCGTCGCGATCTACATGCTTGACGGAATGATGCGGGATTCCGTCGCCGATCCGTGCGGTGAGCTCGAAAAGATCGCTAACCAGACCGCCTCTAGACTGCCGAAGTAACTCTGGGGGAGTTATGGGCCTCTTCGAAAACATCTACAACTCCGGTGCTGAAGTCTTCGGCTACGACAGCACGGCGGACACCGCGCGCAAGGAGCAGCTGGCCCAGGCCAAGCAGGTTGCCCAGCAGCAGCAGTCGCAGTTGGCTGCGGACAACCGCGGGTTGCAGGTCGGCCAGTACGACTCTCCGGCGATCAGCCAGTGCGTCAACTGGGGTGGTTTCGGCCATTCCGAGATCTACAAGACGAACCAGGAGTCGATCGACCAGGGCCGAGTCGGAGAGGTCGCCCAGGCGTGGATAAAGCTGGCCGGAAAGCTGCGCGAGCGCGGTCAGAACTACTCCAAGGATCTCGGCGAGATCGTTCGTGGTGGTTGGCAGGGCGAGGCCGCCGACAAGGCGGCCGAGGTCGGCAAGCCCGCTTCGGAGTGGATGGTGCAGAGCGCCGATGCTTTCGAGGCGACCGGTAACAACCTGAACGCAGCTGGTGACGCCGCGGGCAAGTCGAAGCAGATGGTGCCCAAGCCGGAGGGCTTCAGCTGGGGTCAGACCGCTGCCAACGCGATCCCGTTCGGGCTCTCCGGGGCCGGTATGGACGCGGTCAACCAGATGGAGCAGCAGGAAGAGGCCGAGAAGGCCGCGCAGGGGACGATGGGTCGCGTCTACAGCCCGACCCTGACGCAGGTCGACGGGCAGATGCCGCAGTACACCAAGCCGGACGGCAACACCGCGCATCCGCCCGCGGTTCCGCCGCAGGACGGCACCAACTGGGGCTCGGGCATGCCTTCCGGGGCCGGGACCGGTTCCGGGGCGGGAGTCGGGTCCGGTGGGACCGCGCAGGGCATCGGCAACGTCGGCTCCGGGGTTCCCGGAAGTGGGATTCCCGGTGGTTCGCCGTCGCCGTCGCAGACCGACAGCGCTTGGGCGTCCAATCCGGCGGGTGCTGGTGCCGGTGTGCCCGGTGCCGGTGCCGGGACCGGAGCCGGAGCGCCCGGTGCGGGCGGTGGAGTCGGTGTGGCCGGTGGACTCGGGGCCGGTGGTGCGGCCGGAGCCGGTCGCGGAGCCGGAGCCGGTGGTGCGCGCGGGCTCGGAGCCGGTGGTGCCGGTGGGGCGCGCGGTGCCGGGATGGGTGCCGGCGGCCGGGCCAGTGCCGGTGGGCTCGGGTCGGGTGCCGGTGGTGCCGGCGCCGGAGCGGGAGCAGCCGGGCGCGGTGGTGCCGGTGGTCGCGGCATGATGGGTCCCGGGGCCGGTCGTGGCCAGGGGCAAGGCGGCGACGAGGAAGAGCACGAGCGCCCGTCCTGGCTCGAGGAGCAGGACGACGTGTGGATGAACGACATGCCCAAGACCGCGCCGCCGGTGCTGGGCGAGTAGATCCTGCGGATTGCGGTGGCGCCCTGGAGGAAACCGGGCGCCACCGCTGAATCCCCTCCCGTTTTCCCGGGAATTCGAATTCGCTCGACTGGGGAGTACATCACGTGAGCGTGTTGGGTCGGTGGCAGCTGGCGCCGGTGCACCTGGACATCGTCTGCAAGTACCTCGAGATCGAACGGCTCACGATGCCGATCAGCACCCGGTCCTTCGGGCGCACCGCCGAGGAGTTCAGCAACATCGGCCGGGCCGAGTACCCGGCGATGGAAGCCGCCGGCGTCGTCGTCGACGACGAGATCGCGCCGCCGCTCGTCGAGGCGCTGAAAGTGCTCGCCACGCCGTACTTCTGGGTGGACTCGCTGTGGTTCCCGCAGCCCGGCACCGACCACTGCTGGCGTGCCCTGGCGGCGTTCACCGACGAGAACCGCGTCGTGCTCGGCGTGCAGGCGCCCGGCGAAGACCCCCAGCGCGGCGGGCTGCTCACCGTCGAGGTGTACCAGAACGTTCCGCTGCCGTCGGTCGTGCTCGGGACGCTGCCGCCCGCCAAACCCGGTACCGCGGGCATCGTGCGCGTCCCGCACAGCTCGCTGAACCGGGAACAGGCCGAGGACTACGACCCGAGCAACATGATGCAGTCGGCCACGCCCCGTCGCGGCAGCAGCGGTGATCGCCAGGTCGCCCTGCTCGAGCAGCTCGGCAACGCGCCGCACGTGCGCCTCGGGCAGCTCGCCGCCAACCGGCGCGACCAGTACAACCGGCGCAACCGCACGCAGACCATCTCCTGGTTCGACAACGCCGAACCCGACGGCCGCTACGTCAACAAGGTCGAGCGCGGCAGCACCGGTGAGCCCGTCTACGCCCTGCTGCCCGCCGACGCCCGGCTGATCGGCGGCGAGATCGACGGATTGATCAACAGCCTCCGGTGATCGACCGTGGCGGTTTTGCCCACGAACGGCCCGCGAACCCGCACGAGCGGAGGAGTTCGCAGGTCCGACGGGTTGCCCCGGGGTGCCGGAATGATCACGACACGCCGATTCGTGTGGAAGGGGCTCCACACGAAGCCTGGGCTCGGACGTAGGCTGCGGGCATGGTCGAACCACAGCTGCATCGCGTTACCTTGCCCAATGGGCTGCGCGTGGTGTTGGCACCGGACTCCGCAGCGGGCCAGGCCTCAGCCGGGCAGGCCCCCGTGATCGGTGTCAGCGTGCACTACGACGTTGGATTCCGCTCCGAGCCCCAGGGGCGCACCGGCTTCGCGCATCTCTTCGAGCACCTGATGTTCCAGGGCAGCGAGAGCCTCGAGAAGCTCGCGCACTTCCGGCACGTGCAGGGCTCGGGTGGTGTGTTCAACGGTTCGACGCACCAGGACTACACCGACTACTACCAGCTGCTGCCCTCCGCGGCCCTGGAACGCGCGCTGTTCCTGGAGGCCGACCGGATGCGCGCGCCGAAGCTCACCGAGGAGAACCTGGCCAACCAGGTGGACGTGGTCAAGGAGGAGATCCGGCTCAACGTCCTCAACCGCCCCTACGGCGGTTTCCCCTGGATCCTGCTGCCGCCGGTGCTGTACTCGACCTTCGCCAACGCGCACAACGGCTACGGCGACTTCACCGACCTCGAGAAGGCGACCGTCGACGACTGCGCCGCCTTCTTCGACACCTTCTACTCCCCGGGCAACGCGGTGCTGACCGTCGCGGGCGACCTCGACGTGGACCGCACCATCGAGCTCGTCGAGAAGCACTTCGGCGACGTGCCCGCCCGCGCGGTCCCGCAGCGCCCGTCCTTCGGCGAGCCGCTGCCCACCAGCGAGCAGCGCGGCAAGCAGACCGACCCGCACGCGCCGCTGCCCGCCGTGGCCCTCGGCTACCGGCTGCCCGACCCGGTCGGCGAGATCGACTCCTACCTCGCCAACGTGGTGCTGGCCGCGCTGCTGTCCGACGGCGACGCCTCCCGGCTGCAGCAGCGGATGGTGCACCAGGAGAACCTGGTCGTCGACGTGCACGCGGGCGCGGGCCTGATGGGCGCGCCGCTGGACGCGCGCGACCCGGACACCTTCACCTTCACCGCGATCCACACCCCCGACGTCGGGGTGGACCGGGTGATCGGCGCCATCGACGAGGAGCTCGACAAGCTCGCCTCCGACGGCCCGAGCGAGGACGAACTGCAGCGGGTCACCGCCCGCTGGGCCGCCAGCCTGCACCGCGAGCACGACCGCGTGGTCTCCCGGACGCTGGACCTGGGCAGCGCGGAGCTGCTGCACGGCCGTGCCGAGATGGTCTCCGAGCTGCCCGACCGCATCGGCCGGATCCGCGCGGCCGACGTCTCCGCGGCGGCCAAGGCGATGCGCGCCGACGCCCGCGCCGTGCTGGAGATCGAACCCGAGAACGGAGGTGCGGAATGACCCGCGCTACGCACCGCAGCGCCGAGGAGATCGGCCGCACCGAGCTCGGCCCCCGGGCGCTGCCCGAACTGGCTGAGCGACGCACCGGACGCCCGCCGGAGACCGTGGACACCGTGCTGGACAACGGGCTGCGCGTGATCGCGGCCCGGCACGGCGTGGTGCCGATGGTGGAGCTCCGGCTGCGCATCCCGTTCGCCGGGGACTCGCCGCAGCACCCGGCCCAGGCCGAGATGCTGGCCGAGACGCTGCTCACCGGCACCGCCAAGCGCGACCGGGTGCAGATGGACGTCGACCTGGCCAAGGTCGGCGCCGACATGCACGCCGTGGTCGACCCCGAGCGCCTGAGCATCGCGGGCGACGCGCTGGCCAGCGGCCTGGACACGGTTCTCGACGTGCTCTCCGACGCGCTGACCGGCGCGGTCTACCGCGACGAGGAGATCGAGGGCGAGCGCGCCCGCCTCGTGGAGCGGATCAGCGTCGCGCGCTCGCAGCCGCGCGTGATCGCGCGCGAGGAGCTGCAGCGCCACCGCTACGGCGACCACCCGTTCGTCCACGAGGTCCCGCAGGCCGAGGACGTCGCCGAGGTCACCGCCGAGCAGGTCCGCGAGCTGCACCGCGCCGCCGTGCTGCCGCGCGGTTCGGTGCTGGTGCTGGTCGGCGACATCGATCCCGAGCAGGCCGTGGCCGACGTGCAGCGCGCGCTGGGCGGCTGGAAGTCCGAGGGCTCCGCCAACGAGCTGCCGCAGCTGCCGGAGGTCACCGGTGGTGACGTGCGGCTGGTGCACCGGCCCGGTGCCGTGCAGTCGCAGATGCGGCTGTCCGCGCAGGCGGTGCCGCGCACCGACCCGCAGTACCCCGCGCTGCAGATCGCCAACCTGTGCTTCGGCGGCTACTTCTCCTCCCGGTTGATGGAGAACATCCGCGAGGACAAGGGCTACACCTACGGTGCGCACTCCTCGTTCGAGTTCACCAAGGGCAACGGCACCCTGCTGGTCGACGCGGACACCGCCAGCGAGGTCACCGCGGCCGCCCTGCTGGAGACCCGCTACGAGCTCTCCCGGATGGCCGTGGTGCCGCCGACCGAGAGCGAGGTCGAGTCCGCCCGCCAGTACGCCATCGGCGGGCTGCTGACCTCCACCTCCTCGCAGTCCGGCCTGGCCTCCACGCTGGTCGGGCTCGCCTCGGCGGGGCTCGGCCAGGACTGGCTGACCGCCCACCCGGGCAGGCTGGCCGAGGTCACCGTCGAGCAGGTCGTCGAGGCCTCCAAGCTGTTCGCGCCGACCTCGTTCACCGGGGTGGTCGTCGGTGACGCCGACGAGCTCGCCGAACAGATGCGCATGCTCGGCGGTGTGCGGACGGAATGAGCGCTTTACCGGACGGAAGCCAGGGCATGACGCGCGAAGCGCTCGCCGGTACCGGTTTCCAGCTGGACAGCCCGCCGCTGCTCTCGAGGTCCACGGTGGATCGCCGGGAGGAGCTGCGGGACTCGCTGGACGGCGGTACCCGGTTGTGGAAGGCCGGCCGCGTGGTGCTGGTCGACAGCAAGGGCCGGACCCCGATCCACGCGAACGGCAGGCTGGCGATGCAGCCCGCCGCCGATTTCGGCGACGCTCCCGCGCCGACCTCCGTGCTGCTCGGCGTGGAGGACGACGTCAGCTACTGGGCGTTGCGCACCGACCACGACGGCGAAGCCGAGGGCTGGCTCGACCTGCGTCGCGGCGGTGGCCAGCTCAACGACACCGACGCGGGGCTGTTCACCACCGCGGTCGGGCTGCTCAGCTGGCACGACAACGCCCGCTACTGCGCGGTCTGCGGTGCCGGGACCACTCGGGTCCGCGTCGGCTGGGCTCGCCGGTGCACCGGCTGCGAGCGGGAGGAATACCCGCGCACCGACCCCGCGGTGATCTGCCTGGTTCACGACGGCGCCGACCACGTGCTGCTCGCCCGCCAGCCGATCTGGCCCCCGCACCGCTTCTCGGTGCTGGCCGGATTCGTCGAGGTCGGCGAGTCGTTGGAGGCCTGCGTGGCACGCGAGGTCGCCGAAGAGGTCGGGGTCGACTGCTCGGAGATCCGCTACCTCGGCAGCCAGCCCTGGCCGTTCCCGCGTTCGCTGATGCTCGGCTTCACGGCCACCGCCAGCCGCGATCAGCCGCTGATCCCGGCCGACGGCGAGATCGAGGAGGCCCGCTGGGTCCACCGCGACACCATCCTCGCGGCCCTGGACGCCGACGGCGAAGCGGTCGACGGCGTTCGCCTGCCGCCGAGCGTGTCCATCGCCTACCGGATGATCAAGGGCTGGGCCACCTGGAAACCGTGAGACCGCGCAGCGGTGACAGTTTTGCCTAAAACTGTCACCCACCAGGTCGAGGGCGTCAAAATTCTCGATCAGCGGCGCGAGTCGCGGTGCGCTGGGCGACACGTGGCGGTGGGTATCGTTCGGTCGGGGGCGTGGGTCTGCGAGACTGCCTGGCATGGCCGAACTACCGCGACTCCTGGAAGGTTTGGATCCGGAGCAGCGGGAGGCGGTTGCGGCGCTGCGGGGGCCGGTGTGCGTGCTGGCTGGTGCGGGCACCGGTAAGACGCGGACCATCACGCACCGCATCGCCTACCTCGTGCAGCGCGGGCTCGTCGCCCCTCAGCAGGTGCTGGCCGTGACGTTCACCGCGCGCGCCGCCGGCGAGATGCGGACCCGGTTGCGCGGTCTCGGCGCGGGCGGGGTGCAGGCGCAGACGTTCCACGCCGCCGCGTTCCGGCAGCTGCGCTACTTCTGGCCGCGGATGCACGACATGCCCATGTGGCAGCTCACCGACAACAAGTTCCGGCTGGTCGTCACCGCCGTGAACAAGCTCGGCATGTCCACCGAGAAGGAGGACGTGCGCGACGTCGCGAGCGAGATCGAGTGGGCCAAGTCCTCGATGATCAGCCCCGAGCAGTACCCGTCGGCCGCCGACGCCGCGGGGCGCGAGCCGCCGGTCGCCCCGACGCTGCTCGCCCGCGCCTTCGCCGCCTACGAGCAGGTCAAATCCCGCGCGCAGCTGCTCGACTTCGACGATCTGCTGCTGCACATCGCGGCGATCCTGGAGGACTCGCAAGAACTCGCCGAGGAGTTCCGCAGCCAGTACCGCTCGTTCGTCGTCGACGAGTACCAGGACGTCAACCCGCTGCAGCAGCGCGTGCTCGACGCCTGGGTCGGCAACCGCGACGACCTGACCGTGGTCGGCGACGCCAACCAGACCATCTACTCCTTCGCCGGAGCCGCGCCGAAGTGGCTGATCGGCTTCCCGCGCCGGTACCCGGAGGCGACCTTGGTCCGCCTGGAGCGCGACTACCGGTCGACGCCGCAGGTGGTGGACCTGGCCAACCAGGTCATCGGTGCTGCCCGCGAACGGCCCGCGGGCACCCGGCTCAAGCTGATCGGGCAGCGCCCGGACGGGCCGCGACCGGACTTCGCCGAGTACGACGACGAGACCGAGGAGGCCGAGGCGATCGCGCGCAAGATCGCGCAGCTGGCCAAGCGCGGCGTGCCGCTGTCCGAGATCGCGATCCTGTTCCGGATCAACGCCCAGTCCGAGGTCTACGAGAAGGCGCTGTCCGAGGCCGAGATCCCGTACCAGGTGCGCGGCGGGGAGCGGTTCTTCGCCCGCGCCGAGATCCGCAAGGCCATGTCGACGTTGCGCACCGCGATCGCCCGCGACGTCGCCGCCGACGACCTGCCGGGCGCGGTCCGGGAACTGCTCGTCGAGGTCGGCCTCACCGAGGAACCGCCCGCAGGCGGCAGCGCGCGGGAGCGCTGGGAATCGATGATCTCGCTGGTCGAGCTCGCCGAGGAACTCGTCGGCCAGGTACCGGACGCCGACCTGGCGCGCTACGTCGCCGAGCTCGACGCGCGCGCCGAGTCGCAGCACCCGCCGACCGTCGAGGGCGTCACCCTCGCCTCGCTGCACGCCGCCAAGGGCCTGGAGTGGGACGCGGTGTTCCTGGCCGGGCTGGTCGAGGGCACGCTGCCGATCCAGCACGCCGACACCGACGCCGCGGTCGAGGAGGAGCGCAGGCTGCTCTACGTGGGCGTCACCCGCGCCCGCGAGCACCTGCACCTGTCGTGGGCGCTGGCCCGCGCGGGCGGGCGGCGGTTCCGGCGCCGCAGCCGCTTCCTCTACAGCCTGGTGCCCGACGAGCACCCGGCCGCGCTGCCGACCAAGGCGAAGATGCGCGAGCAGCAGCAGATCAAGCCGAGCAAGCAGCAGGCGAAGCCGAAGTGCCGGGTCTGCGAGGCCGCGCTGGCCGGGACGATGGACATCAAGCTCGGCCGCTGCCGCGACTGCCCGTCCGATCTCGACGAGGACCTGCTGTCCGCGCTGCGCGCCTGGCGCAGCGAACGCGCCCGGCAGCTCAAGGTCCCGGCCTACGTGGTGTTCACCGACGCGACGCTGACCGCGATCGCCGAGCAGCGGCCCACCGACGTGCCCGCGCTGGTGGAGATCTCCGGGGTCGGCGCCGCGAAGATCCAGAAGTTCGGCGAGGACGTGCTGACCCTGATCAACGGCAGGCAGAACTGACTTGAGAGCGAAACCCCTGGTCGCATAGGTTTTCTGCGCACTCGGGGGAATACCCGAAAAATACGTTGCGCGATCTGCTGCGGGCCCCATAACCTGCTTGGGTGCGCGCGGCGAGAGCCGCGCCGACCGACCCCGCGAGCCCAGACGAGGAGGTGGCTGAAGTGGACACGACGATTTCGATCATCGACACCCCGAGTCACCTCATGGCCGGGGTCGTTTCGATGTATCAGGGCATCCGTGTGCCCGCTCCCGCCGACAAAAGCCGTGGTGACGTGCGTGTCCACCCGCGTCTCGACGTCTTTCCGGCGGGCGACCCGCACAAGTCGGTCCGTTGGCCCTTCCTGGATCCGCTGATCTAGGAGGAGCACAGGCTTTTACCAAGGCCGCGGACCCGACTCGGGGTCCGCGGCCTTTTTGTTTGTCTTTCCTGATCACAGCTGCCCCACAAGCGCAGATCGCCGTAGTCCGACTACTGGAGGAAGTCGTATGTTCACCGCGAGTGTGCCGATAGCCGACTCGGCCGAGGACTCGCAGCCCGAGGACGACAGCGTCGCGGAGTTGCTGGAGACGTCCGCGAAGCTGGACGACCAACTGCCCTGCAGGCGCGACCCGGACCTGTGGTTCGCCGACAGGCCCGCCGACCTGGAGCGGGCGAAGACCCTGTGCGCCGACTGCCCGCTCAAGGATCAGTGCCTGGCCGGTGCGCTGGCGCGCAGCGAACCCTGGGGGGTCTGGGGAGGAGAGATCTTCGAGCACGGCCGCGTGGTGGCGCGCAAGCGCGGCCGCGGCCGTCCGCGCAAGCACCCGCGTCCCGAGGACTCCCGCCCGGCCGAGCGGGGCCGGGCGGCGTAACCGCACCAACGAGTTGACCTTCCCGCTGCGGGAGGTCGGAAAGTCAGGGCCGAGATGTCCTACGCCCACGCCTTGAGTCGGCAACACGCCGAGACCACGATCGTTCCCAACAGCGCGGAGGCACACGCCTTGTTGCCCGAAGAACTGTCCCGGATACGTCACGAAGAGCTGCGGGCCGAGGCGCAGCGACAACGCGAGGCCCGCAGGCACTCCGCCGGACGCTGGTGGAGATCGCTGGCCCGCTACGCCACCGAGCGGGCCGAAGCGGCCGAACGCCGCTGAACGATCGGTCTCCCGCGCGGTCGCGACCGGCCGCGCGGGAGACCGGACCGGTTTGCCGGAAGGGCAAATCGATGTGCGTCCGGTCCGCGCCGCGGTCTACGCTCATCGCTCGTGGCTGGACATTCGCACTCGCACGACAACATCGACTGGGACGAGCACCTGCAGCGGCTCCGCGCGGCCGACGAGTTCAACGCCCCCGAGATCGAGGAGCTCGTCGACAAGCTGCTCAACCCCGGTGATCGCACGGTCATCGAGATCGGCGCCGGGGCCGGTGGCACCGCCGCGGCCTTCGCCGCCGCGCTCAGCGGCGCCGACGCCGAGCTGACCATCGTCGACACCGCCGAGCAGCTGCTGGCCGCCGCGGGGGAGCGCGCGGCCGAGGCGGCGGGCGAGACCGGTGCCGACATCGCGGTGCACACCGTCCGCGCCGACGCCGCCGACGACGCCCTCGCCGGGGAGATCACCAAGGCGGGTGCCACCTCGCGGGCCGACCTGGTCTACGCGGCGTTCGTGGTTCACCACCTGCCGGACCAGCTCGCCGGTCTGCGCCGCCTGGCCGACCTCGTCCGCCCCGGCGGACGGCTCGCGATCGTCGAGTTCGGCCTGCAGACCAAGGTCCTGCCCGCCGACATCGGCATCGGCGAGCCCGGGCTGGAAGCCCGCCTGATCGCGGCGCGCGAGGAGTCGTTCCAGCAGATGCGCTCGGACATGGAAGGCTGCGTCCGGCTGCCGATGGGATGGAACCGGGCGCTCGCCGAAGCCGGACTCGCCGACGCCCGGTCGTGGAGCTACCTCGTCGACCGCCCCGCCCCGCTCGACGAAGCCGGGCACACCGCGGTGCTGCGGCGCCTGGAGCTGTTCCGCAGGCACGCCGACGAGCGCGTCTCGGCGGAAGACCTCGCCACGCTGGACGCGTTGCTCGACCCGAGCAACGAGCACTACGCGGGGACTCGCGAGGACCTCTACTACCTGTCGGCCAACACGGTCCACGTCGCCACCAAGCCCAGGTAGCGGTCCCGCCCGCGCCGCTCAGGCAGTGGGGCGCTGGTCCCGGAAGCCCGGCTGGTAGGTCGTGATGATCTCCCGGGCGTCGAGCTCGGCGTCGAGCTGGCAGAGGATGCCGATGGCGCCCATCGTCACCCGGTGGATCAGCAGGTAGTCCGGCGGCAGGTTCAGCGAGCGGCTGGTGTGGAAGTCCGGGCTGCGCAGATCGCTGACCCGCTCCGCCTGGTGCTGCAGCCAGGCGCGGGTGAAGTGGAAGCGCTCGGTGCGCGCCGGGTCGACGAACGGGGCGAGGTAGGCCAGCACGTCCTCGGCCTGCACGTTCTGCTCCGGCCGGATGAAGCGCTCGGCGCGCATCAGCTCCAGCAGCTCCTCCGGGCGGTCGTCGAGCGCCAGCCGGATCATCGTGCCGAAGGTCTCCGGCATGCCTCCGGGCAGCCGGGAGACCGCGCCGAAGTCGATCACGCCCAGCCGCCCGCACGGCAGCAGCATGAAGTTGCCCGGGTGCGGGTCGGCGTGCAGCATCCCGATCCGCGACGGGGTGGAGTAGGTGAACTCCGCCAGCAGCCGTCCGGCCAGGTCGCGCTGCTCCCGCGAGCCCTCGGCGATGATCTTCGAGAACGGCGTCCCGGTGATCCACTCGGTGACGGCCACCTTCGGCGAGCTCGCCACCACCTTGGGCACCACGACCTCCGGGTCCCCGCTGAACTCCTTGGCGAACGCGCGCTGGTTGTCCGCCTCGATCCGGTAGTCCAGCTCCTCGACCATCCGGTCCTGCAGCTCGGTCAGGAGGGGTTTGATCTCCGCGCCGGGGGCCAGCGACTGGAACAGCCGGGAGAACCGCATCAGCTGGCGCAGGTCCGAGCGCAGCGCCTCGTCCGCGCCGGGGTACTGCACCTTGACCGCGACCTCGCGGCCGTCGTGCCACACCGCGCGGTGCACCTGCCCGATGCTGGCCGAGGCGGTCGGGGTCTCGTCGAACTCGCGGAAGCGATCGCGCCACCCGGTGCCGAGCTGCTCGTCGAGCACCCGGTGCACGCTCTCGGCCGACATCGGCGGGGCCGCCGATTGCAGCTTGGTCAGCGCCTCGCGGTACGGCCCGGACATCTCCTCCGGGACGGCCGCCTCGAACACGCTCAGCGCCTGCCCGAACTTCATCGCCCCGCCCTTGAGCTCGCCGAGGACCGCGAACAGCTGCTCAGCCGTTCGAATCGAGATCGACGAGTTGACCGACGTGGCGTCCTGGCCGGTCAGGCGCTTTCCCCAGCCCGCGGCGAGCCGTCCGGCGGCGCCCAGCGGCAGGCCGGCCAGCTTGGCGGTTCGATGGGCTGCTCGGCGGGGAATGTCGGCCACGAATTCTCCTAGGTGCGCGCAGGAAAACTCCCTCGACGCCGAAAGCGGGCGAACCGGCATTCGAAATCGAGAAACCTGGTCACATACTAGAGGTTCCGAGCCGGTGGTTGCGATCGTTGGAGGCCGCGAATCGTTTCCATCGAGGAGCGGGTGAAATGCGAATCACGGTCGCGGTGGTTCATTCGCGCGGTGCGCGGCCCTGAAGCGCCGACCGGGACGGCCGGCGCCGCTCACCGGGGCTGGCGGGGTGGGCCGTGACCGGCCCACCCGTGCCCGGTCATGCCTTGCCGAGGATGCGGGTCATCTTGGTGCCGCAGACCGGGCAAGTGCCCTTGGCCATCCGGCGCCCATTGGTCTCCGAGACCTCTCCGGAAAAGTCGCGCTTCTCCCGGCACTTGACGCAGTAGCCGTTGTACGTCTCGGCCACGGCTCCCCTCCTTCTGGTAATGACCCAGCGTCGATGCTGGATCCTCTCCGGGCCCTGTGGGCGGGCTGGACGAACGGTACAGGTGGCGCAATTCAAATGCATGCATTCAGGCCAGGGCATGTTCGACTCGATGGAGTAATCCTTCGGCGTTTGCGCCTGCTGTCGGATGAGGTGCAGCTCACAGGAGGGACCGTTTGTCGTGGTGGGTCGCTAGGGTCCACTTCCGTGGCTGAACCTGAGGTCGAGGTCCGCCGCAGCAAGCGCCGCCGGCAGACGGTGAGCGCTTATCGCGACGGCGAGAAGGTCGTGGTGCTGCTCCCGGCACGGATGAGCCGCACCGAGGAAAAGCGCTGGGTGGCGGACATGCTGAGCCGTCTGCAGCGCAGTGAGACGCGCCGTCGTTCGCCGGCGCGCGAGTCGGACTCGGCGCTGTCCGAGCGCTGCCGGGAGCTGTCCGCCAAGTACCTCGACGGACGGGCGAAACCGAAGTCGATCCGGTGGGTTCCGCCGATGCGGACGCGCTGGGCCTCGTGCACCCCGAGCGAGGGAACTATCCGGGTGAGTTCGCGCCTGAAAGATGTACCCGGTTGGGTGCTCGATTACGTGCTCGTGCACGAGCTCGCGCACCTGCTCGCGCCCGGCCACGGCGAGGACTTCTGGGCCTGGGTGCGCCGCTACGCCAAGACCGAGCGCGCGATCGGCTACCTGGAGGGCTTGTCGGCGGCTGCCCAGCTGGGCATCGACACGCACGCCGACGACGACACCGACGAGGCCGAGGGCGACTGATCACCGCGCCGGTCGCGGCGCGGTGAGAACGAAAGAGCCGGGGCGCCCCGCGGACGCCCCGGCTCTTTCGCTGCGCGGTTACTTGGACTCGGCGTCGCCGTTGCCGGAGTCCTCTTCGCCGGATTCCTGCTGGTCGGAGCCCTGCTCGCCCCTGGCGGCCTCGGCCTCCTCGGCGCGGCGGATCGCGGCGATCGGGTCGTCCAGATCGGCCGAATCCGTGCCCCAGCGGTCGGCGAAGTCCAGCGGTTCGTCCAGGTCGGAGGCGTCCGGCAGCAGGTCGGGGTGATCCCACACCCGGTCCCGGCTGTCCGTGCCGTGCCGCTCGCCCATCAGTCGCCAGAGGTTCGCGGCATCGCGCATCCGGCGCGGCCGCAGCTCCAGCCCGATCAGGGTGGCGAAGGTCTGCTCGGCGGGTCCGCCGCTGGCCCGGCGCCGCCGGATCATCTCGGCCAGCGCCTCGGTGCCCGGCACCCGGTCGGTCAGCGCGTCGGCGACCACGACGTCCACCCATCCCTCGACCAGGGCCAGCAGCGTCTCCAGACGCTTGAGCGCGGCCTCCTGCTCCGGGGTGGTCTGCGGTTCGAGCATCCCGGAGTTCATCAGCTCCTGCATCGAACTCGGGTTGGACGGGTCGATCTTGCTCGCCATGTCCTCCAGCGCCGAGGTGTCGATGCTGATGCCCTGGGCGTACTCCTCCACGGTCGCCAGCAGACGCTGCGCCAGCCACGGCACGTGGCGGAACAACCGGTGGTGCGCGGCCTCGCGGGCGGCCAGGAACAGGGTGGCCTCGCTGGTCGGCCGGTCCATGCCCTCGGTGAACTTCTCGATGTTGGCCGGCAGCAGCGCCGCGGTGCCCTCCGGCCCCAGCGGCAGACCGACCTCGGTGGAGGTCAGCACGTCCCCGCCGAGCTGCGCCAGCCCCTGACCCAGCTGCGAACCGAAGGTCATCCCGCCCATCTGGCCGAGCATGGACAGCAGCGGACCAGCGGCCTGCTTGGCCTCGTCCGGCAGCGCCTCCAGCCAGGCCGAGGACATCCGCTGCGCGACCGGGTCGCACAGCCGCTGCCACACCGGCAGGGTCTTCTCCACCCAGTCGACCGAGGACCAGGTCTGCACCGAGCGCACCCCAGCGGGCAGCGCGGTGGCCGCGTCGAGCCACAGCTCCGCCAGCCGCACCGCGTCCTCGATGCTCTTGACCTGCTCCTGGCTGGGCCGCTCGGTGCGGCTGTTGTTGTGCAGCTGCTGCACCGCGAGCTGCTTGGCCAGGTCGTAGTTGACCGGCCCCTGCTGGGTGCCGCCGGAGCTGCTCATGGCCTGGCCGAGCTGCGTCAGCATCTGACCGAGCTGGCCGATGTCGAAGTTGGGCATGCCGCCCGGACCGGGCATACCGGTGAACCCGAACGGATCATTCGGGTTGGAACCGGAACCGCCCTCAGAGCGGCCTTGCGACGAGTCGCCCTTGTCAGGGTCGTCGGGGTCCTGCGAGCTGAACCCGAACGGCATATTGGTCATAGTTCCACCGTACGCGGCGTGGCTGGGGAGAGCGTAGACCTCTCGGCTACTTCCGGGGCGAACACCGCGCACATCGCCAACAGCGAACACGTACGCTGTGGCCTCGTGAATCGCCGCACCTGGACGCTGTTGACAAGTGTCGTTCTGGTCGTCGCCTTCGGGCTGCTCGGCGCGTTCGTACCGGTGCCGTTCGTCGCCCTGGGGCCCGGCCCCACCTACGACACCCTCGGCACCGACGGCGACAAACCGGTCATCGAGGTCGACGGACGACAGACCTTCCCGACCGCCGGTCATCTCAACATGACCACGGTGTCGGTCACCGACCGGTTGTCCCTGTTCGGCGCCCTGGGCATGTGGGCCTCCGGCCGCTACGCGCTGGCTCCCCGCGAGGTGTACTTCCCGCCGAGCAAGAGCGAGCAGGAGGTCGAGCAGGAGAACGCCCAGGCCTTCGACGCCTCGCAGAACAGCGCCGAGACGGCCGCCCTGCGCTACCTCGGCTACCCGATGCAGGTGGAGGTCGGCCAGACCATCCAGGGCGGCCCCGCGGAGAACGTCCTGCAGCCCGGCGACCAGCTGATCTCGGCCAACGGCAAGTCGGTCACCGACCCGCAGTCGCTCAAGGCGGCGCTGTCGGGCACCAAGCCCGGCGATCGCGTGGAAATCCGCTTCTCCCGCGACGGCGGCCCGGAGCAGGTCGCCAACATCCAGCTGGGCACCTACCCGGACAGCGACGAGATGCAGGGCTTCCTGGGCGTCTCGCCGACGCAGCAGCCGGACGTGCCGTTCGACATCAAGATCCACCTGGCCGACGTGGGCGGCCCCTCGGCCGGGCTGATGTTCAGCCTGGCGATCGTGGACAAGCTGACACCCGGCGACCTCAACGGCGGCAAGTTCGTCGCGGGTACCGGGGAGATCGACGCGGCCGGCACGGTCGGCCCGATCGGCGGCATCCAGTTCAAGATGGTCAAGGCCCGCGAAGCCGGAGCCACCACCTTCCTGGTCCCGGCCGAGAACTGCGCCGAGGCCAAGGCCGAGGCGCCCGAGGGACTCGGCCTCGCCAAGGTGCACACCATCGAGGACGCCACCAAGGCGCTCGAGGCGCTGCGCCGGAACCAGGCCCCGGCGAGCTGCTGAGCGGTCGCCGCAGCAGAACCGTCCCCGGCGTGCCCAGCACACCGGGGCGGTCTCGTCGGCGCGGTGGCCAGTTCAGGAGCTGAAGGTTCCGTGCAACGCCGTGAGCAGGTTCGGGGCCAGCGTGCGGTCGGCGTAGAGCTCCTCGTCGTTGTCCCGGACCCGCATCACGCAGATGTCGGTGCCGTTGCGCAGCACCGCGGCGACCAGCCGGGCCTCCTGGCGGTCGGGGTGCTCGGCGGCGGTCTTGGCCGCATCGTCCTGGTCCTCCGGGAGGTCGGACTCTGCCTCCGGCGGCAGGATGACGATCTCCTGCACCAGGGCGCAGCCCTCGACCTGCTCGGGCCACTCGATGCGGGCCAGCGCCTCGGCCAGGTCCTCGGCGGGCAGCGAGTCCTGCGCGATCGGGGTCAGCGGGGCGTTCGGGTCCAGCTGGTCGGAGAGATTCGGCTCGGCGGTGAGTAGCTTGTCGGTGTCGACCAGGGCGAACACCTGGGAGGGCTGATCCCAGCCCGCGGAGTGCACGAATTCCTCGATCTCGCGGGCGGCGGTCGGCAGGGCGGCGGTCAGTTCCTCGGCGGAAGACATGCGCGTCATCGTCGCACCCGGTGACGTACCCACCCGGGGTCCCCGGATGTTGCGAAATCGTGTCCGAAAAATTCCGTTCGTGCCCCGGGTTATCAGGAACTTCACTCCGAGGTCGTAGAGTTGAACATCACGAGGGGCGACGGGTGTGTTGCGCACTGGTCGTCCCAGCCCTGCTGATCGTCACCAGGAGCGTGCGCTGTGGCCATGCGGCCCCCGGTAGGAATGCCGAAACTGTCCCGGCGAAGCCGGATCTTGCTGATCTTGGGCGGTGTGGTGCTGGTAGCCCTCATCGCAGGATCGCGGGCGCTGGGCACCTATGTGGATTGGTTGTGGTTCGGCGAGGTCGGTTATCGCCAGGTATACCGGACCCAGCTGCTCTCCCGCCTGGCGATGGGCGGGATCGCCTTCGTCTTCGTGGCCGGTGTGCTGCTGGGCAATCTGTGGCTGGCGTATCGCAACCGCCCGGTGTTCGTGCCGGTCACCGGACCGGACGACCCGCTGGCCGGGTATCGCACGCTGCTGACCGAGCGCTCCCGGCTGTTCGGCCTCGGGATCCCGATCGCCGTGGGTCTGATCGCCGCCCTGGCCGCGCAGGGGCAGTGGCAGGTCCTGCAGCTGTTCCTCAACAGCGTGCCGTTCGGCAAGACCGACCCCGAGTTCGGTCACGACATCAGCTTCTACGTCTTCCAGCTGCCGTTCTGGCGGATGGTGCTCTCCTGGGCCTTCGTCGCGGTGGTCGTGTCGTTCATCGGCTCGCTGATCACCCACTACATCTTCGGCGGCATCCAGCTGCGCGGCCGCTCCGGTCAGCTGTCCATGCCCGCCAGGGTCCAGCTGGCCGTGCTGGCCGGGGTCTTCGTGCTGCTCAAGGCGGTCGACTACTTCTTCGACCGGTACGACCTGCTGCTGTCCGACCGGAACAACCTGTTCACCGGTGCCAGCTACACGGACCTGAACGCGGTGCTGCCCGCGAAGCTGATCCTGATGTGCATCGCCGTGTTCTGCGCGCTGGCGTTCTTCGCGGTGATCTTCCTGAAGAACCTGCAGATCCCGGCGCTGGCCGCGGTGCTGCTGCTGCTGTCCAGCGTGGTGGTCGGCGCGGTCTGGCCCGCTCTGCTGGAGCAGTTCTCGGTGCGGCCGAACGCCAACCAGCGCGAGGCCGAGTCGATCAGCCGCAACCTGGCGGCGACCAAGGACGCGTTCAAGGTCGGCGACGACAACGTCACGTTCAAGGACTACCCGGGGCGCACCCAGCTGCAACCCAGCGAGGTGGCCGCGAACGAGGGCACGATCCCGAACATCCGGCTGCTCGACCCGAACATCCTGTCGGCGACGTTCACCCAGCTCACGCAGCAGTACAACTTCTACGGCTTCACCGACAAGCTGGACGTCGACCGCTACCGCGACGAGAACGGCAAGCTGCAGGACTACCTGGTCGCGCTGCGCGAGATCAACACCGACGGGCTGGCGGCCAACCAGCAGAACTGGATCAACCAGCACACCGTCTACACCCACGGCAACGGCTTCGTCGCCGCGCCCGCGGGCAAGGTCGACTCGACCTTCGAGGAAGGCCGGAGCCAGGGCGGCTATCCGATCTTCCAGATCAGCGACGTGGCCAACGACGGGCAGGGCGCGATCCCGGTCGAGCAGCCCCGCGTCTACTACGGCGAGCTGTCCGGGCGGGGTGACTACGCGATCGTCGGCGGCGACCCGGGCGAGGCGCCGCGCGAGTACGACACGGACACCAAGCAGTTCACCTATGACGGCGAGGGCGGGGTGCCGATCGGCAACCTGTTCAAGCGCGCGGTCTTCGGTGCCTACTACGGCGAGCGGAACTTCCTGTTCAGCGGCGCCATCGGGTCCGAGTCGAAGCTGCTCTACGAGCGCAACCCGCGGGACCGCGTGCAGAAGGTCGCCCCGTGGCTCAAGCTCGACGGCGACCCCTACCCGGCGGTGGTCGACGGCCGGATCAAGTGGATCGTCGACGGCTACACCACGCTGAACAACTACCCGTACTCGCAGCGGACCGAGTTCGGCGAGGCCACCAACGACACCAACACTGGCGTCGAGCGGCAGCCCAACCAGCAGATCAACTACATCCGCAACTCGGTCAAGGCCACCGTCGACGCCTACGACGGCACGGTGAACCTCTACGAGACCGACCCGAAGGATCCGGTGCTCAACGCCTGGGAAGGCGTGTTCCCCGGGGTGGTCAAGCCGGCCAGCGAGATCTCGCCCGAGCTGCGCCAGCACTTCCGGTACCCGGAAGACATCTTCAAGGTGCAGCGCGAGATGCTGACCAGCTACCACGTGGACAACCCGCAGGACTTCTTCTCCACCCAGACCTTCTGGCAGGTCCCGGACGACCCGACGGCCCGAGGCGGCTCCGGCGGCACCAGCCAGGGCCCGCTGCCGCCCTACTACGTGCTGGCCCAGACCGGTGACCAGCAGGAGCCGACCTTCCAGCTGACCAGTGCGCTCACCGCGCTGCGGCGGCAGAACCTCTCGGCGTGGGTCTCGGCGTCCTCGGATCCGGAGAACTACGGCAAGCTGACCGTGCTGCGGTTGCCGACCCAGACGCAGACACCGGGTCCGAACCAGGTCCAGAACCAGATGGAGTCGACCCCGGAGGTCACCGAGAACCGGACGCTGTTCAACAACCCGAACGTCACGGCGATGTTCGGCAACCTGCTGACGCTGCCGGTCGAGGGCGGTCTGCTCTACGTCGAGCCGATCTACATCCAGCGGAACGAGGAGGAGTCCTACCCGCAGCTGGCCAGGGTGCTGGTCTCCTTCGGCGGCAAGGTCGGGTTCCACGAGACGCTGCAGGGCGCGTTGGACCAGGTCTTCGGATCCGGTGCCGGGCAGGCCGCCGACACCGGCGAGGAGCCGCAGCAGCCGCAGCAGCCCCAGCAACCGCCGGAGCAGGAGCAGGGGCAGGGTCAGCAGCAGGGACAGCAGGACGTCTCGCCGCAGACCAGCCAGGCCGTCAGCGACATCCAGGGTGCTCTGGAGCGGCTCCGGCAGGCCCAGCAGTCCGGTGACTACAACCAGATCGGGCAGGCCTACCAGGAACTCGGCGACGCGATCACGCGTTTCGAGCAGAGCCAGGGCAGCGGTGGCTGAGCCGGACGTCCCGTAGTGGATGAGGCGGGGCGGGGGATCGGCGCGATCCCCCGCCCCGCCGCCTTTTTCCGGGGCTTTCGACGTGGCGGGAGATGGCGTGCGTCACTTTGGGGGCCCCCGGTTTGTTTTGTTCTTCGGCGACCCGTAAGCTTCGAGGTACAACAAAACGCGGCGGAGAAATCCGATCGCTGGCGCGGGGTGGAGCAGTTCGGTAGCTCGCTGGGCTCATAACCCAGAGGTCGCAGGTTCGAATCCTGTCCCCGCTACGAGTAGCGTGTTTAAGACCCCTCGGCTTCGCCGGGGGGTCTTTTCCCGTTTTCATCATTTCCGTACGGGGGCCGAGCCCCCGTAGGCCCCCGCGGTGCGGTGGTCGGGTTGCGGAGTGCTCCCCGCTCGGGGTGCGTGCCCGGCCTGGGCTGGGACCAGCTGACTCGGCCTTCGGCCTCGCTGGGGTCTCGCCTTCGGCGTCGGGTGTGGCCCCGCCTTTGGCGTCGTTGGGGCCCGCCCCGTCTTGACTCGCCCCGTCTTGCTTCGGGGCGGGTTCGGTTCGTGCGGGGGTTGGGCATTCGTGCCGGGGTTGGGCTGGCGTTTTGGGTTTTGGGGACCCCCCCCTTTAACGGGGGTGTTGGGCGGGTGCTAACTTATATTCACAACAGAACGCGGCGGAGAGATCCGGTCGCTGGCGCGGGGTGGAGCAGTTCGGTAGCTCGCTGGGCTCATAACCCAGAGGTCGCAGGTTCGAATCCTGTCCCCGCTACTTGGAAAAAGCCCTCCGGCTCAGTCGGAGGGCTTTTTCGCGCGTGATTCCGCGGCCCGCTAATCGCCGGCGCCCTCGGCCCACTTGCGGGCGCAGTTCGGCGAGCAGACGCGGCCCTCACCGCGCACGGTGGCCGTCGGGCGCATCGTGCGGCCGCAGACCATGCAGGAGTCCGTCTCGGCGCCGCGCTGCGCGGGTACGAGGGACTTGGCCCGCTCGGCGACCTTGGTGGTCACCTTCGACTTGTTCTCATTGACCTTCGTGCGCAACCAACTGCGATGCACTGGTAACAACCTCCTGCGGTGCGGCCACTCGGGTCGCCTTGACCCGACGGTCATTGAGCAGCGTGCGGGTAACCGGCCGTAGTTGTGCAGCTTCAGAAAGTAATAGCACCTCATTGCGCGCCCAATAACCCCCATCCAGGCGAACTCGCGCCCAGGTGGTTGCAATGCGTGCACTACCGGGCCTGGCATTCGGGTGGCTCTCGAGCACGCGGTGTGATGGACGCCGCCGGGCAGCCGATGCCGGTGTCTGCGGCCAACGGCGCAGCGATTCGTCCACTCGGAGCAGTCCTTCGCCGCCACTGTGGACAGAAGCTTGGACCACTGTGGACAGCACCCCCGGACCGTGGCACCGTGGTGGCTGTGAGCGAGCTGAATGCGACATCCGCTGCCCTGTTGGGACTACTGCACGAAGGGCCGAAGACCGGCGGCCAGCTGGTTGCTGCCGCCACCGAGCGCTTCGGTGGATTCTTCAGCGTGACCCGCAGCCAGGTCTACCGCGAGTTGCCGGCGCTGACCGAGGCCGGCCTGCTGCGCCTGGGTAAGCAGGGACCGCGCTCCAGCCAGCAGTACGCGATCACGCCTGCGGGCAAGCGGGCGTTCAAGTCCTGGCTGAACACCGAGCCGGGGCCGGACAACGTCCGCAGCCCGCTGATCCTGCGCCTGGTCTACTCTGGCACGTTGACGCCCAAGCAGCGCGCCAACCTGGTCGAGTCGGCGCGCGCGCAGTACGCGGTGAAGATGGACGAGGCGCGGAACGCGGCCAAGACCGCCTCCGACCCGTACGAGAAGGCCGCCGCCGATTTCACGGTTTCCTACAACCGGGCGATCATGAAGTTGCTCGACAACATTCCGGAGTAACGGATTCGCCGGTCGCAGGGGCCAACGGCGCGAAACGGGCCGTCCTCGTGGGCGGCCCGGGCGCAGTGACGTACGCTGAGCACTGTGAATGCCGACGTCGCCGCCGCCCTGAAGGAACTGACCAACACGCTCGAGGGAATCGAGAGCGTGATGGACCTGGAAGCTCTGCGCGCGGAAATCGCCGAGCTCGAGACCGAGGCCGCAAGGCCCGACCTCTGGGACGACGTCGAGAACGCGCAGCAGGTCACCTCCAAGCTCGTGCACCGGCAGGCCGCCCTGCGCCGCGTGACCGAGCTGCGGCAGCGGGTCGAGGACCTGGAGGTCCTCTACGAGCTCAGCGAGGACGAGGGCGACGACGCCGGTAGGGCCGAGGCGGACGAGGAGCGCGCCCGGCTGGCCAAGGATCTGGAAACCCTCGAGGTCCGCACCCTGCTGTCCGGCGAGTACGACCCGCGCGAGGCCATGGTCACCATTCGCGCCGAGGCCGGTGGCGTGGACGCCGCCGACTTCGCCGAGATGCTGATGCGGATGTACCTGCGCTGGGCCGAGCGGCACGACTACCCGACCGAGGTGTACGACACCTCCTACGCGGAAGAGGCCGGCCTGAAGTCGGCGACCTTCCTGATCAAGGCGCCCTACGCCTACGGCACCCTCTCGGTCGAGCAGGGCACGCACCGGCTGGTGCGCATCTCACCGTTCGACAACCAGGGCCGCAGGCAGACCTCCTTCGCCGGCGTCGAGGTGCTGCCGGTCGTGGAGGAGACCGACCACGTCGAGGTCGAGGAGAAGGACATCCGAGTGGACGTCTACCGCTCCTCCGGTCCCGGCGGGCAGTCGGTGAACACCACCGACTCCGCCGTGCGCATCACGCACCAGCCCACCGGCATCGTGGTCAGCTGCCAGAACGAGAAGTCGCAGCTGCAGAACAAGGCCGCGGCGCTGCGCGTGCTGCAGGCCAAGCTGCTGGCCCGCAAGAAGGAGGAGGAGCGCGCCGAGCTGGACGCGCTCAAGGACAGCGGATCCTCCTGGGGCAACCAGATGCGCTCCTACGTGCTGCACCCCTACCAGATGGTCAAGGACCTGCGGACCGACTACGAGGTCGGCAACCCCGAGGCGGTGCTCGACGGCGAGATCGACGGTTTCCTCGAGGCCGCGATCCGCTGGCGTCGCCAGCAGCAGACCGTAGCCTGATCGACCCCTTGCGGGGCGATCTCCGCGAGCCGCGAATTCGCAGGTCAGAAGTGGCACAACCACCTAAGTGGGTGAGTGCCGGTCGGCTCTGGCGGCGAGGGTAAACTGCCGCTCGTGATCCGCCTCGAGCACGTGTCCAAGTCGTACAAGACGTCGACCCGGCCCGCTCTTGAGGATGTCTCGGTGGACATCGGCAAGGGCGAGTTCGTGTTCCTGATCGGGCCGTCCGGCTCCGGCAAGTCGACGTTCATGCGCATGCTGCTGCGCGAGGAAGTGCCCAACCGCGGCCGCGTCTTCGTGGCCGACTGGAACGTGGCCAAGCTGCCGCGTCGCCGGGTGCCCCGCCTTCGCCAGCGCATCGGTTGCGTCTTCCAGGACTTCCGGCTGCTGAACAACAAGACGGTCTTCGAGAACGTCGCGTTCGCGCTGGAAGTGATCGGTAAGCCGCGCAACGACATCCGCCGCGTCGTCCCGCAGGTCCTGCAGCTGGTCGGCCTGGACTCCAAGTCCGACCGGATGCCGCACGAGCTCTCCGGTGGCGAGCAGCAGCGCGTGGCCATCGCCCGGGCGTTCGTGAACCGGCCGCTGGTGCTGATCTGCGACGAGCCGACGGGCAACCTGGACCCCGACACCAGCCAGGACATCATGCTGCTGCTGGAGCGGATCAACCGCACCGGCACGACAGTCGTGATGGCCACGCACGACCACGGCATCGTCGACTCGATGCGTCGGCGCGTCGTGGAACTGAGCCTCGGGCGCGTCATCCGGGACGACGCCCGCGGCGTCTACGGCGTCGGCCGCTAGGAACTGCTGATGAGCGTGCGCAGCGGTGCCGGTAGCGGGCTCAGCTCCGCACCTGGAACAGCTGCGGCCCGCAGCGGCCGCTAGTCCGCCACGTTCCCCGAATCCTGAGGACACCTCCCCCGACCGGCAGGAAAGCAACCCAAGATGCGTGCCAGCTTCGTATTCAGCGAGGTCATCAACGGCCTTCGGCGCAACGTCACGATGACCATCGCGATGATCCTGACGACCGCCATCTCGGTGGGTTTGCTCGGTGGTGGTCTGCTCGCGGTCCGCATGATCGACAAGATGCAGGACACCTACCAGGACCAGGTCGAGGTCGTGGTGTTCATGACCGACGACGTCAGCGCCAACGACACCGACTGCTCCAGCGACCCCTGCGCGGGGATCAAGTCCTCGCTCAAGGCGGTGCAGGGCGTTGAGCAGGTCACCTTCGAGAACCGGCAGGAAGCCTACGAGAACTTCAACAAGGTCTTCCAGTCCCAGCCGGAGCTGCGCGACGTCGCCCGCCCCGAGGCGATGCCGGCCTCGCTGCGCGTGAAGCTGTCCGACCAGGCCCGCTTCAGCCAGATCCAGGCCCAGTTCCAGGGCAAGCCCGGCGTGGACAGCGTCGTCGACCAGGCCGAGTACCTGCAGCAGATGTTCAGCGTGCTCGGCGGCGTCCGCAACGGTGCCTTCGTGATCGCGCTGGTGCAGGCGATGGCCGCGCTGCTGCTGATCTCCAACACGATCCAGCTGTCGGCGTTCACCCGGCGCACCGAGACCGGCATCATGCGCCTGGTCGGTGCGACCCGCTGGTACACCCAGCTGCCCTTCCTCCTGGAGGCGGTGGTCTCCGGCCTCGTCGGTGCCGTCCTGGGTATCGGCGGTCTGATCATCGCCAAGCTGGCGTTCCTGGACAGCGTGCTCGGCCCGTTGTCGCGGACCGGGGTGATCCCGGCCGTGGAATGGGGCGACATCGCCTTCGTCTCGCCGATCCTGCTGGCGATCTCGATGGCGATCGCCGCCGTGACCGGTTACGTCACCCTCCGCTTGTACGTCCGGCTGTGATCCGGGCCCGCCCGGTGCCGTGGGCACCGGGCGGGCGACCGGGCTCGACGGGCCGCCCGCCCCGGCGATTCCGCGCCCGCGGGCTCGCCGGCCTGCGGAAATCCGGGTGACACGACAGCTAGGGTTGAGGTCATGGTGAAGGAACGCGGCCGCAAGGTCATCGCGCAGAACCGCAAGGCGCGGCACGACTGGTCGGTGCTGGACACCTACGAGGCCGGTCTGGTGCTCAGCGGGACCGAGGTGAAGAGCCTGCGGCAGGGCAAGGCGCAGTTGAGGGATGCCTTCGCCACGGTGGACGACGGCGAGGTGTGGCTGCGCAACGTGCACATCCCCGAGTACACCGAGGGGACCTGGACCAACCACGAGCCGCGTCGCTCCCGCAAGCTGCTGCTGCACCGCCACGAGATCGAGCGGCTGGTCGGCAAGATCAAGGAGACCGGGCTGAGCCTGGTCCCGCTGCAGCTGTACTTCAGCGACGGCAAGGCCAAGGTCGAGCTGGCCCTGGCCCGCGGCAAGAGGGCGCACGACAAGCGCCAGGACATCGCCAAGCGGGACATGCAGCGCGAGATCGACCGGGCCATCGCGGACTCCCGCAAGGGACGTCGCTGACGTTGCCAGGGGATCGGACGGCACCGCGCAGCGATGCCGAGGTGCCGGACTGGGTCGCCGGGCTCGGTCTCCCGGGGCTCATCGACATCCACACGCACTTCCTGCCGGAGCGGGTCCTGCGCAAGGTCTGGGCGTACTTCGACCGGGCCGGTGAGCACTACGGCACCGAGTGGGACATCTTCTACCGGCACTCCGAGGCCACCCGGCTGCAGGTGCTGCGCGACCTCGGGGTGCGCACATTCGCTCCGCTGGTCTACGCGCACAAGCCCGGCATGGCCGAGTGGCTGACCGACTGGGCGGTGGAGTTCGGCAACCGCGAGCCCGACGCGGTGCCGACCGCGACCATCTACCCGGAGCCGGGCGTGGCCGACTACCTGGACCGCGCGCTGGAGGCCGGGGCTCGCTGCGTCAAGGTGCACGTGCAGGTCGGCGGGTTCGACCCGCGCGACCCGATGCTGGACCAGGCGTGGGGACTGCTCGCCGAGGCGGGCGTGCCGGTGGTCGTGCACTGCGGCCACGGGCCGCTGCCCGGTTCGCACACCGGGCTGGACATCTTCGAGGGAGTGCTGCGCAGGCACCCGCGGCTGGTCGCCGTGCTCGCGCACGCGGGAATGCCGGACTTCCTGGCCGCGTTGGAGCTCGTGGAACGCTATCCGCGGGCACACCTGGACACCACGATGGTGGGGGTTGACTTCAGCGAGAAGATGGCCCCGCTGCCCAAGGACTGGGCAGCGCGCATCGCGGCCCGTCCGGACCGCGTGCTCCTGGGTACGGACTTCCCGAACATCCCGTACCCGTACGCGGAGCAGCTGGCCGCCATCGCGGGTTGGGCCGATTCCGACGACCGGCTCGGCGCCGAGTTCCTGCGCGCGGTGCTGCACGACACACCGTCTCGATTGCTCGGCCTGACCGATTGAGGGAACCGGGAATGATCAGGCGGTGGTCGGGCGTTATGCTTGAGTGCACCGGTTCGAAACCGCGGACCGGTGATCGAGGTAGGAAGACATGGGGGTGAACGGTTTCGACTCCGTCAGTTGATCCTTGGGAAGCGTGCCAGTGCAGGCGGGAGACCACTGTGAGCGTCGCCGCAAACAAATAAGCGCCGACAAGAGTCAGCGCGAGTTCGCCCTCGCTGCCTGAGCGAGGAGCGACTCTGTCGGACCGGGAACGCCTCCGTCCCGGAATCCGGCATCAGCTAGGAGGCTCAACCTCCAGGCCCGGTCGCGGGGCCTGTTGGGACATCGCACAGCGACTGGGCTCGTCACACCGGCTTGTTCGCGTGACCGGTGGAGCCAAGTAGAGACGTAGCGAACTGCGCACGGAGAAGTCTTGGTGAGGCGACGGAGGACCCGGGTTCGATTCCCGGCACCTCCACCAACAGGGGCGAACGCTCACGACGAGCGTTCGCCCCTACTCGTGTGTCCGCGGTGCGACTGACAGTTTTGCCTAAAACTGTCCAGACAAAACGGACACGAACCTGCCACAGTTTTAGGCAAAACTGTCACCTGGAGGCCCTCCGGCTTTAGTGCGGGAACATGCGGCCCCACAGTTGGCTAACCTGGGCTACAGCTTCGGGGTAAGGCGGGATATCAATCTTGTGGTTGCTGATGAGCTGTTCATAGCGCGGCGGCCAGGTTTCAGGAAGCGTCGGCAGATCCACAGGCGGGTCGGCGTTGTCGCGTTCGAGCCAGACGGTCCGTGTCGTGGCGCCCACGCGGGCGGGGGTGAGGAGCCCATGCTCTAGGAGGATCATGAGGTCGACGAGATCCCGAACCCGGGAGTTCTCGCGTTCACCGAAGTCCTTGAGCATGCCGTGGAACTTCTCCGCCGCGTGCCGGTGGATATCGATCGTCTGCACTTCGGCGGCCGGGACACCGGCGAATTCCAAAGAGTTCGGCACGGCGAGCGTGTCGGTCGCGTTCAACTCATGTGTCCTCGGGGACACGTCCAGCTGGATTCGGCCAAATGGCTTGTCAGCCAGGTGAGCGTCGACTTTGGCTCGCCAGGTCGGGACTCCCGCGCCGTCGTCCCGCATTCGTTCGGGCGGGCTGACGGTGAAGATGAAGTAGTCGTTGTCGAGTTCGGTCGAGAGGATCTCGATGAGCCTCTCGTGGAGATCGAGTGCGTCGGTGACGTCATGGCGCACTCCGAGATCGATGTCTTTGGTCAACCGTGCACCGTCTTGGAGGCGCACTTCGAGTGCCATGCCGCCCTTGAGGACCCAATCGCCTGGCTCCGTTTTCTGGATGCGCGCGATGATGCGCTCGAACATGACTCGCCGGCGCAGTCGGTCGAGGCTGATTCCTGAGGTGGACTGCTTCAGCAGTCGGTCTTCCAATGCGGTGCGGAGGGCCTGCGCCGATTGGTAGGTCACGGTGTCTCCTGCTGGATCGCTCGCTCGATGTGGAGTGCTGCTTTGGGGGCTACGATTTCCGAGCGGGAACGGAGGCGTCGGTGAGTTATCAGACCGGCTCGCCTCGCGTCGCTGATCACGCGGGCCAGCTGCTCCTCATCGGGTGCCTGCGCGGCGATATCGATGATCGTCCGCACGGGGGTTGTTACCCGGTACCCCAAGCGCTCGGAGACATCATCGGCAGGAAGTTCGGTGCGGTGAAGGGCTACGGCATCACTGCGCATGGTGAACCCCGGCGGTACTGTCAGATGGACGTAAGCCGATTCGAATTCGCCGATGCCGTGTGCGCTCAGTGCTGATTCGTGCGACACGACTCCGCGGCCGCGTGACCACAGGGTCCACCTGGCGAGTTCATCGTGTGTGCCCGGTATCCACTCGGTGAGCCGATACATCCCGCGTTCGATGCGCCGCCAGTTGCCAGCTTTGACGTGGTAGGCCTGGGCTTGGTGCGAGTAGCCGAGCTCCTTGGCCTGGGACGAGGTGAAGTAGCCGCCTTGTGCGGAAGCGAGCTCGAAGAGCCGCCGACGGAGGTCGCGCCGATCGATCGACATGGGCCAATACTACGAAAAATCTTTAGTTTCGGCTTGGCGGTCTGTCTGGAACTATAATTTTCTTTTAGTTCCAGCTGCGGTTTCGGTGTCCCGCTGGGTGGCGGAGGGTCGGTGCGGCTCTGTCGGGGTGTTGTTACGAGGCGGTTCGACGCGAGAAGCGGGGCGATCTCGCGTGAGATCGCCCCGCTTCTCCTCGTTGGTTGTCAGACCACGGCGGTCATCCCGCCGTCGACGAAGAGGATCTGTCCGTTGACGAAGGCGGAAGCGTCCGAGGCCAGGAAAACGCCCGGCCCGACGAGATCCTCGGCACGACCCCAGCGGCCCGCCGGTGTACGGCCGGTCACCCAGCCGCTGAAGTCCGGGTCGGCCACCAGCGGCGCGGTCAGCTCGGTGGCGAAGTAACCCGGTGCGATCCCGTTGATCTGCACCCCGCGGCTCGCCCATTCCGCGGCCATCGCCCGGGTCAGATTCCGCAGCCCGCCCTTGGCCGCCGTGTACGGCGCGATCGAGGGGCGAGCCAGCTCCGCCTGCACCGAGCAGATGTTCACGATCTTGCCGCGGCCACGCTCGACCATTCCGCGCGCGACGGTCCTGCCCACGATGAACGCGCTCGTGAGATCGGTGCGCAGGACGTCGTCCCAATCGGCCAACGAGAGATCGAGCATCGGCTCGCGGTGCTGGAATCCCGCGTTGTTGACCAGGATGTCGATGTCGCCGTTCCGCTCGATCGTCTCGGCGACCCCGGTGGTCACCGCGGCCTCGTCGGTCACGTCGAACGCGGCGATATCGCAGGAGGCGCCGGTCACGGTGTCGCACAACGCGTCCCGCGCCTCGGTGAGGCGGTGCTGATCACGGCCGTTCAGCACGACGGTCGCGCCCGCCTGCGCCAGGCCGGTCGCGAGCACGTTGCCGATGCCGCGACTGCTTCCCGTCACCAGCGCGACGCGCCCGGTGAGGTCGAACGGATTCGATGCCAAGACGATCTCCGATCAGGCGATCACGAACAGCAGGGAGGAGATGGCGAAGCCCATCAGACCGATGGTGGTCTGCATGACCGTCCACGTCTTCAGCGTCGTCTTCACGTCCATGCCGAAGAAACGACCGACCAGCCAGAAACCGGAGTCGTTGACGTGGCCCGCCGTGACGGAGCCCGCTGCCAGCGCCAGCACGAGCGCGGCGAGCTGGACGGGGCTGAAGTCGGTGCCCGCCACCACCGGCTGCACCAACCCGGCCGCCGTGGTCAGCGCCACGGTCGCCGAACCCTGGGCGATCCGCAGCACCGCTGCGACCACGTAGGCGGCGACGATCACCGGCATGCCCACGTTCGAAAGCACGCCGGACAGGGCGCCACCGATTCCGCTGGTTTCCAGAACGCCACCGAACATGCCGCCCGCGCCCGTGATCAGGATGATCGCGCACACCGGTCCCAGCGCGGAGTCGAGCAGCTTCTCCACGACGTCCTGACCGCGACCACGACGGGTGCCGAGCACGTAGGTCGCCACGAACACCGTGATCAGCAGCGCGACCGGGGTGGCGCCCATGACCCGCGCGACCTCGAACCAACCGGCGTCGGAATCGACCCAGCCCGCTTCACCCGCGGTGTTCAGCCCGGTGTTGGCGAAGATGAGTACGAGCGGAAGCAGCAGCAGCGAGACCACGGTTCGCGCCGGCGGCGGGGTCCTGTCCTGCTCGACCGGGCTGCCGCCGCTGAGCAGTTCGGGGACGGGCAGCACGATTCGCTTGCCCACCCAGAGGCCGTAGAGGTAGCTGGTCACGTACCAGGTGGGGATCGCCACCACCAGGGCCAGGGCGATGACCAATCCGACGTCGGCGCCCAGCAACCCGCTGGCCGCGACCGGACCGGGGTGTGGCGGAACGAAGATGTGCATCACCGAGAACGCACCGGCCGTGGGTAGCGCGTAGCGCAGCACGCCGCCGCCGAGCTTGCGCGCGATCGCGAACACGATCGGCAACATGACCACGAGCCCGGCGTCGAAGAAGATCGGGAAGCCGAAGATCAGCGAGGCGATGCCCAGGGCCAACGGGGCGCGCTTCTCCCCGAACCTGGCGAGCAAGGCGTCGGTCAGCGCTTGCGCACCTCCGCTGACCTCGAGGAGTCTGCCGAGCATCGCGCCGATCCCGACCAGCAAGGCGACCTCGGCGAGGGTCTCGCCGAAGCCGCTCATCAACGTGTCGATGATGCTGCCCGCCGGGATCCCGGTGGCGAACGCGGTTCCGATGCTGACCACGGTCAGGGCGAGGAAAGCGTGCACGCGCAGCTTGATGATCAAGAACAGCAGCACGGCGATGGCTCCGGCGGCGATGCCGAGGAGCGGACCGGCGCCCAGGGTTTGAGTCCAGCCTTCGATTTCCATGCGAAAAGCTCCGTTGCTTTTTGTGGGGAGGGTGTTGCTCAGCGCGCGGCGGGGCAGGCGTCGAGCGCCAGGGCCGTGATCGTCAGCCGCGCGACTTCTTCCGGGGGATTGGTGACGTCGACGACCACGCCGTCCTCATCGGGCCGGAGCGGTTCGAGATCGCCGAACTGCGAATCCAGCAATGAGGCGGGCATGAAGTGCCCGGAGCGCTCGGTGAGCCGCGCGCCGATCGTCTCCGCGGAACCGGAGAGGTGGACGAAGCGGACCCGTGCTCGGGATCGCCGCAGGTGATCGCGATACGTCCGCTTCAGCGCGGAGCAGGTCACGATCGTGCTCGCGCCGTCTTCGGCGCGCCGCGTGATCCAGTCCCGCATGGTCGACAACCACGGCGAGCGGTCGGCATCCGTGAGCGGAATGCCGTTGGTCATCTTCTCGATGTTCGCCTCGGGGTGGAACTCGTCGGCTTCGGCAGTGGTCCAGCCGAGCCGCTGTCCCAGCAACTGCGCGACGGTGCTCTTGCCTGCTCCCGAGACGCCCATCACCACCAGACACGTGGATGTCATTCGGCTCCCTTGGTCGAGCGTCGTTGACTCGTGGCCAGGCACGAAACAGAAAGGTATTACCTTAGGCGTCGAAAGTTAACACCTTTTGGTGTGACGGGGAAGACGCCCTTGGCCGGGTAATCTGCGTACGTGCACCCAGCAGGCGTCGAGCGCGGGAGAACAGGTTGATCAGGTCCGGGCACGGACAGGAGGGCGCTGAGCGCTCGGCTCCGGCCGGCGATTCGTCCCGGACGTCGAGGTCTGCCGACGGTCGTCGACGCGAAGCCGCGTCGAACGTGGAAGTGCTGCACAGCGGTGTCCTGGACGCGATCGGCAGGGAGATCACCGGTGGCGAGCTGCCCGCCGGTCACGTGCTGACCCTCGACATGCTCGAAGAGCGCTTCGGGGTATCGCGCACCGTGGCGCGGGAAAGCATGCGGATCCTGCAGTCCATGGGTCTGGTGACCTCGCGGCGCCGGGTGGGGATCACCGTCCAGCCGCGCGAGACGTGGAACGTGTTCGATCCGCGGGTGATCTGGTGGCGCCTCGCGGGGGATGGGTGCGAGGCTCAGCTTCGATCGCTGACCGAGCTGCGGATCGCGGTAGAGCCGTTGGCCGCGGCAGCGGCGGCTCGGAACGCTTCGGGTGACGTGCGAGCGCGCGTGGTCGAGCTGTCCAAGACCATGCGCGTCAAAGGGGAAGCGGGCGAACTGGGCGAGTTCCTGGAGTTCGACGTCGAATTCCACACCGCCCTGCTGAACGCCAGCGGAAACGAGATGTTCGAGGCGCTGGCGGATGTCGTCGCCGCGGTCTTGCGGGGTCGTACGCAGCTCGGTCTGATGCCGCACCAACCGGTTCCCGAGGCGCTGGCCTTGCACGAGCGGGTAGCGGACGCGGTGGCGAACGCGCGATCGGAGGACGCGGAAGACGCGATGCGCGAGCTGCTCGCGGAGGTTCGCCGGGCGATGGTGCCCTGGTGACGGCCAGTCGAGCTCGAAACGCCGTCAGCGATCCCGCTGCTGACGCAGGGCGTGCTGCGAGCGGGTGGCCCTGTCGCTACATCGCGCTGACAACACCGGGTGCCGCGAGCAACGTGGCGCCGAGGCCGATGAGCACGGCGCCGAGCGCGTAGCTGATCACCTTGCCGCCGGGCGCGACCTTCTCGACCGTGATCACCGCGGCGATGGCCGCCATCCACGCCAGGCTCATCACGCCTGCGGCCAGCAGCACGAGCATCAGCGCCCAACAGCAGCCCAGGCAGTATCCGCCGTGGTTGACGCCCACCGCCACCGCCGAGCGCCTGCTGCGGGCCGCACGGCTCCCGTACCTCAGCACGAGCGCGAACGGCGACCGGCAGCGCACCAAGCACCACTGCTTGAGCGGCGAGAACTGGTACGCCCCCGCGACGAGCAGGACAACGGCTCCCGCGCGCACGCCGTTCGCGGTTCCGCCCGCGCCGAGCGCGTCGAACCCGCGCACGACGAAGTACGCGAGCACGCCCACAGCGCTCCAGACCAGCAAGTAGCCGGCCGTCAGCGAGGGCAGGGTGCCGTGCGCGTCGGGTCGTGCACCCATGAGTCGGCTGACGCCCACGGTGAACGGGATGATGGCGGGCAACATCATCGCCGCCATCATCACGACCCAGGTGACCAGGAAGAGGACGAACGCAACCGGGTCCGCCGCCGACATGCTCGTGGAACCCGTCCCGGTGAGGATGCCCATCCGCATGCCGGGCATCGCCATGCTGCCGGTGAGCAGCCACGCGCCGACCGCCAGCAGGAGCAGTACCCCGGCCAGTGAGAGCTCAGCCCTCTTCCAGGTGTGGAGCGGCGGGATGCCGCTCCCCTGCGCGTGGCGGGTCATGCCCCGTCGGGCCCCGACCACTCGAACGGGATCAACTTGCTCGAGTAACCGGAGCGATCCCACTGGAAGCCGAATGCGTCGGCCCGGTCGGTGGTGGCCTTGCCCCAGGTCCCCGCCGGCTGTCCCGGCCCGACTTCGGCGCCCGGCAGGTTATGGGTCTGCACCCGTTCGCCTTCCGCGATGGTGGGGCCGGTCAGCGCCTCGACGGTCGCTTCCGCCTTGCCCGGTATCCGCACGCTCCAGCTCGCGAGATCGTCCCGAATCGACGTCTCGATCGGGGCGAATTCCATGCCCCGCATCTCCGGGTGGAAGAGCGCGCCGAACTCGGCGGGCCATCCGCCCGCCTCACCGCCGAACACGGTTTGCAGCGCCGCGCGCTGATCGTCGTCGGCGCGGTCGTCGACGAACACCGCGGCGTAGGCATCGGTGTGCTCACCGCTCCACACGTTGCCGGTGAACGATCCGAGCATCACGACGTTGAGGCCGTCCAGCCGAACGTCTCCGTACTTCCCCTCTCGGACGTGCCAGACGAGGACGCCCTCGCAGTCACCGTACGTCGGCGGCTGGGCGAAGGAGCACGGGCACGGGATCGCGCACTTGCAGGCGTCGAACCAATCACCTCTGAGGTGCCATTTCTGAATCGCAGGAGTTCCCATGATCCCCCCTTTTCCGGCGATTCGGACGCCACCAACGCTACGCCCCGCAGTCGGCAGAAGCGCCTCGAAAACCGAAGGCGTGCGCGCATTCGCCGCCGCTCCGTGGCGGGTGTTCCGGGCGAAGAGCGAAACGAGGCGAGGGCTCGTTCTTCGGCTCTGTCGCGGGCTTATTACTCGGCGGTAGGGTTCGGGCATGCGGACCAACATCGTGATCACCGGTGCCAGTTCCGGGCTCGGCGCCGGCATGGCCCGGCGGTTTGCCGCCGCCGGGCGCAACCTCGCGCTGTGCGCTCGCCGCACCGAGCGGCTCGATGCGCTGGCCGAGGAGCTGACCTCGCAGCACCCCGGCATCCGAGTCATCACCCGGGAGCTGGACGTCAACGATCACGATCGCGTGTTCCAGGTCTTCGAGGAGTTCCGCGCCGAGCTGGGCACGCTCGACCGCGTGATCGTCAACGCGGGGCTGGGCAAGGGCGCGCGGATCGGGACCGGGCACTTCGAGGCCAACAAGCAGACGGCCGAGACGAACTACATCGCCGCGCTCGCGCAGTGCGAGGCCGCGATGGGGATCTTCCGGGAGCAGAACGCGGGGCACCTGGTCGTGGTGTCCTCGTTCGCCTCGTTGCGCGGGATGCCGAAGCAGATGACCACCTACGCCAGCTCCAAGGCCGCGGCGCTCGCGCTGGCCGAGGGGATCCGGGCCGACACCCTGCGCACGCCGATCAAGGTGTCCAGCGTGCTGCCCGGCTACATCGAGTCGGAGATGACCGGCCAGAAGGAGGGCGGCACGCCGCTGCTGGCGGGCGCCGAGGTGGGCGTGCAGGAGATGGTCAAGGCGATCGAGAAGGAGCGCGCCAAGGCCTTCGTCCCGGCCTGGCCCTGGAAGCCGCTGAGCCTGCTCGTCCGGTTGCTGCCCGCCAAGATGCTCCGCAAGCTGGCCTGATCGGTAGCCGCTTCCGCCCGAACCGAGCAGCGCGGTTCGGGCGGAAGGCGGCTCACGCCTTCGGCCTGCGACGGGAGAGGGCCACGCCGATCAGGCAGACGGTGCCGCCGACGATGCCGTAGATCGACGGGATCTCGCCGAGCAGCAGGAAGGACAGCAGCACCGACAGCGCCGGAACGGCGTAGGACGAGGTGCTGAGCTTGCCCGCGTCGGTGCGCCGCAGGGCGTAGGCCCAGGTGCTGAAGCCGAGCGCGGTCGGGGCGATGCCCAGGTAGATCACCGCGAGGATGTGGGCCGGGGCGGCGGTGCTCAGTTCGGTGATCAGCGGGGGCAGCCACGGCAGCAGCGCGATCGTGGCGACCACGCAGCCCAGCCAGGTGATCACGAGCCCGTCGCTGGTGTGCCGCATCGCGAGCTTCTGGATCAGCACGCCCGCCGCGTAGAGGAACGCGGCCAGCAGGCACAGCACGACCCCGATCCAGTCGCTGCTGCCCGAGGAGCCCGCGCTGATGAGCGCGACGCCGCCGAAGGAGACCGCCGCACCGATCAGCAGCGGTTTCGGGAAGCCCTCGCTCAGGAAGAACCCGGCGCCGAAGGCGACGAGCAGCGGGGCCACGTTCACCAGCAGCGCGGCGGTGCCCGCGTCGACGTGCAGCTCGCCCGCGTTGAGCGCCACGGTGTAGGCGCCCAGCCAGAGCACGCCGTAGGCGGCGATCAGGCCGAACGCCGTGCGGGACAGCCGGACCGGTCTGCCGCGTCGCGCGAGCACGAACGGCGACAGGACGGCGGCCGCCACCGCGAGCCGCAGCAGCGCCATCGTCGCGGGCGAGAAGGTGTCGCCGAGCGCGCGAATCGCCACGAAGGACGACGACCACAGCAGCATGGTGAACGCCGCGGCTGCGGCGGCCTTGCGGGATTCGGTAACCAGCGCGGGGCGGACATCGGTTCGCGGAGTCACGGTTCCCATGTTCGGGGCGGGAATCACGTCAGCACAAGCGAATAGTTCTGCACAAGTGTTAAGCGTCTCTGTACGATGGGGTGCGTGCTGGACATCGCCAGGCTCCGGTTGCTGCGCGCGGTGATCGCCACCGGATCGATCCGCGCGAGCGCGTCCGCGCTCGGCTACACGCCCTCCGCGGTGAGTCAGCAGCTCTCGGCGCTGCAGCGGGAGACCGGCCTGCGGTTGTTCGACCGCGTCGGCAGGGGCATCGAGCCCACGGACGCCGGACGCACGCTGGCCGCCGAATCCGAGTCGCTGTTCGAGGCCGTGTCCAAGCTGGAGGGCGTGGTCGGTGATCTGCGCGCGGGCCGCGTCGGCAGCCTGTCGATCGGCTATTTCGGTTCGGCGGGTGCCACCTGGTTGCCCCGGGTCGTTGCCGTGCTCCGGGAGGAGTTCCCCGAGCTGCGGCTCGACCTGCGGATGACGGAGCTCCGCGACGGGCTGACGGCGCCGGACATCGACCTGTTCGTCGAGGCCGCGCGTGCCGAGGCCCAGCCGCACGCCGAGATCCACCGGCTGGCCGACGACCCCTACCTGCTGGTGGTGCGCACCTGCGATCCGCTGGCCGCCCACGACGAGGTGCCGCTGGCCGCGCTGGCCGAGCGCTCCTGGGTGGACAACGACCTGCAGCGGGGCGCCTGCAGGCAGGTGCTGCTCGACGCCTGCGCCGAAGCAGGTTTCGCGCCCTCGTTCGTGGTCGAGACGCACGACTACGCCACGGCGATCCCGTTCGTCTCCACCGGAATCGGGATCACCGTCGTGCCGCGGCTGGGCATCGGCGACCTGCCGGAAGGACTGACGACCACCCGCCTGATCAACCCGTCTCCGGTGCGGCACATCTCGGTCGCGGTCCGCAAGGCCGTCGCCGATCACCCGGCGGCGATCAGGGCGCTCGACGTGCTCGACGAGGTGGTCGGCGACTGATCGCGCGGGAGGTCAGTCCACCTCGACGGGGACGATGCCGAGGATTCCGTAGCTGACCGCCCAGTAGAGGGCGTACAGGGCCAGCAGCGTCACGCCGTGCCAGCGGCGCAGGTGGCCGGTGGACAGGAAGTACGCGGCCAGCGCGGTCAGCACCACCAGCGCGGGCAGGTGCAGCGTGAACACGGCCGAGTTCACCACCAGCCCGCCCGCGAGCAGGATGATGCCGAGCTTGCCGGTCACCGAGAAGATGACGCTGCCGATCACGTTGCCCACGCCGATCTCCGGCGCGCCGCGCCGCGCGGGCTCCACGGTCAGGAAGACGTCCTCGATGGTGAGCACGAGGGTGGCGATGGTGGCGCCGAACAGGGTGCCCTCCAGGCCGTACTCCTCGAGGATCCCCTCGGTGCCCGCCCCGGTGGCCGAGGCGCCGACGATGAGCCCGGTCAGGGCGAGCACGGCGAGTCCCAGCCCGGTCCAGCCGGAGAGGTTGCGGGCTTCGGCGAAGGGCATCCGCTCGGCGAACCCCGGCTCGTCCTGCGGGTCCTGCTGCATCGGGGGAGTCACCACGGTCGTCCCGCCGCCACCGGGCTCGCGTGCGGCCGCGAACGACTCGTAGAGCTCCGCGTCCCGGAAGACCGGCCGCTCGCCGCGGGATTCGCGCACCACCACGTAGGTCAGGAACGCCCCGAAGAGCGCGAGCAGCAGCACCCCGGAGGCCGCGTTCAGCGGTGCCAGCGCGGTGAACGCGACCATCACCAGCGGCGAGCACGCGAACAGCACCAGGTAGTCGCGCGGGATGTTCACCTTGGTCGGCACCAGCAGCGCGGCCAGCGCCAGCACCACGCCCGGCAGCGACAGCGCGGTGCCGAAGACGATGCCCAGCGCCACCCCGTCGAGGTCCTCGATGTTGAGCGCCACGCCCAGGAAGATGTCGTCGAACTCGATGCCGGTGAAGATGATCGCCAGCAGGAACAGCGAGATCCGCAGGCCACTGGCTATCCCGACGAGGTAGCCGACCAGCTTCTCGGCGCTGTAGATCAGCAGCGCCGCTCCGGCGAGAAACACGAAGATGGATTCCATAGCGGCGCCTCGAAACTCGTCGCGGGCGATTCGAACTCGCCGGATGCCGTGATTTTCTCCAGCACGATGCGGGCGCCGCAGCGCGCGGTGCAACGGAAGCGCAACCAGTGGCGGGTGTTGTGCAATGGGCGGGAGTGATCGACCGACGAGTGGTGGCCGGGGCGCGTCCCGCCGGATCGCCGGCACGGGGGCGGTGGGAGGCCGCGTGCGCTCTCGGGTGCGTCCTTCCTGGTCAGCCGCGCCGCAGCGACGTGCTCGAGTCGCGGGCCCCGGAGCCCGGCGGCGTCCGAGGTTCCGCCACCCGCACCGCCGCGCGAATCCCGGACCGAAACATCGACCAATATCATTCGCTCGCCGCAGTGACGAGTGCCGGGAGTGGTGTCGGCCACCGTCGTCCCAGGTGAGGTCGCCGCCTCGCTAGGTTGGAGGCCATGACTGCCGCGCTCGACACCCCGCTCGCGCAGCTGGTCCTGGGCATCGCCGCGGGCGTGCTGGTGGCCTGGCTCGCGCTGGTCGCGGTGCTGTTCGCCGTGCGCCCGCGTGGCGGGCTGCTGCGGGAGGCGCTGCGGCTGCTCCCGGACACGTTGCGCCTGATCAAGCGCCTCGCGGGTGATCCCGAGCTGCCGCGCGGTTCCCGGCTGCTGGTAGGCGGGCTGCTCGCCTATCTCGCGCTGCCGTTCGACCTTGTGCCGGACTTCGTCCCCGTGCTGGGCTACGCGGACGACGCGATCATCGTCGCCGCCGTGCTGCGCTCCGTGGTGCACCGCGCCGGGCACGACGCGGTCCGCAGGAACTGGCCCGGCACCGAGGACGGCTTCGCCGCGCTGCGCGAGCTGACCGGCCTTCCCGAGCCGGAACGCGTCATGGACTGAAGACCGTTTCCGCGATCGCGATGCGCGAGCGCCGGTGTTCCGCCGCAGAATCGATCGCCGGACTTCCGAGATCGCTTCGAACTCCGCGATCCGGGAAGGGCGCGAGTTTCTTGCGCCCACCGGCGCGCCGCGGGAAAAATCAGATCATCCGAATGGTGGTGAATCGGGGGTGGGCGGCAGGTGCGCTTCGAGGTGCTGGGGCCGATGCGGGTATGGCGCGGCACCGAGCGAGTGGAGGTGCCGGTTCCAGGCTTGCTGCGGCAGCGGCTGCTCGCGCTGCTGCTGGCGAACGCCAACACCGGGGTGAGCGCCGAGGTCCTGTCCACGGCGCTGTGGGGCGCCGAGCCGGACAAGCGCAGCGGCGGCAAGCTGCACCTGCTGGTGCACCGGCTGCGCAAGACCCTCGAGGAGCCCGGCCGCCTGATCTCCGACGAGCGCGGCTACTGGATGCACGTCGAGCCCGACGAGCTCGACGTGGAGCGCTTCGAAACCATCCTCGATCTCGCCGAGTCGACGCCCGATCCGCAGCGCCGGGTGGAGCTGCTGCGCCGGGCGCACCGGCTGTGGCGCGGTGCCCCGTACCAGGACCTCGACCTCGGGGAACTGGCCGGTGAGGTGCACCGCATCTCCGAGCGTCGGCTGGTCGCCCTGGAACAGCTGCACGCGGCCGAGCTGGAGTGCGGCAGGCACGCCCTGATCATCGCCGAACTCACCGAGCTGGTGCGCGCGAACCCGTTGCGGGAGCGCTTCCACGCCCTGCTGATGACCGCGCTCTACCGCGCGGGCAGGCAGGCCGACGCGCTCGCGGTCTACCGCGGGGCGCGCAGCACCCTCATCGAGGAGCTCGGCCTGGAACCCGGCCCCGCGCTGCGCGAGCTGGAGGCGCGCATCCTGGCGGGCGAGCACGACGAGGTCGAGTCGCCCGCCGCGCGCGCCACGCCGCGACCCGCGCAGCTGCCGCACGACCCGCCCGGTTTCGTGGGGCGCGAGGCCGAGCTCGCCGAGTTGGATCGCGCCAGCGAGTCGGTGCCCCTCGCGGTGCTCACCGGTACCGCCGGAGTCGGCAAGACCGCGCTGGCAACGCACTGGTCGCACGGCGCGCGAGAGCGCTTCCCCGACGGTCAGCTGCACGTCGACCTGCGCGGCTACGGACCGGATCACCCGCTGCCCACCCGAGACGCGCTGGCCGGGTTCCTGCGCTCGTTGGGGGTGCCGGGGGATGCGATCCCGGCCGAGGAGTTCGAGCGGGCCGCGCGGTTGCGCACCTTGCTGGACCAGCGGCGGATGCTGATCGTGCTGGACAACGCCGCCGCTCCCGAGCAGGTGCGGCCGCTGCTACCCGGCACGCCGAGCTGCTTCGTGCTGGTCACCAGCCGGGACGCGTTGACCGGGCTGAGCGCCCGGGACGGTGCTCACCGCGTGGTGGTGGAGCGGCTGCGGCTCGCCGAGGCGAAGGCGCTGCTGGCCGATCGGCTCCCCGCGGTGCCCGACGACGCGACCCTGGACCGGCTCGCCGAGCGGTGCGCGCGGCTGCCGCTGGCGCTGCGGGTGGCGGCCGAGCGCATCCGGCACGGTCACAGCGGCGAGGTCACCGGGTTGCTCGACGAACTCGCCGGCCGGGCGCGCGGCCTGGACGTGTTCGACACCGGGGACGACCAGACCTCCCCGCGCGCCGTGTTCTCCTGGTCCTACCGGCACCTGCCACCCGACGCGGCCAGGCTCTTCCGGCTCTACGGGTTCACCTGCAGGCACGCCGGACACCGCGTCGGGGTCTTCGCGATCACCGCGCTGCTCGGCGCGGACGACGTGCGGACCACCCGCAGGCTGCTGGACGTCCTGGTCCGGGCGCACCTGATCACCGAGGTCGCGAGCGGGCGCTTCGAGATGCACCCGCTGCTCGGCGAGTACGCGGCCGAGCTGGCCGCTCAGGAGCGGGACCACGCCGCGATCGTCAGCAGATTGCTCGGCTTCTACCTGCACACCGCGAACCTCGCGATGAGCCTGGTCGACCCGGAGCGCACGCGGGACCCGGACGCGCCCGAGCCCGCGGCGATGCCCGCGCTGGTCAATCGCGAAGCCGCGCTCAACTGGCTGGAGACCGAACGGTCGAACCTCATGTGCCTGGCCGAGAGCGCCGCGCAGGCCGGAATGTCCGGCTTCATCAGCGCGCTGTTCGGGCTGATCCACGACTATCTGGTGGGACGAGGACGCTTCCCGGACGAAGCGGAACGGCTGCGCGAGCTGGCCGGGCAGGTCGGAGCGGACCGGGTCTCGGAGCCCGACGGCGTCTGAGGTACGAATCGAAAACTCCTCCTTTGGGAGGTATTTCAGTGTGGGGCTTGCGGGGCGGTGCGGGTGGCCGAACCTGACGCGCCGTGTGGCTGCGGGATCCGCTCCTTGAGTAGCGGCCTACGCGGCGTCGCGGCTGTCCTCGCCACACGACGCGTCAGAACCCGCGGCGGCGCGGGTTGAGTCCCGCACCGCATGCGGCTCCGCCGCATACCGCAAGGACCCGTTGGGGACGTTTCAGGTCGGGGGTTTGCGTGGCGGTGCGGGTGGTGGAACCTCGGACGTCGTCGGAGAACCCGCCGCCGTGCGAGCTGAATCCCGGACCGCATGCGGCTCCGCCGCGTACTGCGAGGACCTGGCCCGTCCGGATGCGGCTTTCGCGAACCGGGGGTGAATTGCCGGGGAACACCGGGTCGAAGCGGTGCCGGTGAGGCGCGCGGCGCCAATACCTTTACCGGACGTACCCGTCAGTTCGGAGGCGGCCGTGTCCGATGTCCCCTGGGAACTGATCCTCGCCATCATCGGTGTGCTGGTGCCCATCGCCGCGTTCCTGTGGGAATTCGTGGTCGTCGGCCGAAAGCGGCTGGGGTACCGGGTGCAGATGGACACCACGCCGACCCGCATCGGGACCAACTACGCGGGCGCGTGGCAGCGGCTCGACCGCGAGGACGGGAAGCGGCTCACCGACCCGTCTTTCGCTCTGCTGCGCGTCGAGAACGTCGGCAGCGCGCCGATCGACGAATCCGACTACGCCTCCCCGGAAGGCGAGAAGGTCGGGCTGTGGGCGCGTTTTCCGGGGCGGAAGGTGGCCGGTGTGGTGGTCACCGAGCTCAGCGATTCCGCGCTGGAACCGTACTTCGTCGGAGCGGACTGCGGGCTCGGCACGCACGACGTCGAGAGCGAAACGGGCACCGTCGGCACGGTGAGCTTGCCGAAGGTCAAGCTCAACCCCCGCGCGCACTACAAGGTGCTGGTGGTGCTGGAGCGCGCGGGCGCGGGCGAGTTCGCCGAGCCGGACGTGGTCGGCACGGTGAGCGGTGGCGGTGACGGCAAGATCCTCCGGACCAAGGGGCAGACCGGTACCCCGCCGACCGGGACTCCGCGATGGGCGGGGGCCCTGATCGCCTTCCTGCTCATGGTCGGCCTCGCCGAACCGCTGATCTTCGAGCTCACCGAGGGCGAAGCGGTACCGCTGGAGTGCGCGGCCGGTGAGCTCACCGTCGTCGGTTCGACGGCGTTCGAGTCGGTGCTCGACGAAGCCGTGGTGACCTACGAGAACTCCTGTCCCGAGGCCGACATCGCGTTGCAGCTGGGGAACAGCCACGACGGCCTGCGCGATCTGAACGACCGGGCGAGCGCGGAACTGCTGGCCTTCTCGGACGGCGAGAAGGGCGAGCAGATGCCCGCTCTGGTGCCGCGCCCGATGGCGCTGCTCCTGTTCACCGTGGTGATCAACCCGAAAGCCGGGGTCCACGAGCTGTCGTCGCCGGACCTGCGACGGGTCTTCGATGGCCAGGTGCGCAACTGGCAGGAGTTGGGCGGACGGGACCTGCCGGTCCGCATCGTCGATCGGGAGGCCGACTCCGGTACCCGCGCGACCTTCGAGGAACGCGTCCTCGGCCGCAGGGAACCGGGCGAGAACACCGGGAACTGCGCCGCGGAGCCGCAGGGCGAGGTCGTCCGCTGTCGCCGGGAGGGCACCTCGGGCCTGCTCGACGCCGTCTCCAAGACACCGGGCGCGATCGGCTACAGCGAGGTGGAAGCCGCCAACGATCACCAGGGCGTGCGACCCGTCCTGATCGACGGTCAGGCCGCGACTCCGGACGCCGTGGAGGAGGGCGTGTACCCGTACTGGCAGACCGAATACGCCTACACCTACGGCGTTCCCGCCTCGGGCTCGCTGCCGATGAGCTTCATGCGCTACCTCACCGACCAGCGCGGCGCCGACATCATCCGCTCCCACGACAAGAGTCCCTGCCAGGACCTCCGGAACCACGTCAGCTGCAGGCCGGATCAGCGCTAGGAGCTGCGCTGCGCCGCGCACCTGATGCGGGCGGTTCCCGGTCGGCTCCCGAGAGCTGTTCCGGGCGCACCCCAGCCGTCGGGTCACCGGCGGTGCGGTGCTCCGATCCAGAGGTAGTCGCGGGCACGCGTCATGGCCACCAGGCGCCGCCGCAGCACCGCCTCGCGGTCCTCCCGGAAAGTCGCGCCGACCTCCACGTCACCGGGCAGGAAGACGTTGCGGAACTCGGTTCCCTTGGCCCGGAACAGCGTTCCGACCAGCACGGGTCCGGTCGTGCGGCCGTCCCAGCGGTCCAGCGGACGAGTCGCGACACCGGCCGCGCGCAGCACGTTCCACCAATGGTCGGCGGCGGCGTTGGTGCTGGTCAGAACGGCAGTGGCGGAATCGTCGTCCAGCCCTCGCAGCGCTTCGAGCAGCGCGTTCTCCTGGTCAGTGCCGTGCCATTCCACGACCCGGCCGCCGGGGAGCTCCGGAAGCACCGCGTCGAGCGGCACCGAGGGTCCGCCGTCGAGGTCGTCGAAGCGGTTGATCGCCTCCAGGCGCCCGGCCCGGTCCAGCACCGCGTTGCGATTGCGGTAGTTGTGGCGGAGGATCTCGCCGCGGCCGGCAAGCTCGATGCCCGCCTCGGACAACCGCCAACCGCCCGCGTAGACCTGCTGCTGCCCGTCGCCGACCAGCAGCAGCTGGTCCGGGCCGTCCCCGCTGATGGCGCGGGTCAGCCGCAAGCCGACCAGGGTCAGGTCCTGGACCTCGTCGACCACGACCGCCGCGTACTGGCGGGGCAGCGGCCTGCGCTCCAGCTCGGCCAGCGCGCGCATCAGCACGTCGTTGTGGTCGAAGACGCCGCGCTGGGAGAGCTCCCGCTCGTACTCGCAGTAGAACTGCCAGACGTGCGAGCGGAAATCCGGTGGCAGCGGCCTGCCGCGCCCTTTGCGGGGAACCGTGCGGTAGGCCTCGAACGACCCGATGGCCCGGCCCTTGATCACGCGGTCGACCTCGTCCTTCCAGTAGCCCCGCGAGTTCCGGAAACCGCGCAGCGGTGCGGAGAGCTCCGCGCGCTGCCACACGGACTCGAAGGCGAGCTCCACCTCGCGGTCGTCCACCTCGGCCAGCCGACCTCGCCCGGCGAGGAAGTCCCGCGCCCAGGCGTGCAGGTGGGTGAACTCGACGCGGTTGCCCAGGTGTGGGGCCAGCTGCCGGAACTGCTCGGCGGAGACCGCCGGGACGTTGGACAGGTGGGATGTGAACAGCAGCTTCCCGGTGGTGCGCCGCGCCAAGTAGGCCAGCCGGTGCAGCGCGATCACCGACTTGCCGGTTCCCGCGGGCCCGGTGATCCGGGCCGGTCCCGAGTAGCGGCGGCGCACCGCGCCCAGCTGACTGCCGTCCAGGAAGATCCGCCAGTCCCGGAACGGCTGCTGCAGGGCGTTGTGCAGCCGTTGCTCGCGAGGGTCGAAGAGCTCGGCGGGCTCGGCGTCGTCACCGCGTGGCACCGGGATGCGCTGCGCGTTCCACATGATCGGGGCGAGGTCGAACGTGCGGCTGTCCAGATGCTTGGCGACCCACCGGGTCTCATCGGCCGAGAGCAGCTGTTCGCCGTGCAGCAGCACGCGATCCAGCTTGTCCTCGGTGACGGCCGTGTGCTCCTCACCGGCCCCGAGCTGTCCGGTGTGCGCCTGCGGGTGGATCACGACCACGCTGACCACGGCTTCGGTGAGCATCGCCGGGCCGACCTCCGCGCCCGCCAGCAGTTCCGAGACCCACACGAACGCCGCCCGGGAATCCGCCCAGTCCGGCTCGTTCTCGCGCAGCAGCACCGCCAGCACGCCCTGCCTGCCGACCAGCACCATGTCCGGCCGCTGCGCGGGGGTGTGCGGGGCGAACCGGTTGAGCAGCGGAAACCAGCCGTTGCCCGCTTCCACCGCTAATCGCTGCAGCACCCGCTTCTGCCACGGTGGCAGCAGTCGGTCCTTCAGCTGCTCTTCGGCCGCACGTCGCAGTCGTTCCTGGCGATGGTGGGAAGTCCCGGTCACGATGCCCCCTGTCGGAAGCCGGAATGGACGCGCTCGGTATCGACATTAATCCGATCTGCGTCGATTTCGAGCGTCACCGGGACGCGTCACCTGGATGTAGCAGGCAGCTGATCACGCACCAGGAATTCCAAAGTGGACAACGGGAGCGCGCCGTGGCCGAGCACGACGTCGTGGAAGCGGCGGATGTCGAAGGCCGGGCCGAGCCGTTGCCGCGCCTCCTCCCGGAATCGCTCGATCTCCAACCGCCCCACCAAGTAGGAGAGGGCCTGACCGGGGAAGGCGATGTAGCGGTCGACCTCGGAGGTGGCCTCGAGATCGCTGAGCACGGTGCTGCTGCGCAGTTGTTCCAGCGCCTGCTGCCTGCTCCAGCCGAACTGGTGCAGCCCGGTGTCGACGACCAGGCGGGTGGCGCGCAGCAGGTCCTGGGCCAGGGCACCCAGCCGGGCGAGGTCGTCGGAGTACAGCCCCATCTCGTCGGCCAGCTTCTCGGTGTAGAGGCCCCAGCCCTCGGAATACGCGGTGATCATGCCCAGCCTGCGCAGCATCGGCAGGCCGGTGAGCCGCTGGGCGATGCCGAGCTGCAGGTGATGACCCGGGGTGACCTCGTGGAAGGCGATCACCTCGGAGGCGAAGCGCGGCCGCTTCTCCGGACTGGCGGTGTTGGCGAAGTACACGCCCGGCCGCGAGCCGTCCATCGCGGGCGGCAGGTAGAAGCCGATCGGGGTGCTCTCCGACGGGCTCGGCACCGCCCGAACCTCGCACGGTTGCTGCGCGAGTTCGCCGAACCAGTCCGGTGCCGCCGCATCCGCCCTGGCGAGCGCTTCGCGAGCCGAGGTCAGCATCTCCTCGGCGTCGTCGAAGAACAGCTCCGGATCCGTGCGCAGCCGGTGCAGCACCCGGTCGGGGTCCCGCTCGCCCCACAGCTCACCGCCCAGCTCGCCCGCCCGCGCACGCAGCTCGGCGATCCGGTCGAGCCCGAGCCGGTGCAGCTCGCGCGGGCTGCGGTCGGTGGTGGTGTGCGCGTGGACCAGGCGGTGGTAGATCTCCGCTCCGTCCGGTAGCCACCGCAGCCCGGGGCGCTGCTCGTCCCGGGCGTGCGGGCTGATCTCGTGGGCCAGCACCTCCCGGTAGTCCGCCAGCGCTGGCCGCACCACCTGCTCGAGGATCCGATCGCGTTCCCGCTGCAGCGCATCCGGCAGCTGCGGGGCCCGCAGCGGATCGGCGTCCGGCTTGGCCAGGTGATCGTCGAGGTGGCTGATCGCGTCCTCGAGAAGCGGCCGCACCGGGACACGTCCGAAGCGCAGCCCCTCCCGGTGGCGCTGCGCGGCGGCCGCGGTGAACTCCGGGATCGCGCTCAGCCGATGCAGGAACGCCTCACCCTGCTCCTGCTCGCCTGCCGGGACCTGGCCCAGGTGGAACAGCAGGCCCGCCACCGGTGCGAACAGGTTGCCCGTCACGGTGTACTCGGGCGACCTGGCATCGATCTTGTCGACCATCGCCTGCGCCTGCTGCACCACCACCGCGATGGTCAGCCGGTCCTCCAGCTCGGCGTGGTTGGTATCCACGGCCATCGCCCGCACCCTGATCTTCTCGGCGAGGCCGCGCTGGTGCTGTTCGGCGACGGCCGAGATGTCCGGTAGCAGGTGGTCGCGGCCCTCGACGCCCAGCAGCGTGGCACCGATCGGGTCCGCGTCCAGCTGCAGATCGAGCAGTTCCCGAGCGAGCTCATCCGGAGTGGTCACGCTCACAATCCTGCCTCGCCGCAGGCCCGGCCGACAGATCGGGCGGGATTTTTCCCGCTCCCGACCGACGGTGCGGACGGTCCGCCCGGAGCACGGCCGCGAAGCCGATCGCCGCTGCGGATCGCGCGAACGACCGGTTCCGTCTCCGGGGTCGGCGGCCGATCGTCGCTGACGGCCCGCGATCGGCGGATCGCAGCCGACGCCCGCTGCTCGGCGCCGGTTGGGGGTCGTCGTCCCGGCAAGAGGAGAATGCCCCGCGTGGACCCACTGCACGACCCCGACGACGAATCCCTCCTCGACCCCAGGCAGGCCCGCGATCTGGCCGGTCTGGTCGAGACCGCGCGCTTGGCGTCGGCCGTGGTCCGCTACGGGCTGCGCACCAAGGTGGGCGTGGCGACCGTGGTGCTCAACCAGGACAACCCGCTGCCCGCCGCCAACCACGCCTGCGCGCTGTGGGGAACCGGTGCGCAGGTGGCGAGCACCATGCTCGAGCTGGAGCAGGTGTTCGCCGAGGCCGGGCGCTCGGAGGCCGTGATCTTCGCCTCGCCGACCACCGTCGGCGACATCGAGGGAATCGCCGACGACACGCTCTGGCGCGCGGTCGAGGAGCAGGTCGTCCTGCTGCACCGAGTGCGCGACGACACCGACGGCCAAGCCCGGCCGGTGGAGGACGCGGACCTGCCCGGCGTCGTCGAGCTCTACGGCGACGAGACCGGGCTCGCCGACGAGGGCGAGCGGCTGCTCACCCGCAACCTCGGTCACCGCATCGACGAGGGGCGCTCGGTCCTGCTGGCCATCGACGACCCGGGCGCCGATCGGGTCGCGGGCTTCGTGCAGGCCTTCGTGGAGAAGGGCGTCGGCCTCATCGAGCAGGTCATCGTCCGCCCGGGCAGGCGCCGCCGCGGCATCGGCGAAGAACTCGTGGCCGCGGCCGTCGACGAACTGCGCAGCCGCGGTGCCATGCTCGTCGCCGCCCACGCGGAGGAGGGCGGCACCACCCAGCGGTTCTTCGAAGCCGCGGGCTTCGAGGTCGCCTACGGCGTCACCGCCTACGCCCGCCGGATCGACGAACTCCTCTGAGCGCCGGGCAGGAGCGCTCGACCAGAACCGGCTGGGTCGTGGGCTGGTTCACGAGGCACCGCCGGGGGATCGGGCTCGGTGGTGGAATTCTTCGAGGGATCGTGACGTTGGTGCGTTCTGCTTAGATTGTCTAAGGGGCCCATCGGCGTGCGCGGTGGCCGCGTGCGATGTGGACTTCGGACGTCGTCCGGCGACTGAAAACATCGCCCGAGAAGCGGGGAGGAAAGGGTGTCGACGACCTCGGTGCCGGGGGAGAACACCACCAGGGAACCGGGGCTTCGGGACTTCCCCCGCGAGATCTGGGTGCTGGTGGCCGGCGGCTTCATCGTCGCGATCGGCATGGGCATCGTCTCGCCCGCGCTGCCCGCCTTCGCCACCAGCTTCGGCGTCGGGGTCACCGCGGCGAGCTTCATCATCAGCGCCTTCGCGCTGATGCGGCTGCTCTTCGCGCCGGTCAGCGGACGGCTGGTCACGGCGCTGGGCGAGCGGCGGATCTACTCGCTGGGCATCACCATCGTCGGTGTCTCCAGCACCGCGTGCGCCTTCGCCGACTCCTATTCGCAGCTGCTGCTCTTCCGCGCGCTCGGCGGTATCGGCTCGACCATGTTCACCGTCTCCGGCGTCGGTCTGCTCATCCGCCTCGCGCCCGCGAACCTGCGCGGGCGCGCGTCCGGGCTGTGGGCGACGAGCTTCCTGCTCGGCAACATTTCCGGACCGATCGTCGGCGGCCTGGTCGTGGGCTACTCGCTGCGGCTGCCGTTCATCACCTACGGCGTCGCGCTGTTCGTCGCCGCCTTCCTCGGCTGGTTCCTGCTGCGCAAGTCGACCCTCGCCGCTCCGGCGCAGCACGACGACGAGCTGCCGAAGATGACCCTCGGCGAAGCACTGCGCGATCGCGCCTACGTCGCCGCGCTGCTGTCCAACTTCGGCAACGGCTGGGCGGTGCTCGGCGTGCGGCTCGCGCTGGTGCCGCTGTTCGTGGTGGAAGCGCTCAAGGCGCCGGAGTCGATGTCCGGGGTCGCGCTGTCGGTGTTCGCCGCGGCCAACGCCGGTGTGCTGCTGCTGTCCGGCCGGGTCGCCGACAAGCTGGGTCGCAAGCCGATGGTGCTCACCGGGCTGGTGGTGGCCGGTGCGGCCACCGCCGCGATGGGCCTGACGACCTCGGTGGCCGCGTTCCTGGTCCTGTCGGCCGTCGCGGGCATGGGCGCAGGCGTGCTCAACCCGGCGCAGAACGCGGCGGTGGCCGATGTCATCGGCTCCAAGCGCCGCGGCGGCCCGGTGCTGGCCACCTTCCAGCAGGCCGCCGACCTCGGTCAGATCGTCGGGCCGCTCGCGGCGGGCGCGCTGGCCGACATGGTGTCGTACCAGATGGCGTTCGCGGTCACCGGCTCGGCCATGCTGCTGGGGCTGCTGGCCTGGATCGGAGCCCCGGAGACCCGGCCGCGCGCGAACCGGTAGGTGTTCGACGCCCGCGATGTGGGTACCCCGTGCCAAGTCGCCGCCACGCGGCGCCACGGTTTGGCCTGCCCGCCGGGAGGAACGCCATGAACACAACCGGAATCCCCGGTCACGAGCTCACCGGGGAGCTGTTGCTGCGCGAGTTGAAGCACCTGCACCAGACCCGACACGAGACGTTCCTGCACGGCTCCCCCGATGCGCTGCGCGAGCACACCGCCCGCACCTTCGAGCTGGAGCAGGAGTACCTGCGGAGGCATCCGGAACGCCAGGTCGACCCGCGTCGCACCCGTTCCGGCGCACGAGGGGAGCCGCAGCATGCGTGAGCCCCGGGTAGTGATCATCGGTGGCGGGCACGTCGGGCTCACCCTGGCCCTGCGGTTGCAGAAGAAGCTGCGCGCGGGCGAAGCGCGGGTGACGGTCATCGATACCCAGCCGCACATGACCTATCAACCGTTCCTGCCCGAGGCCGCCGCCGGCTCGCTGGAACCCAGGCACGTGGTGGTGCCGCTGCGCACCGCGCTGCGCAAGTGCGAGGTGCTGACCGCGCAGGTCACCGGCATCGACCACGCTCGGCAGAAGATCACCGCCACGCTCGGGGACGGCCAGCACGGCGATCTGGACTACGACTACCTGGTCGTGGTGCCCGGTTCGATCTCCCGCGCCCTGCCCATCCCCGGCTTGGGCGATGAGGGCGTCGGCTTCAAGACCATCGGCGAGGCCATCTACCTGCGCAACCACGTGCTGTCCCGGCTGGACATCGCCGCCAGCACGAACGACCGGGAACTGCGCAGGCGGTTGCTGACGTTCCTGTTCGTCGGCGGCGGGTACGCGGGCATCGAGGCGATGGCCGAGCTGCAGCGGATGGCCTGCTACGCGCTGCACGCCTACCCGCAGCTGTCCGAGCGGGACATGCGCTGGGTGCTGGTGGAGGCGATGGACCGGATCATGCCCGAGGTCAGCGCGCCGATGGGGGAGTACACCAAGCGGCAGCTCGAGCAGATGGGCATCGAGGTCAAGCTAAGCACCACCGCCGAGACGCTGGTCGACGGGCACGCCGTGCTCTCCGACGGGTCCGAGTTCGACACCGACACCATCGTCTGGACCGCGGGCGTGAAGCCGCACCCGATGCTGGACAACAGCGACCTGCCCCGCGACGACAAGGGGCGGCTGGAGTGCTCCACCAAGCTGCAGGTCCGCGGTACCGAGACGGTCTTCTCCGCGGGTGACTGCTCCGCGGTGCCGGATCTGACCAGCTCCGACCCGAACGCGATGTGCAGCCCGTCGGCCCAGCACGCGGTCCGGCAGGCCAAGCTGCTGGCCGACAACATCGTCGCCAAGCTGCACGGTCGACCGCTGGCCGACTACAAGCACAAGCACGCCGGTTCGGTCGCCGGCCTGGGCCTGTTCCGCGGCGCGGCCGAGGTCTACGGGATCAAGCTCAAGGGCCTGCCCGCGTGGCTGCTGCACCGCGGCTACCACCTGGCGAAGATGCCCACGGCGTCCCGCAAGGCGCGCATCCTCGGCGACTGGCTGATGGAGCTGCCGTTCCGCCGGCAGGTCGTGGCTCTCGGCGAACTGCACGATCCGCGCGCCGAGTTCGTCAAGGCGGCCAACACCCGGGGACTGCCCAAGTCCCGGGGCAGCAGCGCTGCGGGCTAGCGTTTGCGCAGTTCAGGGCCGGTCCCGGAGTGATCCGGGACCCCCTGAACAACGCGCTCGGAGGCTGTTGTACTGTATTGGTGCAAGGGATGAGCGGTGCTCACCCGGCCAACAGAACACGGGGCTATGGCGCAGCTGGTAGCGCACTTGACTGGCAGTCAAGGGGTCAGGGGTTCGAATCCCCTTAGCTCCACCCGAAGAAGGCGAGTGCTCGTGATGAACACTCGCCTTCTTTGCATCCCACGTCCCGCCTAGGAGCGCGCGTGGCCGGTGACAGTTTTGCCTAAAACCGCAAGCCTCTTGCGCCCGAAATGCCCGTACAGTTTTAGGCAAAACTGTCGCCGCGCCGCTCCCGGTCGTCCGGTTCCTGGTGAATCACCCGATTCACGGATGCCGGTGGGTTCGATCAATCGGTATACCGAGGGGAAACGTCGGTTCGGGCTGGTGCGGCGGGGTGAGGATGATCAGTGCGTCCGGTTCGAGACCGCTCCGCTCGGTGATCGCGCTGTTCCTCGTGATCCACCTGGCCGTGGCCGTGGCCGGGGTCGCTTCGGCGTCGGAGGCGGGTTCGGTGTCGGCGGGGGAGTTCGTCCGCGTCTACGACCCGTCGGTCGGTGAGGACGAGCAGTGGTACTACAACGACCACACGATGATCCGGGACGCGGCAACCGGTCTCTGGCACGTGTACGCCATCACCCACGCCGAGCCGGCCGATCCGCTGGACGAGAAGCACTTCGGGCACGCCACCGCGCCTTCGCCGCGAGGTCCATGGACGAAGCGGCCGTTCGCGCTGAGCGCCGATCCTTCAGCAGGGGAGAGGCACATCTGGGCGCCGCACGTGGTCTTCGCCAACGGCGTCTACCACATGTTCTACGCGGCGGGCACCCGTGATCACACCGCGTACCGCATGCACCTCGCGACGTCCACCGACTTGCGGAACTGGACTCGCAGCGAGGCCAACCCGCTGTTCACCGACGGCTTCGACGCCAGGGACCCCATGGTCACCAGGGTCGGCCCGCTCTGGGTCATGTACTACACCGCGACCAGCACGCCGGAGGGCGGAAACCACCAGGTGGCCTACCGGGTCAGCATGGACCTGGTGCGCTGGAGCGGGAAGCGCGTCGCCTTCGAACACCCGGAGCGGGGCACCACCGGCGGGCCCACCGAATCCCCGTTCGTGGTGCGGCGCCCGGACGGGTGGTACCTGTTCATCTGTTGCGAGTCCGGCTACGAGGACACGCGCGTGTACCGCAGCGCGGACCCGTTTCGGTTCACAGTGGACAACCCGGCCGGCCGCATCAACGCCCACGCCTCGGAGGTCATCGCCGAACCGGACGGCACCGCCTCGATCACCGGCGCGGGCTGGGGGCGAGGTGGGCTCCACCTCGCACCCCTCCACTGGTAACCGACCCGGTCTCGCGCTCACTGCGGCAACCGGATGAAGGCCAGGCGACACCACGAACGCGCCCGCAGCTGAACCACTGCCCGGCGAGCGCGGCCGCGGCAGGCCCCTCGCGTAGCCGGTGACAGTCTTGCCCGAGGAGATTTCTCAGTGTGCCGCGTGCGCGGCGGTGCTGGTGGCGGGTTCTGACGCGCCGCGTGGCTGCGGGATCCGCTGCTCGAGTGGCCGTCCTGCGCGGCTGTCCTCGCCGCACGAGGCGGCAGAACCCGCGGCGACGCGAGTTGAGTCCCGCACCGCATGCTGTAAGGGCGTCTAAAACTGCGAGGGCCGCGTGTCCCGAACCGGGGATACCCGAGCTCGTTCAGCCGGGCGGGGCGCGATCAACGCGTATGCGGGCGTGCGCGCAGAGTTCGGTTCAGGTGAACAATTCCTGAATCATCCGATGCAATCATGCTCATATGAGCACCGGTCGGACGTCGGCTCATATGAGCAATTCCTGCGGATGCTCGGACTCGTCCGCGTTATCGGCTCGAAACGCCGTCGCCTAAAGACTCCAGAAGATGGATCGAATTGTGACCCGAGCGACCGGATTGCTCCGTTCGGGGGGTCGCCGAGGAGGGCCGAACGGGCCCCGGCGGAGGAGCCCGAACCTCCCACGAAAATGCTGTACTCGCTGGTCAGGAGGTTCTTCCGCGCCACATGTAGCGGCGAGTCCGAACCATCGGCGCCGGGACCCACAACATTAAGCTGCGGCCACCCCGCCGCGTTGACCTCATTAGAGCGCTCTCCATACGATCGGAGATGTCTCAGTGCGGAGGCAAACAAATTTCCCGGCTCTTTCGGGGCCGCATTCGGCCAAGCCGGGATTCCTCAGGATTCGCGGGAGAGATACATCGTCAATGCCCACCGTAGCCGCTGATCCTCGTCTCTTTAGCAACGCTTACGGCGAGGTATCGAGAAACGACACAGCTGATGTCGACGTGTTCCAGTCGCTCCTCGACCGCTCGGGCCTGCACCTGGCCAGTTTAGATCTGCAGATGCGGCTCACCCAAGCAAACGATGCTTTTGTCACCCAATTTGGCCAGTCCCACGACTCCGTGCTCGGTCGGAGCTTCTACGAGCTGGTGCACCCCGGGGTGCGCGAGCCGATGCGCCGCAACTTCGACCGGTTGACCGATGGGCGAAACCAGCGCTTCGTGGAATACTTCGTCGGCGTCGGCCCTGACCAGGCCGCGTTCACCGGTGAGATCACCGGAGTCGCCGTGCACGGATCGTCGTCCGGTCAGCTCACGCAATTCGTGGTCGTGCTCTCGCCGGAGAAGTCGAACCGGGCGAACGTGGCCGTGGCCGATCGAAAGAGGATTCTCTCCGAGCTCAACGCTCGGATTCTCGAGGGCATCGCGACCGGCGAGTCGACGGTTCGCCTGGCGTCCCGGCTCTTCCTGAGCAGGCAGGGCGTCGAGTACCACGTCGGCACGATGCTCAAGAAGCTCAAGGCGCCCAACCGCGCCGCGCTGGTGTCCCGCGCGTACAGCCTCGGTCTGCTGAGCGTCGGCAGCTGGCCTCCCCGGGTGCCGCGGGACTACGTGAAGTAGGTCGGCGGTGCGCAGCGCCGCCGGGAGCTCGGCGGCTCGGGGCCGCGGAGGGCGGGTGCTCCCGGTCGCGAGCCTCGGTGCCTGCGGTGCGTTCCGCGCGCTCGAACCCGTGCCGCTGGGGTGCGGTCCGCGTCACCGCCGGTCGGCTCGCACCGGATGTCGTCGCGATGAACTTCCGGCGGCGGTACCGGGAATCGCAGCGCGCGCACTGTTGAAAGAATTCGCCTACCGCAGCGGGACTGGGGAATTGGCCAGTTTCCGGTGCTGGTCAGAGCTTGCGCACCTGTGTTGACCGATGGTGGACTTTTGTCCAAGTTCCTTGGTGAGTGCATCCCTGGGCGTGGCCGGAGATCCCCGGTCGGATGCTGCGAGTCGGACGGTGAGTTGGATTGCGGGGTGACGAGACGCGCATCGCTGAGCGGGTCCGGCCGTTGGCCGGCAGGTCTCACGAGTGCGCCGTGCTCGCTCGCGGGCTCGCGAAGGCTCGTTCCGGCCGCGCGCAGTGCGTCGTCGTCCGCGGGGCGAGCGGGACGGGCAAGACCCGCCTGCTGACCGAGATCCGGCAGTACGATTGGGCGGGGAGCTTCACCGTCCTGCGCGTGACTTGCGCGGAAGTGCCGCCATCTCGCTACGGCGCGGTGCGAGCGCTCTTCCACCCGCTGGACCTCGCTGCCGACGCAGGCTCGGCGGTGCGCGCCGGTGCGGCGACGCGGGCGCTCCCGGTGCTGCGCCCGGACCTGCCGCACTCCCCGGACGACGAGTCCCCGGGCGACCAAGCGACGCTGCACGGGCTGTACAGGGCGGCGGCGAACCTGATGTCCACCGCTCCGCTGGTGATCGTCGTCGACGACGCGCACCGGTGCGACGAGGATTCGCTGCGCTGGCTGGACTTCCTGCTCCGCCGCGCCGAGGACCTGCCGCTGCTGCTCCTGCTCGCCTGCCGCGGTGATGAACTGGAAGATCCCGCGCAGACCGTGGTTTCCGACATCGTCGCGCAGCGAGCCAGCACGGTGCTCGAGTTGACACCGCTGGTGCAGGCCGATGTCGGTGAGGTCGTGGCGGAGGCGTTCGACGAACCGCCGCACAGCCGATTCGTCGCCACCTGCGCGCGGGTCTCCGGTGGAAATCCGCTGCTGCTCGACCGATTGCTGTCCGAGCTGAGCAGGGCCGGGGTCTCGCCGGACGCGGAGGGGGCCGCCGCCGTCGAGGACGTCGGCAGGGACGTGGTGGCCGACTCGGTGCTGAGCAGGTTGTCCGGTCAACCGGATCGAGTTCGCGGGGTGGCCGCCGCGGCGGCGGTCCTCGGCCCCGGCGCGGGTGCGGAATCGCTCGCCGCGCTGGCGGGCGTGACCAGGTGGCAGGTCGCGGAAGCGCTCGGCGTGCTGCGCGAGCACAACATCCTCGCGGCTTCGGGCGCGGACTTCGTGCACGACGTGGTTCGCACCGCGGTGCTCGAGGCCACGCGGGTGTCCGAATCGGAGCGCCTGCGAGCGGCGCGGATCCTCAACGACGCGGGCAGGCCTGCCGTCGAGGTCGCGAACCACCTGCTGGCGCTGTCCGAGCTGAACCAGACGTGGATGGCCGGTGTGCTGCACGACGCGGCGGTGCTGGAGGAGCGGCGGGGGGACCCCGAGGCGGCCGTGCGGTACCTGCGGCGGGTGCTCGACGTGGAGACTTCCGAGCCCCAGCGCATCCGGATCAGAGCCGACCTCGGCAGGGTGCTCGCGCAGATCGATCCCTACGCGGCGCTGCCGATCCTGCGGGAACTGCTGAACCAGGTCACCGATCCGGACGTGCACGTCTCGCTGGTGCTGAACTTCGCCACGACCGCGGCCACCGCGCAACGCCACCCGGAGGCGGTCCGGGTGCTCGGCGAGGTGCTGGCGATGCTCTCGGCCGGGCGCGACGCCTCGCCCGCCGATCACGAGCTGTGCCTGGCCGTGGAGTCGATGCTGCTGATCATCGGTGCGGGTGAGAAGTCGACCTTCGGCATCGTGCGGGCCCGCGTCCGGGAACGGGCGATCCCGGAGGGCAGCACATCGGCGGAGCGCCGGACGCTGGCCGCCATCGCCTACGTGGAAGCGCTGCGCGGCGCGCCGTCCGGGCGGGTCGTCGAGCACGCGCGCACGGCCCTGGGCTTCCAGGCCAACGACGCCGACGTCTGGACCGAGCGAGCCGCGCTGTTCGCCCTGCACCTGGCCGACGAGGCCGACGATCTGCTGCCCGCTGCCCAGCGCTCGGTGGAGAAGGTCAAGAACATGGGCGCGCGCTGGGACTACTCGTACTCGCTGTCCTGCTACGCGCGAGTTCTGCTGCACTTCGGCGATGTTCGCGAGGCCGCCGCCGAGGCGCGGACGGCCGCGGAGCTCTGCGAAGGGACCAGCGGCGCCGATTCGACCGCGGCTCAGTTCACCGCGTGGGCCAGCGCGCTCATCGAACAGGGGCGCATCGAGCAGGCGGAGCGGCTGCTCGACCGGATCGACCGGGCTTGGTTCGAGGAATCGATCCTGGAATGGCACTACTTCCTGCACGCCAAGGCACGGGCTCGCTACCTGCGGGGCGACGAGACCGCGGCGGTGCAGTTGCTGCTGCGCTGCGGGGACAGCATGAACGACGCGGGCGTCGGCAATCCGATCTTCGCGCCGTGGCGGGTGGACGCGGCCCGTCTGCTGGCCGGTCTCGGCAGGCGCTCGGAGGCGGTGGACCTGATCGAGGCCGGCGACGAAGCGGTGCAGCGATGGGGCACCGCCAGAGCGATCGGGCGTCAACTGATGGCGCGCGGCGCGGTCGCCGATGACCCCTCGCAGGCGGTGGCGTCGCTCACCGACGCCGTTGAGGTGCTGTCCGGCTCGCCCGCGTGGCTGGAGGAGGCCCGCGCGCACCACTGCCTCGGCGCCGCCCTGCTGCGCACCGAGGACGTCCGGAGCGCTCGCAAGCACCTGCGCCGGGCCATCGACCTGGCCACGCTCTGCGGCTCGCGGCCCATCGCGGAGAACGCGCGGGCGCTGGCCGTGACCGCGGGCGGCCGGGTGGGGCAGCCGTTGCGCTCGCCGGTCGATCTGCTCACCGGAAGCGAGCGGCGGGTCGCGACGATGGCCGCCTCCGGCACGAGCAACCGGGAGATCGCCGAAGCGTTGTTCGTCACGCTGCGCACCGTCGAAACGCATCTCACCAGCGCATACCGCAAGCTACGAGTGTCCAGGAGGGCGGATCTGGCCATCGCGATCGGCGGTGCTCGAACCGATTGACGTACCACGAACGTGAGGTAGAAGCGGCACCTTTTGCCGAAAAGGGATGACGACGGCCCAGTGGGTGGTGGCTATGCAGATGGCCGAGGCAGAGCTCGCGGTGCGTGGGTTGTTCGACCGGTTCTTCGCCACCGGATCAACGGGCGGGGATCGCGGATCGGGTAGCCACCACCGCGATGTGCTGTCCCGGACCGTCGGATGCGAGGTCTGAGCTCGATGTTGCTGGAACGGGAAGATGAGCTCGACGTGGTCGACGAGGCGGTGGTCGACACCTGCGCCGGTGCCGGATCGCTGCTGGTCATCACGGGACCGCTGGGAATCGGGAAGTCGGAGCTGCTGGACGCCTGCGCGCAGCGCGGTCGCGGGAACGGGCTGCGCGTGCTGCGGGCCGACTGCGCGTCGCACGAGCGCGAGTTCGAGTTCGCCGTCGTGCGGCAGCTGCTGGAGCCGCCGTTCGGGGCCGAGCCCTCGGCGGTCCAGCGGCCGCGGAAGGACCACCGGGCGTCCGCCGAGGACGGTTTGCGGTCCCGGCAGCGCGATCCGCACCGCCTGATCGCCGAGATGAGCGGCGAGCAGCCACTGCTGATCCTGGTCGACGACCTGCAATGGGCCGATGCCGCGTCGTTGACGTTCCTGGGCCGGCTGGCGCGGGAGGTGGCCGGCCTGCCGGTCACGATCGCGGTGACCGTGCTGGACGGTGATCCGGGGGCCGAGCTCGCGCCGGTCCGGGAGATCGCCGATGCGGCGACCCGGGTGCTGCGGCCCGCCCACCTGTCGGCCGCCGCGGTTCGCACCCTGGTGCGCGGCGAACTCGGCGAGCGGGCGGACGAGGCGTTCGTGACCGCGTGCCGGGGCAGCTCGGCGGGCAACCCGCTGTTCCTGATGTCGATGTTGTTCGAGCTGAAGGGCGCGGGCAGGAGACCGATCGGGAGCGAGGCCGAGGCGGTGTGGTCGTTGCGGCCCTCCGGATTGCGCGAGCGGTTGTTCTCCTGCCTGAGCGTCCAGTCCCCCGCGGTGCGCGGGCTGGTGCGGACGGCGGCGGTCCTGGGCGAGAGCGCCGATGCCGAGCTGGTGGGCAGGGTCGCCGGGCTCGACGAGAGCCAGCACGCGGAGGCCGTGCGGTCGCTCTGCGGGCTCGGGTTGCACACCTCCGAGTCACGCCTCGGGCCCGCGCGCTCCGCCGTGCACGCCGCGGTCGCGGAGCTGACGACGGCCGGGGAGCTGGAGGGCATCCACCTGCGCGCCGCGCGGGCGCTCTACGGCCAGGGTCACCCGGCGCGAGACGTGGCGCGATACCTGGTCGAGGTGCCCGCGCCCTTGGACGCCTGGGCCATCCGCGTGCTCCGGTCCGGGGCCGAAGCGGAGCTGGCCCGCGGCGCTCCGGAGACGGCGGCGTCCTACCTGCGCCGCGCGCTGCTGGACAGCTCGCCGGACGGACCCGACCGCGCCGGCCTGCTGGTCGAACTGGCCGCGGCCGAGCGGGCTTTCGATTCCCCGGCTTCGGTCCGGCACGTCTCGCAGGCGGTTCCGATGCTCGCGACGACCAGGGAGCGCGCGGCCGCGATGGCGCGGCTCTCCCCGATGATGCTGGCCACCTCCCCCGCGCCGGTCACCGACCTGATCAGAGGGGTGGTCCGGGAGTTCGGTCCGCCGCAGGAGCTTTCCTGGACGGACCGGGAACTGGTGCTGCGCATGGAGGCGCGCAGGCGCTACCTCACGATCGAGGACCCGATGGGCCTGGCGGACAGCGTCCGCCGGTTGCACGCGCTGGGGCCGAACCCGCCGATGGACAGCCCGGCCGAGCGCGAACTGCTGGCCGTGCTGCTGTACGCGGCCACCATCACCGCGGAGGTGGGTGCCTCGGAGGTGGCTCGCCTGGCCAACCGCGTGCTGGAACGGGAACCCGCTCGCAGCAATCACGTGCACACCGGGCTCCCGCTGCTGGTGAACGTCCTCGTCGGCGCCGATTCGCCGGAGAACCCGGCCGCGTGGCTCGAGCGCGTCCGGGGACATCAGCAGCATCAGGGGGACGTCGTGGCGCGCACCCTGCTGTGCACCGAGACGGGCCTGGTGCGGATGTCCACCGGAAAGCTCGACCAGGCGCTGTCGGTCACCCGCGAGGCGATCGGTCTGGGCGGACTGGGCTGGGAGCACGGCAACTCGGCGACACTGCTCGCGGTCGCCTTCCTGGCCCTGGAAACCGAGGACCGCGAGCTGACGGAGCGGGTGCTGGAACGCGGCGCGGCGACCGGGAACAACATGTGCGTCACGGCGGCGCTGCGGTTGCTGAAGGGCTCGGCCGTCAGCGATCGCAGCGAGCTCGGTCCGGCGCTGCAGCGCATCCTCGATCTCGGCCAGCAGCTGGACCGCTGGGGAGTGCGAAACCCCGCGCTGTGCCCGTGGCGAGGCAGGGCCGCGATGCTGCAGCACCGGCTCGGCCACGCCGCCGAGGCGCAGCAGCTGATCGAGCAGGAGTACGAGCTGGCGACCAGCTGGGGCGCCCCGGCCGCGATCGGGCGCGCCCTGCGCACCTACGCCGCGCTCAGCGAGGAGGGCGAGGACTTCTCGCTGCTGAAGGAGGCGATCAAGGTGCTGAACGGTTCCGCCAACCGGATCGAACTGGCCAGGGCGCACCTGCTCTTCGGGCGACGACTGCGCGCCGCGGGCAAGCCGGGCGCGGAGACGCACCTGCGGGAGGCTCGCGGGATCGCGGGCGAGTGCGGGGTCCAGCAGCTGGTCGATCGGGTGGACGGCGAGCTCGGCCGGCATCCCTCCGCGGCCTCGGCGCGGGGTGCGCTGCTGACGCCCTCGGAGTACCAGGTCGCGCTGCTGGCCCGCAGCGGTTCCACGAACCAGGAGATCGCCTGGCAGGCGCAGGTCACCTCGCGCATGGTCGAGAAGCACCTGACGAAGATCTACCGCAAGCTCGGCATCCGCGGCAGGGCGGAGCTGGCAGACGCGCTCCGGCTTCCGCAGGACCAGGCTTCGGCCTGATGACAACGTTGTTCTCCGCCCGTGGTGTCGTGGTCCGTCGAAAACCATGGTGCTGCACCGGTGCTGCGGGAAGTCACTAGTGTTGTGGGAGGAACTCCTGCAGAAAACCGGGATTTCACTCAGGGGTTCTGACGGTGTGCGGCGGTAGCAGCGCGTGGTGTCGGACCCAGTTCGCACCGTGGCGGGTTTCTCGGACGTCGTCGGGCGAGGACAGCCGCAGCGCCGCGCATTGGCATACTCGGGTCGCGGATCCCGCAGCCCGGTGGCGTCCGGGGTTCCACTACCCGCACCGCCGCGCGAGCCGCGAACCGAAGCATCTCCTCAGCGGCTCGTGGCGGCCGTGGGGAATGCCCTAGGGGGAACGCGCGACAATTCGCTGCGGCTGCGCACAGGTGAAGCCGATGACGAGACGTCGCCGCACCCAGCGCGGTGCGGCCTTTCCGAGAGGAGTCCAGTGAGCGAACAGGTGGAAACCTTCGAGTTCCAGGCCGAAGCGCAGCAGTTGTTGCAGTTGATGGTGCATTCGATCTACTCGAACAAGGACGTCTTCCTGCGGGAACTGATCTCCAACGCCTCGGACGCCCTGGACAAGCTGCGGTTGGAATCGTTCACCGACAAGGACCTGCAGGTGGACACCTCCGACCTGCACATCGAGATCGAGGTGGATCGCGAGCAGCGGTCGCTGACGGTGCGGGACAACGGCATCGGGATGTCGCGGTCGGAGGTCGTCCAGCTGATCGGCACCATCGCGAAGTCGGGCACGGCAGAGCTGCTCGCGAAGGTGCGCGAGGCCCAGGAGTCCAACGCGGCGGAGCTCATCGGGCAGTTCGGCGTCGGCTTCTACTCCAGCTTCATGGTGGCCGACCGGGTGAGCCTGCTCACCCGGCGCGCGGGTGAGGACGAGGCCACCCGCTGGGAGTCGGACGGCAGCGGCACCTACACGGTGGAGACCGTGCAGGAGGCGCCGCAGGGCACCGCGGTCACGCTGTGGCTGAAGCCGGAGGAAGCCGAGGACAACCTCTTCGACTACGCCTCCGAGGCGAAGATCCGCGAGCTCGTGCAGCGCTACTCCGACTTCATCACGTGGCCGGTCCGGATGGAGGTGGAGCGCACCGCGGCCGAGGGCGGCACCGAGCGCCAGGTCGAGACCCTCAACTCGATGAAGGCGCTGTGGGCGCGTTCCAAGGACGAGGTCTCCGACGAGGAGTACGCGGAGTTCTACAAGCGGGTGAGCCGGGACTGGCAGGACCCGCTGCAGACCATCGCGGTTCAGGCCGAGGGCACCTTCGAGTACCAGGGCCTGCTGTTCCTGCCCGCGCACGCTCCGGCCGACCTGTTCGCCGAGGATCACCGGCAGGGCGTGCAGCTGTACGTCAAGCGGGTGTTCGTGATGGACGACTGCGAGGCGCTGGTCCCCACCTACCTGCGGTTCGTCCGCGGCGTGGTGGACGCGCAGGACCTGTCGCTGAACGTCTCGCGGGAGATCCTGCAGCAGGACCGGCAGATCACCCTGATGCGCCGCAGGCTGACCAAGAAGGTGCTGTCCACCATCAAGAACCTGATGGCCGAGGACACCGAGCGCTACACCACGTTCTGGCGCGAGTTCGGCGCGGCGCTCAAGGAGGGCATCCTCAGCGACCCGGACAACCGCGACACGATCCTGGAGATCGCGTCGTTCGCCTCCACGCACGACGCCGAGCAGCTGACCACGCTGCAGCAGTACGTGGAGCGCATGGGCGAGGACCAGCGGGACATCTACTACATGACGGGCTCGTCGCGCTCGGTCATCGAGAGCTCGCCGCACATCGAGGCGTTCCGGGCCAAGGGCTACGAGGTGCTGCTGCTCACCGACCCGATCGACGAGGTGTGGGTCGACTCCGTGCCGGAGTTCGACGGCAAGCCGCTGCGCTCGATCGCCAAGGGCGAGGTGGACCTGGACAGCGAGGAGGACAAGGCCGCCGAACCCGAGCGGGAGCAGCGGCAGGAGGAGTTCTCCGAGCTGCTGTCCTGGATGACCACGCTGCTGGGCGAGCAGGTCAAGGAGGTGCGGTTGTCCTCGCGCCTGACCACCTCGCCCGCGTGCCTGGTCAGCGGTGCGGACGAGATGACTCCCACGATGGAGAAGCTCTACCGCGCCATGGGCCAGGACCTGCCGTCCACCAAGCGGATCCTCGAGCTCAACCCGGACCACCCGCTGGTGACCGGGCTGCGGAAGGCGCACGACGAGCGCGCGGACTCCCCGGAGCTGGCGGAGACCGTCGAGCTGCTGCACGGCACGGCGCTGCTCGCCGAGGGCGGTGAGCTCAGCGACCCGGCGCGCTTCACGCGCCTGCTCTCCGACCACCTCGCCCGGGACCTGTGACCGGCCCGGCCGCGCACCTCGCCGAGAACGGGGTGCGCGACCGGCAGTTCAGCGCTTCAGCCGCGCGGAGAGAGTCCGGAGGCCGGACCGGCAGCTCCACGCGACCAGGCCCAGCAGCACCCCGAGGAGCACGGTGACCACCGCGACCGGGGGCTGGAACGCGAGGTTGGCCACCGTCGCACCGGCCATGACACCGACGAGCCCGAGCGCGGCCGCCGCGGTCAGCCCGGGGATCAGCAGGCCGATCGCGCCCGCGAGCTCGCAGACACCGGTGAAGTGCCGGAGCCACTGCCCGAAGCCGACGGCTTCGAAGGTGGCCACCATGGCGGGGTCGCCGAGGAACTTGGGCACGGCCGCCATCGCGAAGATCGCGGCCAGCCCGATCCGGGCCACCCACAACAGGACGTTTCCCGCCCGTGCGCGCCGGGGCGGGGACGCGGTCGAGGTTTCGCCGTTCGTCATACCGATCAACTTCCTTCTCGTGGGTGTGGCATCGGCGCCTGCCGGCCGAACCCGCTGCGCGCTGAGATCGCGATCAGCCGGTCGGCGAGCGCGATCGCGACGCGGTGGGGCTCGGCGGCACGCGGCGCTTAGGAGCCGACGTGCGCTCCGGCCGACTTCGCGGCGCGGAGCTCGGCCTCGATCTCGCCGTTGACCTCGGCCTGGTGGTCGGTGAGGAAGAAGTGCCCTCCGGAGAACTCCCGGAGGCGGAACCGCCCGTCGGTGTGCTGCTGCCAGGCGGCCGCTTCCTCGGCCGTGGTCTTCGGGTCCCGATCCCCGGTCAGCACGACGATGGGGGAGCGCACCTTCCGGTCCGGCTCGCAGGAGTAGGCCTCGATGGCGCGGTAGTCGTTGCGGATGGCGGGCATGGCCATGCGCAGCAGCTCCTCGTCGCCGAAGACCGCCGTGTCGGTGCCGTTGAGCTTCTTGAGCTCGGAGATGATGCCGTCGTCATCGCGCTTGTGCACCTCTTCGTCGCGCCGGGTGGCGGGTCCGCGCCTGCCGGAGGCGATCACCGCGTGCGGTGCGCGGGATCCGCGCTGCTCGAGCCGGTAGGCGGTCTCGAAGGCCAGCACCGCGCCCATGCTGTGTCCGAAGAAGACGGTCGGTTTGTCGCTGAGCGCGTCGATCTCCTCGGTCAGCAGGTCGGCGAGGGTGGCGATGTTCTCGACGCAGGGTTCGTGGCGCCGGTCCTGGCGCCCCGGGTACTGCAGCGAGACGACGTCGGTGTCCGGGGAGAAGCGCGCTGCCAGCGGGTGGAAGAAGCTGGCCGAACCGCCCGCGTGCGGAAAGCAGACGAGCCGCGTCGCGCTCGCCTCGGACGGCCGGTACCGGCGGATCCATGCCGTGGTGACATCATCCTTGGTGCTCAATTCGTTCGCCGATCCTTTCCGATCGCCTGCCATGTTGCTGCCATGTCCCCCGCCGAGTGAAGACGACGACGCCCTCGTGAATCCCTAGTCTTCGCCGCCGAGCGGGGTCCGGCGCGCATGGGTGGCGGACACGGCGCGGGCGTGGTGGATCCGGGCCTTCGTTCGCTCGAGGTGCCGGACCTTTCCGCGCTGCACGCCTTTTCGCCGACTCGACGCGCTGCTCGGTCGTTGAACGGCGGATTCGGCGGTCTCGATCCGAAACCCGGACCGGTGCGCGGCCGGCGGCCTTCCAGCGGGCTCGCCGCACCGGGTCAGGAGGCGTAGAGCCGGGCGTAGGCGCCCTCGGCTGCGATGAGTTCGCTGTGGGTGCCGCGCTCGACCACCCGGCCCGATTCCATGACCAGGATCAGGTCGGCGTGGCGGATGGTGGACAGCCGGTGCGCGATGACGAAGCTCGTGCGCCCCGACCGCAACGAGGTCATCGCCTGCTGGATGAGCACCTCGGTGCGCGAGTCCACCGAGCTGGTCGCCTCGTCCAGCAGCAGGATCGACGGTTCCGCCAGGAACGCCCTGGCGAGCGTGATGAGCTGCCGCTCCCCGGCGCTCACGGTCGAGGAGTCGTCGTCGAGCACGGTGTCGTAGCCGTCCGGCAGGGAGCGGACGAACCGGTCGACGCACATCGCGCGGGCTGCCTCCACCACGTCCCGCTGCGTCGCACCGGGACGGCCGTAGGCGATGTTCTCCGCGATGGTGCCCGCGAACAGCCAGGGCTCCTGGGATACCAGGCCGACGCGCGAGCGGAGGTCCTCGCGGGTCATCTCGGTGATGTCGATGCCGTCCAAGAGGATCCGGCCCGCGTCGACCTCGTAGAACCGCAGCAGCAGGTTGCCCAGCGTCGACTTGCCGGCCCCTGTGGGGCCGACGATCGCGATGAGCTGGCCCGGTTCGGCCGTCAGCGAGAGGTCCTCGATCAGCGGGGCGTCCGGCTCGTAGCGGAACGACACCCGCTGGAAGTCCACCCGCCCGCGCACTCGCGCCGGGCGCACGGGTCGCGCGGGCGCCGGCCGCTGTTCGGGTTCGTCCAGCACTTCGAAAATCCGCTTCGCGGAGGCAGTTCCGGACTGGAGCTGGGCGGAGAAGTTGGCCATGTCGATGATCGGCTGGGTGAACATGCCGGAGTACTGCATGAACGACTGCACGCTGCCGATCGACATGGTGCCGGTCGCCACCTTCAGCGCGCCGACCACGGCGACCAGCACGTAGTTCAGATCGGTCACGAACCGGGTGACCGGGCTGATCAGTCCGGAGAGCGTCTGAGCCCGGGTCGTCGCCCGGTACAGGGTCTCGTTGTGCTCGTCGAAGGTGCGCTCGGCGACCGCCCGCCTGCCGTAGGTCCGCACCACCGCGTGCCCGGTGTACATCTCCTCCACGTAGCCGTTCAGCGAGCCGGTGCTCTTCCACTGCTCGGCGAACCGCGGCCGCGCCCGCCTGCTGATCGAGAGCGCACCCGCCGCGGCGACCAGCACGCTCACCAGCACCAGGCCCGCGAGCATCGGCGAGAGCATCAGCATCACCGCCATGACGCCGCACACCGCGAACAGCGAGTTGACCATGTGGCCGAGGGTTTGCTGGAGCGTGCGCTGGAGGTTGTCCACGTCGTTGGTGACCCGGCTGAGGATCTCGCCGCGCGAGCTGCGGTCGAAGTAGCCCAGCGGCAACCGGGTCAGCTTCTCGGCGACCCGCTCCCGGAGGCGGTACATGGTGTGCTGCGCGATGTACGCGACGAGACGGCCCTGCACCAGCATGCACAGCCCGCCTGCGAGGTAGAGCAGCAGGGTGAACAGCAGCAGCTGGCCCAGCGCCTGGAAGTTCACGCCCTGGCCGGGAACGACGTCGGCGGTGCTGAGCACGTTCGCCAGCGTGTGGTCGCCCTCGGCGCGGAGGTCGGCGATCACCTCCTGCTTCGAGGCCCCCGGGGGCAGCCCTCGGCTGACCACGCCCGCGAAAGCCATGTCGGTCGCGTTGCCGATCAGCTTGGGCCCGGCGAGGTTGAAGGCCGTCGCCCCGGTGCCCAGCAGGACCACCAGCGCCATCCGCAGCCGGTACGGGCGCAGCAGCTCGAGCAGCCGCCGGACCGTGCCCGGCCGCCGCTCAGCCGCGTTGGCCATGGAGAACTCCTCGGGGATTCCGGCGGGCGTGCTGCGAGGGTTCCTGCGGAATCGCCTGGGAGTGCGCGATCTCCTGGTAGGTCCTGTTGTAGTACATCAGCTGCGCGTGCGTGCCTGCGCCTGCGACGCGGCCCTGGTCGAGGACCACGATGCGGTCGGCGTGCCGCACGGCGCTGATCCGCTGCGCCACGATGATCAGGGTGGCGTACGGGATCTCCCTGGCGAGCGCTGCCCGCAGGCGCGCCTCGGTGTTGCGGTCGAGAGCCGAGAAGCTGTCGTCGAGCAGGTAGATCTCCGGGCGCAGCAGCAGGGTTCGGGCGATCGCGAGGCGTTGCCGCTGCCCGCCGGAGAGGTTCGAGCCGCCCTGGGCCACCGGCGCGTCCAGCCGCTCGGGGAGCCGTTCGACGAACTCCCGCGCCTGGGCGATGTCCAGGGCGTGCCACAGCTCGGCGTTGCCGGCCTCGGGAGCGCCGTAGCGGAGGTTCGTCGCGATGGTGCCACTGAACATGTACGGGTTCTGCGGCACGCAGCCGACGACGCGGTGCAGCGCATCGGGATCGAACTCGCGGACGTCGATGTCGTTGACGTGCACGCTGCCGCCGGTCGTGTCGTAGAGGCGCAGCGCGAGGTTGAGCAAGGTCGTCTTGCCGCTGCCGGTGCTGCCGACGATCGCCACGGTCTGGCCCGCGCCCGCGACGATGTCGATGTCGCGCAGCACCGGTTTCGCCGCACCGGGGTAGCCGAACTCGGCCGCCCGCATCCGCAGGTGCCCGCGGCGCCGCCACCTGCGGGCCGGGTGCGGGGACGTGGGCACGCTCGTCTCGGTGTCCAGCACCTCCTGGACGCGCCGGGCCGAGACGGTCGCGCGCGGCAGGTCGGAGAAGACGACGGTGACCATGATGATCGCGACGATGATGAGCGTCACGTAGCCCAGCAGGGCCGACAGCGAGCCGAGCTGGGCCTGGCCGGAGTCGATGCGGCGGGTGGCGAACCAGATGATCGGCAGCGTCGCGGTGTTCATGACCAGCATGACCACCACCGGAATGGTCGCCATCATCCGGCCGACCCGGATCGAGAGGCCGAAGAGCTGCGCGTTCGCCTCGCCGAACCGGGACTGCTCGTGCCGGTCGCGGACGAACGCGCGGATGACCCGGATGCCGGTGATCTGCTCGCGCAGCAGGCGGTTGATGTTCTCGATGGCCTGCTGCATCCGCCGGTAGGTCGGGCTGAGCCGGACCAGGATCGCCGCCATCCCGGCCGACAGCGCGATGACCAGCCCCACGATGATCAGCGACAGCGAGACGTCCTGCAGCAGCGCCATCACCACGCCGCCGACGCAGGTGATGATCGCGGTGACGGCCACGTTGAACGTGGTGGTGACCAGCGCCTGCACGTGCTGCACGTCGTTGATGGTGCGGGTGATCAGCGACGGCGCGCCGAATCGGCCGACCTCGCGCGCGGAGACGCTCATGACGCGGCGGAACACCAGCGAGCGCAGATCGCGGCCGACCGATGCGGACACCCTGGCGCTGACGGCCGTCGCGCCGCCCGCGGCGAGGATCTGCAGCACCGCCACGACGACCATCGCGGCGCCGATGCCCCGGATGTAGTCGATGTCGCCCCGCACGACGCCTCGATCCACGATGACCGCGTAGAAGGTGGGCTGCAGCAACGTGGCCATCGTCTGAACCACCTGCAGCACGAGGAGCAGCAGGAGAACCCGTCGGTACGGCCGGAGATGGGTGTTCAAGAACGCGATGAGCAAACAGCACACTCCGGGGGCGGTCAGCGGTCCGTGCACCAGTCGACCGCACCGCAATCTCGGCGATCCCTAGATTTCGCGCGATCCGCCCGCTGCCGTTGCAGGACTCGCGCCGCACGGCGGCCGTCTCGCCCGCGCCGCTCCGCGAACTCGGCTCAGACTCTAGGGGTTTCTGAGCCGGTGTTGCAGAAGACTTCCCGCCGGGTCGTTCCTCCTGCGTGATCACGTCCAGGCCGGTTGGCCGCTGTGACGGACGTCGTCGAGATGGGTTTGGTGGAGATGGACAACGAGCAGAAGCTCCGGGATTACCTGCGGCGGGCCAGCGCGGACCTCCAACGGACCCGGCGGCGCTTGCGGGACGTGGAGGCCGCGGCGCAGGAGCCCATCGCCGTCGTCGGCATCGGCTGCCACTTCCCAGGCGGCGTGACCGGCCCCGAGGAACTGTGGGAGATGGTCGCCTCCGGTGAGCACGGAATCGCCGAGTTCCCGGACGATCGCGGCTGGGACCCGGAGATGCTGGCGATGTCGTCCACCGACCGAGGTGGATTCCTGCGGGGCGCAGGCGACTTCGACGCCGACTTCTTCGGCATCTCGCCCCGCGAGGCGCTGGGGATGAACCCGCAGCAGCGCGTGGCGCTGGAGGTGTCCTGGGAGGCGCTCGAACGCGCCGGGATCGACCCGCACTCCACCAAGGGCACCGAGACCGGTGTCTTCATCGGCGCGATGAACCAGGACTACCAGGTCGCGCCCGGTGAGGCCGAGGGAACGGCGCTGCTCGGCAGCTCGCAGAGCGTCATCTCCGGGCGGATCTCCTACGCGCTGGGCCTGGTGGGTCCCGCCGTCACGCTGGACACCGCCTGCTCCTCCTCGCTGGTGGCCATGCACATGGCCACGCAGGCGCTGCGCAACGGGGAGTGCTCGCTGGCGCTCGCGGGCGGTGTCACCGTGATGGCGAACCCGGCGACCTTCATCGAGTTCAGCCGCCAGGGCGGCCTGTCGCCGGACGGTCGCTGCCGCTCGTTCTCCGACGACGCGAACGGGACGGGCTGGGCCGAGGGCGCCGGTGTGCTGGCCCTGGAGCGGTTGTCCGACGCGCAGCGCAACGGGCACGAGGTGCTGGCGGTGCTGCGCGGTTCGGCGGTCAACCAGGACGGCGCGTCCAACGGCTTGACCGCGCCGAACGGTCCGTCGCAGCAGCGGGTCATCCAGCAGGCGCTGGTCAACGCCCGGCTGACCGGCGATCAGATCGACGCCGTGGACGCGCACGGCACCGGCACCACGCTGGGCGATCCCGTCGAGGCGCAGGCGCTGCTGACCACCTACGGGCGCAATCACGACGAGAACCGGCCGCTGCTGCTCGGCTCGGTCAAGTCGAACATCAGCCACGCGCAGGCCGCCGCCGGTGCCGCCGGCGTGATCAAGATGATCATGGCGATGCGGCACGGCGTGCTGCCGAGGACGCTGCTGGCCGACGAGCCGTCCGCGCACGTCGACTGGTCGGCGGGTGCGGTGCGGCTGCTCACCGAGCACACGCCGTGGCCGGAGACCGGCGAACCGCGCCGGGCCGCGGTGTCCTCCTTCGGGCTCAGCGGCACGAACGCGCACACCATCATCGAGCAGGCCCCCGCCGCCGAACCGGTGGTCGAGGAGGACCCCGTTCCGGTCGGCGTGGTGCCGGTGGTGGTCTCCGGTCGCAGTCGCGCTGCGCTGCAGGCGCAGGCCGAGCGGCTGTCCACCGCGGAGGGAAGCCCGCTCGACCTCGGGTACTCGCTGGCCACCACCCGGTCCAGCTTCGAGCAGCGCGCCGTCGTGCTCGCCGAGGACGGCTCCGCGATGCGCGCCGCGCTCGACGAGCTCGCGCGCGCCGAACCGGGGCCGCGGGTCGTGCAGGGCGTCGCGCAGGGACGCGGCAAGCTCGCGCACCTGTTCACCGGGCAGGGCGCGCAGCGCCTGGGCATGGGCCGCGAGCTGCACGAGCGGTTCCCCGTCTTCGCCGAGGCGCTGGACGCCGCGCTCGAACACCTCGACCCGGCGCTGCGCGAGGTGATGTGGGGCGCGGACGCAGAGGCGCTGGAGCAGACCGAGTTCGCCCAACCCGCGCTGTTCGCCGTCGAGGTGGCGTTGTACCGGCTCGTGGAGTCGTGGGGCCTCAAGCCCGACTTCGTCGCCGGGCACTCGATCGGCGAGATCGCCGCCGCGCACGTCGCGGGCGTCCTCTCGCTGCCGGACGCCGCGAAGCTCGTCACCGCGCGGGGCAGGCTCATCCAGGCGCTGCCGCCGGGTGGCGCGATGCTGTCGGTCACCGCGACCGAAGCCGAAGTGCTGCCGCAGCTCACCGACCAGGTCTCGATCGCGGCGATCAACGGTCCGAACGCGGTCGTCGTGTCGGGCGCCGAGGACGCCGTGGCCGCCCTCGAGAGCTCCTTCGCCGCCGAGGGGCGCAAGACCAAGCGGTTGAGCGTCTCGCACGCCTTCCACTCACCGCTGATGGAGCCGGTTCTCGAGGACTTCCGCGCGGTGGTCGCGGCACTGTCGCTGGCAGCCCCGCAGATCCCGCTGGTGTCGACGGTGACCGGCGAGCAGGTGCGGCTGGAGCGGGTCACCTCCGCCGACTACTGGGTCGAGCACGTCCGCCGGACGGTTCGCTTCGCCGACAGCGCGCGGTGGATGCACGAGCACGGCGTCACCACGTTCCTCGAACTGGGCCCGGACGGCGTGCTCTCGGCCATGACGCAGGAGTGCGTGGACGCGATCGCGCTGCCCGCCACGCGTTCCGGCCGTCCCGAGGTCGAGGCGATCACCACCGCGCTGGCGCACGCGCACGTTCGCGGCGCGAACGTGAACTGGGCGGAGTACTTCGCCAGCACGGGTGCCCGTCGCGTCGACCTGCCCACCTACGCCTTTCAGCGAAAGCGGTTCTGGCCCAAGGGCGGCGGGTTCGGCCTCAACGACCCGCGCGCCGCCGGGCTCGGCACCGCGCACCACCCGCTGCTGTCCGCCGCGGTGTCGCTCGCCGATTCCGACGGCGTGCTGTTCACCGGGCGGCTGGCGCGGCAGTCGCACCCGTGGCTGGTGGACCACGCGATCAACGGCGCGGTGCTGCTGCCGGGAACCGCCTTCGTCGAGCTCGCGATCCGCGCGGGCGACGAGGTCGGGTGCGACCGCGTCGAGGAACTCACGCTGACCGCACCGCTGGTGCTGCCCGAGCGCGGCGGCGTGCAGGTGCAGCTGTGGATCGGCAAGCCGGACGAAGCCGGGCAGCGCGCGGTCACGATCTACTCGCGGCCGGAATCCGAGGACGAGCTGCCGTGGACGCAGCACGCGAGCGGCACGCTCGCGGCGGGCGAGGCGATCACCTCGTACGACGCCGCGTGGCCGCCCGCCGGTGCCGAGGCCGTGGACGTCGAGGGTTGCTACGAGCGCTTCGCGGAGCAGGGCTTCGAGTACGGCCCGGCGTTCCGGGGGCTGCGCGCCGCGTGGCGCGGCACCGACGACGCGGTCTACGCCGAGGTCGAGCTGCCGGAGGACGTCGAGCCGGCCGGGTTCGGCCTGCACCCGGCCCTGCTGGACTCCGCGCTGCACGCCGCGCTGCTGGCCGGGCTGGGCGAGCCGGGTGTGCCGTTCTCCTGGGAAGGCGTGTCGCTGCACGCCACCGGCGCCTCCGCGCTGCGCGTGCGGCTGACGCGCGGCAGCGGCGGTGCCTTGACCATCGCCGCCGCCGACGGCGCGGGCGAGCCGGTGGCCTCGGTGGAATCGCTGGTCGTGCGGGCCGCGGGTACCGGTGCGGACGCCGCGACCACTCGGTCCGGTGTGGACCGGGACTCGCTGTTCCGCATCGACTGGGCTCCGGTCGGGGTCGCCGCGGAAGCCGCCGACTTCCAGGTGCTCGGCGAGGACGTGCTCGGCCTGGGCGGCGTGGCGGGGTCCGACGTCCTCGTCGTGCCGGTGCCGGGCGCCGACCCGGATGACGTGGTCGCCTCGGTGCACGAGCGGGCCGAGTGGGCGCTGGAACTGCTCCAGGACCACCGGGCCGAGAAGATGGTGTTCGTCACGCGCGCCGGCGACCTCGCGGCGTCCGCGGTGCGGGGCCTGGTGCGCTCCGCGCAGTCCGAGCACCCCTACCGCTTCGGCCTGGTGGAGATCGACTCCGCCGAGGCCTCGCGCGCGGTGCTGCCGCAGGTGCTCACTTCCGAGGAACCGCAGTTGGTGCTGCGCGACGGCGAGGCCTGCGCCCCGCGGCTGGCCCGCGCCGAGGTGCCGGACTCCGCCGCCGCGTGGCGGGGCAAGGTCCTGATCACCGGCGGCACCGGTGGCCTGGGCGCGCTCCTCGCGCGGCACCTGGTCACCGAGCACGGCGTTCGCGACCTGCTGCTGGTGAGCCGTCGAGGGCACGCGGGCGAGCTGGTCGGCGAGCTGACCGAGCTGGGCGCCCGGGTGGAGGTCGCGGCCTGCGACGTCGCCGATCGGGCCGCGCTCGCGGAGCTGCTCGCGCAGCACGAGGTGGGCGCCGTGGTGCACGCCGCCGGTGTGCTCGACGACGGCGTGATCGACGCGCTCACCCCGGAGCGGCTGCACGGCGTGCTGCGGGCGAAGGTCGACGCCGCGTGGAACCTGCACGAGCTGACCGGAGACCTCTCCGCGTTCGTCCTGTTCTCCTCGGCCGCAGGCGTTTTCGGCAACGCGGGACAGGGCAACTACGCCTCCGGCAACGTCTTCCTCGATGCGCTGGCCGAGCACCGGCTCGCCGAGGGCCTGCCCGCGGTCTCGCTGGCCTGGGGCGCGTGGGCGCAGGAGGGCATGCTCTCCCCGGCCGAGTCCGAACGCATGACCCGCGTGGGCATGCCGCCGCTGCCGGTGGCCGAGGGCCTGCGGCTCTTCGACGCCGCGATCACCGGTGACCAGCCGGTCTTGGTCCCGGCCAAGCTGGATCTGGCCACGATGCGCACGCGCGGCGAGGTTCCCGCGCTGCTGCGCGGGCTCGTGCGCACCCGGACGCGTCGAACCGCCGCCGGGTCGCAGACCGCGGACACGCTCATCCAGCGCCTGACCGGTCTGGCCGAGGAGGACCGCCAGGCCGCCGTGCTGGACCTGGTGCGCGGCCGGATCGCGGCGGTGCTCGGCCACGCGGGCGGCGACGAGATCGACCCGGCTCGCCAGTTCCAGGACCTGGGGTTCGATTCGCTGACCGCGGTGGAGCTGCGCAACCAGCTCGGCGCGGTCACCGGGCTGCGGCTGCCCGCGACGATGGTGTTCGACTACCCGACGCCGGCCGCGCTCACCGCGCACCTGGTCGACGAGCTCGTCGGCGAGGTGGCCGCGGCCCCGAGCACGGCCGGGACGCGCGCGGCCGACGCGGACGACCCGATCGTCATCGTCGGCATGGGTTGCCGCTATCCGGGTGATGTCGGTTCGCCGGACGAGTTCTGGCGGTTGATCGACGAGGGCGGTGACGCGGTCTCCGGGTTGCCCACCGACCGCGGCTGGGACCTGGAGAGGCTGTACCACCCCGACCCGGACAACGCCGGGACCTCCTACTCCCGCTTCGGCGGGTTCCTGCACGACGCGGGCGAGTTCGACGCCGGGTTCTTCGGCATGTCCCCGCGCGAGGCGCTGGCGACCGACGCGCAGCAGCGCCTGCTGCTGGAGGTCGCCTGGGAGACCATCGAGCACGCTGGCATCGACCCGAACTCGTTGCGCGGCAGCCCGACCGGTGTGTTCGCCGGTGTCATGTACAGCGACTACGGCGCGGGCGGGGGCGGCTCCGAGGGCTTCCAGGGCAGCGGCACCTCGCCGAGCGTGGTCTCCGGACGCGTGTCCTACGCGCTGGGCCTGGAAGGTCCCGCGGTCACGGTCGACACCGCGTGCTCGTCGTCGCTGGTCGCGATGCACTGGGCGATGCAGGCGCTGCGAGCCGGTGAGTGCTCGCTCGCGCTCGCGGGCGGCGTCACGGTGATGTCCACGCCCACCGCGCTCATCGAGTTCTCCCGGCAGCGAGGGCTGTCCCCGGACGGACGCTGCAAGGCCTTCTCGGACTCCGCCGACGGCGTCGGCTGGGCCGAGGGCGTCGGCGTCGTCGCGCTGGAGCGGTTGTCCGACGCGCGCCGCAACGGCCACCGGGTGCTCTCGGTGGTGCGGGGTTCCGCGGTCAACCAGGACGGCGCGTCCAACGGCCTGATGGCGCCGAACGGCCCGGCGCAGCAGCGCGTGATCCGCTCCGCGCTCGCCAGCGCGAACCTGGAACCGTCCGATGTGGACGCCGTGGAGGCGCACGGGACCGGTACCGCGCTCGGCGACCCGATCGAGGCGCAGGCGCTGCTGGCGACCTACGGCCAGGACCGCGAGGACGCGCTGCTGCTCGGCTCGGTGAAGTCGAACATGGGCCACACGCAGGCCGCCGCCGGTATCGCCGGGGTCATCAAGATGGTGCAGGCGATGCGGCACGGCGTGCTGCCGAAGACGCTGCACGTCGACGACCCGTCCTCGCGGGTGGACTGGTCCGAGGGCGACGTCGAGATCCTCACCGAGCGCACCGGTTGGCCGCGGCGGGAACGGCCCTGGCGCGCCGGTGTCTCGTCCTTCGGCATCAGCGGGACCAACGCGCACGTCATCGTCGAGCAGCCGGCCGAGGAGCCCGCTTCCTCCGGCGCGACCGACGCGGGCGCGGTGCCCGTCCTGTTGTCCGGGCGGACGCGCCCCGCCGTTCGCGCCCAGGCGGCGCGGCTGCGCGCCCACCTGGACGCGGACGCGAGCACGAGCGTCACCGATCTCGCGCACTCGCTGGCGACCTCGCGCACGGCGTTCGAGCGACGGGCCGCGATCGTCGCCGAAGACCGCGACGCGCTGAAACGGGCGCTCGACGCGCTGGCCACCGACCGCGCCGACCCCGCGGTGGTGACGGGTGAGGCCGACGCGAGCCGGGTGGCGTTCCTGTTCGCCGGTCAGGGTTCGCAGCGGATCGGCATGGGACGCGGGTTGCACGCCCGGTACCCGGTCTTCGCCGAGGCGCTCGACGAGGTGCTGACGCATCTCGACCCGGGACTGCGCGAGCTGATGTGGGGCGAGGACCAGGAGCGGCTGAACGAGACCGGCAACGCGCAGCTCGCGCTGTTCGCGGTCGAGGTGGCGCTGTTCCGGCTGGTGCGCTCGTGGAACGTCAAACCGCAGGCGTTGGCCGGGCACTCGGTCGGTGAGATCGCCGCCGCGCACGTGGCGGGCGTGCTGTCGCTGGCGGACGCCTGCCGGTTGGTCTCGGCGCGCGCCTCGCTGATGCAGGCGCTGCCCGCCGGTGGCGCCATGGTCTCGGTGCGGGCGGGCGAGGACGAGGTCGCGGCGCAGCTGACCGACGGCGTGTCGATCGCGGCGGTGAACGGCCCCGAGTCGGTCGTGCTGGCCGGTGCCGAGGAGGAGGTCCTCGCGCTCGCCGAGCGGTGGAAGTCCCGGCGCCTGGAGGTCTCGCACGCCTTCCACTCGCACCTGATGGACCCGATGCTCGACGACTTCCGGGCCGCGATCGAGGGACTGTCGTTCCGGGCGCCGGAGATCCCGGTGATGGCCTCGGGCGATGTCACCTCGCCGGAGCACTGGGTGCGGCACGTCCGCGACGCGGTGCGGTTCGGCGACGACGTGGCGGCGCTGCGCGAGTCCGGCGTCGCCACGTTCGTGGAGATCGGCCCGGGCGGATCCCTCTCGGCCCTGGTGGATGAGAGCGTTCCGCTGCTGCGCGACGACCGCGACGAAGCCGACGCGGTGGCCGCCGCGCTCGCGCGGCTGCACGTGCGCGGGGTGCGGGTGGACTGGCCCGCGTACTTCGCGGGCACCGGCGCGCAGCGCGTCGACCTGCCCACCTACGCCTTCCAGCACGAGCACTACTGGCCGGTCGCCGCGGCGGGCTCCACCGCCGGAGACGAGCCCGACGGGCGGACCGATCCGGCGGACACGCGGCTGTGGGCGGCGGTCGAGCGCGGTGACGCGGCCGAGCTGGCGGCGATGCTGCGGCTGGACACCGACGAGCAATCCCGGCTGGACTCGTTGATCCCGGCGCTTTCCTCCTGGCGCAAGGGAAATCAGGACAAGGCCCGGCTCGACGCCCGGCGCTACCGGGTGCTCTGGTCACCGCTGCGCGCTGCGGGAACCCCCGCGCTGGACGGCACCTGGCTGCTGATCGCTTCCGAGAGCGCCGACGACGCCCTCGTGGAACCGGTGCGCGCGGCGCTGGGCGCGGCGGGTGCGGACGTGTCGGTGGTGCGGCTCGACGAGTCGTGCCTCGACCCGGCGGTGCTGGCCGAGCGGCTGCCGGAGTGCACCGGTGCGGTCTCGCTGGTCGGTTTCGACGAGCGGCCGTGCGCGGAGCACGTTGCGCTGCCGATCGGTCTCGGTCTGACCGTGGCGCTGGCCCGGACGCTGGACGACGTCCCGCTGTGGACCATCACCCGCGGTGCGGTGAGCACCGGGCCCGCCGACGAGGTCCGGTCCCTCGAGCAGGCCGCGATCTGGGGCTTCGGACGCGTGGCGGCGCTGGAGCACCCGCAGCGCTGGGGCGGTCTGATCGACCTGCCCGAGGAGCTGGACGAGCGCGCCGCGCAGCGCCTCGCCGCGGTGCTCGCCGGGGTCGGCCGGGAACGGACCGAGGACCAGGTCGCCGTGCGCTCGACCGGCCTGCTCGGCAGGCGACTGGTGCGTCGGACCGTCGACGCGCTGCCGCCGGACGACGCGTTCTCCGCCCGCGGCACGGTCCTGATCACCGGCGGCACCGGGGCGCTCGGCGCCGAGACCGCCCGCTGGCTGGCGAAGTGCGGCGTGCGGGGCCTGGTGCTCACCAGCCGTCGCGGCATGGACGCGCCCGGAGCGGCCGAGCTGCGCGCGGAGCTGCAGGCGCTGGGCCCGCGCGTCGAGATCGCCGCCTGCGATGTCGCCGATCGCGACGCCGTCGGCGCGCTGCTCGACGGCATCCCGGACCTGACCGGTGTGGTGCACGCCGCGGGTCTCGGCCAGTCGGCGCTGCTGACGCAGACCTCGCGCGCCGAGTTCGCGGACGTGCTGTCGGCCAAGGTGCGCGGCGCGGTAAACCTGCACGAACTGCTCGGCGATCGCGAGCTCGACCTGTTCGTGCTCTTCGGGTCCATCGCCGGCGTGTGGGGCAGCGGTGGGCAGAGCGCCTACGCCGCGGGCAACGCGCTGCTGGATGCCCTGGCCGAGCAGCGCCGGGCCAGTGGGCTGGTCGCGACCTCGGTGGCCTGGGGACCGTGGGCCGAGGCCGGCATGGCCACGCACGAGGCGATCGCGGACGAACTCTCGCGTCGCGGCCTGACTCCGCTGCCCTCGGAACTGGCCATCACCGAGCTGAACCGGGCGGTGGCGCAGGGCGACACGAACGTCGTGGTCGCCGACGTCGATTGGGCGGACTTCCACCCGGTCTTCACCTCCGCGCGCCCGAGCGCGCTGCTTGCCGATCTGCCGGAGGTGCGCGCGCTGGCCGAGACCGCCGCGGGCGCCACCGAGGACTCGGACTTCGCGCGGCGGCTGCACGACCTGTCGGAGGCGGACCGGGCGCGCCGGGTTCTCGAGCTGGTGCGCGCCGAGGCCGCCGCGGTCCTCGGGCACAGCTCCGCCGAGGAGGTGGGCGAGCAGCGGGCGTTCCGCGACATCGGATTCGACTCGCTGACCGCCGTGGAGCTGCGCAAGCGGCTCGCCACGGCCACCGGCCTGTCGCTGCCCGCCACGCTGGTCTTCGACCACCCGACGCCGAAGGTGCTCGCCGAGCACCTGCTGGGCGAACTGCTCGGCGCCGCCGAGGACGACCTCGCGCGGCGCCCGCAGCTCGACGGTTCCGCCGACGAACCGATCGCGATCGTCGGCATGAGCTGCCGGTTCCCCGGCGGCGCCACGACGCCCGAGGAGTTCTGGGAGCTGATCGCGGGCGGCACCGACGCGATCACGGAGTTCCCCGGCGATCGCGGCTTCGACGTGGCCGCGCTGCACGACCCCGACCCCGACCGCCCCGGCACCGCCTACACCACCGCCGGTGGCTACCTGGACGAGGCCGCCGAGTTCGACCCGGCGTTCTTCGGGATCTCGCCGCGCGAGGCGCTCGGCATGGACCCGCAGCAGCGGTTGCTGCTGGAGACCACCTGGGAGGTCATCGAACGGGCCGGCATCGACCCGCACGCGCTGCGCGGCACCAGCACCGGCGCCTTCATCGGATCCAGCTACATCGAGTACGGCGGCGGTGACGGCGGCTCCGAGGGCTACCAGGTCACCGGCAGCAGCCCGAGCGTGCTGTCCGGGCGCGTGGCCTACACGTTCGGCCTCGAAGGACCCGCGGTCACCGTGGACACCGCGTGCTCCTCGTCGCTGGTGGCGCTGCACCTGGCGTGCCAGTCGCTGCGCAGCGGGGAGAGCACCTGCGCCGTCGCCGGTGGCGCCACGGTGATGCCGAACCCGAAGCCGCTCATCGCGTTCAGCCGCCAGCGCGCGCTCGCCGAGGACGGTCGCTGCAAGCCGTTCGCCGACTCCGCCGACGGCATGATCCTCTCCGAGGGCATCGGGATGCTGATGCTCGAACGGCTCTCCGACGCCGAGCGCAACGGGCACCAGGTGCTCGCCGTGGTGCGCGGTTCGGCGGTCAACCAGGACGGCGCCTCCAACGGCCTGTCCGCGCCGAACGGTCCCGCGCAGCGGCGGGTCATCATGCAGGCGCTCGCCAACGCGGACCTACAGCCGTCCGAAGTGGACGCTCTCGACGCGCACGGCACCGGTACCGCGCTCGGCGACCCGATCGAGGCGCAGGCGCTGCTGGCCACCTACGGCCGGGAGCGCGACGCGGACCGCCCGCTGCTGGTGGGATCGGTGAAGTCCAACATCGGGCACACCCAGTCCGCCGCGGGCGTGGCCAGCGTGATCAAGATGGTGATGACGCTGCGGCACGGCGCGTTGCCGGAGACGCTGCACTGCGACACGCCGTCCACGCACGTGGACTGGAGCTCCGGCGCGCTCTCCCTGCTGGACGAGCCGCAGGACTGGCCGGAGACCGGACGGGCCCGCCGGTGCGCGGTGTCGTCGTTCGGCATCAGCGGCACCAACGCGCACGTCATCCTGGAAGGAGCCGCGAGCGAGCAGCCGCGCTCCGGTGGTGCGCCGCAGCCGGGTCCCGTCCCGTGGCCGATCTCGGCCAGGTCGGAGCAGGCCCTCGACGCCCAGATCGAGCGGGTGCGGGAGGTGCCGGCCGACCCGGCCGACATCGGTTACTCGCTGACGCTGCGCTCGCTGCTGGAGCACCGCGCGGTGCTGCTGGACGGCGTCGAAATCGCGCGCGGCGTGGCCGATCTGGAGCCCGGCGTCACCTTCGTCTTCCCCGGGCAGGGGGCGCAGTGGGTCGGCATGGGCGCCCAGCTGCTGGACGAGTCGCCGGTGTTCGCCGAGCGCATCCACGAGTGCGCCGCCGCGCTGGCGCCGTTCGTCGACTTCTCGCTCGTCGACGTGCTTCGCGGCGCGCAACCGCTGGATCGGGTGGACGTCGTGCAGCCGGCCACCTGGGCGGTCATGGTGTCGCTGGCCCAGGTCTGGCGCGCCCACGGCATCGAGCCGGGCGCCGTGATCGGGCACTCCCAGGGCGAGATCGCCGCCGCCTGCGTGTCCGGTGCGCTTTCGCTGGAAGACGCGGCCAGGGTGGTCGCGCTGCGCAGCAGGGCGATCGCCGGAACGCTGGCCGGGCGCGGGAGCATCGCCTCCGTCGCGCTGCCCGCCGAGGAGGTCGAACCGCGCCTCGCCGAGTGGGACGGCCGCCTCTCGCTGGCCGCCGCGAACGGTCCGCGCTCGGTGGCCGTCTCCGGTGACCTGGAGGCGCTGGACGTGCTGTGCGGGGCGCTGGCCGAGGAGGGCGTGCGGGTGCGCCGCATCGAGGTGGACTACGCCTCGCACTCCGAGCAGGTCGAAGACCTGCACGACCAGCTGCTGCGCGAGCTGGCCCCGATCCGGCCGCAGCGCCCCGAGGTGCCGTTCTGGTCCACCGTCACCGGCGAGCGGATCGACGGTGCCGACACCGACGCGGAGTACTGGTACCGCAACCTCCGCCGCACGGTGCGCTTCGCCGAGACCGTCGACGCCCTGCTCGCCGCGGGGCAGCAGGCCTTCGTCGAGGTCAGCGCGCACCCGGTGCTCACGCCTGGCGTGCAGGACGCGATCGACGACGCGCAAATCCGCGCGGTCGCCTGCGGCACGCTGCGGCGCGACGACGGTGGCGCGGATCGGGTGCTCACCTCGCTCGCGGAGGTGTTCGTCCGCGGCGTTCCGGTGGACTGGACCGAGCGGTTCCCCGAAGCCAGGCGCGTGGATCTGCCGACCTACGCCTTCCAGCGGGACCGGTTCTGGATCGAGCCCGCGGCGGCGCCCGTCGAGGCCGACCCGGCCGACGCCGCCTTCTGGAGCGCCGTCGAGCAGTCCGACCTCGCCGCGCTCAGCTCCAGCCTGCACGTCGACGAGGAGTCGCTGGCCGCCGTGCTGCCCGCGCTGAACTCCTGGCGCGAGCGGCACCGCGAGAAGTCCACGACGGACTCGTGGCGCTACCGCGTCACTTGGAAGCCGTTGCGCGGGCTGTCCGAGCGCAGGCTCACCGGCACCTGGTTGCTGGTCACCGCCGACGGCATCGCCGACGACGACGTGGCCGCGGCGCTCGCCGACCGCGGCGCCGACGTGCGCCGCGTCGTCCTGGACGAGACCTGCGCGGACCGCGCGGTGCTCGCCCAGCACCTCGACGGCACCGACGCGACCGGCGTGGTCTCGGTGCTGCCGTCGGCCGAACAGGTCACCGAGGTCAGCGCCGAGCTGCCGATCGGCCTGGTGCTCACCGTCGCGCTCGTCCAGGCGCTCGGCGACGCGGGAATCGACGCTCCGCTGTGGAACATCACGCGCGACGCCGTGTCCACCGGCCGCTCCGACGACGTGCAGCACCCGGAGCAGGCGCTGGCGCTCGGCCTCGGCTGGTCGGCCGCGCTGGAGCACCCGCAGCGCTGGGGCGGCTCGATCGACCTGCCCGCGCGGCTGGACCAGCGCGGCGCTCGCCGCTTCGCCGCTGTGCTGGCGCAGCCCGGAGACGAGGACCAGTTCGCCGTGCGCGCCAACGGTGCGCTCGCACGACGGGTCGTGCACGCCCCGGCCCGAGGCGACCGGCCCGCCGAGTGGACGCCGCGCGGCACCACGGTCATCACCGGTGGCACGGGCACGCTCGGGCCGCACGTCGCCCGCTGGTTGGCGCACCAGGGCGCCGAGCACCTGGTGCTCACCAGCCGCAGCGGGCCGGACGCGCCCGGAACCGCCGAGCTCGTCCGCGAGCTCGCCGAGATCGGTACCCCGGCCACGGTCGTGGCCTGCGACATCACCGACCGCGACGCGGTCGCCGAACTGCTGGACGGGTTGCGCGCCGATGGTCACGAGATCCGCGGGCTGGTGCACGCGGCCGCGGTCATCGGGCTGCACTCGATCGACGAGGCCACCGTCGACGGTCTCGCGGAGGTGCTGCGCGCCAAGGTCCGCGGTGCGCGGAACCTGGACGCGCTGCTGGAGGAGGATCTCGACGCGTTCGTGATGTTCTCCTCGGTCTCGGGCATGTGGGGCAGCGGCGACCACGCCGCCTACGTGGCGGGCAACGCCTACCTCAACTCGCTGGCGGCGCACCGGCGCGCTCGCGGCCTGCGGGCCACCGCGATCTCCTGGGGCATCTGGTCCGACGACCTCGGACTGGGCCGCGTCGATCCCGACCAGATCCGCCGCAGCGGACTGGAATTCATGGACGCGCGCTTGGCCCTGAGCTCGCTGCAGCGGGCGATCGAGGACGACGAGACCGAGCTCGCCATCGCCAACGTCGCCTGGGATCGCTACCACCCGGTGTTCACCGCGGCGCGGCCGACGACGCTGTTCGACGAGATCCCCGCCGTGCGCGGGCTGGCCGCTGCGGCCGAGCAGACCGCGGCCTCCGACGGCGGTGCGATGGCGCGGCTGCGCGCGCTACCTGCCGTCGAGCGCAAGCAGGCCGTGCTGGAACTGGTGCGCACCGAGGCCGCCAAGGTGCTCGGCCACGCGAGCCCGGACGCGCTGCCGGAGGACCGGGCGTTCCGCGAGGTCGGCTTCGACTCGATCACGGCGGTGGACCTGCGCAACCGCCTCGCGGCCGCGACCGGGCTGCGGCTGGCGACGACCATGGTGTTCGACCACCCGAGCGCGCTGGCGCTGACCGACTTCCTGCTCTCCGAGATCGGTGGCGCGGACGCGGAAACCCGCCGCGACGCACCGGCGGTCGCGGCGGTCCGGGAGGACGAGCCGATCGCGATCGTCGGCATGGCCTGCCGCTACCCCGGCGGGGTGAGCTCGCCGGAAGACCTTTGGCGGCTGGTCGCCGACGGCGTCGACGCCATCTCCGGCTTCCCGACCGATCGCGGGTGGGACGCCGACCTGCTGCACCACTCGGACCCGGACCGGCCCGGCAGCACCTACTCGGTGCAGGGCGGATTCCTGCACGACGCGGCCGATTTCGATCCTGCGTTCTTCGGCATCAGCCCGCGCGAGGCGCTGTCGATGGACCCGCAGCAGCGGTTGCTCCTGGAGACCTCCTGGGAGGCGATCGAGCGGGCGGGCATCGACCCGCGCGCGTTGCGCCGCAGCCTCACCGGTGCGTTCATCGGCGCGAGCTACCAGGACTACTCGGCCAGTCGCGGCGACTCGGCCCCGGACGAGGGCCACATGATCACCGGAGCGCTCTCCAGCGTCCTGTCCGGGCGCCTCAGCTACCTGTTCGGGCTGGAAGGGCCCGCGGTAACCCTGGACACGGCGTGCTCCTCGTCGCTGATGGCCATGCACCTCGCGTGCCAGTCGCTGCGCGGCGGGGAGAGCTCGCTCGCGCTCGCGGGCGGGGTCAGCATCATGTCGACGCCCGGTGCGTTCGTCGGGTTCAGCCGGCAGCGGGCGCTCGCCGAAGACGGGCGCTGCAAGGCCTACTCCGACGCGGCGGACGGCATGACGCTCGCCGAGGGCGTCGGTCTCGTCCTGCTGGAGCGGCTTTCCGACGCGCAGCGCAACGGTCGCAACATCCTCGCGGTGGTGCGCGGCAGCGCGGTCAACCAGGACGGCGAGTCGAACGGGCTCACCGCGCCGAACGGACTCGCGCAGCAGCGGGTCATCCGGCAGGCGCTGGCGAACTCGCGGCTGGAGGCGTCCGGTGTGGACGCCGTCGAGGGCCACGGGACCGGGACGGCGCTGGGCGACCCGATCGAGGCGGACGCGCTGCTGGCCACCTACGGCCAGGACCGGCGACGTCCGCTGCTGCTCGGCTCCGTCAAGTCCAACATCGGGCACACCCAGATGGCCTCCGGCGTCGCCAGCGTGATCAAGATGGTGCTGGCGCTGCAGCGGGGCGTGCTGCCCCGGACCCTGCACGTCGATCAGCCGTCCACGAAGGTGGAGTGGATTCCCGGCGCGATCGACCTCCTGGCGGAGGAGACCGCGTGGCCCGAGGTGGACCGGCCGCGCCGGGCGGGCGTGTCCTCGTTCGGGCTCAGCGGGACGAACGCGCACGCGATCCTGGAACAGGCTCCGCCGGTCGAGCAGCCCGCGGACGAGCCGATCGCCGGAACCGTTCCGGCACTGGTCTCCGCCCGCACCGACGCGGCGCTGCGCCAGCAGGCCGCGCGGCTGCTGGAACTGCTGAGCGAGGGCCCGGAGCTGCACCCGACCGATCTCGCGGGCACGCTCGCAGCCGCGCGCTCGACGTTCGAGCACCGCGCAGCCGTGATCGCCGGCGACCGCGACGAGCTCGTGCGCGGCTTGACCGCGCTGCGCGACGACCGGCCCGACGCCGCTCTCGTGCGCGGCACCGCGACGCGCGGCCGCACGGCGTTCCTGTTCTCGGGTCAGGGTTCGCAGCG